>JBCBBC010000055.1:0-24326 GCA_038532145.1 Pseudomonadota bacterium | reverse complement strand
AGATCCAAAAGATCAACGGGACGAAGTCTGAATCTCGCCCGGCATCTCTTCAAACCCGATCAAGCATCCGAGGGGTCTGGCGGACCGGGCACTTCATCGGCCTGATCCGCCGGACGACCCGGAATGGCATAGCCACCCTTCAGCCAACGTGACAGGTCGATATCCGCACAACGCTTTGAACAAAAGGGTTTGAACTTTACGGACACAGGGCGAATTTCGCACACCGGGCATATTCTCTGACTCACTGACCTATGACCTCGCTTGTGTCTGTTGCGCTTTGCTGCACCGAAACTCGCCCTGAAAAATGCGTCTGCAAGGCCTGGTCGGCATCCGATTTGCGCTCTTGATAAGCCCGCCAGACGCGCCCGCCAAGCAACAGCGTGAAGAATTTTGTGGGTATCGCCTCGGCTTCGCGCTGGAGGTGTCGCATCAGGTCCAGCAATTCGGTTTCTGCTGGATTGGCGGTCCGCTCGTCTTCCAGCGGCGTGAAGCGCCATGGCAAAGCGGCCTGCAGCAAGCCAAGATCCGATGGCTTGAGCAGACGCACAGGCGCCAGACCCATTGCCTCAAACGCTGACCGCCCGAACGCACGGAGGCGATCACCGGCGCTGGCATGGATGGGGGATACGCAATCCAGAACAAACGCCCCGCCCAGGCCACGCACCGCAATCTGCCGGGCCATTTCACCTATTGCATCCTGATTGATGGCGAGCGCTCTCGCCCCCGCGCTGCCTTTATCCTTGCGCCCGGCCGTGTCGATATCAAAAGCGGTCAGCGCGCGCGTGCGTTCAATATGTAGCTTGCCGCCACGCGGTAGCGTGACAGAAGGCGAGAGGGCTTCGTCGAACGCAGCAGAGACGCGGTCGGCGGACTCCACAATATCAGGCGCAGACGACATGCCGATAGCTGCACACCATGCAGTTAATCCCGATACGGTCTTCAACGGGGCCTCGGTGAGCGCCCCCCGGGCCAGTTTTTCGAACCTCGCTTCGCTCTCGATGCGCAGGCGAATAGCTTGTCCTTCGGTCAGGTCCGCGCGAGACTTCAGACGCAGAAAGACCTGTTCACCACTTGGCAGCTCGCAAAATGCGCCGCGCAATTCGTCCGCAAAGGACCGCAACCGAGCCTCGCTGATGGCGCCAAAACGGGCGCGCTCACCCACGCCGCCCCACCGTTCGGTAAAGAGCCTGACGGGGCGCTCTTCAGCATCGCAGGCTACCGCGCGGAGGGCGCCCGGCGATGTCTGGGTATAGACTTTTGCGATCGTGACGTTCGTCATTCGCCTTTGCAGGCGCGGACGCCCAGAACCGGTAATTTGGTCAGCCACCCTTCCCGATCGGCCAGGCTAAGCAGGCCCCGCTCCAGGCGCTGACCACCTTGAAGCAATTCGCCAGGCTCCAGCGTCAGCTCAACGGCGCGATTGTCCGTGGTGATGTATTCCATGCGCGTATTGAATTGCCCGAAAATGTCGCCGCCGGCGGAAGTCTGTGTCATGCGGACCGGCGAGTCGTCCTGGGCGAATACAGCCTGGCCCGTCAAAGCCTTGGAAAAGAAGATGAATTTCGAAACATCCGTTTGCGACCAGAGAAACAGACCACACTCGCCGTCTTGCAGATCCTGAGGCCCAAGGCCGGACGATGGCACGCTGTTAATCGCCGGCTGCATCGCCATTAGGCGCTCCCGCGTTTGATCCGTTCCGGATGGCGGGCTCGACTGACAGGCCGCCAGGCCAAACATCAAGATGAAAGAAATCAGAGCCAGAGGTTTCATTATTGAAGTCCTACCGTTCGCGCCTGCCGATAAACGAATTCGCCATTCTCACGGACAAAACCGATTTGCGTCAATGCGATGATGATCTGGGCGTCCTGGGTCATAACGCGCGTCGAAAACTCCCCTTGCCCGCTCGGGGCGGCGCGCGCGTCTATGATGACGCGGTCATTGGCCTCGGACGATCCTTCCATGGCGAGCACGAAGGCGCCGCCGTCACAGCTGATCGGTCCGGATATTTCGCCGAATTGCCGGCCATACTGCGCCGCGAGCGTGCTTAGCGTATTGGTCGACAATTGGCCGGAAGCTTCGGTGCATCCGGTCTGGGTCAGACGAAACGCCCCATCGGTGATGTCAAGGCTGCCGCCCATGGCCCGGACCGCCGGGTCGAGCCCCTCGAGCGCACCAATCTCTTGCCGCATACGGACATCATCGCCGATCAAGGCGCTGCGCGACAGGGTCAGCACCGCCGTGCCCTGTCCCCCCGCGCCGCCCCATTGAATGTCATAGGAGGGACGCAAGGAGAGCAGTGAAAGTGGGCGCAATTCCAGGCTGACATCGCCGATCGGCTGGGTCCCGACATAGAGGCCGCTAATCCGCCCTTTCATCAGCGTACCATCCGCCTTGGCCCAACCCGCGCCAAGGCCGCCTGCACCGGACTGGCTGAGCACGAAGCCGAGCGGCGTGAACGCAAACACCCCGGCAATCAGTATGACGATAAACAGGATCAGCAAGAGCAGTTTGCGCATTACAAGCCTCCAGACACCAGATCGACATTCACGCGAACCAGGCCATTGCCGGCCTGTTCCATATTAAAGCGGGTGATTTGTGCCGAATGTTTGGCCTGCATGTCTTCCAGCCACAAGAAAACCAGACGCGGGTCGGAATTCTCGAAGACCAGGCGGACGCTAGTCGTGTCATTACCCTGCAAGCGAGCAATGGCGAGGCCGATATCGCCGGCAGAGCCGGTGACAGCCGCCTTGAAGTCTTCAATATTCCCGGAGGTTGCCCGCGCGTTGCTGGCATTCGCGGCCCCCTGGGCCCGCTTGAAGACATAATTTTCCTGGATTTGCGAAAGGACCCGGTCCGCTTCATCGAGATTGGCCCGGGCTTCGTCGCGCGCACTCATCGTTGGCACATAGATAAATTGCCATACCCCAATAATCACCGTCAGAACCGCGGCAATGCCGATCAGGAGCCGCTCACGAGGGGCCATATTCTGCCACCAATTGCTCATGCGCCTGACTCCAGAGTGAGGTCGCCGATGACCCTGGATCCGCTCTGGCGCGCGTCACCGGACCGGGCCGACAAGCCGCCGCCATTCAGGATCGCCGTCAACCGGTCAACATCTGCGAAACTCTGAAACGCCACCGATGCCGTCATCTGACGACGAACACGATCATAGCGAAGACTGCGCAGCTCGCTGCCCTCGACCTGGTCGAGGGCGTCATAGAGGACCGCCGTAACATCGAGCAGGCCAAGGAACCCTTGAGATCCGTCGCCAGACGCATTTCGGGCTGCTGCCAGCGCCTGTTGTACATCCCCATTGAGCTCAGGCCAGCCGACGCGCGCAAATTCTTCTGCAAGGTTTTCCAGACCTTGCGCGCGATCATTCATCGCATTGGTCTCCAGGATGACCGACCCGAACCAGCCCAGCGCGGCCACCGCGGCCAGCGCACCGGCGAATTTCCACCGGCCGAAGCCGGCCATATCGACTTGCCGACGGGCTTCAAACGCGCCCTGCCGCAAGCGAATGTGTGGACGACCCGCTTCGGCCCACGTTGCTAACTGGATCAGAAAGGCCTCAAGCGAGGTTGCACCGGCGCCTTGAGCGGAGCGCCCCATGGCCCGCGCGACCTGGGCGCCATAAATCTCGATCTCTGAATTCGCTTCGGTAATGCCAATCAGAACGTCCCGACCGAGCGACGGGTCCAGTGCAAAACCACGCCCGTCCAATCGACCAAGGACCAGGCCGGGCGCTTCGAACAGCGTGTTTCCGGACGGCAGCAAGCTATGCGCCGCGACCAGTTCCGCCTCATCAAAGCCCTGCTCGGACAGCGATTGGATCAGCGCCGTCATGGCGGCGTTTGAAACGACGTTGATTTCGCGCGGTTTGGCGGCGTTATCCTTGTCAAAATCCGCCAGCGCGACGTGGCTGTCCTCGACGGTTTCGGCGAGCTCATCCTCGATCGCGAATGGCGCGGCGCGACGGGCTTCCTTATCGTTGCGGGCGGGGATGGAAACATTCAGACCAAGCACATCGAGTCCGTTCAGGAATACGGTCAGGTTGCGGCCACGCGCATCAATGCCGCGCCGATCCTGGCTCACCCGCCAGTCGCCGCCGCGCGGGTGCGCAATTAGCAGATCGCCATCCGGTTTCAGAAGGGCATAAATTCTAGCCACTAGCCTATTCTCTCCCGCCGCAGGGTTCGGATCGGACGACCCGGAACAGCTTCAAACAGGTAACGCATGGTCATGTCATGTCCGCGATAAGACACATTGGCTGAAACTTCCACCAGACTCGACACAACACCGAGCCGATCCACCTGAATCCGCGTCGGGTCGATTCGTTTCACAACCGAATCCTCGAGCAAATCTTCGACTGTCGCCCAGCCGCCTTGCGGGCGATTGGCGATCACCGAGCGGACATCGTCCAGGCTCAAGGCATCGCTCAACGTGGCTTGCAGAAGCGGCGCGTGATCTTCGGTCAGCGTGTTAATATTCAGCTGTTGTTGCTGCGTGATCGTGCCATCCGGCAGCGCACAGATCAGCGGCGCGATACGTTGCATGATATCGGGCGTGTAACCACGAATGGCGCGTAATTCTTCGATATTGGCGAGCTTTTGCCCTGACGTCCGATAAGACGGTACTTCGCTGAGATAATAGGAATCCTCAGCACCGCCGCCGCCCGGGACAGCATTGGAATCCATCCAGTCGGTCAGGGAGGCAACCAGCGCTGCGAGATCAGAGGCATAGCCGTCTTCCACCGCCGCTGACAGCAAGGTCTGATAGACCCGCTGAGTCGATGCATCAGCGACCAGCCGACCGCCTTCGCCGCCTGTGGTCAAGGAATTGATATCGAAGCAATTGGTGGCGTCTCGTGCCGTCACGCTGAACGCGCCACCTTCAACCGGAATGATTTGCGGTTCACCCAGGCCTGGCAATTCTGCAAAAAGTTTGTTCTCGAGCGGCGCCAGGACTTCGGCCATGCGCGCTTTGGCAACTTCCTCTGCAGAGACGGCATAGAGCGCCAATTGTGCCTGGGAATCCAGGGCCCGCGACCTCTGAGTCGCATCCGTTACCGCTCTGGTAATCGCCAGGGCTGCGACCGACATGGCCGCGACAATCATTAGAACGGTCAACAGGGCGGCGCCCCGCTGCGTGTCTATCCGGGTCATGTTCGCCCCCCGGTCAGACCCGCCAGAACCAGGCTAGTCCCGTTCTCGAACGTGATCTGGATTTCGATCAGGTCAGGCAGCACCGAACGCCCGACAATCGCGTCACCTAGCCAGAAATCGGATCGCTGATCCCCGCGCTCGAAACCAAGCTCAATCCGCGCGACATCCTCCAACAAAACCCGTTGCGACACAGGCGTGCCATTGGTGGCATCCGGTCTCAGGGTTGCTTCACGGATCAGCGCGCCGCCGCGCAGGCTATAAGCGACCGATTGCAAAGTGCCGCGCCCCTCGACGCTGCCCGGGTTGAGCCAGCCATTGCGGACAAAGCGCAGGAACGGCTCTTCCCCGCGCGGGGCCTCGCCATAGAGATTGCTGGGCGGTGTAAACTGGTCGGATGTCTGGACGGTCCGATCACTCAGCGCGGCAATATCCTGTCGGATCAGGGCCTGGGCAATGTCGAGTGTGCGGGCTTCTATTTCACGCTCGCGGACTTGCTGGCTGGCGGCGGTGGCGCTGATCAACAGGGCAGCGCCGGCCGAGGAGACAATGGCCAGGATGAAGAGGGCCACAAGCGTTTCCGCCAGCGTGAATCCCTGTTGAGCTGTGGTCGGACCGGTCATGAGGCATCCTCATCATTTTCCGGATTAGCCGTGGCGCCAGGGAGGTTTTGCGGGATGTATTTAAGACTGATCAGGCTGGCGAGAACCTGCTCGCTTTCGGCCGGGCGGACCTCCACACGTAAATTCTGCAAGGCGCCTTGCTCGGCCTCATTGGCCGTGCGTACCCAATTATAGGTCCTCCCCATCTGGACTTCCTGACCGGCGGAGATGCCCGCATCAATCACGTCCTGCGTGGCCATAGAGCGGGCCATCACATTTTCTGCGACGGTCCTTGCCAGAAGCCGGGATTCGAGGCTGGCTGCATTCCGGCTGGCATCCGTAGTCACCTGCATCAATGGTATGGCGGCCAGCGCCAGAATGCCCATGGCAGCGACGGTCTCGACCAGGCTGAACCCGGATTGGCGATGACGATTAGCGTTCGACAAGGCGCACCTCGCCGGATTCTTCGAGCACGATATCGATTCGCACGCCGCGGGCGCGCAGCTGAAACTCTGCCGGCTGCACAATACCTGTCGGATCGAATACGATTTCGGGCCAGCCTTCAGGGCCGACACGCTCGGTTGTCTGGAAATCTATATCCATGCCGCGCGGCAAGGCGACACCGCCGCTTTGCGGGCGCCAGCCATCGCGGCGCCATTGAAACAGGGCGTAACCCTCATCCTGTAATTTCAGACCCACCGGTTGGCCAGCCATGATGGCGTGCTCCTGGGCTTCGCGGAGAACGCGGGCAAAGGCCTGGGCGCTGGCCTGTTCTTCGGTCGGGCGTTCCGGCAGGGTCAGCGTCACCAGCCCAGCGGTCAGGCCAATAATGAAAAGCACCGCCATGACTTCCACCAAAGTCATGCCGGCCTGTCTTCGGATGTGGTGTGCGCGTGCCACGAGACCGCCTTGTCTGATCAGGCTCTAAATGTCCCAGATGCTGATATCGGCATTGTCTTCCTCACCGCCTTCGCGGCCATCAGCGCCCAGGGAATAGAGATTATAGGGGCGATTATCGTCACCCGGGACCTCATAAATGTAAGGCCGCCCCCAGGGATCATTTGGCAGTTTCTGGATATAGCCACCGGGCCGATACCGGTTCCCGTCCGGGGCATTATCCGGTTTGGTGACCAGGGCTTCCAATCCCTGCTGCTGGCTCGGGAAGTTGAACATGTCGCCACTGTACGATTGCAGCGCCCCTGACAGTCGGGTGATGTCCGTCGCTGCCTTGGTTGTACGTCCCTGGCTCATCGCGCCCGTGACGTTGATGAGAACAACGGTCGAGAGCAGCCCGATAATGAACACCACAACCATGATCTCGGTCAGGGTGAAGCCGCGCTGGCGGTTGCGTTTTTGCTGTTTGCGCTTGTCGATCATTTTACAAACTCCTTAGGCACCAATCGCCATCGTATTAAGCTGCAGAATGGGCAACATGATGGCCAATACAATCAAGGCCACGACCCCGGCCAATAGAACAATTAGCAAAGGTTCTAGCAAACCCAATGCTACTGTAGCGTTACTATCCAACTCTTCTTCCATATAATCCGCGGCACGCCCCATCATCGCGGGCAAGTCGCCGCCGCGTTCGCCGCTGGCCACCATATGGACCAGCATGGGCGGGAAAACTTCCGTACCACGCATGGCCCGGTTCAAGGGTTGGCCTTCTTCAACCTGTCGTCGGACGGTAGTCGCAGCCTGACGGAAGACTTCATTGCCGACCGATCCGCGCGCTGCAACCAGGGCGTCGGGAACGGTAGCACCGCTGCCGGATAGAGTCGCAAAGGTGCGGGCGAACTGCGCCGCATTGGCGCTTTTGATGACCTTGCCGAGTAGCGGCAGGCGCAGCACGATCCGATCCAGGCCCAGCTTGACTCGCGGCGTGCGCAAAACCCCGCGCAGCATCCACAGACCAGCGGCCAGTAGTGGGATGACCAACAGGCCCCATCCGCGCATAAAATCGGACACGCCAATCACCGCATTGGTCAGCGGCGGCAGATCCTGACCCAATGTCTCGAATTGCTCGATCACGGCGGGCACAACGAAGATCAGCAAGAGGACCACTACAATCATGGCGACCAGAGATAGGACCATCGGATAAATCAGCGCCGAAAGCAGCTTGTTCCGAAGCTTGCGAGACTTTTCCAAATGCGTCGCCAGGCGATCCATGACATCGCCGAGCCGACCAGACGACTGACCCGCCGAGACCACAGCGCGATAATAAGGCGGAAAAGCCTTCGAGGATTGGCTCAAGGCCTCTGAGAAAGAAAAGCCTTCCTGGACCTTGCCTCGTACGCCCATCAGGACGCGGCGGGTGCCCGGTTTCTCCGCTTCGCCGGCAATCGCGCCCAGCGCCTCTTCCACCGTGGCGCCGGATTTGATCAACATCGCCAATTGTCTTGTGGTGAGCACCAGATCCGTTCCGGAAAGAGAGCCCCGCGTAGCGGACTTTGCCGCTGATTTCTGCCGCGCTTCCTTTACGTCGAGCGGCGAGAGTTGCCGCATTCGCAATTCCTTGCGGGCCGATCGGGCGGAATCCGCGGTGATCACCCCGGTGGCGCGTTTGCCGTCTGCGCCAATGGCGACATAATCGAAGACCGCCATAACTAGCGTTCCTCCTCACGGCGGCAAACCCGAAGCACCTCCTCGACACTGGTCTGACCGGTCTGGACATAGCGCGCGGCATTGCGGAACAGATTGTCGTGACGGCTAAGCGCCATCCGCTCGATCTCGTCTTCGGACCCATCGGCACGGATTAGATCCCGCAAACTGCTATCGACCGTAATCAGCTCGTAGACGCCAAGACGACCACTATACCCGCTATTGCCACAGGCCATACAACCTGTCGGGCGCCAGAGTTGTGGTGCATCGGCCGCATCGAGGCCAAACATGGCGAGTTCTTCCGGGGTCGAGGCGTGCGGCTCACGGCAATGATCACACAGTCTCCGCACCAGGCGCTGGGCGACCACGGCCTTCAGCGTCGCCGCAATGACATAAGGCTCAATCCCCATATCGCGGAGGCGCTGAATGGCTCCTGCAGCGCTATTGGTGTGCACCGTGGACAGGACCGGACGGCCGGTCGATGCGAATTCGAATGCCACTTTCGCCGTTTCCAGATCACGAATCTCACCCACCATGACCACATCCGGATCGTGTCGCAGAATGGCGCGCAGCGTGGCTGCAAAGGTCAGCCCGACCTTGTGATGCATTTGCGTCTGCGAAATGCCTTCCAGGCCATACTCAATCGGGTCTTCGAGCGTCATCACATTGCGCTCGCCATTGTTCAGAACGGACAAGGCCGAGTAAAGCGTCGTGGTTTTACCCGAGCCGGTAGGACCGGTAACCAGCGTAATCCCATTTGGCTGGGCCAGAATGTCCCGGACCCGGCCAAGCGTGACCTCGTCCATGCCAAGCTCGTCCAGCCCCAATAGCGCATTGCGCGTATCGAGCAGACGCATGGTCACCCGCTCGCCATATCGGCTCGGCAGGGTCGAGACGCGGACATCAATGCTGCGCCCACCAATGGACAGCGAGATACGGCCATCCTGCGGGATCCGTTTCTCGGCAATGTCGAGGCGCGCCATGACCTTGATCCGGCTGGTCAGCGGGCCTGCCAGGCGCCGGGATGGGGTCAGCACTTCCTGCAATACGCCATCAATGCGGTAGCGCACGGACAATGTGTCCTCGTGCGGTTCAATATGGACGTCGGAGGCCTTGCGATTGACCGCCTCATAGATCAGGCCATTGATCAGCCGGACGACCGGGGCATCATCATCGCCATCGAGCAAGTCTGCGGTTTCTGGAATACCATCAACCAGGCTGGCGAGGCCACCCTGGCTGTCGAGCGCGGCCTCCGCCTCGTCACCAGAGACGCCGTCGCGCGCATAATGCTCGGTCAGCGCGCGCTCAAAATCCTGTGCCCCCATGGGTTGCAGCTTGATCTTCCGGCGCAAGACGCGGCGGGCCTCAATGAGTGAGAAAGGATCTGCACCATTGCGAACACCCAGCCGGATCTGGTCGCCTTCGCCTTCGAGGACGACAAGGCCCTTGTCACGAGCAAAGGCGTAAGACAGATCGGTATTCGTCAATGACACTCTCTATAAATACATCCGTTCGGCGTTGGCGCCGAGTATTATTCGCTACGCCCGCGGAGCGCTGGCGTTTGCTCGACATCAACGCCGAGCACTTCCGAGATGAATCCATCCAGTTCTGAGATGCCTTCATCATTGCCTTCGCGCAGCATTTCTTCGGCGCGGATATATCGATAATTGCGCGACGTGACAGCACGTGCATCCTCGCGATCGCGCACAATAGTGGGTCGAATGAAGACCATCAGATTGGTCCGAACGACTGAATTGGTTTCCGATTTGAACAGGTTGCCGACCACCGGAATATCCCCGGCCAGCGGCACCTTTGAATTGACCTGCGCATTTTGCTGCTCGATCAGGCCGCCCAGGACGATGATCTCACCATTATCGGCGAGCACATTTGTGGTGATCTGACGGATATTGGTGGCAAAGTCATCCAGGCCATCGCTAAGCGTTTCCGAAACACTGGAAACTTCCTGGAAAATATCGAGGTGGATGGTGTCATCGGCCGAAATCCGGGGCGTCACATTCAGCTTGATACCGACATCCTGCCGCGTCACCGTCCGGAATGGATTGCTATTGTCAGAGCCGAGTGTCTCACCCGTGGCGATCGGGATTTGCTGACCGACCAGAAGTTCCGACGTGCCATTGTCCAGAGTCAGATTGAACGGCTTAGACAGGACTTTTGAATTCGTGTCGGTTTCGACCGCGGTCAGGATGGCGCCGAAAAGGGTGTCGCCGCTGCGGCCTCCTACGCCGAGCGCAGGCTGAATGCCTAACAGCGATTCAATTGCCCCTGTCGTCAACGGATTGGTGCCGCCAAATACGTCCGGGTCGACAATCGCGCCCGCAATTTCAAGCAGGTTTGGCGCTTCGCGAGAGAAATTCGTGCTGAGGAATGGGACAGAAGACTCGCCGGTGCCGGAGAGCAGGAATTGCACCCCGAGGCTGCGGGCGGTGTCGTCTGACATTTCGACAATAATCGCCTCGACCAGGACTTGTGCGCGGCGCTTGTCGAGCGCTTCGACGACCCGTTCCATGGCGAGAATGGTGTCTGGCGAGGCGCTGATGACCAGGGAATTGGTCGGCTGGTGATGCGCGATGGTCGCGCCAGGGACTTGCGAGTCTCCGGGAGATGCCTGCTCCGCCATGGTTTCGGCCAGGCGTTCGAGGATCGGCACAATATCTTCAGCGTTTGAATTTCTCAGCTCAATCACGCGCAGACTGTCGCGAACCGGATCCGTCTGATCGAGCTCCTGAGCGACCCGAATGGCCCGAGCGACGGTGGCCTCATCGCCCTTCAGGACGATTGAATTGGACGTCGTTGCGGCTGATACCTCAAAGCGATTGTTCGGATTGTCATCGCGATCGGACAGAAGATCGGTCAGAATACCCTCAATTTCACGCGCTGGAACATTGCGCAGCTCGACGGTTTCGACCTTGGTCCGGTCATTTTCGTCCAGGCCCTGCACAATTTCGCGCAATCGGGGCATATTTGACGAATAATCGACCAGAACCAGCGTGTTCGAGCGGGCATTTGCGACCACCTGGCCCTGCGCATCGATCAATGGTTTGACCATTTGCGCGGCCTCTATCGCACTGAAATTATTCAGTTTAAACACTTGAGTGATGAAGGCATTCGGACCTGTTCCGCGCACTGAGGCGTCGCCAATCGCCATCTGCTCCGGGACAATCCTGTAAACGCCCTTGCCGGCAGGGACCGCGGCGAATCCATGCACACGCAACGTCGCGAGGAACACCTGGAACACTTCCGCTGTGTCCATGGGCGCTTGCGACATCACCGTCACCTTGGTCCGTCGGACATCCGGGTGCAGGATGAACGTATAGCCTGTAATGATCGAGACATCATCAATAAGTGCTGTAATATCAACGTCGTTCAAGCTCAGCACGTGCCGCTCTGCGCGCGGAGAATTCATCTCCGCTGCGGCAAGGCCATGTAAGCTCAGGGCCAGGGCAGATGCTGTGATCAGCTTCTTCATGATTCGTATCCTACTCACCGAACCTTAAACGAATGGTTTGCTCCGATCCGTTGCGGTTAACCGTCAATTCCACTGATTCAGCGGATGAAATTCTATCTATCACATCACTTGTATCGAGCTGCATCACAGATGCGCCATTAATTTGCAGCAAGACATCCCCCGGCACCAATCCGGCCTGTCGCATAATGTCGGCACTGCCAAGCGGATCCAGACGATAGCCGGTGATTTGGCCATTCACGCGCACCGGGCCGGCATTGACACTGCTAAGCAGCAATTCCGGCGCCTCGATTTGCGCGTCAATCACGTCGGGGCGCGGCGGCTCTGCTGGCGTCGCAGCCTGAGAAGAAGAGTCCAATTCGGTGCTGATCCTGGAATCGTCGGTAATCACTGATAGCCCTGCCCCACGGCCACCCAGCATCAAGGTCTCATCAGCGCCATCGCGGTTGATAATGACCCGGTCGGACAGGATTCGTTCAAGCGTCACGCCCGCCATGATTTCATCGCCGACGCTGTAATTCTTGCCAATGCCATTTGGCGTCCGAATGATGGCATTGCCGGCTTCGCCGCCCTCGGTCGACATCCGCAGCCCGTCAAGGCTGAGATTGAGATTGGTTTCCGGCACGTCCTGGACGATGATTTCTGCTTCGCCCTGCTGAAACGGATTGTCGCGCACCAGAAGCGTGCGATCGGTAGCAATGGCGAGCGAGCTGGATGTCCCACGCATGGGTGCGGGCAACGGCCGCTGCGTATAAGTTGCGACCACATCAGAGGGCGACGCAATCAGCCAGCCAATTCGGGCCACCAGGAGCGCGAGCGCGATCACCAGAGCGCACTCAACCACCCATCGAACGGGCCGCTCAATGCTCACCAGTCGTTCAAGAGCCGTTTCCGCGGCGCTCGGCATGCTACGCTCTCCTCATCACCAGGGTTCTGTCGTTTATCTTAGGCTTCTGCCTTAGGCTTTGTCACGCCTACGATTTTTTTAGTATGTATCAACTCTCACGACACGGTTAACGCCGTGCGTAAGGCTTTCGTCTAGGCGTTCACCTTTGCGCTTTTGTGACAGCGCTGTGATTGGATCAGAATTTGGCCGTGAGGCTGGCCGAAAGACTGGTGCCGCGATCGTAAGTGTTGAACTCGACACGGCCGACATCGGTTTGCGTATTGATGAATTCCTCATGCGCCTCGTCGAGCAGATTGCGGGCGCTGAGCCCCAGGGTTAGATCACGATTCAGTACGCTAAAGTCTCGGCGATAGACCAGATCCACCTGAATGCCAGGATCTTCCAGGACATCTTCGAGGCCAAGGCGTGCATCACCCCGTTGCAGGATGCGCTCATCGACCCAGCCGACCAGCAAAGTGGCCTGTTCGACATCCGTCTCCCAGCCGAATTGGAGGTTGAAGATGTTTTCAGGTGTGCCTTGCAGCTTATCGCCATCATTCAAGCCGAGATCGGTGGCAAGGATATCGCGGTTTTCGCTTCCCGAGAAAACAAGGTCCGTCGGATCCACGACCAGCTCCGCGGAGGTGTAGGTGTAATTGGTCGAGAAAATCCAGTCACGGTCCACGAACCATTGCTGTTGCAATGGCATGTCGAACCGCGTCCGGAATTCCAGTTCGACCCCGAAGAGCTCCGCTTTTGGCGCATTGATATAAGTGGTCTGATAGACCAGAGAGCTCAGCTCGTTGATCTGTTCCTCGATCGGGTTGTCGATCTCCTTGAAGAAGGCGGCGGCGGTGACGAACTGGTTGCGGCCCATATAATATTCCAGGCGCGCATCGTAATTGGTGAATTCGCTGTCAACCAATCCACTATTACCGCGATACGTCCGACTGGATTCGGTATCAAAATAGGTCGCTTCCGACAGTTCCCGGAATTGCGGGCGCGCCACCGTCTCGGAGTAACCAAGACGCAATTGCAGGTCATCCGCGAAATTCCAGGTGAAGGTCAGCGCTGGCAGAGTATAATCGTTCTCGATCCGCGTCTCTTCTGGTCCAGCATTGCCGAACCGGTCGAATGAACGAACGAATTGCTCGCCACTCTCCTGCCGGAACCCAACCGTCGCCTTGATGAAATCGGTAATATCGGCATCAACCTGCGCGAAGTATGCGGTCACATCCAGGCCCGCGACATAGAAATCCGTCGTCGTCGTCGACTCGTTCAGGAAGAAACGGCTCGGCGCGATATTGTCCGGTGAGAACAGAAAATCCGGACGCGCAAGCGGATCCACCCCATCAACGATCGAGCCATTGAAACGGAAATTGAATTGCTTGTAGTCCCGCTCTGTCGATGAATCATCGAAGCCCGCAGACAGGACAACTTCGCGACCATCGAGATTAAGGTTGTATTCGCCGTCCAGTCCGAACCCGGTGACATCGTCGACCAGGTCGGTGAATTGAATATTGTATCGGCCCTGCTGGTTATTATAGGTCGGCACGCCGTCAATGACTTCGCGCGTCAATTGGCGCTCATAAGGCGCTTCATAGGTCGATTGTGCGACAGAACCACGCCAGTTCAGATCGAGGTCGCCAAATCCATGCGATCCGGCGAGCTGAAAGGAGGTCAGCTCGCGTTCATACCAGGCGGTGCGCTCGCGGTGACGGATTTCATTGCTGCCATCCTCACCAACCGCGATCTGGGCGTCTTTCGTGGTCGAGTGAACATAAAACAGGGTCCCTGCCACTTCATGTGCACCGCGGCCCACCGTGACCGATCCAAGGCCGTTCACAATCGCATCGAACGTGGTTTGATCGACGATCACATCGCGGTCGAAATCACCTGATGCATCATTACGCAGAACCTGTTGCGTAGCTTCGCGCGTGGTCCAGCTGCCATCATAGCCGAGCACCCCGATCAGGCCGACATCGAATTCATCAAATGAAAGGGCTTTGCCCCCTTCCAGAGCGACTTCAACGGGGGCATCAATCTTACCCTCCTGAATGACCGAAAGCTGTGAATTGACCAGGCTCTCGCCGGCAATTTCGCGCTCCGTTGCAGACAGGCTGTTAATATTTGTGCCCGTCGCGATCAATGATGCCAGCGGGCCAGGCAAATCGCGCAGGCCATCATCATAGCCTGACCAGTCTGTATCGCTGCCGCGCACAAACAGACCATCCTGATTGGTTGTGACGGTATTGTAGCCGGTGCCAACTTTCAGGTTGAGAAAGTCTTCGGCCGGCTGACGAACGGTTTTGAGATCGATCAGACCACCGCCAAACTCACCGGGATAATTGGCCGAAAAGGTCTTCTGAACCGCAGCGCCGTCCAGCATGCTGGACGGGAACAGATCGAGCGGCACCGTCCGACGCAATGGCTCGGGGCTTGGCAAGGGAGAGCCGTTCAAAAGCGCCACGGAATAGCGATCCCCAAGGCCGCGCACATAAGCGAACTGGCCATCGACAACGCTCAATCCGCTCAGGCGAGTTAGCGCCAGCGCCGCATTGGCGTCGCCCTGACGGGTCAGGTCCTCGGCTGAGAGAAAGGACGCGACCTGGGAGGTCTGACGTTGCGGTTCGGGAATGAAGCGGCCACGTACGACAACCGTTCCCAGCGTTCGTTCATCAGCGGTCTCAGCCGTCTCTTCCTGAGTAACCGGCGTATCTTCGACAGGGTCTTCCTGAGCCATCGCTGACGGGATGATAGCCAATGCGAGGGCCGTCGTCAGCAGGAGGGGGTGTTGTGAAGGACGTTTCATTGGTTTGGGCTTTCAATTCGGATCATCGGGTCGTCGAGCCGTTTGCTGTTTGAATGGACCGTTCTCGACAGACAGAAATGGAGAAACCGGGACAGTGCCAATGCCCTGTCCCGGTCAGTTCGCCTTGGTTAGCACGCGTCGCCATTTGGCAGGCCGCAGGTCCAACCCTGCCACCAGGTGTCGTTCGCATTCTCGACCGCGCCGATATAATCGGTGTCTTCGAAGAAGGGATCGACAGCCGTAAGGTCCGTCGCTGTAGCGGCGGTTTCCGTAGAGCCGTTGATGAAGGTTGAAATCAGCGTATTTACCAGCGGCGCGGCTGTGTTGAACGTGCTGTTCGGCGCGGCGGCGGCGGCTTCAACCGCGGCAACCGTTTCCGGATCCGAGTCTGTCAGGCCGGCACCATTGGTTCCGCAATCGGCCTGAACAGACGAGAAGCTCGGGTCAACGCCGACACCGCCAAAGCTGGTATCGTCGCCATCTCCGGCACTTGCGTCCCAGGCGAAACAGGCATTCTCGTAAACAATGACACCGTTCAGCAATTGACCAATCGAACCGGAATTCGACCGGAACACTTCATCGCCTGTGGTCCCAAGGAAGGTGAAGTTCGCAATCTTGGGATCAGAAGGCAGCACCGCTGACGCCGCCGGCACAGAGCTTTGCTCGGTGATATTGTCGCCGCGCCCATTGATCTGATCGACGATAACGAACTGGATGGCGCCCTGATAGCCGTTGTCGGTATCGATGGATTCGTCACCATTCCCTGTGAGCACGAGATATTTCGCATTCACAGTGCCGCCGAAGAATTCAACGCCATCATCCGCATTATTGTGGACCTGGATATATTCGACCACTGTGCCATCACCGACACCGCCAAAGGCAATCCCGTTGAGCTCATTGTCTGTGGTCAGTTCGAAGCCGGCATACTTCACCTGGACATAACGCAGGACACCAGAACTGTCGCTGACATCGTCACCGCCATAGAGCGCATCGGGTGAGGTGACGCCTTCGATCCGCTGCTGGCAGGTATCGGTGCCAAAGGCACTGCCGCTCAGGCAACGGTTTTGCGGCGCGCTGCCGAGGATGACAATCCCGCCCCACTCGCCATCGGCCTGATCCGGCGCGGGCTGACTGCCGCGCAAATCGGCTTCTGAGGTGAAAATGATCGGGTCCGCAGCTGTGCCGAGCGCGCGAATATCGGATCCGCGGTTCACGACCAGATAGTCCTGACCGGTATTGCCGAACAGGGTCACACCGGATTCAATGATCAGCGTGGCCGGATCGCCCGTCGCCGCTGTGCCATCTGCGCCGGTATCCACACCCACGTCAACGCGGCCATCCAGCTCGTAAAGGTTGCCGCGGGTCAGGCGCACATCATCCGCCAGAACACCGGAGACGACGCAGACTTTCTGACCGTTGATCTCCGTCGCTGAATCCGAGGTGCCGGTTGGGCATGTGAACTCGTCGGGGAACAGACCGAAGGTCCAGCCCGTCGCCCAGTTATCGGTTTCAGATTCATCCGGACCGAAGGCACCGATGTAATTTGTGTCATCGAAAGAGGTGTCAATCGCCGGCAGATCCGTCGGTGTCACACCACCCTCTGCTGTACCAGGGAAGAACACGGCCGCCAGCGTGCTTACCAAAGGCAGCGCGGTGTTAAACGTGCTGTTCGGTGCTGCAGCCACGGCTTCAACCGCGGCGACTGTTTCCGGGTCAGAATCGGTCAGGCCGGCGCCATTGGTGCCGCAATCGGCGAGGACAGAAGCGAAGCTAGGATCGACGCCGACGCCACCAAAGCTGGTATTGTCGCCATCGCCCGCGCTGGCATCCCAGGCAAAGCAACCATTTTCATAAACAATCACGCCGTTGAGCAACCGGCCAATCGAACCGGAATTAGAGCGGAACACCTCATCGCCATCTGTGCCGATGAAGGTAAAGTTTGCGATCAGCGGATCAGATGGCAGAACAGCTGACGCGGCGGCGACAGAGCTCTGCTCAGTGATATTGTCACCCCGTCCGGTTGTCTGCTGAACCACGGCATATTGGATGGCGCCCTGATAGCCATTGTCGGTATCGATGGACTCATCATTGTTGCCGTTCAGGACCAGATATTTCGCATTCACGGTGCCGCCGAAGAACTCAACGCCGTCATCGGCATTGTTATAGACCTGAATAAACTCGACGACTGTGCTGTCGCCGACGCCGCCAAAGGCGATGCCATTCAGCTCATTGTCGGTGGTCAGTTCGAAGCCGGCATGTTTGACAACGACATAGCGTAGCGTGCCGGAATAATCGTCGGCATCATCGCCGCCATAAAGAGCGTCTGGCGAGGTCACGCCTTCGATACGCTGCTGACAGGTATCGGTGCCGTACGCGTCGCCGCTCAGACAGCGGTTTTGCGGTGCACTGCCCAGAATGACAATGCCGCCCCATTCGCCATCAAACGTCTCACCCAGATCATTGCTCGGATCGGAATCATTTTGACGTTCAATGTCCAGCGCACTTGTAAAGGTGATCGGTTGGGTCGCACTGCCGCGCGCTTCGAGGGTCGAACCACGAGTGACGACGAGGTAATCCTGGCCGGTGGCGCCGACAATGGTCACGCCAGGTTCGATTTCGAGCGATGCAACAGAGCCCGCCGGATCAGTACCATCTGCGCCTGTATCGACGCCGACATCAACCCGTCCGTTCAACCGGTAAACCAAGCCATCCACATTTGTGAGCGTCGTGGTTCCAAGCAGCGTGCCGGACAGAATACAAGTTGTGATACTGCCAATCGGATCTCCTTCTGTGAACCCGGTCGGACAGTCCACCGTGGTGCCCCCGGTGCCGCCGCCTGTGCCTCCCCCCGTCGTGGGCGGCGTCGTCGGCGCGGTCGTGCCGGGTGACGCAATATCGCTGCCTTGAGAACAAGCCGCCATCAAACCCAGCGCCAATGCGCTCACAGTCATACGAAATTTCATTTTGTATTCCCCGAATACAGTTGCACAGACGAACGTGGACGGGAGAATCAACCCGCCCTGATTCAGGGTCGACCTATGCGCAGGGAGTGACGGTTTTTTTGCACTGAAACTACGGTTATGTGACAGAGTCAGTCACATAAGTGACGCACTAGTTAACTGAAATTAATCTATTTTATTCCGTGTCGGGACAATAGTGCGGCGCCGCAAAAAACACCGATAAAGACGGGTATCTGCGGTCGTTATTATACTTCTCTAATGATCAATTCATCCGGCTCCGGACCATCAGGCATAAGCAATCAAGTCGGTGCACCACGCACTCCAGATCCCCAAGGCGAGACAGGGCCCGAAAACAATTGCGACACGATGACTATCCGAGCGTGTTCTTTGTGACACGGTTAACGCCACCACCAATCCGATTCCCGACGCGATCAGGAGCACGACCGGCAATTCATAAAGCCCGACCCAGGCGCCACCGGCCGCCAGCAGTTTGGCATCGCCCAGCCCGATCCCTTCATAGCCGCGGGCGCGGCGCCACACCATGGCCAGCCCGGCGATCAGAACATATCCGACAACGGCGCCGCTAAGCGCCGGGACCAGGTCCCCCACATGCGCCGCATAGCCGAGGCCGAGCGCCACCAATGGCCAGGTCAGAATATCAATCAGCAGCCCCGTGCGCAGATCAATATAACTAAGCAGAAGCAAAGCCGCGCCGAGGCCGAAACTGGCCCAGAGATCCAGAACGCCCGTTCGGTTTGCGCTGCCGAAAATGGAAAAGACCAGGCCATAGAGCGCCGCCAACAGCATCGTGATCAGCAGCGCTGTGCGCATCCCGGTCCGAACCTCTGGAAAGTCGGGCTCATCGGGCGGCGCGGGCACGGTCACGACCCTCGAAAACCCTTAGCGACGACAAACAGTTCCGGAGAGCCAGCCCGGCTGGCCGGAGGTTTGATATGTTTGACGGTTTTGAAATGCTGTTTCAGGCGCGCCATCATGTCCGGTGTCGCCCCGCCCTGAAAGACTTTCGAGCAGAACGCGCCACCAGGGCGCAAATGGGCAATGGCAAAATCAAGCCCCATATCTGCCAGAGCCGCGGTGCGCAGACTGTCCGTCTGTTTGTGTCCGGTCGTATTGGCTGCCATGTCGGACAGGACCAGATCGGGCGCGCCGCTCAGCCCGGTCATCATTTCGGCGACATCGCTCGACTCATTGACATCGCCTTGCACGATGAAGGCGCCTGGCACCGGCTCGACTTCAAGCAAATCAATCGCAACCAACTCGCTGACGCCCTTGCGCACACAGACCTGCAACCAGCCGCCAGGGGCGCAACCAAGATCGACCACGCGCATACCCGACCGCAGCAATTTCGCCTGTGCATCAAGTTCCAGTAATTTATAGGCAGCGCGGGCACGATAGCCCTCGGACTGCGCTTTCTGGACGTAGGGGTCGGAGAGTTGTCTTTCGATCCATTTCTTGGAGCTTTCGGACTTGGCGCGATAGGCGATCACCTTGCGCTCACCGGTCCGGCGGCCGGAACTCTTCTTGTCACCGGTCGGCCCCTTCCAACGACGCTTGCCATCATCGTTCATGCGGACGCTCCTTCAGAGGCGGGTTTTGACGCCCCTTTCGGGCGCCGACGTCGACGACGGCTCTTGCGCTTCGGACCCTGCATCATGGACAAAAGCAAGCCTTCGCGAAGCCCCCGATCGGCGATCCGCATATCACCCCGCGGCGCCAGCGACCACATGCCTTCAACAATGGCGCAACCGGCCAGCATCAATCCGGCGCGGTCCGTTCCGATGGTCGGAAAGGTGTGCATTTTTGCCATGCCGGCGGCGCGCAACTTCTCCACTGTGCCCATCATCGCGTCGCGGGTCATCCAGGCGCCATCCACCTTATCTCGTCTGTATTTGGTCAGGCCCAGCGTCACCCCGGTCAGGCAGGTGACGGTTCCGGATGTCCCGATGACGTGGGCGCGGCCATTGGCAAAGGTCTCTCTGATTTCCGGTGTTCGTTTCCATTTGTCGAGCTGCGCCATGACGTGGGCCAGCATTTGCGGATAGGCCTCTTCCTCCGGGAGATGCGCGAAGGCCTCGGTCAGCGTCACGACGCCGACCGGCAAACTGCGCCAGGCCAGGATGGGCGGTTTTCTCAACAGGCCTTTCAACCCACCTTCGTGCGCGGGTCGCGCATCGACAAAGGACAATTCAGTCGACCCGCCGCCAATATCGATCACCAGGACCCGGTCCGTGTCCGGCTCGATCAGATTATGACACCCAATAAGCGCCAGGCGAGCCTCCTCTTCCGGCCCGATAATCTTGAAGGTCAGGCCGGTTTCCTCGCGCACGCGCTGGATAAACGCCGGACCATTTTCGGCCCGTCGGCAGGCCTCGGTCGCGATACAGCGCACATGACCGACTTTCTTCGCTTTCAGTTTTTTGGAAATCTTGTGCAGCGCGTCCATCGCCCGTTCAACCGAGGCGTCTGACATCCGTCCTGTTGCCGCCAGACCTTCGCCCAGACGTGCAATTTGAGAATGAGAATCGACCACGGTGAAGGTATCGCCGCGACGCGCGGCGATCAGCAATCTGCAATTGTTCGTCCCCAAATCCACCGCCGCATAAAGGGGCGGTTTCCGACGCTTGCGAGACCCGGATCGACTGCTTGTCTTCCGGTCATCTCGCACTTTATTTAAAGTCATGTGCTGACCAAATCTTGTATGTTGACCAAAGCTGTAGCACACAAAGAACAGACGAGCTACGGGCCGAACGTCATGAAACGCTTTATGCGATTGTTCGGGGGAGAAAAACCCGCGAAGACACAACCGGTTACAGAGCCACGGGAGGTCCCGGACCTACCGAATGCCATTCCAATGCGCCAAGCGAAGTATCAGATCGGTCAGGTATTGCGGCATCGTCTTTTTGACTTTCGCGGCGTCGTCTTTGATGTCGATCCTGTATTTGCGAATACAGATGAGTGGTATGAGTCGATCCCGGAAGAAGTCCGTCCGTCAAAAGATCAGCCTTATTATCACTTGTTTGCCGAGAATGAGCGCACCCATTATGTCGCTTATGTCTCCGAACAGAATCTTGTCCCGGACGAGACCGATACACGCGTCAGTCACCCCGACATCGCGAAAATGTTCGAAGTGACCGATCAGGGCTATATCCTGAAATCCGCCCAGCGTAATTAAGCCGGTTTCACCGCCTCCGGCGTCGCGGCCTGAAAAGCGGGCAGCTCATTACATTTGCGATCCACATCGAGCAGGGTCGGAAAGGCTGAGAGATCGAGGTCAAACCGCCGCGCATTATAGACCTGTGGAATGAGACTGATTTCAGCCATCCCCGGTTGATCGCCGAACAGAAAATGGGTTGTGGATTTGCGCGCATGCGCCTCCAGCGCTTCAAAGCCGCGCGACACCCATGTGCCATACCAGGCTGTGACGGCCTCCGGCGTTGCGGCGAAGTCTTCACGCAGATACTTCAGCACACTCGAATTATTGAGCGGATGAATATCGCACGCCACAGTGTCGGCGAAGGCCCGGGCGCGCAGGCGGTCATGCGGATCAGATGGCAGAAATGGCGGGGTTGGATACGCCTCTTCCAACCAGTCCAGAATGGCCATGGATTGGGAATGGACTTCGCCATCAATGATCACGGTCGGCACCCGTTGTTGTGGATTCAGGGCGCGATAGACGTCCGAATTCTGCGCCAGGACGTCCGGATGCAAATTCACCTCTTCGCTTTCAAAGGCGACCCCCTTCAGATTGAAGGCAATGCGCAGGCGATAACAGGCCGAAGATCGCCAATAGTCGTACAGTTTGATCACTGAATTCCCTCCAAATGCGATCACATGTCGTAATATGCCCCAAGACATATCCAGTCTCACTTGCTATATTAGTTGCATGAACAACCAATTTGCGAAACCCGCACATGCCAATCCGGATTGGACCATCGATCAGGGCTGGTCGGAATATACCCCGTCCGAGCATGCGGTCTGGGACACTTTGTACAAACGTCTGATGCAGGTTCTGCCTGATCGCGCCGCACCAGAATTCTTGCAGGGTTTGGAAGCACTGGATCTACACCGCGGCGGCATTCCGAATTTCGAGACCATTTCGGATGAGCTGGAAGCCCTGACCGGCTGGCGCGTCGTCGCCGTTCCGGGTCTGGTACCGGACGATATCTTCTTCGATCATCTCGCTAATCGCCGTTTCCCGGCGGGGAATTTCATCCGCAAGCCGGATCAGCTGGACTACATCCAGGAGCCGGATGTCTTTCACGACGTCTTCGGGCACGTCCCGATGCTGACCGATCCCGTTTTTGCGGATTATATGGAGGCCTATGGCCAAGGCGGATTGCGATCCCTGCGCCATGCTTCCCTGAAGAATCTGGCGGCGCTCTATTGGTACACGGTCGAATTCGGCCTGATCCGCACCGAACAGGGTCTGCGCATTTACGGTGCGGGAATCGTCTCGTCCCCGGCAGAGAGCAAGTTCAGCCTCGAAGATCCCTCCCCCAACCGGATTCGCTTCGATCTGAAACGGTTGATGCGGACGGATTATCGGATTGATGATTTCCAGCAGACCTATTTCGTCATCGATTCCTATGAGCAACTCTTCCGGGCGACCGTCGATACCGATTTCGCACCGCTCTATGCCGAGCTTCAAGGCCAGTTCGATCTCCGCCCCGAAGATGTGCGCGACACGGATGATGTTTTGACCCATGGCAGCCAGGCCTATGCCAATGCGGGCGGGCGGTTCGTCGCTTAAGGCAGCAGCAAACAGGCATCTCCATATGAGTAGAACCGATACTCATTGGCGATGGCGTGCGCATAAGCCGCCTGCATGACATCCGTCCCGATCAGGGCGCAGACCAGCATGAACAGGCTGGAACGCGGCAGATGGAAATTGGTCACCAGCGCGTCCGTCGCGCGGAACGTGTAGCCGGGTGTCAGGAATACATCTGTCGGGCCAGTGGCGGCTTCAATCACGCCATCTGGCCGCGTGCAGCTTTCCAGCGTGCGCAAGGCCGTGGTTCCGACGGCAACGCATTTGTGCCCGACCCCGCGCGCCATATTCAGCGTATCTGCCACTGCAGGTGTAAGCTGCCGCCACTCTTCATGCAGTTTACCGCTTTCGATTTGCTCATCCTTGAGCGGCGCAAACGTCCCCAACCCGACATGCAACCGGACTTCCGCCCGCTGAATGCCCGCGGCTTCAATTTCCGCCAGAAGGCGCGGCGTGAAGTGTAAGCCGGCTGTCGGTGCGGCCACAGACTTTGCGTCATCCCCCGCAAAACTGGTCTGATAAGTCTCGCGATCCTGTGCATCGGCTGGCCGACGGCGAGCAATGTAAGGCGGCAAGGGCATGGCGCCTGCTGCATCGATGGCCGTATCCAAAGCGTCGCCAGACTTCGAAAAGCGCAAAACCAGCTCGCCATCCGGTCGTTTTTCCAAAATCTCGACCGAGAGATCATCTGAGATCGTGATTTGATCGCCAGGCTTCAACCGCTTGCCGGGTCGTGCCAGCGCCAGCCAATCGGTGCCGGACTGCTGTCCCACCAGATTGATGTCCACCGCCACGTCCGAGCCGAGCGCATCCCGGGCCGGACGCACACCTTTCAGGGCCGCAGGAATGACGCGCGTATCGTTGAAAACGAGATGATCGCCAGCATTGAAATAGCGCGGCAAATCCCGGACAGACGCATCCTCCAGCCGTCCATCGCCGTGCACGACCAGCAAACGCGCCGCATCCTGCGGCGTCACCGGCCGCAGCGCGATATGGCTTTCTGGCAGATCGAAATCAAGGCCGACAGATCGGT
>JBCBBC010000054.1:0-25095 GCA_038532145.1 Pseudomonadota bacterium | reverse complement strand
GTCGGGCCGTTCCGGACAAGCCTTGATGAGGCGAGATGGGGAAGAGTATAGATCAGGTTTCAGGGGGTGGGGATTGAGACGGGTGGTTCCATGCCGCTCCCTGATGATATCAGCGCACGCTTATTCCCGCTGGAGGGACAGAAACTGAGGTGGCACCCGATCCGTCAACCAGACACCATTATCCGCGCAGAAAAACGCAAAGCCCTCAGCCGCCATTTTTCGCGACGCGACATGCAGCACGATCGGTTTGCCATGGCGTTGACCCACCTTCACAGCTGTCGCGATATCAAGACTCAAATGCACATGCTGTCGCGCCATGGGGCGTAGCCCCTCACTCATGATGACGTCCAAATGCCGGTGCGGTAGCAGTCTAAAATCGTCCCGTTGCAGTCGCTCATGTTTCTCTTACAACGGTGATGAGGATCGGTGACTGAGTGGCTGTAGGTGGGCAGCCCCGTTAGCCGCGGGACTGCTCCTTGGGATTTCCCGAGCGCAGGTTCGAATCCTGTCCTTTCCTCAACTTTGGGCATTGAGCTCAATGATAAAGCTGTCTTTAAGAAGTTTTAGCCAGCTGAGAAGCACGAGAAACTCCGGTGACCGATCGATCCGAAATCAGTCCTATTCTGTCGAAAATTCGCGAAAAAATGGCTGCTAGCGGGTATGTCCTGTTTGAAGAATATGAGGCTTTGCTTTCTTCGTTTGTTGAAGGCGAAGCAACGCGAGATGAGTTTCGTAAATTGGACCTCAAGTGGGCCACACTAAATCTGCGTGATGTTGAACGGCGTATATTGAAACCCGGCACAGCTCAGAGTTACCCGAAAGAGCGTGCTCCGATGGATCATCAACAAGGCTTGGTGTCTCAATACATTCACACTAACGGTGGGTATAATGCCCTAGTGCGACGCAACAAAATTATGTTTGACGCCGAGGTGAAAAGCCACCTCGCAATCATGGAGTCTCAGTCGTACCTCGCTCCAGAAGCGGCCCTTTCTCTGCAAAAGCAGTTATTCCGTGAAGCCGGTTATGTAGTGCGCAAACGCCAAGGGTACTCTTTTTTCGAATACGGAAAGAAAGAAGATCGGCTTTATCCTTTCACAATCTACTTCGCACCCTTTAACCTGAAACGCGAAACATCTAGGGCGGGATTTAATTTAAGTTTCAAACGCCAAGACGGTAGCAGCGAGTTGGTTCGCTCCGACAATCTGTTTCCATGCATATTTTTCTATCAGTTGCTTCATACAAACTGGGTTGTTGAAAGCCTTACAAATCTCGCCTCTCTAATTGAAGATCGAGTGCGTCTACATATTGAGTTACTCGAACTTCTTATGGCACATTTCGATGAAATGCGAGCGTCCTAAAATCGCCCCACAACGGCCTCTGCGCCAATGTCGCAAAGCGCCCTAAAACCGACTCGCAAATTTGCATGGGTTGGGTCACCTTTTTGCGTTTTAAGACATTGCGTCCAATCAGCTCAACAACTTGATCACGGTGTCCGCATACGATTTAAGAAAGTCTCGGGATTTTGTATCAAGATCAATTGCGTCAGACCAGATCGGCGCCATAGCGATAAAGTGTTGCGCTCCTCCCGCGATTAAGTTTTGAAGGTGGAGCGCTGGCACATCTGCTATGTCGCCGCGCTCGATGAGGCTACGAGTGTAGGATTCAAATCTTGGGATGTGCCGAGCCAGATATTTCTCTGCGATGATTGTAGAACGCCACGTTCGGTTCACGCCTTCAATCATCGGGATTTTCACATATGCGGGATACTTGCGGCAAGCTTCAAAATAGATCCGAATGAAGGTTTGCAGGCTCGGTGTTGCGGTGTCCGATAGTGCACTAAAATCCCTCGCCAGTTTGGCTTCGAACTGCATAAAGACATGCTCAACTGCGGCCTTCCAAAGGCCTTCTTTGGAGCCGAAATAGTAAACGAGATTCTGTTTCGAGATGCCGGATTGATCAGCGACGCGATTGACCGAAACGCCTTCAAAACCGAACCGCCCGAACAAATCTGAAGCGGCATCCAAAAGCGCAGCCTTAGACGCTTCTCGCTGCTGTTGCCGAGTTCGATTCTGAGTCTTGGTTGATGTCATTTTCAACTCTTCGCACACGGAAACACAAAGTTCGACAGCGATACGCATTTTTTCATTGACCTATAGGTAAGTCAAATGTAGAGGCAGAATCCTGTCGGATATTCAGCCGATGGCATTGAGTTGAACGTGGAAAGACCGGGACATGTTTGGGCATCGTAAGAAGAACAAAACCGCTGGCAGAACAGCGGAGGGATTCTGCCAAACTGAAGAGGCCCAGCCGGAAACAGATCAACAGGCGCAACCCCTTCTGGAGGATCAAAACGTGACCAGAAAAATACTTATGATTGCATCAAATGCGGCGACATCTCCGGTGACCGGTTGGCCGATTGGGTTTTGGTGGGCGGAGCTGACGCATCCTTGGATGACGTTCAACGCAGCCGGATACAGTGTTGATATCGCATCACCCTATGGCGGTGATTTACTCGGTGATGGCTACAGCGATCCTGAAGATGAAAGCGGTTACTCGGCAGACGATCTAATTTCCCTCGGGTTTAAGAAATCACCGAAGCATTCCGCGCTCCTGACGAATACGAAAAAGCTATCTGACGTCGATTGGCGGGATTATGACGCGATCATGATCATCGGTGGACAGGGTCCCATGGTGACTATGTACAATGATCTGGTTCTGCAGAAATTCTTTGCTGACGCCTACGAGGCAGGAAAGGTTGTTTGCGCGATCTGCCACGGCACATGCGTCCTATTGAAGACAAAACTCTCGGACGGGTCTTTGCTGATTAAGGGCAAAACTTGGACGGGCTTTGCCAACAGCGAAGAGGCTTTCGCAGAACAGGCGGCGGGCATGAAAATTCAGCCGTTCTGGATTGAGAGTGAAGCGCGGCAAAACGACGAGACCAATTTCACTGTTGCCCAGAGATTCGCGCCATTTGCCCTGCGCGATGGAAATCTCATCACGGGCCAGCAACAGCACTCCGGCGTTGCAGCTGCGAACCTTATGATCGAGGCGTTGGGGAAGTAGCACCTCAGCGTAGTCGGCAATGGAGCACGTAAACTTAGATCTCGACGCGCTGAGTTCGGTCACCCTTTCTGCCAGCGCCATCACCGCTTTGCACACGATTGGAACTGAAATCTGGTTCGAGTCAGGCCAGACTTTGTTCAAATCCGGTGATCCGCATACCGCTTTTTGGCTTCTGACAAGCGCCAAAGTCTGTATTGAAGACCCGGTTGGAAACCGTGAAGGGTTCACGGTCGACGAAGGGCAGTTTCTCGGCGAGCTTGGGTTGTTGCAGGGACAAAAGGCGGTCCTGACCGCCAAAGTCACGCAAGCGGGGTTTGTGCTAAGTGTTCCGCTCTCAGAATTTCGGTCGCTCCTGCAAACAGATCCGCAAGCCAGTGACGCCGTGGTTACAGCTTTCATCGCTCGACGCCAACGCATGTTACGCCGCGGCCTCGGAGGATTGACACTGATTGCGCAGGAAACCGACCAGCGGGTCCTCCCCGTACTGCAGTTCGCTAGCCGAAATCAAATTCCGCACCGTTGTTTGAACCCTTTGGCGAAGGAAGCTGGAAAGTTACTCTCTAAAAGTGTGCCGGACCACGGCGCTCCAGTTGCGGTTTTTGGCGACGGAACCGTCTTGGATAACCCGACCCCTCGTTCGGTGGCCAGGCGTTTAGGCGTTGAGCTATCCCTGGATCGAACCGAGGCATATGACTTGGTCGTGGTGGGTGGCGGTCCGGGTGGATTAGCTGCTGCGGTGTATGCTGCGTCAGAAGGCTTAGATACACTGGTCATCGAGTCGACAGCGATCGGTGGCCAGGCTGGAACTTCCTCTCGTATTGAAAACTACATGGGTTTTCCAACGGGAATCTCAGGAGCTGATTTGTGTTGGCGAGGCGAAGTTCAGGCAGCGAAGTTCGGAGCTAAGTTCTTATTACCACGAACGGTGCTCGGATTGCAGTCATCCGCATCCGGCCTCAAACTTGATCTGGACGATGGCAATAGCGTTTCGACACGAGCCTTGGTCGTCGCGAGCGGGGTCCAATACCGCAAACTCAAGGTTGATCGACTGGCCGACTTTGAGGGCAAAGGAGTCTATTACGCGGCGACCGAGTTAGAGGCGAGATTTTGCCGAAATCGCGAGGCGGTCATCATCGGCGCGGGCAACTCTGCTGGTCAAGCGGCGATGTATCTGGCTGAGACTGCCAGTCAAGTTCATGTGCTCGTGCGTGGAGCGACTCTAAGTGAGAGCATGTCGGATTACCTGTCGCATAGGCTGTTAGCGCATCCAAAAATAAAGCTGCACTTCAAGACTGAAATTGCTGAGTTTCATGGGGGTGATTCCCTCGAATCCATCTTCGCTCGCAATAGCGAAAGTGGTGAATTGTACCAGATAGACACCGGCGCGGTTTTCATCATGATCGGCGCTGCGGCGTTCACCGACTGGTTGGGCGGTCTCGTTGCAACAGATACGCGAGGCTTCGTTCTAACGGGTCAAGATACGGACAATCCTCACAGCCCGTTCGCCACTTCATGTCCTGGCGTGTTCGCAATCGGCGATGTGCGCGCCTCCTCGGTGAAACGGGTTGCGTCGGCAGTGGGTGAAGGATCTGTGGTCGTGTCTGCCGTTCATGGATACCTGGCTCGCCTAAAACCAAACTCGCAATCATAGACCGGGTGAACATTGTGAGTCGGGTGAGTTGGATCTCATATTTCAGCGGCTTAAACTCGCCCCAAGTCGGCCGCTCGTCTCGTGTTCGCCTATGACCTAAAGCAACCAAATATCTCTCCGCCTCTAAGCTCCCTGCCCTCATCCCTTGCTCCGCCCCGCAAACAAAGTAGGTTGCGCCGCTGGCAAAGGAGGTTCGCACAATGGGCGACAGGATCTTTATCGGCGGCGCGGATATGGATGGCGAAGGCACGCCAAATGATGCCCAGACCCTGCTCCTCAATCGCGCCAATCGGCACGGCATCGTCGCTGGCGCCACCGGCACCGGCAAGACCGTCACGCTGCAAATCCTGGCCGAAGGGTTCTCGAAGGAAGGCGTACCGGTCTTCTGCGCGGATGTGAAGGGCGACCTGTCCGGCATTTGCGTCTCTGGCAGTCCGGAGCACAAGCTGCACCCGAAACTGATCTCACGGGCCGAGAAGATCGGGTTCGAGGATTATGACTATGACGCTACGCCGACCGTCTTCTGGGACGTGTTCGGCAAAAAGGGCCACCCGGTCCGAACCACGATTTCCGACATGGGACCGCTGCTGCTGTCGCGCCTGATGGACCTGTCAGAGACCCAGGAAGGCGTGCTCACCGTCGCCTTTGAATATGCCGATGATGAAGGCATGCTGCTGCTCGACCTGAAGGATTTGCGCAAACTGCTCGCGCATATGGCCGAAAAAGAAGTCCGCACCGCGATCAGCCGCGAATATGGCAACGTCGCGCCGGCATCGATCGGCGCGATTCAGCGCCGCCTGCTGGTGCTCGACCGCGAAGGGGCGGAACAGTTCTTTGGCGAACCGGCGCTCAATCTGAAGGATTTCATGCGCACCACGCGGGATGGCCGCGGCATCGTCAATGTGCTCGACTCGACCACGCTGATTAACAGCCCGCGCCTCTATTCCACTTTCCTGCTCTGGCTGTTATCGCAGCTGTTTGAAGACCTGCCTGAGGTCGGTGATCCGGACAAACCGATCATGGTCTTCTTCTTTGATGAAGCGCATTTGCTGTTCAATGATGCGCCGCGCGCGCTGTTGGAGAAGATTGAACAAGTCGTGCGTCTGATCCGCTCAAAAGGGATTGGCGTCTTTTTCGTGACCCAGAATCCGCGCGACCTGCCGGACAGTGTGCTGGCGCAGCTCGGCAATCGCATTCAGCACGCCCTGCGCGCCTACACGCCGGCTGAACGCAAGGGCGTCAAAGCCGCGGCGGAATCTTTCCGCGAAAACCCGGCCTTCGATGCTCAGGACGTGATCACCGATCTCGGGGTCGGCGAGGCCCTGGTCTCGACCCTGGATGAAAAGGGCGCGCCGGGCGTCGTTCAGCGCACGCTGATCCGCCCGCCCAGCTCGCGCCTCGGCCCGGCCACCGAAGCCGAGCGCAAGGCCGAGATGAAGAATAGCCCGGTACTCGGCCTGTATGATGAGGCGATAGATCGGGAGTCGGCCTATGAAATCCTGCTCAAGCGGGAAGAAGAGGCGGCGGCCGCGGCAGAGAAACTCGCCAAGGCAGAGCTGAAAGCCCAAAAAGAACTTGAGCAGAAAAAAGCGCGGCAAAAGAAAAAGACCTCCACCCGTCGCCGATCGACCCGCATGACCACGACCGAGCGGGCCATCAATACCGCCTCGCGCACGATTGCCCGGCGCGTGACGGACTATGTTCTTCGCGGTATTCTCGGCTCTCGCCGTCGATAGGAGTGCAGATTGGCCGATAGCGGGGAGAAACGATCACAACTGATCGATCAGCTTGCCGACCATGTCCTGGCCGAAGGCCTGTTGCATGCCAGCCTGCGCCCTCTGGCCAAGGCCGTCGGCACCAGCGACCGCATGCTGCTTTACTATTTCAAGGACAAGAATGAGCTGATTGAAGCAGTGTTGGATCGAATCACCGCGCGGATTACGCTGATCCTGGACCAATCCTCAGCGCCGGAGCCCCTGCCGCTCGACCAATTGGCGCCGATGCTGGCGCAATCGATGAAGTCAGATTTGTTCTGGCCCTATTTGCGGCTCTGGCTGGAAGTGGCAGCCCTGTCGGCGGGCGGCGATCCACTCTATCAGACCTGCGGTGAACGCATTGGCCGCGGCTTTGTCGAATGGGGCGCCAGCCAGCTCAAGGTCGCGAACGAAGCCGATCGCCCGCGCCGGGCGGCAAAACTGCTGGTCCTGGTCGAAGGCGCGGTCTTGCTGCGCAGCCTTGGTCTGGAAGACATCGCCGATCAGGCCTTGACGCCCGACGCTTAGCCGCCAGCCTTGCGCGCTTCGATCAACAGGGTTGAGCCGCGCGCCTGTTTGGGCGGCGCCAGCCATTGCAAGGGCCAGGACAGACAGAAGGCGATGATCTTCCTGAGCCTCAGGCTCGCCCCGAAACGCCGCTCGCGCGCACCCATCCAGCCAGAGAATTTTGCCATCCACCAGAGCTGATATTCCCAGGGCTCAACCGGGAAGCGCGTGACCTCAACCACGTGAAGACCGGCCTTTGCGAGCGTCTTGCGCAATGCCGCTTCCGTCCACCAGCTGACATGATGCGGTGGGGCGTTGAGCATCAGGTCCGGCACGCGAGAGACATAGCTGTCGGCATCCGGCACGCCGACCATCATGCGCCCCTCTGGTGTCAGGCATTGCGCCATCTCGGCCAGGAAGGCGTTCGGATCGTCGACATGTTCCAGAACCTGAAAGGCAGTGACCAGGTCCGCGGATCGAAAGTCTTTGGACTGCAACCAGTCCGCCATCATATCCGGGCGCAAATCCCGCCCGCGCTCACGCGCCGTCTGTACCGCAGCGGGATCCTGTTCCAGTCCGATATAGTCAGCGTCGGTCAAATAAGCGGCAAAATCGCCATTGCCCGCCCCGATATCCAGAACAAGATCGCCGGGCTGAACGCGCGTCGCCGCATGTACATGTTCCAGCTTGCGATCCGGGTGATACCATTTGAACCTGCGCAGTGCCTGATAGAAGGCCGCGTCGCCCAGAATGCGGGGCAGGAAATCCAGACGTCCAGTTTCGGCATCCGCGCGCAGCTCGATCTGGTCTATGCCGTCAAACAGGTGCGCGACGTCCACGCCAAAATCCTGCTGCCAGGATCGGATCAGATCGGTCGCGCTGAGCGTTTCCAGCACGTGTGGATCAGACGTATCGGCGCGGCCCCGTTTCATCTCTCTGTCCTATCGCGGTTTCCGCCTGCGCGGGAACACATGATCGTGAATCCCTTTGATGTTTCCGCTGCGTGTAGGCTTCCCTCGAGGCATTGGCATGCTTAAATAAACGGTGACGCGCGTGTCACGCAGGCATGTTCGCAAGACATCAAGACAGGTAACGGGAGGCGTAAGCCATGAAAGAGTATCTACAATTCTATATTAATGGCGAATGGGTCGACCCGGTTGAGCCGCGCACGCTCGACGTTGAGAACCCGGCCACGGAAGAACCCTTTGCGACCATCTCGCTCGGCTCGTCTGCCGATGTCGACAAAGCGGTTGCGGCGGCCAAGGCGGCCTTCCCGACTTTCTCTCAGACCAGCGTCGAATATCGCGCCGACCTGCTCGACAAAATCACGGCAGGCATTCAGGCGCGCATGGGTGACATGGCGGAAGCGATTTCCGACGAAATGGGCGCGCCAATGTGGCTCGCCAATGCGGCGCAAGTTCCGGCCGGCATGGGCCATGTCGCGACGATGAGCCAGATCCTGCGCAATTACGAGTTTGAAGAACAACGCGGCTCGACCCTGCTGCGGAAAGAGCCAATCGGCGTCTGCGGTTTCATCACGCCGTGGAACTGGCCGCTCAACCAGATCACCTGTAAGGTCGCCCCGGCGATTGCAGCGGGCTGTACCATGGTGCTGAAGCCATCGGAAATCTCGCCCCTGAATGCGATGATCTTTACAGAGATCATGCATGAAGCCGGTGTTCCGGCGGGCGTGTTCAACCTGGTCAATGGCGATGGCCCGAGCGTTGGTGCACATCTGTCCGGTCACCCGGATGTCGACATGATGAGCTTCACTGGCTCGACCCGCGCCGGTATTCTGGTCGCACAGGCCGCAGCCCCGACCGTGAAACGCGTGGCGCAGGAACTCGGTGGCAAGTCGCCCAACATTGTTCTGCCAAGCGCCGACCTTCAAAAGGCTGTTGGCGGCGGCGTCATGCAGATGATGACCAATTCCGGCCAGTCCTGTAACGCGCCAAGCCGCATGTTTGTGCCACGCGGCAGCAATGAAGAAGCCAAGGCGATCGCCAAGGCCGCTGCTGAAGCCGTGAAAGTGCAAATGCCACGCGAGGCTGACAAGGGCGCGATCGGCCCGATCTCGAACGGCAATCAATATGCCAAGGTTCAGGATCTGATCCAGAAAGGCATTGATGAGGGGGCCACTCTAGTCGCTGGCGGCACCGGGCGCCCGGAAGGTCTCAATCGTGGCTATTTCGCTCGCCCGACCGTATTCGCAGATGTCACCAATGACATGACGATTGCCCGGGAAGAGATTTTCGGACCCGTCCTTGTCATGATCCCTTATGACAGTGTCGACGAAGCGGTTGAGATGGCGAATGACACCGAATATGGCCTGGCGGGCTATGTTCAGGGTGAAGCTGGCGAAGCGGCCCAGATCGCCAATCGCATCCGCGCGGGTCAGATCCAGGTCAATGGCCAGGGCCCGGATTTCTCAGCCCCGTTTGGCGGCTACAAACAGTCCGGCAATGGCCGCGAATGGGGCGATCATGGCTTTGAGGAATTCCTTGAAGTGAAAGCCGTCATGGGCGCCAACGCGGCCTAACTGTCTTTCGACATTTTTTGAAAAAGGGCAGGCCTCTCCGGGTCCGCCCTTTTTTAGTTCAAAGCCTCAAGCCTGAATACTTCGCCATTCAGCGAGACAATATAGAGATTGCCCGTTTCATCCGTGCCGAACGCTGTGATCGAGGTCAGGCTGCCAAGGTTCGGTGCGAAATCGGTGGTCAGGATCGTGAAGTCGCTTGCCGCCACCGTCTGGCCATTGACCAAGTCCGCGACCGGGATGCCCCAGATATTGTCGCTGATGAAATCGCCAAAAATGTACGTGTCCTGCAAGGCTTCGACCGGTCCCTGATAGACCAGACCGCCTGTAATCGATCGCCCTTCGCGGGGGCCGACGCCATGCGAATATTCCGCCACCGGTGATGAAAATTCCGGTTGATCGGCGCCTTTGAAAAAGGCTGTGCCTTCGCGCACCGCCCAGCCGAAATTGAACGAGCTGTCTGAGAGCGGCAAGCGGCTGACTTCCTCGATGGCGCCCTGCCCGACATCGCCGATCAGCAGATCACCACTTGCCGGGTCAAAGCTCGACTGAAACGGATTGCGTAGACCGACCGCGAAGATCTCCGGCAGACCATTGGCCGGGTCAGTGAAGGTGTTGCCCGCTGGAATGGCATAATCTCTCGACGCGTCCGACGGGAAATCATCGCCGCTCGGATCGATCCGCAGGACCTTGCCGAGCAGAGATTGCGTATTCTGTGCGAAATCGCTCGGATCGCCGGCCCCGCCGCCATCGCCGGTTGGAAAGATCAACAGGTCATTGCTGTCAAAACCGATCCAGCCAGCATTGTGATTGTCATCCGGCTGCGAGAAGGTGAGGATCACGTCGCTGGTCGCAGGATCGACCTGGTCAGGTGTCGCGGCAAAGGTTTCGAACCGCCGGATTTCCGTATCACCTGCCAGATTGTTAACGTGGATATAGACCTGCCGGTTGGTCGCAAAATCTGGCGCAAGCGCGAGCCCGAGCAGGCCGCCCTCCCCCGCGGTGGAGATCGAGGCGGACAGGTCCGCGAAGTCGACACTATCAATCACACCCGTATCCGGATCCAGCAGACGCACGCGCCCGGTCTTTTCAAGCACCAGGACCCGGCCAGAGCCGTCCGGCAAGGCGATCAGGCCGAGCGGCTGTGTGAACCCCGTACCGACGCGGCGGACCGCAATCACATCCACCTGATCGGTGACTTCAATGTCGAGATCGAGGCGCGCCACGCCGCCACGACCGTCGCGGGCTTCGAGGGACACTTCATAAATATTGTCCGCATTGGCATCGCCCGGATTTTCAAAGTCCAGATCGATCGAAAAGGACAGTTCACCGGACGTGGCGTTGAGGCTGACCTGACCCGCATCCGGCCCGCCGGAAACCGTGATCGTTACCGTGTCGCCATCTGCATCATTGGCTTGTGCGGTATAGACCACGCCGACCGTATTCTCTTCGATGCTGATGCTCGCCGTCGAGCTGAAAACCGGCCCGGCATTGGTGAGCGTGATGGCATTGTCGCCCCCGCCACCACCGCACGCGGCGAGAAAGCCGATGGCGCCAAGACAAGACTTTGACAAAATGCGACGCATGTTACCTCCCCTTGCTTTGTCCTTGATACTCAACCTACACAAGAAAGGTACATTCGTGCGTTACGAATGTTCAAGATAGAACAAACAAAGGGGGTTTGGTTCATCATGGAATTTCTGGAACAGATTTTGGCGCCGCTTGGCATGGAAGATCAGGCGGACAGCATTCTCGCTGGCGCGACGAATGTGTTGCTGGCTTTGTTGATCCTGATTGTCGGCTTCTGGATCGCGGGGCGCGTTGGCGCGGTCGTTCGCGGCATTGGCAAACAGCATGAGAAACTGGACGACACGCTATTCAATTTCCTCGGCAGTCTGGCGCGCTATACGGTCCTCGCCTTTGTCATTATCGCGGTCCTGAACCGGTTCGGGGTTGAGACCACATCGATCGTGGCCTTGCTGGGTGCTGCCGGTCTGGCCGTTGGTCTGGCGCTTCAGGGCGCGATGTCCAATCTTGCCGCCGGCGTCATGCTGATGATTTTCCGGCCTTACAAGGTGGGCGATTTCATCGATGCGGCCGGCAATTTCGGCAATGTCGAGGAAATCACGCTGTTCACCACGGTGCTGCGGACGTTTGATCATCAGCAGATCATCATCCCGAATGGCAAGATTTGGGGCGAACAGATTATCAATCATAGCCATCACCCCGTACGTGGGGTCGAACTGACTTTTGGCGTGTCTTATGACACCGATATCGATCAGGCCCGCAATGTGATCAAAAAGGTCTTCGCCGATCATCCGCAGATCCTCGACGATCCGGAACCGGTCATCGTGGTTTCGACGCTGAATGATAGCTCTGTCGACTTTGCGGTCCGTCCTTTTGTGAAAGGCGAACACTGGTTTGATGTCCGCTTCACTGTGCCAGAACTGGTCAAGAAAGCGCTGGATGAAGCCGGGATCGAAATCCCGTTCCCGCATCAAAAAGTCATTCTTTTCAAAGGCGACGAATAAGTCAGAAAAAATGCCGGGGGGACAAGAGCGAGTGAAGGCCCCCCGGCATGCGCGCTGCGGACGCATAGATCTATGCGCCTCCGCATACGTTCCCCCGCGAGATTTGTTAAAGCGTATTCATGTTCAAAAGACTGTGACAAAGATCACAATTTGGCGATTTATCTGGCGTTCACATTGCATATGTTAAGAGGATGTGAATGCTGTGATCAGGAGGTTGATGCCGATGCTTAAGCCAAAACTCGCACCTGCACTCGCTGCCCTTGTATTGCTTGGGGCATGCGCAACTGCAACGCCTTATCAGGCCGCCTTTGATGGCCAGAAGGGCTATGAAAACCAACAAATCGAATCCGATCGCTGGAATATCAGCTTTGCCGGTAACAGTCTGACCGATCGCAAGACCGTCGAAACCTATCTGCTGTATCGCGCGGCCGAGCTAACGGATCTCGAAGGCTATGACTATTTCCGGGTGATCCAGCGCGAGACGGACGAAGATCGTCGCCTGATCTCAAGCGGCTTTGGCGGATACGATCCGTTCTACTCCAATTTTTACTGCAATTACCGGTTCTATGGCCGGGCAGGTCGGCTGGCCGGATATCCGCGCAGCTGGCGGTCACGCTATTGGGGCCGTCGCAGTTTCCATAGTGGCTTCGGCTATCATGATCCATTCTGGCACGATGCCTGGGATGTTCGCGAGGTCGTGCGCTATGAAGCCACCTCAGAGATCGTTATGGGCAAAGGCGAAACGCCCGATGATCCATCATTTTTTAACGCCGATGAGGTGTTAATGAACCTATCCGGACGGATTGTACGTCCAGACGTCTGATCTGTCGGATGCGTAAAGTACGCGTAGAGTGTGTAGAGTGGAAAAAGCCCGCCTGTTTGGCGGGCTTTGGCCATTTTGGACGTGAGGGGCGTGCTTAGCGCGGCGCCATGCGGATGGCGCCATCGAGGCGAACATCCTCGCCATTGAAATACCCATTCTTGCACATTTCGACGGCCAGCGAAGCGTACTCGTCCGGATTGCCGAGTCGGGCCGGGTTGGGCACTTGCGCGCCGAGCGCCTGTTTCACATTTTCCGGTGCCGCGGCGAGCAGCGGCGTGTTGAAAATACCAGGTAGGATCGTATTGACGCGGATCAGCTCACGCGACAGGTCGCGGGCAATTGGCAGGGTCATGCCGACGACGCCGCCTTTAGAGGCCGAGTAAGAGGCCTGGCCGATCTGGCCGTCTTCCGCGGCCACAGACGCTGTATTCACGATCGCGCCGCGTTCGCCCTCAATCGGGTCGAGCGTCATCATGCCGGCGGCAGACTTGGCGATACAGCGGAATGTGCCAACCAGATTGATCTGAATGATCAGGTCAAATCTATCGAGCGGGAAATGCGTGATCTCGCCGGTTTCCTTATTGCGGCTGGCGGTCTTGATTGCGTTGCCGGTGCCGGCGCAATTGATCAGGATCCGCTCCTGCCCGATGGCGGCACGGGACTTTTCAAAGCCGGCATCCACGCTCTCATCGGAGGTGACGTTGACATTACAGAAGACGCCGCCAATCTCGCTTGCCACGGCTTCGCCTTTTTCCTCATTTAGGTCGAAGAGTGCGCATTTGACGCCCTGGCTCGCCAGCAGGCGCGCCGTGGCCGCGCCAAGGCCTGACGCACCGCCCGTGATGACGGCTGAAATGTTTGAGTTGAGTTCCATCAGATATCCTCCAATATATGTCCTGGAGGCGATGTAGAAGGAAGTTTGCAAGCGGCCAATGTCTGACCCAACGGAAATCATCATAGAAAACGGTGAAACCGTGCCAACGCAGCTGCCTATCCCAACGGAACGTCAGCGCAAACGGACCCGGCGCAAGTTGATTCCGAAGCTTTTGCGGGTCGCGGGTCGTATTCCATTCGCTGATGATCTGGCCTCAGCCTATTATTGCGCCATAGATCCAGAGACCCCAATGAAAGCCAAACTGGTGCTGTTTGCGGCGCTCGGCTATTTCGTTTTGCCAATCGACGCGGTGCCGGATCTGGTCACGGGACTGGGCTTTACTGATGATGCCACTGTGCTCGCCACCGCGCTGGGTGTCGTGGGTGCGCATATTCGCGAGCCGCATCGGATCGCCGCGCGCCGCCTCTTGGGATTGCCGGAGCGTCCGGCCGTCTGATCGTCTAGCCGATCGTTTCGTCAAAGCTGGGCGAGACGGGCAGGATTTCCTTCACGCCCGTACCGTCTTCGACCGTCGGATCGATTTCCATAATCGCCAGCGACCGTTCCGCCGTGCCATCATCGCGGAACCGGAACAGGCCATTTATGCCCATAAAGCCATCCCGATTGATCAGCTCACCAGGGGTCAGCTCGCCATCTTCCGACAGGGCGATGACCAGCGCGGCAGCATCATAGGCGACCGCCGCCAGCGAACTTGGCGCCGCGCCATACATGCGGGCGAAACGCTGCTCGAAATCGGCGACATCAACCGAAGGTGCGGTCGGGAACCAGGCGCCGCGCAAACTCGGCTCGCGCCAGATATTGGTATCATTCCAGGCGCCCGTGCCGAGCATTTTGACCTGCCGTGTATCCACGCCGTAATACGCCAGAAGCGGCGCAATGCGGCGCAATCGGTTGCCGCGCTCGGGCACGAGGACTGCGATACGACCACCCGCTTCTACCGCATTTGCAATCGTTTGCGCGAAGTACTCGGCTTCGGTGTTCGGATTGGTTGAGGAGGCCGGATAGAACCCGGATGTCAGCATGAAGCCGCCATTTTCCAGCACGGCCTGCTGCATCGCGGCTTCAACCCGGGTACCAAGACCGCTTTGCGGGCCGAAAAAGGCAAACTGGTCATAGCCGCGCAAGGCCGCATATTCGACAATGGCCGACACTTCTTCCTCAGGCGCAATCGAGGCGAGCCATGCGCCATAGCTGGCCACCGAACGGTCATTCGAAAAGGCGATGACCGGATTGGGCTCCTCTGCCGGTTCTGTCACGAACCCGAAAAAGTCGGTTTCCTGCGGCGGCGTCAGGGCCTCGCGCACGGTCTGGACATTTGCCCCGAAGAGCGGTCCGAGCACGACATCAGCGCCCTGATTACGCAAATCCTCGGCGGCAATCGTGGCCTGGCTGACCGATCCGCCGGTGTCTTTCGGGAGCAGGACAACATTCTCATTGCCGAAATCAAACAGCGCCAGCTCAATCCCAGCCAGCATGCCTTCAGCCTGCTGGCGAACGCGCTCATTCGGATGTGTGAAGGGCAGCAGCACACCGGCGCGGATAATCTCGCGGCCTTCCATATGCGGCGGGGTGTAGGGACCTGTGGGAATGTCTTCTTCGGCCAGGTCGCCCATGCCTTCTTCGCCGACCGTATCCGTCCCGAGATCGCCGGTCGGTTCGCCGGTCACCGGGTCAACGCGTGGATTACCGGTTGAAATCGGTCCCACCGGGCCAGGCGCCGATGTGGCACAGCCGGCCAGCGCCAGAACCGCTGCAAAAAAGAGGATTGGCAGGGGCGCACGGACGCGCGATGTTGTCGGCAATGTCATCAAAAATTCCTTCTTCCACTGCACCGGACGGACGCGACGGGAATCGCCCTGACCGCGAACCTAAAACCCGGACCGAGACCGCGCAAGCGCTGGATCCCGGTCTTTACATCATCGCCACACCGATCGGAAATCTGCGTGACATATCCTTGAGGGCGCTGGATACGCTGGCGGCGGTGGACGAGGTCCTGGCCGAAGATACGCGCGTCGCGCGGCGCCTGCTGGATGCTTATAATATACGCGCCAAACTCAGCCCCTATCATGACCATAATGGGGCGAAGCGGCGCCCGGAAATCCTCGACAAGCTGGCGCAAGGCAAAGCGATTGGACTGATCAGCGATGCTGGCACGCCCCTGGTATCGGATCCCGGCTGGAAGCTGAGCCGCGAAGCGCTGGAGGCGGGGCACAAGATCATTCCCTTACCGGGGGCTTCCGCACTGCTGGCCGGCTTAGTGGCGAGTGGTTTGCCCAGCGACCGGTTCATGTTTTGCGGCTTCCTGCCACCTAAATCTGGCGCCCGAACAACCGCCGCCGCGGCGCTCGCATCTGTGCCCGCCACATTGGTGTTCTATGAGAGCGGTCCAAGGCTCGCCGCCTGTCTCAGTGATCTTGCCGAAACGCTTGGCGGTACCCGAGAAGCCGCGGTTACGCGTGAACTGACCAAATTATTCGAAGAGACACGACGCGCGCCTTTGGCGGAGCTCGCCCGACACTATGCCGAAGCGGGTCCGCCTAAGGGTGAAATTGTCGTGCTGATCGGTCCGCCCGAACAAGTTGAGGCCGATGAGGCGACCATCGATGCCGCATTGGTTGACGCCCTGAAATCGAAATCCGTGAAACAGGCCGCGGCCGACATTGCTGTGCAATTCGGATTACCAAAACGCAATGTTTACCAACGCGCGCTCGCTCTGAAGGATGGCTGAGCGGGATCGCCGGGGAGCAGAAAAACGCGGCAGACGGGCAGAATTTCTGGCCAAATGGTGGCTGCGCCTGAACGGATATGCCGTGCTCGCAATGCGGTTCAAACGCCCGTTTGGTGAGATAGATATCATCGCGCGACGCAGACAAACACTTGTATTTATTGAGGTAAAACAGCGCCAAACCATCGATGCCGCAAAGGACGCTGTTGCCCCGCGCGCCTGGCTGCGCATTGCCCGCGCCGCCGAAGCCTGGGCCGCGACGCAGCCGGACCTGCCGGACCTGGATTGGCGATTTGATCTAATCGCAGTGTCGGCGAAAGGCATTGTGAAACATTTTCGTGACTATTGGCGGCCTTGATTGATGCCGTAATCTCGCCCAATCCCCTTTTTAATCCACGCAGTGATTCTGCAGCCGCGCCGTTTTGAGGAGCACATTTCATGTCCCGACTGATTGCCAGCCTTAGCCTTATTGCCCTGCTTCCCATGGTGAGCGGGTGCGCCACCGCGATTATCGGCGCCGCCGGCGCGACCGCCGTCACGGCGACCCAGGAACGCTCTTTTGGCGAAGCGTTGGACGATGCCGCGGTATCGAACGAAATCAAATCCAAGCTCCTGACCAATGGTGGTCTTGGCGAAGTTGATGTCGAAGTCGCGGCGGGCCTGGTCCTGCTATCCGGCCGGGTTCAGACGCCTGAGCTGCGCCTGAAGGCCGAAAGCATCGCCTGGTCGGTCAAACGCGCCGATGATGTCGCGAATGAAATCAAGATTGAGTCGCCAGGTGGCTTTTTTGCCAATGCCTCGGACGAGCTGATCTCCACGCGCGTGAGAGCAAGACTGCTCGGATCGTCAACGGTACAGGTCAATAATTTCAATGTCGAAACCTATGGCGGCACGGTCTATCTGCTCGGCGTCGCCCGATCGGCGAAAGAACTGGAACAAGCGGCCGAAGAGGCCAGCCTCGTGGGCGGGGTGAATCAGGTCGTCTCTTATGTCCGCCTGCGCAATGCGCGCGGCGAGGTGGTCGCTTATCAGCCCGGTGCGCCGCAGACTCAGGATGTTGGTGAATTGCTCGGCGGCCCCGGCAGTTAGAGCCCCGTCGCACGCGCTAATGGGTGCTGGAATAGCACCCCCAATGGCTTTGCATATTATTGTTCCAGGCCAGGGCCGTGGCGAAAATCTGAGCCCTGGCGTCGAGAACATCGCTATCGCGATACTGGTTCCAGTCCCCGGCCCAGGTGCCGGTCGCATATTGAAACAGGCCTGAATAGGGGCCCGCAGGGTTGATGATTTCGGCGCGCCCGCCGGATTCGCACATCATGACCGCGAACATCTTGTCCTCGGACTCGGGATAGGGATGCTCCGCGCGCGCTTCGCTGATCCAGGTGCGATATTGTGCCAGAGTCCCCTCCGTATCTGTGGGACTGGATACGGTAATGGGGGATGCGGTCACCGGATCGGGCGCAATATCAGGTATTGGGTCCACCTCATTCGCCAGCCCTGAATCCAGGCTCGGGTCTTCCGCCTCGCTCGCATCCCCTGCCAGCATATCCTGGATGGGCGCCAATATCGCGGCCGGCGCGGGATTCAGGCTGCCAGCGATCCAACCCGCAAACCCGACGCCGGCCAGCAAAACGACAAAAAGGAGAAACCGCACAGCACACCTCTCTCACCACACCAAAGACTGGATGCGACTTAAGCAAATCAGTGCGCTAATCCAAAATTACTTTTCCAACACGTTGGTCATTTGAAACGTGGCGATAAGCGGTTCTGCCCGCGAAGACCCGAGAAACAGCCAAATTTGATATAAGCGCATCCGGCATCGCAGTTTTTTCAGTCCGACTGTCACATATCGAGCGCTTGTCTCGTCACACAATTGAAAGGCGCAAAACCAGATGAAGCTTCCATTATATGCAATCTCCGCCCTCTACCTGCTGACCGCGATCTATATGTTTGTGGCGCCCCAGGTTTTCTATGACCAAACGCCCGGTGTGGCGATGATGGGTCCATTTAATACCCATTTCATTCGTGATGCTGGCCTGGCCTTTCTGACCAGTGGCGGTGCGCTGCTCTGGGGCACGCTCAACCAAAATCGGGCCGTTGCGGTGGTCGGCGCGGTCTGGCCGTGCCTGCACGCTGTGTTTCACATCTGGGTCTGGATCGCACGGGGCTTCCCGGTCGACCAGATCGCGCTGATCAATCTGGTCGGCATTCAGTTGCCGGCCTGGCTCGCTTTGTTTGCGGCCATGAAACTTCCCCCGACTCTGCAAGGACTTCAAAAATGATCAAATGGCTTCTCAGACGCGGTGCCCGCACCTTTGGCAAAACCTATGACTATGATGTCAGCTACATGCTGGACGTCATCAACACGTCGACCGGCGCCGGTGCGCGACTGTCAGCCTTTCCCCTGATCAGTCAATATCGCGGCCCGAAAGAGGCCACTCAGATCTGGATTGGCGCGATATTCGCGTCGACGCTCGAGGGCGACTGCGGTCCCTGCGCGCAGCTGGTGGTTGATATGGCGCTAGGGGCTGGCGCCGAACCGACGGATTTGAAACGCTGTTTTGACGGCGATCCGCAACAGGCGGGTGATGTCGGCCTGGGGTTCCGATTTGCTATGGCCGCCATCAATGGCCATGTCGAAGTCGATGATCTGCAGGCCAGAATTGAAGAAAAATATGGTCGCCGCGCTGTCGTCGCAGCCTCATTTGCAGCCGCGACCGGACGTTTCTACCCGGTGTTCAAACGCGGGCTGGGTTTCGGTCATGCCTGTCGCCAATTAGACTTTGAGGGCGAGAAGGAGCTGGCCCTGGTGCCCTCATGAATTCAGCGACCGCAACTTTCGAAGCCGAACGTCAGAACCTGACCTCGCTCTGCTATCGTATGCTGGGCGACCGGGCGGACGCGGAGGATGCGGTTCAGGATACCTGGCTGCGCTGGATGCAGGCCGACCATGGCAATGTGGCAAACCCCGCAGCATGGCTGCGCCGGGCGGCAACCAATATTGCCATCGATGCCTTGCGATCAGCCCGGCAGAGACGTGAGACCTATGTCGGGCCCTGGTTGCCTGAACCGCTTTTGCAAAGCGACATCGGCCCCGAACATGATTTTGAGCTGGCCCAGGAATGTGAACTCGCCCTGCTTTGGGCGATGGAACGCCTCGGCGAAGAGGAACGCGCGGCTTTCATTCTGCGCGAGGCCTTTGACGCCGGATATGACGAAATCTCTGCGACCTTGCTTAAGAGTGTGCCGGCCTGCCGCCAATTGGTCAGCCGCGCGCATAAGAGGTTGCAGGAAGGTGGGCCGCGCTTCGATGCCACCGCGCAGGAGGTCCAGGATCTCATTGCCCGCTTCTTCGCCGCCGTATCGGCAGAGGATTTCGAATCCGCAAGACGCCTATTTGCACCGAATGCGGTCGCGATCTCCGATGGTGGGCGCAAGGCACGCGCGGCGCGGCGGATCCTGGTTGGGCCGGATGATATCGTCCATGTTCTCGCCGCAGTGTGGCGGCGCGCGGCCCAGGAAGACAATTGGACGCTGGAACCGTGTGTCTCGAATGGCAAACCCGGCATGGTCCGCCGCGTAAACGGGGGGATCGATTTCATAATGACTCTCGCACCTGCCCCCTCAGGCGACGTTGGCTGGCTTTATGTGATGCGCAATCCGGACAAGCTGCCCTGATGTCCTTACCGACCATGTGTACTCCATCTGGACCCCCTCGCGAACTGGCTTACAACGAGGCGATGCCACAGGACCGCGCTGCATGACCCTGACCTGGTTGCCCAACACTTTGACCCTCGCCCGTATTGGTCTGGCCTTTGTCGTGGCATGGCTGATCGTGTCACGACCTGCCCATTCGATTTGGCCACTAATCGCATTCATGATCGTCGCGCTGACTGATTTCGCGGACGGGTGGATCGCGCGAAAGCTGAACGCCATCAGCGCTTTGGGTGCATTTCTCGACCCGATCGCGGACAAGGTTCTGGTCGGGCTCAGCCTGCTCGCCCTGGCAGCGACGCGGGATTGGACCAGTCTGGTGCTGATCCCAAGCCTGCTGATCATCCTGCGCGATCTCATCGCCACTGGATTGCGGCTTCTGCCATCGATCGAGATGCCGGTCTCCAGACTTGCAAAATGGAAAACTGCCCTGGAAATGATCGCAATTGCGGCTCTACTGCTCGCGGGTCCTGTCGCAAATGACACCTTGTGGACTGTTGGCCTTGTGATGGTCTGGCTAGCCGCCTTGTTATCAGTCTACACGCTGGGCCTGTATCTCGGAGCCCTGATCGCAGACGGAAAACGACCGCGCTCATAAGAGCGCGGCCGTCTCGTTCCGGTCCGGCGCGGCATCCAATCTGCGAATGCGCGCCAGTTTCCTGCTTGCCGTGCCAGGAAAAGGGGAAACCCGGCACCGGCCCCATATGACCGGGAGGCTTTAATACTCGCTTAAACTTCGCGTCTAAGTTTTATGCGCCCGCCTAAATTGTGCCGTGGTCTCGTCCGCAATCGCGCCTCCATTCCGGAGTCTAAGAGATTCCATGAGACGCATTTGGCAAAAATTTGGATTGCTCATCCTGCTCGCCGGAGCCCTGGCCTTCATGGCGCTGCCCGCCGTTCTGGCCATGACGCAGAGCTGAGCCTTCACCAATGCTCGGACGGCGCCGCAGCGGCGTACACTTCCTGTAATCGCCGTTTCGTGGCGGGCGTCGCATCGTCCGGCGGGGCCAGCGGATCGCACCAGACCAATTCGGCAATTTCGCGGCCAATCGGGTCGCCGCACGCTTCCCAGGTTCCGGCTTCGACACGAAACAGGACGACATGGTCATTTTTCATGATCTGGTGGTTCGAAAAAACACCCATCTGGACCGCATCGCGAAGCAAACGAATACCGCCTTCCTCCTCCAGCTCCTTACGAATGGTCTGCTGAATGGTCTCGCCGCGTTCGACCCCGCCGCCTGGCAAGTACAGTCCTTTGGTATAGGTATGGCGCACCAGCAGCACCTGTCCGGCCTCATTTTCGACCACGGCGCGGGCGCCGAGCGTCATGGGTCGAGACAGCCGGAACCAGAGCCTGAACAGGTGCATGCGGAAATCTGTCACGTCTCTCCCCCTTTTTATCTGGGAATCAGGGCTCGCCAAATCAGCCAAGACAGTTTAACAGGTCGCAAGTTTCTAAAGGGCTGTCATCATGATCCATGCATCTGTCTGGGCTATCCTCGCCACTGTTGCGGTCTTCGCCATCCTTAATCTTATTGATTTTCGTCGGTTCGACTAATCAAGCGCCTTGCCTGCGTGTCTGGCCCGTCGACCTGGCGGGGTTTTCAGCCTTTTCAATGACTTTGTCCCAAACCAGGCCTCGGGAGGACTGAATGGCTGATCGTGTCTCTGAAGGCCCCAAACGGGCACTGGTCACGGGCGCCGGTGCGCGCCTCGGCAAAGCCATGGCAGAAGCCCTCGGCGCGGATGGCTGGTCGATCGCCGTTCATTATCGCGGTTCGAAAGCCGGTGCAGATGCCACCGCAGAGACGATTCGCGCATCCGGCGGCGTGGCGGAACTGGTTCAGGCCGATCTGGCCGACGAGGAACAGACCGCGACCCTCGAACGCGCAGCGCAGGAGGCCCTGGGCGGACCGCTCACGCTTCTGGTCAATTCGGCCTCGACCTTTGTGGATGATACCGCGCTGGACCATAGCCGCCGCAATTGGGACTTTCACATGGGGCCCAATTTGCGGGCGCCGGTCTTGCTGGCCCAGCATTTCGCCCGGGCCCTGCCCCAGGATGAGGCGGGCCTGATCGTCAACATGCTGGATATGCGCGTGCGCAAGCTGAACCCGCTCTTTTTCACCTATACTCTATCCAAATCTGCCCTCTGGACAGCAACGCGGACCCTGGCGCAATCCTTTGCCCCGAACATCAGGGTCAATGGGATCGGACCCGGCCCGACCCTGGAAAACGTGCATCAAAAGCCCGGCGAGTTCGACGCTGAGGCGCAGGCGACACTGACCCAACAGGGTTCAAACCCGGGCGAGATCGTCAAAACACTGCGCTATCTGATCGAGGCTGACAGCATTACCGGACAAATGATTGCTAGCGATGGCGGCCAGCACTTGATGTGGCAAACGCCGGATGTGATGCTCTAGCCGGATGGATTTCGCTTCAGACACTACAGCGCCCGCGCACCCGAACGTTATTGATGCCCTTGCAGCGGTGAATACGGGTAGCGTCTCAAGCTATGGCGCCGACGCGGTGTCCGCCAGACTTCGCGCATCCCTGGCGGATACATTTGAGACAGAGGACTTTGACGTCTGGGTCTGCGCCAGCGGCACGGCATCAAATGCGCTGGCTTTGTCGGTCATGTGTTCGTCCATCGGCGCAATCGCCTGTCATGAAGAGGCACATATTGAACGCGATGAACGCGGCGCGCCGGAATTCTTTACCGGCGGGGCCAAGCTGCGTCTGCTGCCCGGGCATGGCGCGCAGATCGACGAGGCCGCCTTGCGCGAGGCACTGGCGCATAATGATCCGGCTTTCGTGCATGAAACACCACTGGAAACACTATCTCTGACCAATCTGACCGAGTGCGGGACGGCCTATTCCGTCGATCGGGTTCAACACTATGCCGCGCTGGCCAAGGCCGAAGGTCTGAACGTGCATCTTGATGGCGCGCGCCTCGCCAATGCGCTGATCTCAACCGATGCCACGCCCGCCGAGATGAGCTGGAAAGCCGGGATTGATGTGCTGACGTTAGGGTTGACCAAAACCGGCGCCGTCGGGTGCGAGATTATTCTGCTCTTCGGCGCGATGCGACAGCATTATGAGGCGCTGAAAGCCCGGGCCAAACGCTCCGGTCATATGCCACCCAAGATGCGATTCCTGGCGGCCCAGGGTGAAGCCATGCTGGATCAGGGCCTGTGGCTGGATCTGGCACGTCAGGCCAATCAGAAGGCCCGGCTTCTGGCCGATCTCTTATGCGCCAAACCAGGGGTCAGCCTCGCCTATCCGGTTGATGGCAATGAAGTCTTTGCGGTCCTGCCGCCGGACCTCGAAGCCCGGATCAAATCTGGTGGTGTGAAATGCTATCCCTGGCCGGGCGGATCGTATCGCTTCGTTTGCAATTGGGCGACATCACAATCTGATCTCGACGCGCTGCGCGACTTAGTGGCTTAGGCCCGAGGCCAACCAATTCTGCATCAGTTTCAGGAATCCGGCCGTATCAACAGGCGAGGCTTCTTTTCCGCCCAGAAGCTGTTGGTGCAGCGTCATGACCAGAATGGGCGACAACATCATGAAGGCAGAGGCGCGGCGTTCATCCAGGGTCTCCGGCTTGCCCGGCGTCGCGTCCATCTTCTCGGATACGGCACTCAGTGCCGGATCGAGCAGAAATTCGAGATAGGCCTGGCCCACCGTCTCATCTGCCATGCCTTCAATGATCCCGAACGCATGGGCGCGGGCAAAGCCGCCATGGGTCAGGCCGGCCTCGGTGACGCGAAAATACTCTGCAACCGCCGTGGCAGTGTCCGGCGCTCCGGTCGAGATCACGTCCCAGAGCGGAATGGCGCGGCCATGAATGTGTTTCAGGATGGCGATGACCAGACCCTGCCGGTCCTTGAAATAATGCCGCAATGTCGGTTCAGAGGCCTGGGCAGCGATGGCGAACTGACGCAAGGAGGGCCGTCGCAAATCATCATTCAGCGCAAATTCCGACAACGTGTCCAGCAAAGCCGTCTTCTTGGCTTCAAAATCGTGATTACGAACGCCCGCCGGACGTGGCATGTCTCCTCCCATTCCCCACGTTCAGTGTGGCTGACGGTTTTAGCGTCACAGCCTAAAGAAATGCAACAGTCCGTCGGAAAATACCAATGATTATTACAGGTTGCGCGGTTCGCGGGCGCTGCGCAGTCTTTCCGCCAGATCCAGAACCGGTTTCACGACCCGGCTGCCAGTCTGACCGATTTTCATCGCCATTTGCAGTCTGCGGGCGATGAACCGGTCCAGCGCGTCATCATCCTCGTGATCCAGCCAATATAAAACGATGCGCGGCAAGACGGCGCTCAACAAGGCACGTTTGGTCTGGCGATTATAATCCGTCGCGGTATCGCCCGCTGCTTCCCAGATCGCATCTGCAATCGACCAGACCCGTTTAACCGCAGCGCTGGCGCCCCAGGGCAGCAGACCTTTACCTGCGGCCTTGCGGACAGCTTCCTTGTGCGGGGACAGGGCGTCCAGCCAGGCGCGAATGCCCGCCGCCACGCGCTCATGCGTGCGCAGCGCGGCCTGATCCTGGGTCGCCAGCGTCTCAAGCATCTGGTCGACGGCACGATCGAAAAAGTGATCTATCAGGTCGGTGATCCCGTTCGGGGCGGCCAAAGCCTGCTCTCCGGCACTGATCTCGGCCTCGCGGGCGGCGTGTTTGGCGGCCACCATGGACCAGCCGGTCTCGGGGACGCGCGGCAACAGGGCGTCCAACCAGCGATTTCGAAGCTTTTCAGAGGGCATGGGCATATCTGAATCCGGGGATAGGCAAGCGGGTTTCCCCATGTTATAGGCGCGGCTTGATTTTGGCTCTATAGGCCACAACCGCACATCTGCAGGACATCCTGCCCCGACTTT
>JBCBBC010000053.1:0-25165 GCA_038532145.1 Pseudomonadota bacterium | reverse complement strand
CGATCCCGCCCCGAGAAACGCCCGCATTCCCCTGCGGGCGTTTCTTTTTGCTGCTTGTTCTGACGCTGGTGTCTGCTTAAAGTGAGACATGGGGACAAGTTTGAACCGGTTCGACGCCTTGCGTTTGGGGCTCGCCAGCATGGTATTCTTGTATCATGCTGTGGTGCTGAGCGGGTTTCAGGCAGACACATCAATTGAGGACTCCCTGGCGCTCCTGGCCGAGCTGTCCATTCAGGGCTTTTTCATCATCTCCGGTGCGCTGGTTTATGGCTCCTGGCTCCGGTCTCGCGGGCTGGCGGACTATGCCGGAAAGCGCGTCCGGCGGCTGTATCCGGCTTATGCTGTAGTCATTTTGATCCCGGCCCTGATCAGTCTGGGTCTGACCGTTGGTCAGCCGGGCGCGCTGAGCGAGATCGCGGGCTATGTCGGGGCCAATTTGGTCTTCCTGAACTTCCTCCAGCCAGAGCTTCCTGGGCTGTTCGAGGCGCAGCGCGAAACGGTTGTGAATGGTGCGCTCTGGACTCTGAAAATAGAGGTCATGTTCTATGTGATCGTGCCGGTTCTGGCCTGGGGCTTGACCCGGCTGGGCGGGGCCTGGTGGCTGGCGATTACCGGTCTGGTGCTGGCCGCCTTTTTCTGGCGAGAGGCGGTGTTCGCGAGCGGACATCCATTGAGTGAACAATTGGCCAGACAATTGCCCGGACAGATGATGTATTTTGCCGCCGGCATGGTGATTTGGCGCTTGTGGCCAAGGCTGAAGACGCATGCGCGGATGATGCTGCTCATTGGTATTGTCAGTCTGACCCTGTCGCTTCTGGTTGAGCAGCTGGACGCGCTGCGCCTATTGGGACTGTTCGGCTTGATTGCCGGCGGCGCCTTCATGCCGGGGCCGCCGCTCAATGCGGCGCGTTGGGGCGATGTCAGTTATGGCGTTTATATCGTGCATTTTCCGGTGGTTCAGGCGCTGGTGGCGGGCGGGGTGTTCACGGCACTCGGCTTTGCGGGCGGGCTTGCAGTATCCGCCGTCTTGGTGTTTGCGCTCAGTTATCTATTATGGTGGTGGGTTGAAAAACCGGCGCTGCGTCGGGACAGCCATTATCGAAAAGTCTCCGAGGAAAGGGCTGAAGATTGGCCGAATACGAAACCATCCAACTGGACGCCACACGAGACGGCATCGCGATCCTGACTCTGAACCGGCCGGATCGGCACAATGCCTTTAACAGCCAGGTGATTGAGGAACTGACCGACGCGCTCGAAACGCTGGAAGAGCAGGATACGCTGCGCATGGTGATCCTGCGCGGGGCCGGCAAGAGCTTCTCGGCCGGCGCGGATCTGGAATGGATGAAAGCCGCCCAACACTGGACCCGTGAAGACAATGAACAGGACGCCATGGCGCTGGCGGAAATGCTGCGCAAACTGGCGGAATTGCCGCAAATGACAGTGGCGCTTGTGCAGGGTGCGGCGATGGGCGGCGGTGCTGGATTGGTCGCGGCTTGTGACATTGCCGTCGCCGTAAAATCCACCAAATTCAAATTCAGCGAAGTCCGGCTCGGTCTCACCCCGGCGACCATTTCGCCGTTCGTCATCAACGCGATCGGACCGCGCTGGGCCAAGGCGCTGTTCGTGACCGCTGAGGGCTTTGACGCCGACTATGCGGAGAAAATCGGACTGGTCCAATATGTTGTCGACGATCTCGACGGGTTGAGCAGTATGGAAGAGCATATTGCCAGCCTCGCCATGGGGGCCGCCCCCGGGGCGATCCGGGATGCCAAGAATCTGGTACTCGATTTTACCGGCGAACCATTCAGTGCGGCGCTCAGCCGGGAAACGGCCAAGCGGATCGCCGCGCGCCGGGTCAGCGATGAAGGCAAGAAAGGGCTGTCAGCCTTTCTCGAAAAGCGCAAGCCGGACTGGGCCGATTAGACCCTATTCGACCCCGGGAATCGCCCCGATGGGCAATCCCATTCCCCTCAAAAAGGAGAGCGACGCCTCGACCGGATTGATTCCCGTCATCGATTCGATCTGATTCTGGAATACAAACACGACAACGCCGAGCATGATGGCATAGATCAGGAATTGCATCAGCGATTTCAGGATAAAGGCCCCGGCACTGCCCGCCACCAGGCCAACGCCGCCCAGGATCAGGGCGCCCGTCACCGGCGTCAGATCACTGACATTGGCGGCCTGCGTATAGCCAATATACCCCCCGACGCCAGCGCCAACCAGGCCAGCCAGACTGCTGAGACGGATTCCAGATGCGTAAGCCATACGTTTTCCCCTTACTCTTTTCGAAGCATTAGCTTAGGCGGTAAAAGGAAGACGGGGCAAGGTCAAAAGACCAGCCAGACACAAGGCAGACTGTTGAGGGCGGAACCATGATCTCATCGCTTCTGATTGCCAATCGCGGCGAAATTGCCTGCCGCATCATGCGCACATGCCGGGCGCTCGGCATTCGCAATGTGGCCGTCTATTCGGATGCGGATGCGCAAGCCAAACATGTACGCGAGGCGGATGAAGCCGTCTGGATTGGCGCGTCTGCCGCGACCGAGAGTTATCTCGATGGGGCCCGGCTGATCGAGGCGGCCAAACAGGCCGGGGTCGAGGCCATCCATCCCGGGTATGGCTTCCTGTCAGAGAATGCAGGATTTGCCCGCGCCGTCATCGACGCGGGCCTGATCTGGGTTGGCCCGAAACCGGATACGATTGAATCCATGGGCTTGAAAGACCGCGCCAAGGCGATTGCGGAAGAGGCCGGTGTGCCGGTCTTGCCGGGCTATCGCGGTGAAGCGCAAGAGGAGAAATCCCTGGCCAAGGAAGCCGAACGGATCGGCTTTCCACTATTGATCAAGGCCGTGGCGGGCGGCGGCGGGCGCGGCATCCGTCTGGTGTCGAAAGCCGACGAACTGGCCGGCGAGCTGGAAAGCGCCGTCCGCGAAGCCGAGTCCGCCTTTGGCGATGGCCGCGTCATGTTGGAAAAACTGGTCGAACAGCCCCGCCATATTGAGGTGCAGGTGTTCGGCGACAGCCATGGCCAGGCCGTCCATCTGTTCGAGCGCGACTGTTCGCTGCAGCGACGCCGTCAGAAAGTCATCGAGGAAGCCCCAGCCCCCGGCATGCCGGAAGACGTCCGGGCCGCTATGTGCGGCGCCGCGGTGCAGCTGGCCCAGGCGGTTGGCTATGAAGGCGCTGGCACGGTAGAGTTCATTGTTGATGGCGCCAAACCCCTGGCGCTCGACACGTTCTGGTTCCTGGAAATGAATACGCGGCTTCAGGTTGAACATCCGGTGACGGAAATGGTCACCGGCACCGATCTGGTCGAATGGCAATTGCGCGTCGCCAGCGGCGAGACACTGCCGGTCAAACAGGATGACATCCAATTGCTCGGGCATTCGATCGAAGCGCGTATCTGTGCCGAAGACCCGGCCGATGGCTTCCGGCCAGGCGCTGGCCTGATTGAGGAATTCGGCATGCTGGTTGATCCGGACGAAGACTGGATCCGCTGGGAAGCCGGCTTTGAAAGCGGCGACCGGGTGCCCGCGGTCTATGATTCCATGATTGCGAAACTGGTCGTCTGGGGCGAGGATCGCGAGATGGCGAATGACCGCCTGATCGACACGCTGGCGCATTTGCAACTGGTCGGTGTGCCGGGGAATATCGGTTTTCTACGCCGTTGCGCGATGGCGGATGCGTTCATTGATGGGGTCCATCACGTCAACTGGATTGCCGAACAGGGCGAGGCGCTGAGCCAGCCGCCAAGTGCACACCAACATGCCTCGGTCATGGCGGTGTGCGATGTCCTGCTGGGCGATAGCGGCGATACGCCCTGGACCGTGAAGGATGGGTGGCGGATGAATGCCGCGCCGGTGCTCAAGACCGCGGTTGCCGTCGGCGAGGATGCCGACTGGTTCGCCCCAAGCGACCATGATGTGCCGGAAGACATTTCCATGCCATTTCTGACCGATCTGTCTCCGCGCCGCTATGCAGTGACGACGGGCGGGGACAGTGTTCTGGTCGAGGTGCCGGATTTCGAGGCCGAGGCCGAAGCCCTGGCCGGCGGCAATGCCGTCAAGGCGCCGATGCCGGGCAAGGTGATCGCGGTGAATGTGAAAGCCGGCGATACGGTGGCCAAAGGCGATGTGCTGGCCGTCATGGAAGCCATGAAAATGGAACATGCGCTCGCCGCACCGCGCGATGGCCTGGTCGAATTGGTCGGGGTCGAGGTCGGCGCGCAAGTGCCGGAAGGCGAGATTCTGGTCGCGCTTGAGGACGAATAGAGGCGGCGGTCTTCGCGTCGCGCTTTAGGGCGTTGATGACGAAAGACGTGCTCACAGGGGCGCTGGTAAGGTCTGCTTTGGGTTATGAGGAGACATAAGGCCAGTGGCTTGTTTGGGGCGAGTTTAGGACGCTGACACAGTCTAATTTTTCAGACAAAGAACGTGAAAGGTGCAATATCAGAGTGCAAGGCAATGTCTGTGAGAATTCTCAATCTACTTGGCGTATGGGCTCTGTCAGTGTTGATAGGGAGCGTAGCATTCGTTCTGATAGAATATGCTGAAGTTTACCAAGAACCTTGGAGATTTGGTTTATTCATTGTTCCACACGTATTTCAGTTCCTGTTGGTCTCCTGCTTCGCCTGCATTCCATTGTTCCTGACATTCGTTCTGATGCTAAATGGATTGACCATCAAGCTAGCATGCACGGTCGTGTTTCTAACCTATGCGACTTGGCTTCCTACGAATAGTTTTTTTGGTCATCCGACCTCTGATCACCAGGCCTTTTTCACCGGGTACACTGTGATGATCACGATTTCGATTGTTGGCGCAGCTATTGCGGTCTGGGAAGAAACGAAGTGACTTCTTCCAAATCTCGAAATCGAGACGCGATCCAGCAATAGTTCAGAGTCTGATTAGGGGCGATTTTAAGCCGCTCGTTAAGTACGATTTCTGTTCGAATGCAAACGTTTGTTGGAGAAGCGGAGAGGAACAAATCTATCGTGTTGCTTGTTCGGCCGACATCTCATCATAACAAGATTCTGCGGTGACAAAGCCCCGCCCAGGCATCCAAAATGGATGCTCTTCGAAGTCAAACAGCGCATAATGATCGGCGAGCACTACCTCCGGCAACAGCTCGATGTACCGCTCCTTTTCGCTCGGAAACCACGCTCGCAACGCTCTAATTCCAAACTCGTCGAGATAGTCGGGCCCGATAATGATCATCAAACGGTTTGTATCGGCGCAATTGTAACCGGGTCGTCTGCCAAACGTCAGTCGAAGGTGATTCCATCTCGTTAGATAAGCTTCGTTGGTCCAAATGTCTGAGAAGTACTCGCTCGTTGAGACAATATCTTCTTTCTCGATCCGTTCGCGTTCCTCGTTGATCGAATCCGGCGTCAATGGACGTTTGTTCTGTTTGAGAATGTAAATCGCACGTCTAGCAGCATCTCTAACTTTGCTGCCGTGCTGCATGATGATCGCACCGTCCATCATGTATATTCGATGAGCGGCAGGAACCAAATAATTAGCGCATGCAGAATAGCAGTGCTCGCCGATGATCAAATCAATATACTGCTGATGAAACCGCAGACCCAATTCTCTTGCGGCAGGTGCCTCACCTCCTCCAGTGTCTACATAAGCGATGCGGTAGCGGGTATCGGAGTCAAGTGCGCCTGTTCCAAAATCAATCTTTCCAGTCACGCACATTATGTCGACATTTTCAAAAGTGATTGGACCGCTTAGATCTTCGCATCGGGCTGCAATCTCCTCATTATTCTGCTTGATGAAATCTGCTCTGTGGTTGGGGTTCGTTACATCAAGCGTTTGAGATGTTGCGATACTGCCAGTTCCGAGTACGAACAGAACAAATAAACTAGAGAAACGCTTCTTCCAGCAATTCGCATTCATAAGCTCGCTCCTAGCCTGTTTGAGGGCGGTGTTCAGTTCATTCGCTTAACACCCAAATACTATCCTCAAAACAATGAGTGACCTTTTTAGCGCGGCGACTGCCGCTTTCATCCGTCGCTTTTGACGGGCTGGCAGGGCGCGCTCACGGGCAATTGATCGAATATTCTTTGGCGAAGCTGTGCATGTTCGACACAATGACCTTTTCGAAAGGCAGAGCCGTCATGACCAGCGTGAGCAAAACTTGGCACCAGATTGCAGGGATGGGCGTCCTTGCAATGGCGCAGTTCTTCAATCCTGTCATGTCATCTGCCTGGGCCGAAACAAACACGTCTGGCCTTGTGATCGAAGCGCCAATTGATGATCAGGTTTTGATCGATCTGCTGAATGCGCCAACCCCTCGCAAAGTTGACCAGGCCATCAGGGATATTCGACGCGCCTGGACACCAGCCTTGATACCGCAATTGCTGGAAATTGCCGCGACGACCCGATCTGCTTACAGCGTTGCCGAAATCTATGACTTGCTGAGGCGCCAGACGCGCCAGCGTTATGGCACGAATCTGAACGGATGGTACACTTATTTGTGGAACCAGCCGGAGCAAATCACCGACAATTATGGGGATTTCAAAGCCTTTCTATACGCCGCGATCGACCCGCGTTTTGCGGTCTATTTCGAAGGGCGCCAGGATACAGCGCTTATTCGACTGGATGAAATTCGCTGGGGAGGTGTCGGACAAGACGGCATTCCGCCGCTGCGCCAACCTGAAATGATTTCGGCGGAAGCGGCGACCTATCTGAATGATGATGACATTGTGTTTGCCCTCGAAATCAATGGCGATGCGCGGGCTTATCCGAAACGGATCCTGGCCTGGCACGAAATGTTCGTCGATACGATTGGCGGCGTGGATATCGCCGGCGTGTATTGCACGTTGTGCGGGACGGTGATCCCGTATGAAACCGAGATTGATGGGGTAAAGCTCGATTTTGGGACGTCGGGCTTTTTGTATCGTTCCAACAAGCTCATGTATGACCGCCAAACATCATCTTTGTGGAACACGTTCTCCGGCGAACCGGTTGTGGGGCCTCTGGCCGGGCAGAATATCAAACTCACATACCATCCTATCATCACGACCCGATGGTCCGAATGGAAGCGCCTGCATCCGGACACCAAAGTTCTGTCTTTGGCGACCGGACATCAACGCGATTATGGGGAAGGGGTGGCTTATAATGCCTATTTCTCGACGGATCGTCTGATGTTCAACACGCCGTTCCGGGATGACCGGCTTAAAAATAAACAGGAAGTCCTGGCGCTACGTTTTCCCGGCGCCCCGAAAGATCAACTCGCCATCGATACCGACTATCTGACGCAGAATCCGATCCTCATCGACTCCATCGGACTGCAAGATTTTGTCGTCCTCACCGATCGCAGTGGGGCAAACCGTGTCTATGAGCGTGGCGCCGTCGACTTCGTGTCATATGACGGGGATCGCAGCCTGGTGGATCAATCTGGTATTCGGTGGCAGCTCGAGGAAAACCAGCTGATATCAGAGACAGATCAGACGCTCGCCCGGCTGCCCGCACACCGCGCATTCTGGTTTGGTTGGCGCGCGGCCTTTCCCGACACGCGCCTCCTGAAATAGCGGCATCCGAGCCTGCAGGCTTCGGCGGAATGACGCTTTGTTTAAACGGCTAAATCCGACGGACCCCGCCGGGCGATACAATTGCCCCATGACCCGGACGAGCGGAAAACTCAAATTCAAATGGACCGAACAGTGTCAGCGTATGGCCCTGCTGCTCTGGGCCTTGGGACACTCGGATCGTGCGATTGCGAATGCTCTCGGCTGCGATGGGTCCACGGTCGGGCGTCATCTCGGCGCCCGGCGCGACCGGCAAGCGCTCAGCTCGCGGGAATTACAGGATCTGTTCGAGCAATATGATGCGCAGCGCAACATAGAGGAGATCATCATCGCTGCCAGCGGATCGACCGAGCAGGCTCGCTTGCGCACCAGTCTTCGCGTCCGGGCGCCCGGCATAAGACAGACCTCTTCGGAAGACGCCGATCGGATGAGTGAGGAGATGAGCGATGAACAATTACGCCGCGAGGTGGCGGCCCTGGTGGGACAAGACATATCTGTCCGCGACGGATCCTGATCGCCAGCAGCTGCGTGTGCTGCGCCGGTTTCCATTCTTACTTCAGGCGCGGGCGGCGCAACGCCCGCCCCGCGGCCACTGGCAAACCTGGCTCTTCATTGGCGGTCGCGGCGCGGGGAAGACACGGGCCGGAGCTGAATGGACGCGCTATGCGGCCCTGTATGGCGGCTGCCAGCGGATCGCCCTGATCGGCCCGACGCTAAGCGATGTTCGGGAAGTGATGATTGAAGGCCCGTCCGGATTGCGGTGGATCGAGCCGAGCGGTTACCCGCGCCCACACTACAACACGTCCCGCCGACGCCTGGAATGGTCCAACGGGGCGATTGGTCTGGTCTTTTCGGCCGAGGATCCGGACAGTCTGCGCGGGCCGCAATTTGACGCCGCCTGGTGCGATGAGATTGGCGTCTGGGCGCGCGGGGAAGCGGTCTGGAACAATCTGCAATTCGGATTGCGGCTCGGCGAAACGCCCCGCTGTGTCGCGACCACCACGCCGCGGCCGGTGCCATTGGTCAAGCGCCTCCTGGGCGGCGACGCTGTGGTGACCCACAGTGCGACGCGCGACAATGCAGACCATCTCGCGCCCGGCTTTGTCGCCAGTGTCGAAGCGGCTTATGCGGGAACGGCATTGGCGCGGCAGGAGCTGTTCGGGGAATTGCTGGAAGACCTGGACGGCGCCTTGTGGCGGCGCAGCGACATTGACCGTAACCGGGTCGCCCATCCGCCGGTCGGGTTCGAGGATATGATTGTGGCGATCGACCCGCCGACGACCAGCCACGCGCGCTCTGATGCATGCGGAATCATTGTCGCCGGTATGGGCCGTGCGACAGGCTTTGATGATAAAGCTTTTATCCTGGCGGATGCCTCCGCCCGCAGCCTGACCCCGACCGATTGGGCCGCACGGGCAGTGGGGCTCGCGGTTGAATATGGTGCCTCCCGGATCGTCGCTGAGGCCAATCAGGGCGGTGAGATGCTGCGCACGGTTCTGGAGAGTGTCGGGTGTCCGGTCCCGATCGTCTTGCGGCATGCGCGCCTTGGCAAGCGCGCGCGGGCTGCGCCGGTCGCGATTTTGTACGCGCAGGGCAGGGTGGCGCATATTGGCAGCTTTGATGCCCTGGAAGATGAAATGTGCCGGTTTGGAACCGATGGCATGGTGCGCTCGCCAGACCGGGTGGATGCGCTGGTCTGGGCGATTACCAGTCTGATGCTATCCGCGCAGGGCGTGCCGCGGATCCGGGCGCTTTAGCGGCCGGTGCGAAACGCCTTGCGGCCGAGATATTTGTTCTTCTTGGGCGGCGTATCTGCAGCCTTTTCCGGGGCGGGCTCTGGAGCGGCCTCAGTCGAGGCCCCCTCGCTCAAAATCTTGCGCACGAAGGCCAGGGCAGAGCTGCCAGTATTCACTTCGATCTCCGGCGCGGTCTTGTCCAGGCGGCGGGCCAGCAGCTTGATATGATAGGGCGACAGGCTTTCCAGCGCCTTCTCGAACACCTCGGCTCCGAGGGCGGATTTGATCGCCAGTAGATCCTCGCGGCCAAGGCCGGCGGCGGTGAGCTGTTTGCTGGCCAGTTTCACGGCGGCGGCAGCCAGATCCTTGTCCTTCACACGCGGGAACAGTCCCTCATGCGTGAGCAGCGCGGTCAACGCCGTGCGTCCAGAATCGGTCAAGGCCATGGTCTATGCTGCCACAGGCTTGGCTTGCGCGGCAAGTTTTGCCTGCACTTCCTGGTATAGCATGTTGACGGTGGTCAGGGCATCGCCCGGCCATTTCTGGGCCAGGGTGGGATTGGCGCCCAGTTCGACCGGGTTGGCGGCAAATTCCGATTTTTGCGGGATCACGGTCTGGAAGATATCATATTCGCTGTCCGGGTCAGCCGCGCCATCGCGCATGGCCTCGAGCACAATGCTCTGATGTTGAGAGCCATCAAACTTGGTTGGCAGCACGACCGGGCGATTGCTCAGGCCGCGTTTCTTGAGACTGTCAATAATGTCGCCGGTGAACAGGTCGAGGCCGAGCGTCGACATGAAATCCGGAATGGTCGGGACAATGATCAGGTCCGACGCGGACAGGGTCGCCTCGGTCATGGCGGAAATCCCGGGCGGGCAATCGCAGATCACGACATCATACTGTTTGCGCAAATCGGTCATATCCTGACGCAGGCGCAGGCCAACGCGGCCTTCAATTGCGGTCATCGAATAGCCTTGCTCGGTCAGGATATAGATCAGCTCCCGCTCGGCCCGGCGCAGGCCGGGTGTGGCTGGCACCAGGGACAGGTCCAGCGGCTTGCCCATGAAGCTGACATCACTGGCATGCGGGACAATGAATTTGGTCATATGCGCAAAACACTCTCCGAGAAAATTTTCGCGCAGATAGTCAGACACATTGGTGTAATTGTGGATCGCGTCATACAGGCGCTCATCGCCATTCTCGCCATAGATGAGCAGCGAAGCATTGGCCTGGCTGTCAAGGTCAACGACCAGGGTCTTGTAGCCCTCTGCAGCAAAGGCTTCGGCCAGGGACACCGTGGTTGTGGTCTTGCCGACGCCGCCCTTTGAATTGGCAACAGAAATGACACGTCCGAGCATAACGCCTCCTATGAAAAGCCGCACTTTGCGAAGAATTTTGCCCCGAGATCCTTTGTTTTGCGGGGATCTCAACCGCTCTTTCCCGGTAAAATCGCCCCAAAAGCCTTAACAAATCGGAAACGAATTCGACCGGTCCACAGCAGGTTTAATTTGGCTCTTGTGAACAGAAGAGAGCCGCCCATGAAACTGCCCTGGTCGAAATCCGAAACCAAAACCGCGACCCCGCTGATCGCTCTGGCGCACCTGCCTGTCGTCGATTGGGGGCGGGCCGACCCGGCCGCGCTGGTGCGCGATGGCTATGCTGGCAATGCGGTCGCCTATCGCTGCGTGCGGATGATTGCTGAAGCGGCCGCGTCGATCACGTTTTCCAGCGATGATGCGCGTGTACAGACCCTGCTCGTGGAGCCATCGCCTGACGAATCTGGTCAGGCTTTGCTTGAGCGGGTCTATACGGATTTGCAGATTACTGGGAATGCCTGGCTTGAGGCCGTCACCCTGGCCGGCGAAACCGTGCCACGCGGGCTCTACGCGCTGCAAGTCGAGGCTGTCCGCGTGCGCCAGGATGCGCAGGGGCGGCTGGCCGGGTACACCGTGAAACTGAAACAGGGCGAGCGCCGGATTGCGCCAGCTCCCGATGGCTGGAGCACGGTGCTTCACCTGAAACTCTACAATCCCGCTAACACGCATTACGGCCTGTCGCCCCTGGCGGCGGCGCGCAAATCGCTCGACATCCATAATGGTGCCGCGGGCTGGGCCAAGTCGCTGATCGACAATGCGGCCAGGCCATCGGGCGCCTTGCTTTATGGCAAGGATGGCGCGCGCCTGAATGACGAGCAGTTTGATCGGCTGAAAGCACAGCTGACCGAGGAACATACGGGCGCCGCCAATGCCGGGCGGCCGCTCTTGCTGGAAGGCGGGCTCGACTGGCAACCGATGAGCCTGTCGCCGGTCGAGATGGATTTCGCCGAGACCCGGTCCACCGCGGCGCGTGAGATTGCGCTCGCCTTTGGCGTCCCGCCCATGCTGCTCGGCATTCCGGGCGACAATACCTATGCCACTTACAAGGAAGCGCATGCGGCCTTCTGGCGACTGACCGTGCTGCCTTTGGTGCAGAAAACGGCGGGTGCCTTGATGGTCTGGCTGCGCGGCCGGTTTGACGGCGTTTCCATTCAGCCGGAACTCGACACCGTGCCTGCCTTTGCCAGCGAACGCGATGCCCTCTGGGCGCGGGTTGGGGCGGCGGATTTCCTCAGCGATGACGAGAAACGCAAACTGCTGGGGCTGTCGCAATGACGGAGCGCAAGATCAGTATTGCTGTCCTGGTCGCGCTGGCGCTGCAAGCCGCCTCGACCTTGATCTGGGCCGGCGCCGCGGCGGAGCGGATTGACGTCCTGGAGCAATACATGGCCGACACGCGCCCCGTCGCCGAGCGCCTCGCGCGGCTGGAAGCGCGTCTGGATGCGTTGCAGGCACAGCTCGACCGGATCGAAGCTAAGGTGGATCGGTCATGACGCCGTTCCGCGCCGAGGCCGTGCAAAGGCCGACAGAGCCGCTCTTGATCGAAGGCTATGCGTCCGTGTTCGGTGTCCAGGACCGGATCGGCGACATTGTACGCGCCGGGGCCTTCGCCCAATCGCTCCAGTCCGGCCCCGTCCCGATGCTGCTGCAACACAGAGCCGGCGCAATTGCCGGGCGATGGGTGCGTCTGATCGAGGATGGTCGCGGCCTGTTCGTGCGTGGCCTGGTCGAAGCCCCGATCGCTCAAGCACTGATCCTGCGCGGTTTATCAGGACTGTCGATCGGCTTCCGTCCGCTGATCTGGACCCAGCGTCCTGAAGGCGGGCGCACCTTACGCAAGCTGGTGCTGATCGAAATCTCATTGGTGTCCGAACCGATGCTTGATGCGGCCCGGTTCAAACCCATTGGAAAACAGTCATTAAAGGAGAAACCATGACCAAGGAAATTAAGGCCCAAACGGGCGACGCGGCAATACTTGCGGCGCAGATGATGGCGACATTTGAAGCCTATAAACAGGCCAATGATGCCCGCCTCGCAGAAATTGAAGCCAAAGGCGCAAGTGACCCGCTGCTGGATGAAAAACTGCTGAAACTCGATCGCCGGATTGATCGACTCAGCCTCAAAGCGGCGCGCCCGGCAGACGACCCCGGCACACCGATCGAGCCGGATCGGAATGAGGCCTGGTCGCGCTATCTGCGCCGCGGCGATGAAAGCGGCCTGGCACAGCTCGACACCAAGGCCTTGTCCGTCGGAACCGACAGCCAGGGCGGCTATGTGGCGCCGCCAGAACTGGATCGTCTGATCGAAGCGCGGTTGCAGCAAAGCTCTCCCCTGCGCCAGATCGCGACGGTACGGCAAACCTCTGCCGGCGTGTATCGCAAACCGGTCTCGCTGGGCGTTGGCGCGCAATGGGCCGGCGAGACAGAGGCGCGGTCCGAGACCAGCACCGCGGGTCTGTCCCTCCTGGAGTTTCCGGCTGGCGAGCTCTATGCGATGCCGGCGGCAACGCAGACCCTGCTCGACGATGCCTATGCCGACATTGATGCCTGGCTCGCGGATGAAGTCGATACTGCCTTCAGCCTGCAGGAGAGCGCCGCCTTTGTCAGCGGCGATGGCAATGGCAAACCCAAGGGGTTCCTGTCCTACACAATGGTCGACGAGACATCGCATAGCTGGGGTCGGATTGGCACCGTTGATGGTGATTTCAGTCAGGCGGCTGCAGGCGATCAATTGATCGATCTCATTCATACGCCGAAATCGCAATTCCGCGTCAATGGTCGCTTTGTGATGAACCGCAAGACCGCGGCAAGTGTCCGTAAGCTGAAAGATGGCGATGGCCGCTATTTATGGGCGCCAGGCACAGCAGGTGCCGCCGCCACCATTCTTGGCTATCCGGTCACAGAACTGGAAGACATGCCAGACATTGGCGGTGGCCAGCCAGCGATCGGCTTTGGCGATTTTCGTCGCGGCTATCTGATCGCCGATCGGCAGGGCGCACGCGTGCTGCGCGATCCGTTTTCGCAGAAGCCGTATGTCCTGTTCTACACGACCAAACGTGTTGGCGGTGGCGTCCAGAATTTCGACGCGATCAAGCTGATGGTGTTCTAGCGCGGTTTTGGGGACACCCGCGCTCCACCCTGACTCTGAAAGACATGCAAATGACCAAACTGATGGAGATGACCCCTCCGGTGGAAGCGCCCTTGTCGCTCGACGCGATCAAAGCCTTCCTGCGCATCGGACATGATACAGAAGATGCTTTGCTCGCAGACTTGATGCAGTCTGCGGTGACGCGATTGGAGCAAGTCGCCGGGCTGGCTCTGGTGGTGCGCTCCGTGCGCGTGACCTGGGCTGAGTGGCCGAATGAGGTGCGCGGGGCCGGGCGTCGACTACCCATTGCCCCGGTGCAGCAGCTGGACCGTGTTCGGCTGGTCGATGCCTCCGAGGCTGAAACGGATCATTCAGATGCCTTTCAGCTGGTTTGCGGGCGCCTTTGCCTGCGCCCCTGGAGCCGCTTGCCGACGCTGGTCGCGGGCGCACGCATTGAAATTGATGTGACCGCCGGTTTTGGCGCAGCAACCGACGTGCCCGAGGACTTGCAGGGAGCGCTGCTGCGTCTGATCGCGGCCATGTACAGTGCGCGCGTGCCAAACGCGTTTGCTTTCGACCATCAAGGCGGACTGCCGCGCGAGGTGCAGGCCATACTCGATGCCCGCAAGGAGGTCCGCCTGTGAGGGTTGCGACCTTCCTGACGCAGAGCGGCCCCGAACTGGCGCACGCGCTTTTGATCGCCTTGCGGGCGGATACGGAGGTTCAGGCCGTTCTGGGCCACCCGGCTCGGATCTTTGATGCCGAAACATCGGCGCCTGCGTTTCCCTATGTGAGGCTACACCAGCATGACAGTCAGACCGCGGATCGCGTGGCGCGGCGGCGGCTCGAGCACACGATTCAGTTCGCCGTCCTTTCAAGGCAAACCAGTCTGGAATCGACAAAGACTCTGCTCGGTGTTTTGCGGGCGGCAGTCGAACGTCTTTCCTTGACCCTGACCACTCAAAACATCGTGCACGTCGCCGTCAGCGTTGATGAAGCGCGGCGCCCTGGCAATGGAAAGAGCCAGCGCGGCCTGCTGCATCTGCGCATTCTAACGGAGGCGAAAGCGTGATGGCCTTTCACGAGGTTCAGTTTCCAATGCCATTGGCGCTTGGCGCCGTTGGTGGTCCGGAATGGCGTACCGATGTGGTGACCCTGGCCAGCGGACAAGAGGTGCGCAATTCGTCCTGGTCGCTCGGACGTCGTCGCTGGGAGGTCGGGAGCGCGATCACCGATCTGGCGCAATTGCAAAGCCTGGTTGCGTTCTTTGACGCGCAAGCCGGTCGGTTGCACGGGTTCCGGTTTCGAGACCCGGCCGATCATGCCAGCTGTCCGCCCGGATGCGAGATTGCTTTTGACGATCAAGCGCTCGGCACAGGCGACGGCGAGACCCGGACGTTCCAGTTGCGGAAAACGCAGGCGGGCGTTGCGCGTGTCATTTCCAAACCTGTCGCTGGCACCATCCAGCTCGGAATGGATGGCGCGCGGATAGAGACGGGTTGGTCGGTGGATACCCGTGCCGGCCTCATCTCATTCGACACGGCGCCGGCGATCGATGCCGTCCTCACGGCCGGGTTTGAGTTTGATTGCGCTGTGCGGTTCGACAGCGATCACATCCAGGTTGTGATCGATGCTTATGGCGCCGGCCGGATTGTTACGCTGTCTCTGGTCGAGCTTCCGGAGGGGGCGTCATGATTGAAGCGACCGAGGCCTTGCGCGCGCGCTTGCATGAGGAGGTCCTGACCCTCTGCTTTTGCTGGCGGCTGACGCGCCAGGATGGATTGGTCCTTGGTTTGACCAGTCACGATCGGACCCTGAACCTTGGAGGCGTCGCCTATACGCCAGGCGCCGCATGGGAGACGGACCGATTTGTTCGCGGCGCCGACTTGCAGGCCGGAACCGTGTCGGCGTCCGGCATACTCTCCAGCGACGCCATTCAGGCAGAGGATTTGCGCAACGGTCTTTGGGATGGTTGCGAGATTGCCGTCTATCGCGTCGACTGGCAGGCGCCGGAGCTTGGCGGTCTGCATGTCTGGAGCGGCTCGCTCGGTGCCATCACGGTGTCCGAACAGGGCACGTTTCAGGCCGAGCTCGTGTCGCAAATGGCGGCTTTGCAGCGCCCGCTCGGGCGGGTCTTGCAGCGCCAGTGTGATGCGGTGCTTGGCGATGATCGGTGCGGTCTCTCTGCGAATGGACGGACCTGCGATCGCCGCTTTGAAACGTGCCGCGACATGTTTGCCAATACAGAGAATTTTCGTGGCTTTCCGCATCTGCCAGGCAATGACTTCATTCTGTCCGGACCCGCGGCGAACGGCAATGATGGCAGCAAAAGATGACCCGCGACGACATTATCACCTGCGCGCGGTCCTGGCTTGGCACGCCTTATCGCCACCAGGCCAGTCGCAAAGGCGCGGGGGCTGATTGCCTCGGCCTGCTGCGCGGGGTCTGGCGTGAACTGATCGGGCCAGAGCCGGAAACCATGCCGCCTTATACGCCGAACTGGGCTGAAGCCCTGAAGCAAGAGACTCTGTTGGCGGCGGCCCGTCAGCACCTGATTGAAATCCCGCTGGGTGATCAGCAGCCAGGCGATGTCCTGTTGTTTCGCATCGGGCTTGGCCATCCGGCCAAGCATTGCGGTATCCTCTCAGCCCCGGATCGATTGATCCATGCCTATTGGGGACGCGCGGTCTGCGAGACCCGTCTGGTGCCCTGGTGGCAACGGCGCTGCGCGGCCGCGTTCCAATGGCCGGACCATATAGAAGAGGAGGGCCGGGATGGGTGAGATTGTACTGTCTCCGATTGGCAGCCTGGCAGGCGCGGCGCTGTTGCCGAATGGCGTCACCCTGTTCGGTCAGAATTTTTCGGGGGCGGCGATAGGCCAGACGCTCGGCCGCTATGCCGGCCGCGCGATTGATCGTGCCCTGACGCCGCCCAGCGAAGGCGCGCGGATCAAGTCGCTGCACCTCATGGAAAGCCGGGAAGGGGCTGGCTTGCCGAGAGTCTATGGCCGCATGCGGGTCGGCGGGCAGGTGATCTGGGCGTCGCGTTTCAAGGAGGCGCGCCGCGAACACGCAGCGGGCAAGGGTGGACCTGAGCTGATCGATTACACCTATTCGGTCAGTTTTGCGGTGGCGCTGTGTCAGGGGCCGATCACACGGATTGACCGGGTCTGGGCCAATGGGGACCTGTTCGCGCTTGGCGATGTCACCTGGCGACTCTATCCCGGCACAAGCGACCAGATGCCGGATCCGCTGATCGAAGCCATTGAAGGAGCCGGGGCGGTGCCGGCCTATCGCGATACGGCCTATATTGTATTTGAAGACTTGCCGCTGGACGCCTTTGGCAATCGCCTGCCGCAACTATCATTTGAAATTATTCGCGCAGGCGATCGTGCGACTGATGCGCTCGCGGCGACGGTGGGAGGTGTGAATATCATCCCGGCATCGGGAGAGTTTGTTTATGCGACGTCGATTGTTCGCGAACGTCGGTTCCCCGGGATTGAGACAACCCTGAATCTGAACAATTCGCGTGGCGAAGCGGACTTCGCTCTCTCGCTTGATCAGCTGCAGCGGGACTTGCCCCAAGTGAAAGACGCCGCGCTGACGGTGGCCTGGTTCGGCAATGATTTGCGCGCCGGGATGTGCCGATTACGCCCCGGCGTCGAACAGCGCGATCGGACGACTGTGCCTTATGCCTGGCGCGTTGATCAGACGGAGCGCGATGCCGCGCACCTGATCTCGCAGACGGAAGGCAGCCCGAATTTTGGCGGCACACCGGCGGATGATGCGGTTCTGGAGGGCATTGCGGCTCTAAAAGCTGCTGGCATTGCGGTCACCCTGTCGCCCTTCCTGTTGATGGATGTGCCTCCGAATAATGGCCTGCCGGATCCGCGCGGCTGGGTCGGGCAGCCGTCCTTTCCGTGGCGCGGACGGATTACCGTGTCGAGCGACAAGTCCGCCGCGGCGCGCACGGAGATCGAAGCGTTTGTCGGTGCCGATGGCGGCTTTGGCTTTCGCCATTTCATCCTGCACCATGCGCGTCTGGCAATGCAGGCGGGCGGGGTTGATACGATCCTGATTGGCTCTGAAATGATTGGCCTGACCCGCGTTCGCGATAACCAGGGTCGGTTTCCCTTTGTCGAGGCGCTTCAGAGTATTGCCGCCGAGGTCAGGGCGATTGTCGGCGGCATAGGAGATCTTCGTATCCGCGCCGACTGGACCGAATATGGTGCCTATGCGCCGGGCGATGGCAGCCGGGATGTCCTGTTCCCGCTCGACGCGCTCTGGGCCTCGGACGACGTGGATTTCGTGGGTGTCGACTGGTATCCGCCCATGGGCGACTGGCGCGATGGGACGGATCATCTTGATGCGCTCGCGGGATATTCAGGTGCAGATGCGGCCGATTATCTGTTGAGCCAGCTGGCCGGTGGCGAAGCCTATGATTGGTATTATGGTTCTGAGGGCGATCGCGATGCCCAGATCCGGCGTCCGATTATTGATGGCGCCAGCGCCGAACATTGGGTGTTCCGGGCCAAGGACCTGGCGGGCTGGTGGAGCGCTGACCATTATCCACGCCCGGGCGGCGTACGGGCTGCCACGCCGTCGGCCTGGCGCGCCGGGCTGAAGCCGGTGCGCCTGATCGAGATCGGTATTCCGGCCGTGGATAAGGGCACCAATGCGCCAAACGTCTTCGTCGATCCCAAAAGCAGCGAGAGCGCGCTGCCATTCTATTCCAATGGTACGCGGGATGATCTGATCCAGCGCCGTGCACTGGCTGCCGCGCTGCCCTATTGGCAAACCCAGCCCTTTATCGAACAGGTCCTGGTCTGGGCCTGGGATGGGCGTCCCTGGCCTGATTTTCCAGCGCGGGACACTGTCTGGAGCGATGGTGAGAACTGGCAATTCGGGCACTGGCTGAACGGGCGCACCAGTTTGGTTGAACTGGCTGACCTGGTTGAGGATTTGGGCCAGCAGGCCGGGGCGACGTTGGACGTGTCCGGGCTGAACGGCGTGGTCGATGGCTATGCGGTGGAGGGGATAACATCTCTGGCATCCGCGCTGTCTCCGTTGACCCTCGCCTTTGATTTTCAGGTGCGCGAGTCCGGGTCTTGTCTGGTGGCCCAGAACCATGCCTATGTCGCCGAGATGACACTGGACGATGCGCGCGTGATTGATGGGACGCGTCGTGAGCTTCACGCGGTGTCGCAAGACAAGCCGAGTGCCGTCGCCTTGACTTACATCTCGGGTGATTTCTCCTATCAGCCCGGCATGGTGGAATATCGCGATCCAACGGCGGATCGGGATCTCGTCAGTCGGGTGGCCTTGCCGCTGGTCCTGACTGAGGGCCGGGCGCGCATCCTGGCCGAGACGATCTATCAGCAGAGCCTTGCCGAAAACATCCTTCGCCTGAACCTGGCACCCGGTGAGGCGTTCGATTTGGACATCGCTTCCGCGATCCAGTTTGAGGGCCGCGACTGGCGGGTTGAGCGAATGGAAGACTCGCTGATCGTCCGCGACCTTGTTCTGCGGGCGCAAGCCCCGGCACCCGTATCCGCGCGCGCGATCGAGATTCCTGACCTCGGGGACCCGGCCACCCATCCGGCAGATCTGGCGTTTCAAATTCTCGATATTCCCGGCCTCCTGGACGGCGGCGTCAGCGGGCCGGTGCTGGCTGTCACGGGCGATCCCTGGGGCGCGCCGATTGAGGTGAAAGTGGGGGCCACGCTGCAAAGCCTCAAAACCAAAGCGACGATCCGCAATCCAGCGCTGATCGGACGGTCAACATCAAGCCTCAGTGCAGGAATAGCGGGGCAATGGGACGATACGAGCGTGCTCGAAGTCTCGATCCCTGGCGGCGATCTGAGTTCAGCCGACCGGGCAGCGGTTCTGGACGGGGCCAATCGACTGGCCATCGCCCGGGCCTCGGGCTGGGAAGTGATCGGCTGGACCAATGCCAGCCTGACCGGCCCGGATCAATGGCGTCTGTCAGGCTTGTTACGGGGGCTCTCGGAGACCCTCGCAGGTGCGATCAGCGCCGATTCGATTGTGGTGATCATCAATGACCGGTTACGGACGATTTCACTGGGGTCGCATCAGATCAATGTACCGCTGCTCTGGAAAATCGGAACGATGGACCTGGTGACCCACACCTATTCACCTTAGCGAGGGTTGGCGACGCGCACCTGCTGCTGGGGGAATAGCTTTGCATTCGCTGACAGGCCGCTTAAGTGTAGACGGGATGAGTCCCGGAACCTGATTGCGAATGAGCAAAAACCCTTACGACATACTCGGCGTGACGCGATCTGCCAGTGCAGACGATATTCGGCGCGCTTATAAACGTAAGGCCAAGGAAACGCATCCCGATCTGCATCCGGATGATGCCGTCAAAGCCGAGACGTTCAAATCGGCTTCGGCGGCGTATGAAATTCTCAGCGATCCACAAAAGCGCGGGCAATATGATCGTGGTGAGATTGATGCCGATGGCAATCCGCGGGGATTCGAACAGGCTCAGGGGTTTGGCCGCGGTCAGGCTTATGGACGAGGTCCAGGCCCGGGATTTGGCGGTGATCCCGGATTTGGCGGACAGTCCCGGCCGCATGCCGGTTCGCAAGGCGACGTTTTTGAGGACATCCTGTCCGGCATGTTTGGCGGTGGGCGCCGACGTCCAGGCCCGAAAAAAGGGGCCGATATGCGCTATCGCGTCGAGATTTCGTTCGAGGACTCCATCCTCGGCGCGCGGCGTGAAATGACAATGGCGGATGGCCGGGTTTTGAATATTACAATACCGGCCGGCATCGATACGGGGCAGTCCCTGCGCCTGAAGAGCCAGGGCAAAACGACAAAAAGCGGCGGGCCGCCAGGCGATGCTATCCTGGAGATTAGTGTCCGACCGAGCAAATTATGGTCCCGAGACGGCAATGATATCCGCATGATCGTGCCTGTGCCGCTCAAAACCGCTCTGCTGGGTGGACAGGTCGATGTCGAAACGCCAATGGGGCCGATCGCGCTGAAAATTCCGGAAGGCAGCAATACCGGGTCCGTTTTGCGGCTGCGCGGCAAGGGCATTCAATTGAAAAGCAAACCCGGTAACTTGTATGCCCGACTGGAAGTGGTCATCGAAGATCCAAGGAATTCAGGATTGAAGGACTGGGCGCGCGGATATGACGGATGACTGAAATCCGTTCATAATATTCACAAACCATTCAGAGGAATTGGCGCATATGGGGGTCACTATGAAAAAGATGCTCGCCATCCTGCTTGTTGCTGCCGTCGCAGCCGCCCCTCTGCCTGTCATGGCACAGGGCAAGTACGGCAATTCGTTTTCGGCCGATGAAGCCCGAAATGCCCGGGACAAGGGCGATGTTATCCCGCTGCGCGATATCTTTCGGCGCCTCAAAAACCGCTATGGCGGCTATCAGGTCGATGCCAATCTTTACAATCGCGGTGGCGGCCAGGTCTATGTAATCGACTGGATGACCGACAAAGGTGAGCGAATCCAGGTAACCGTCGACGCGAAAACTGGACGAATCCTGTCTTCTAACTAAGGTAGAGCTATGAGAATTCTTGTCGTTGAAGATGAGGCGGATTTACGCCGTCAATTGGCTGATGCCCTGACCCATGCCGGCTATGCCGTAGATCTGGCCGCCGATGGAGAAGACGGTCATTTCCTGGGCGATACCGAGCCTTATGATGCTGTGATCCTGGATCTGGGCCTGCCGAAAATGGACGGTGTCACCATCCTCGAACGCTGGCGCGAGGACGGCAAGACATTCCCCGTCATGATTCTCACAGCGCGCGATCGCTGGAGTGAGAAAGTCGCGGGCTTTGATGCCGGCGCAGATGACTACGTCACCAAGCCTTTCTACACAGAGGAAGTTCTGGCCCGTTTGCGCGCTCTGTTGCGCCGCGCCTCCGGACACGCGGTTGCGGCAATTGAAGCTGGGGCGTTGCGCCTTGATACGCGCGCGGCGCGGGCGACCGTGAATGGTGAGCCGATCAAACTGACCGCCCACGAATACAAGGTGTTGAGCTATCTGATTCATCATCAGGGCCGGGTCGTGCCGCGGACCGAACTGGTCGAGCATATTTACGACCAGGACTTTGACCGTGACTCGAACACAATCGAAGTTTTCATTGGCCGTCTGCGCAAGAAGATCGGCAATGATCGCATCCAGACCGAGCGCGGGCTCGGCTACCGTCTGGTAGTGCCTGAAGACGAACGCTCAGGCATGGTGACCTAGGCCGGGCGCGTCGATCTGTATGGATACAGCCGCGCCTCCCAGGAACAGATTTCAGCGACTTTCTCTGGCGCGCCGACTTTTGCTCGGCGCGTTATTGTGGAGCGTGCTGCTGGTGGTTGGCGGCGTGTTGGCGATGACCGCCGTCTATCGCGCGGAAACGCTGAACATTCTCGATGATGAGCATGCGGCGACGATCCAGACCCTGGCGCGGGCCATTCGCCCGCTCGATGATGGCACGGGCCGGATCGAGGATATTGAGGATCGCCATCCGCCAGATCCGCGCTTTCTTGTGCCTCTGTCCGGCAAATATTGGTTGATCGTCGCCGTCGACGAGAATGGCGAACTGGTCGGCGATATCACGTCAAGAAGTGTATTCGATGAAACGCTTGAAATTCCTATAGACTTGCAAGAACAGGCGTTGGTCAGTCCGGGGCAAATCATCAGCGCGAACGGCGCGGGGCCGGCGGAACAATCGGTCCGGATCACCGTTCAAGCGACGACTTATCCTGAGCGCGCCAATCCCGTCCTGCTGGTGGCGGCGTCCGACCGCACCTTGTCCATGGCAGGCGTTGATCGATTGCGGACCATTCTTCTGGTCGCGATGATGGCGCTGGCTGGCGGGACACTCCTGGCGATGGCGCTTGGACTGCGCTATGCGCTGCGGCCGCTGGATCGCATTCAATCAGACATTACCGAAATTCGCGAAGGTCGGCAGGCGGGGCTGTCCAGTGATTATCCTGCTGAAGTGCAACCGCTGAGCGAGGAGCTCAACAAGCTGCTCGATCACAATCGCGCTGTGGTGTCGCGCGCACGTACACATGTTGGAAATCTGGCCCATGCCCTGAAAACACCGCTGGCGGTCTTGCGCAATGAAGCCAAGGGCGAGACGCAGCTCGATTCCGTGGTGCGACGCCAGTCGGAAGCCATGCGGTCCAATGTTGACCACTATCTGCGCCGAGCGCAGGCTGCCGCCCGGGCGGAAGCTCTGGGGGTCCGGTCGCAGGTGAGTGAGGCCGTGCAAGGCATTGCCCGCGTGATGAACAAATTATTCGCGGCCGATGGCAAATCCGTCACCGTTGAAGTGCCCGGTGGTCTATACGTCCGCACGGAGCAACAGGATCTGGAAGAGATTCTCGGCAACCTGCTCGACAATGCCTGTAAATGGGCGGCCTCGCGGGTGCACGTTCACGCCGAGCATGATGGCAATGGCATGGTCGCCATTTCGATTGATGATGATGGGCCGGGTCTTTCTCCGGAAGAGCGTGAGGAAGCGGTGAAACGCGGTGTGCGGCTCGACGAAACGGCGCCCGGCACCGGCCTCGGCCTGTCTATCGTGGCGGATATTGCCGGTATGAATGGGGGCAGCCTGACCCTGGATGCCAGTCCCGAAGGTGGACTTCGGGCGACGGTGCGATTGCGCCGGGCATGAGCAACGTGCCGCAGGGCCTATCTGACAAATTCGGCGTATAGGACCCGTATGAGAGCTCGAACCAAACGTCTTTATGCGGTCGGCGCCGCGGCGGTCTTGATCATCGCGGCCGGTGTGCTGGCTTCGACCGCGCTGCAGCGGCATGCGGACCTGTTCTATACGCCGCAATTGCTGGTCGAGCGTGGTATGCCGGAGGCCGGACAGCGAATCCGCGTCGGCGGCTTTGTCGCGGTCGGTTCACGCGAGAATGGCGCCGGCGCAGAAATCCTGTTCACGATCGAGGATGGATCGGGTGAAACCGTCCGCGTCTCTTATACCGGACTGGTGCCGGATCTGTTCCGCGAAGGCGAGGGGGTCGTGGCCACCGGACGGTTTGAAATGGGCTCTGATATTTTCATCGCCGAAGAGATTCTCGCCAAGCATGATGAGAATTATCAGCCGAAAGAACTGGAAGGCCTGTCGCCATCGCAAAGCGGCAGCTGATCACGACAATGAGATCGCCTGTTGATTGGCGGTCCTGACAGGCCATCTTATCTATCATTGAGAGAGATGGAGTTGGCCGATGCAGAGCCAGAAAGTCGAATTTTCGAATGCCCGGGGCGAAACCCTGTCCGGCGTTCTGGAAGTGCCGGATCAGACCGCCTTCGCGTGGGCGATCTTTGCCCATTGTTTTACCTGTTCAAAGAAGAGCCTTGCAGCGAGCCGCGTCGCCCGCGGTCTGGCAGAGCGCGGGATCGGCGTCCTGCGATTTGACTTTACCGGCCTTGGCGACTCGCAAGGTGATTTTGCCACCAGCGGGTTTTCCTCCGATGTGGCTGACCTCGTGGCCGCCGCTGACTGGATGGCCACTGCGGGTCGCCCGGTCAGTTTGATGATTGGACACTCGCTTGGCGGCGCGGCCACTCTGGTCGCCGCCAATGCGGTGGACAGTGTCAAAGCGGTCGCCACGATTGGTGCGCCGTCGGATGCGGGCCATGTCGTTGAACAGTTCAGACAAAGCGTTCCGGAGATCGAAGCGGCGGGCCGCGCGCAGGTCAATCTGGGCGGACGTCCGTTCACGCTGAGCCGTGAATTCCTCGACGATTTGCGCCAATCCAGTGTGCTCGCGTCAGTGAAATCGCTGCGCAAGCCGCTGCTCATCCTGCATGCGCCGGCGGACGAAGTTGTCGGCATCGACAATGCGACCGACCTGTTCATGGCGGCCCGACACCCCAAGAGTTTTGTCAGTCTGGATCGATCGGATCATTTACTGACCGGCAAGTCCGACGCCGGCTTTGTCATCGATGTGATTGCCGGTTGGAGCGCCCGCTATATCGAAGCAGAAGCGGTGGCCGCGGAAACGACCCCGCAGCTCAATAAGGTGATCGTTCGCGAGACGGGCGAGAATGGACCCTACCAGAACGAGGTCCTGATTGGCGGACGGCGCTATTTCGCGGATGAGCCTGCAACCTATGGTGGGGCCGATACCGGTCCGGATCCGTATGCCTGGGTCGCCGCTGGCCTCGGCGCCTGTACCTCAATCACCATGCGCATGTATGCCAATCGCAAGAAATGGCCGGTTGATCGCGTCAGCGTCAGTATCGATCATGCGAAACGTCATGCGGATGATTGCGTCGACTGCGGTCCGGCAGACCGAATCGATGTCTTCACGCGTTATATTGAGGTAGAAGGGAATTTGGACGACGAGCAGCGCTCACGCATGCTCGAAATCGCAGATCGATGCCCGGTGCACCGATCTTTGGAAAATGGCGCGAAAGTTGAAAC
>JBCBBC010000052.1:0-25911 GCA_038532145.1 Pseudomonadota bacterium | reverse complement strand
CGCACCAGTCCGCATTTTGCCCGACTGGCCGACCGGTATCACGAGATAAACCGCACCATTCATCGCATGGAAGAGCGGATTCAACCCGTCGCAGACGTCACCGAACTCGCCCTGCGGCGCGAGCGCATGCTGCTCAAGGACCAGCTCTATGCCATGATGCAACCGAGTGGATTTTCCCGCACCGGTTAATCTGGCATAGCGTAGAGCGCGCCAGCGTCGCAGCTCTTGTCATATTGACCGTTGACGCTGGCGCGATTCCGCTTGTATACGCGCCATTCCATTTTCGTGCCCAGATGGCGGAATTGGTAGACGCGCTACGTTCAGGTCGTAGTGTCCTTATGGACGTGGAGGTTCGAGTCCTCTTCTGGGCACCAATTGCTTTTCCGATACAATTCAGTTCGCATCGTACCCGCAAAACTCGCAGGCTGACGATCAGCTTTCTGTCGTGCCCAGCGCGATAGCCTGGTCATTGTGCAGGGCCGGGATGCGTGCGCGTGCCTTGGCAATGTCAGCCAGATCCAGGTTTGCGATGATATAGCCCGGCTCATCATGATCCGCTTCCGCGAGGATGTCGCCCCATGGAGAGACAATCAGCGAATGACCAAAGGTCTCACGTCCGTCTTCATGATGGCCGCCCTGAGCCGGGGCGAGCACGAAGCTGCCGGTCTCGATCGCGCGGGCCCGCACGAGAACGTGCCAATGCGCCTCGCCCGTGACGCGCGTGAACGCGGACGGGATCGTGATCAGATCGGCGCCCGCCTGACCCAGCGTGCGATAAAGATGGGGAAAGCGTACATCATAACAAATCGTCATGCCGACGCGGCCCATCGCCGTCTCGGCAAGGCTGGCGGTTCGCCCCGCGCGATACGCCCGGGACTCACGATAGGATTGCCCGTCACCGACTTCGACATCGAACATATGGATCTTGTCATAACGCGCCAGGATCTCGCCATCGGGACTGATCAGATAAGAGCGATTGGCAAATCGCTTATCGTCCGGCAAGGCAATCGCGAGCGAGCCGATGAGAAGCGTGATTTCCAGACCGCGCGCGAGCTCCGACAAGGCCTTGAGGCAATCATCATCCGCTTCGGCCTTGACCTTGGAACGGGCCTGGCCGGGTCTGATATCCAACAAATTGGTCATTTCGGGGGTCGCGATAAAGGTCGCGCCCTCAGCTGCAGCGGCTTCAATGAGCGCAGTCGCGGCAGCGATATTGGAAGCGACTTCCGCAGTGGATCGCATCTGGATGCAGGCGGCGCGTAGTATCGTCATGACGTATTCCTATCCACTCGCTCGCCGGCATACCAGCCCTGGTGTCGATTAGAATATGTCCTCACAAACCGCGCACGTCCCCGTGATGAGCAGTGATTGGCGTGTGCGCGGAACGTCTCCTAAGTAGCGGTCAAGCCAAAACCGGCCAAACACAAAACACACGAAGGAAAAAACCATGATCCGTCTCTCTCCCCTCGCTGCCGCGCTCGCCATTAGCCTGACCGGCGTTGCCGCCTGCGCCCCTGCCGCGTTTGCTGAAACCGCGACCGCCTCAGTCGCCGTTGCGGCTGAACTGCCATCCGGCACATTCGTCAAAAAGAAAAAGAAACTGAAAGGCGCCTGGGAAGTCGTTCAGCGCGGTGACAAGACGTTTATCGTGTTTGGCGAGGATTTCCGCGCAGCCAACGGTCCTGACCTGAAAATCTTTCTATCCCCGCAAACCGTGGCTGACGTGACCGGCAAAACCGCCGTTAATGGCGCCATCAATATTGGCGAGCTGAAAACCACCAAAGGCACGCAGGAATATGAAGTCCCGGCTGGCGTCAATCTCGACGATTTCAACAGCGTTCTGGTCCACTGCGAAGCCTATTCTGTCCTCTGGGGCGGCGGCGACCTTTAAGCCCGGAAACGCTTATCTCATTGCGGAGACCCGGCGCTGAAAAGTGCCGGGTTTCTGCTGGCGAAAATTTCTCATACCTCGCCCCACAAACAGCGGGTGGCTATGTCTGGCAAAAAGCGATACTGCCCCCGGCATGAGCGCCACACTTCGTCTTGGATTTCTATGCTGCCTCGGTTGCTACACGATATGGGGTTGCCTGCCGCTCTATTTTCGAGCGTTGGACCATATCCAGCCCGAAGAAATGCTGGCGCATCGGATCATCTGGAGCGTACCAACCGGACTGATCCTGATCGTCATCGCACGCAACTGGCAGCAATTGCGCGCAGCGCTGACCCTGCAGCATGTCCTGTGGCTCACCGTTTCGGCGGCTTTGATCGGCGTCAACTGGCTCGTCTATATCTGGGCGGTCGGCCAGGAACGCGTCATGGAGGCGAGCCTTGGCTATTATATCAATCCCTTGATCAATGTTCTGATCGGCGCCGTTTTCTTTTCTGAACGCTTGCGTCCGGCGCAATGGATCTCTGTCGCGCTGGCGACGGTCGGTGTGGCGGTCATGACAAGTGCGCTGGGCTATCTGCCCTGGGTGGCGCTGGTTCTGTGCATGACCTTCGCCTTCTATTCGGTCATCCGTAAACAGGTGCAAGTGGACAGTCGCGCCGGATTTGTTGTTGAGGCAGCTCTGCTGGCGCCGCTGGCCTTGATCTGGCTTGGCTGGTTTGTTGGTCAGCCCGGCGGACGCTGGATGGGCGAAGGCGGTTGGGACATTCCCATGCTGATCGCTTCGGGGCCGATCACGGCCGTCCCGCTCATTTTGTTTGCTATCGCCGCCAAGCGGCTGCGACTGTCGACCATAGGCATGATGCAATATATCGGGCCGACACTGCAATTTCTGATCTCCGTGCTGGTCTTCCGCGAAGTGTTCGGATTGGTCCACGCGATCGCCTTTGGCTTTATCTGGACGGCCCTGATCGTGTTTACCCTGGACAGTCTGATGGGCGAGGCCAAGGCTCGGCGTCTGGCGCGCGCCGCCAGTTCGGTCCGCTAAAAAAGAAACCCGGCACAAGGCCGGGCAAAGGATAATCATAATAGGAGAGATTTGGAGCTTCCAAACTCGAAAGACACTGAGCAATCGCCGTGCCAGTCTCGAATCCCGTTTTGAGATTCAATTCGGGATTGCGCTATAAACAACCATAGAGAGAATTCACCAGGCGCGTCGCGCGCGGATCTGCCTGCAGGCTATTGGATTGGCGATTCATCACATAGGCCGCACTCATTTTGCGGTCCGGATCGCCCAGCGCCAGGGATCCACCCCAGCCAGAATGGCACAAAGTGTCCGGGTTCGGGCCATACAGACCGAGATTGTTGCGCATCACGCCAGCAGCGAATTCGGTGATGTAAGGCAGGACAAGGTCTTGTCCCTTGACCCGGCTTTGGGTCAGCGCCTCGAACGCGACCTCCGGAATGACACGCGCGCCATTCAATTCACCGCCATGCGCATAAATGCCATAGAGCTCTGCCACGGCTTTGGCCGTTCCAATGCCATTGGCCGAGGGGATTTCAATCTCCCGCCAGATCGCGCCGCCGCGATCCGGCGCCGCCCATTTGGTCAGGAAGGCCGCTTTCGTCGCTTCGTTGAGCTCGCCAAGATCCGGCAGGGCGCGTGGGCGCATGATTTCGGCGACGCGGTCGTCATCGCTGGCAGGTGTGCCGATCTGGAAGTCAACGGCGGCAGGTCCCGCAATATCCTCGCGCAAGATCGTTCCGAGCGTGCGGCCATCGATCCGTTTGACCACTTCACCAATCAGATAGCCCCAGCTGAGCGGGTGATAGCCATGCGCTGAGCCCAGCGGCCAAAGCGGGGCGAGAGACGCGAGCGCTGCCGCACAGGCGTCCGGATCAAGCCACAGAGCCGGGTCGATCGGTTCAACAAAGCCCGGCAGGCCCGCCTGATGCGACACCATTTGCGCCAGCGTGACCGTGTCTTTGCCATTCGCGGCAAACGCCGGCCAGACATCTGCGACAGGGGTTTCATAACCGGCCGGCAGGGCATCAATGAGGCTCGCGAGAACCAAAGCTGCAATCGGCTTGGTCGTTGAATAGACGGGCACGATCGTGCGGTCATCCCACAGCTCTTCCTTGCGCCGATCAGCGTATCCGCCATGCAGATCAATGATCAGCTCACCATCGAGGAAGACCGAGAACCCGGCCCCGAGTTCCTTATCCTCCGCGAAATTCGCTTCGAACGCTTCCTGAACCGGCTCGAAGCCGGGTGCGGTGAATCCGGAAATGGGAAAGTCAGTCATAGCCGGCCTCTTAAAGCGTTTTCACCATTTTCGCACGCGGTAAAGACTGCCCATCTACCTCAACGGTCTCGTGGAATTCAATCTCGAACCCCATGGCGGCAAAGGCGGGCTGCGCCATCAGGCTGGCATGCGTGGAGAGTTGGGTTTCCCCTGCCAGGGCGGCCTGCTCCATAATGGCCGCAAACAGGCGCCGGAACAGGCCGCTGCCCTGAGCACGCGGGCGGATATAAGCGAAATCGACATAGCCGCCGGGCTCAATCGACATGAAGCCCAGGATCGCATGACCCTGAACGGCGAGGATGACATGCTGTTTGGCGAGGCGCGCATGCCAGTCCGACCCTTGCCGCGGCACCGGCATCCAGGCTTGCGACTGAGCGTCTGTATATTGGCTCGGCCCATTGTGGATCGCGTCATACATGAGCTCGCCGAGCGTGTCATAATCGGTCGCCGTGGCGGGACGAAGCTGAATCGTGTCGGACATGCTTAACCCTGGGCCAAGAGTTGATTTCAAGCGCGTGAGCGGGCACTCGTGTCGCGTTCGATCTCGCTCGTCAAGGAGACACGCTATGTCTGCATCTGCTCACCGCCCCCGCCGATCCTGTCTGTACATGCCGGGGGCCAATCCCCGCGCGCTTGAAAAAGCCAAGTCTCTGGCGGCGGACACGCTCATTTTCGATCTTGAAGACGCTGTGGCCCCCGAAGCCAAACTGGAGGCGCGTGAGACGGTGTGCGCCGCTGTGACCGCAGGTGGCTATGGCAACCGCGAAGTCGTGGTGCGGATCAATGGACTCGACACGGAATGGGGGCTGGACGATCTGAAAGCCGCAGTGGCGGCCAGCCCGAATGCCATCCTTGCTCCGAAAGTGATTGATGGCGGCGATATTGATCGCCTCAATGATGCGATGAGCCGCGCTGGTGCGCCTGACGAGATGGGGCTATGGGTGATGATCGAGATGCCGAAGGCCATCCTCAATATTCAGGATATTGCCGAAGCCGTCGGCCGCACGCGCCTGACCGCCTTTGTGATGGGCACCAATGACCTCGCCAAGGAGCTGCGCGGGGTGAATGATCCACCAGCGCGCACGGCTTTCCAGACCTCGCTTGGCCTCAGCGTCGCCGCGGCGCGGGCGTATGACCTGCTGGCGATTGATGGTGTGTTCAATGGCATTGGCGATGAAGACGGGCTGAGCGCGGAATGCCAGCAGGGCCGCCTGATGGGCTTTGATGGCAAGACGCTGATCCATCCGTCGCAACTGGACGCCGCCAACCGGATCTTCGCCCCGGCGGCAGAAGATGTTGATCAGGCCAAGGCCGTGATCGCGGCCTTCGCGGATCCAGCCAATACCGGCAAAGGCGTGCTCAAGGTGAATGGCAAGATGACCGAGCTGTTGCACCTGGAAGAAGCGCAGCGGACGGTTGCGGTGGCGGATGCGATTGCGGCGATAGCGGGGTAGGGGGCGGATAACCTCCCAATCATCCGCTCATCCCGGCGCAGGCCGGGATCTCGTGCCGCAAGTCCTGAAGCCTGCGAGAGAGATCCCGGGACAAGCCCGGGATGAGCGGTGAAGCGTTTGAGCTCATATCCGCCATCACGCTCCCCACGGCTTGTCCGTGGGGCCCAGCATCCAGGCATGCTGTTCGGTCGGGAGAGACGCGTTCGCTCCCGGTCTGACTGCAAGATTTCAAGCTGGATTGCCCAGACAAGCTGGGCAAAACGCGGTTCGAGAGGCTCCGACAATGTCCCGCATTCCTGACTTGCGTCAGGAATACGGAGAGGGAAGAACTAAGCCCGCTTTGGGTCAGAAGAGGACATTGAGCTTCTCGCCGTGACGGATAGTATATGGCTATGAACCAGATGACGAAACTGGAACGGGCTGTAATCGATAAACTAGCCGACGTTCGGAACCCGTATATCCCGAACCTGAGGCAACATATCCCTCACATTCAGGTTCTCGATAGAGCAATGACCGGCGCCGGTTTCTATACGGACATGATGAGTTCGCTTGGTCCTATGTCTGCGCAAGAAGGAAAAGTAGAAGGCGTTTCCGCGAAAAGTCCGAATGACACGTCATTGATGAGTTTTATTCTTTGGGTTGATCAGGATGGAACGTGTGCTTTGGAGGGATTCACCTACGCTGATGATTGGCCGGCGGACTCCGAAGACTATACGGTTTTTCTGGAACAACGTCCGCAATGACGCAAATAGCAGACTATGAGTCTGGGTCGGAAGCGAGAAAGACCCTCTGAGGCCCTAATCCCCGCTCAATCATCCCGGAACCTATTCGTAATCGGATAACGCCGATCCCGCCCGAAATTCTTCGACCCGACCTTCACGCCCGGCGGTGCTTGCCGGCGCTTATATTCCGCAATGTACAGCAAATGCTCGATCCGCCGCACCGTGGCGGCGTCATGGCCGCGGGCGAGGATTTCGTCGAGATCCTCTTCGCCATCGACCAGGCCGCGCAAGATATCGTCCAACACATCATAAGGCGGCAACGAGTCTTCGTCTTTCTGGTCCTCGCGCAATTCGGCGCTCGGCGGTTTGGTGATAATCCGATCAGGGATCACCTCGCCGCCAGGCCCCAAGGCGCCCAGGGGCACCGCCGTGTTGCGCCAGCGGGACAAGGCGAAGACTTCGGTTTTGTAGAAATCCTTCAGCGCATTATAGCCGCCGCACATATCGCCATAGAGGGTCGCATAGCCGACGGCCATTTCCGATTTGTTGCCGGTGGTGACGACCATATGGCCGAACTTGTTGGATAGCGCCATTAGGGTCAGGCCGCGCAAACGGGACTGAATATTCTCTTCGGTCGTGTCGGGCTGCGTCTCGGCAAAGGCCGCGCCCAGCATCTCGTCGAGGGCGCCAACGCCAGGGGCAATATTGATCGTGTCATAGCGCACGCCGAGCGCTTCGGCGCAAGCTTTGGCATCTTCAAGGCTGTCGGACGAGGTATACTTGCTCGGCATCATCACACACCAGACCCGATCCGGGCCCAGCGCATCGACCGCCATGGCTGCCGTCAGAGCGCTATCAATCCCGCCGGACAGACCGAGCACGACGCCCGGAAACCGGTTCTTGTTGACATAATCGCCGAGCGCCAGCGTGGCGGCGCGATATTCCGCTTCCCAACCTGTGGTCAGTTTGGCCGGGTCATCCGCCGGTACAAAACGGTGGCTGTCGCCATCATAGGTGACGACCGCCGTACCGCTCACGAAGTCGCCGAGCAATTGATGTTCCGCGCCATCAAAGTCGACCGCATAAGAGGCGCCATCAAAGACCAGCTCATCCTGACCGCCGACCTGATTGACGAACAGATACGGCACCCCAGTCTTGGCCCAGGCCGAGAACGTGGAATGCCGCTCGGCATTCACCGTCCGCCGCCAGGGCGAGGCATTCGGCACCAATAGGACTTCAGCGCCCGCCGCATGCAGCGCCGCCGGGACGCGCGCGTACCAGATGTCTTCACAGATCGCGAGGCCGACCTGAATGCCATTCATCTCGACGGTTTCATGTGCGCCTTCGCCAGGATCAAAAATGCGCTTCTCGTCAAACACGCCATAATTGGGCAGCTCGCGCTTGTCATATCGGGTACGAATGACGCCGCCTTGCAAAAGGAGGATGGAATTGAACAGCTTGCCATCCGCGGCCCAGGGCGAACCGATCAGGATGGCGGGCCCTTTGGCCGTCAACTCGGCCAGGTCATGAATCGCCGCCATGGAGTGTTCGACCGCGGCAGGCTTCAGCACCAGGTCTTCCGCCGGATAGCCGAGAATGAACAATTCCGACAGAACCAGCAGGTCCGCGCCCTTGTCCCGGGCTTCGGCATAGGCGGTTTCCGCCAAGGCTTTGTTTCCCTTGATGTCTCCCACCACGGGATTGAGCTGCGCAGCGAGCATTTTGAGCGTCTTGGTCATGCTGCTCAGGTAGGAAGTTTTTGGCGCGGTGACAATCATCGCGCAGCGTCGCAGGGCTCACGGACCGCTAACCTGGATGTGTCGACCGCACACCGGCCTGTGAATTGAGTGTGATGGGCGGCGTCTCTAGCTTGAAGGAAACAACGCTGTACGGAGTTCCACATGTCCCACGCCCTCGAACGATCCATCTCGCTCTATCGCCATACCAGTGGCCCGCTGCGGTGCCTGTCAGACCGTGATCCATGTAATCTGCGAAGCGCCTTGCAGCGTCCGCGACGCGAAACGGCTGACTTGAAAAAATCTGCGGAGGCGAAGCCATGTCAAAGCGCGTAAAGGCCCCGAAATCCTATGATCACAAGCCGGCGAAATTGTTGCTCTATCGCTGGGGCGGCAAATGGGGTCCGTTCAAGGTCAAGATTCCTTGCGGGGAATGCACACTGACCACGGATATCGTCAAAGACGTTCTGGAAAACGAATTGAAGACAGCCGAAGTTGAGCTGATCGTGCGCGACTGGCTTAGCCATATGGTCAAGGCATTCTTCCAGGGCGCCCGGCATGCCCCGGTCCTGATGCTGAATGGTAAAGTGCTGAGCCAGGGCGTCGCGATCAATCGCGGTCTGTTGGCCGAGGCCGTGATGACAGAACATGTGCAACATTTCCCGCTCAAGGGCACACACATCTTCGGCAAGGAGAATTGCGGATATTGTACCAAAGCCAAGGCGGCCGCCATGGCCGCCGGGATTCCGTTCGAGTATCATGATGTCGTAAAAAATCCGGGCGCGATGTATGAAATGCTGGCGCGCGTGAAGCCAATCGTTGGACCCAAAACCCCGATCACGACGCCGCAGATCTGGATCGATGGCGCGTATATTGGCGGCTATGATCAATTGCAGGTCCATATCGAGCGGCGCGACTCCCAGCGTGCCGAGCAGGAATTTGGGTCTGACTTCGCGCTCCCGCCCAAGGACTCTGATTTGAGCGTGGACAAAGTCCTGCACTAGTCCGGGCGTTGATTTCGCGCCTTTCTGGTCGGTCAGGCGCGTTTTGCTCTGGCGCCTTTGCATATGATGCGAATATCCTGCCCCAGATGTGAGGCGGGGAGCGCGTATGAAAGGTTCGCTGGACATTGCGATCGTTGGGGCTGGTATTGGCGGGCTTGCGCTTGGCACCTTTCTGGCCCGGGACGGCCATAAGGTTCGCATCTATGATCAGTTCGAGACGCCCAAGCCCATCGGCTCCGGCCTGATGCTGCAGCAGACCGGACTGGCGGTGCTGGATCAACTTGGCTTGCGGGGCGATATTGATGCGCTCGGAACGCGAATTGAGCGGCTTTGGGGCTTAACCACGCCTTCGCTCCGTCCGGTGCTCGATGTGCGTTATGCGAAATGGCGCAAGGATCTTTACGGTCTGGGCGTACAGCGCGGGCTGATCTTCGAAACTTTGCTGAAAACGGCGTTGGAGGCTGGCATAGATGTTGTGCTCGATACGTCCATTGCTGGTGTCGACCTCGCCGAACCAGCTTTCCTTTCGATGGACGGCGCGTATTTGGGAGCCTGCGATCTTGCGGTCTATGCGCATGGCGCCCGGTCGACTCTGACCCCGAAGGATCGCGGTGTCGATCTGCCTTATGGGGCGCTGTGGGCGACCTTGCCCTGGCCAGAGCAAGGTCCGTTCGATGCGACGGCGCTTGAGCAGCGCTATCGCGATGCCAGCCAGATGACCGGCGTGATGCCCTCCGGACGCCTGGCGCCGGATGCGTCCGAAACCCTGACTTATTTCTGGTCCATTCGCGGGGATCAGGAACCCGTTTGGCGCAATCAACCCCTGGATGCCTGGAAAGCGGAGGCTGCCGCCTTGTGGCCCGATACCGCGATGCTGCTCGATCAGTTTGAAAGCCATGATGACCTGACCTTTGCCCGTTATCGGCATCATACAGCGCGGGCGCCGATTGCCGGGCGCGGCTTTGCGAGGATTGGCGATGCCTGGCACGCCGCATCCCCGCAATTGGGGCAGGGGGCGAATATGGCGCTGCTCGATGCCTGGGCGCTGGCGCGGGCCGTGCGGGACTCTGAAGATGTCCCTGCTGCCCTGAATGCCTATCTCAGGATGCGGCAGCAACATGTTCGACTCTATCAGATCATGACCTGGCTATTCACACCGGTCTATCAGGGCGACAATCGCTTTCTGCCCTGGTTGCGCGACTGGCTTGCGGCGCCCTTGAGCCGGATCTGGCCCGCGCCACAATTGCTGGCCGCCATGGTAGCAGGGGCCATCGGGTCGCCGCTGAAACGGCTCGGGCTCAAGACGTCCTGACCCTGCGACAGATTTGACAGGGGCGTTCGTGCTGGCACACTCAACCCGATAGCGGGAGGTGCGCATGGCCGAGCATGATCTGGTAATCCGAAACGGGTTCGTGGTGGATGGTTCAGGCGCGCCCGGGCGTGATGCCGACATTGCGATAAAGGACGGCCATATCGCGGCCGTCGGAACTATATCTGGCTCCGGCGCTGAGGAAATCGATGCCAAAAACAAGCTAGTGGCGCCGGGCTTCGTCGATATTCACACGCATTATGATGGCCAGGTCACCTGGGGCGATACGCTGTCGCCCTCGTCCAATCATGGCGTGACGACCGCCATTATGGGCAATTGCGGCGTCGGCTTCGCCCCGGTTCGAACGAAGGATCACGACCGTCTGATACGGCTGATGGAGGGGGTTGAAGACATTCCTTTTCCGGTTCTGGCCGAAGGCCTGCCCTGGAATTGGGAGAGCTTTCCCGATTATCTCGACAGTCTTGAGGCGCGCACATTTGACATCGATTTTGGTGCGCAAGTGCCGCACGCCGCGCTGCGGGTCTATGTCATGGGCGAACGCGGTGCCAATCGAGAAGACGCGACGGACGAAGACATTGCAGCCATGTCCGCCCTTGCCAAAGCGGCGGTCGAGGCGGGGGCGCTCGGCTTCTCCACGTCTCGTACGTTGAACCACCGCACCTCAGACGGGCAGCCAACGCCGACTTTGACGGCTTCCGAGCAAGAACTGACCGGGATTGCAATGGCGCTTGGCGAAGCTGGAAAAGGGGTTTTGCAATTTGTTTCGGACTTTAACGACCCGGAGAAAGAAGCCGCCATGCTGCGCCGGATCGTCGAACGGTCCGGTCGACCGCTCTCTGTCTCATTAGCGCAGGCCGATGTCGCGCCGCAGGGCTGGAAACATTTGCTTGGTGCCATCGAGTCCGCCGCATCAGACGGGCTGGACATGCGGGCGCAGGTGGGGCCACGGCCGGTCGGATTGCTGCTTGGTCTGGAACTGACGCTCAATCCCTTCTCCGGTCATCCGGTCTATCAGGCAATTGCGCAGGAGCCGTTCGAGGCGCGCCTCGCCGCCTTGCGGGATCCGGACTTTCGGGCGCGGCTGCTCAGCGATGAGCCGGATGCGGACAATCCCTTCGTGAAGTCCATCTTGCGCAGCTTCGGCAAAATGTTCGTGCTCGGAGATCCACCGGATTACGAGCCCACAGCCGACAAAACGGTCGCCGCAATTGCGTCGGCCCACGGCACATCGCCGGAAGCGGTGGCACTGGATTTGATGCTCGCGGATGGCGGGCGCGGCATGCTCTATCTGCCTTTCCTCAATTATGCGGAGGGCAGCCTCGATCCGGTCAAGGCGATGCTGGAAAGCCCGGCCAGCCTGCCAGGTCTGTCCGATGGGGGGGCGCATGTCGGGATGATTTGTGACGGCTCCTTTCCGACCACGCTGCTAACCCATTGGGCCAGGGATCGGTCGCGCGGCGATAAATTGCCGCTTGAATTTCTGATCAAGCGACAATGCCATGACACCGCCGCCTGGGTCGGACTGAAGGATCGCGGGCTGCTCAAGCCCGGCTATCGCGCGGATCTCAACATTATTGATTTTGATGGTCTGACCTTGCATACGCCGCACATCGTTCATGATTTGCCAGCCGGCGGGCGTCGCTTGATGCAGGAGGCGGATGGCTATGATACCACCATGGTGGCCGGGCAGGTGATCCAGCGTCATGGACAAGCGACAGGCGCGAAACCGGGGCGCCTGGTCCGCGGCGCGCGGGCAGCCTAACTCGCTTTTTCCAGCGCTTCCCGGCGTTTCTCAGCGGCGGATTTCTTGACGCTTTCCGAGCGTAATTGCCCGCAGGCGGCGAAGATATCCCGACCTCGCGGCGTCCGGATGGGGCTGGCATAGCCGGCCCGGTTGACCACTTCGGCAAAGGCTTCAATTGTTTCCCAGTCAGAGCACTCATAAGGAGAACCTGGCCAGGGATTGAACGGAATCAGATTGATCTTGGCCGGAACGCCGCGCAGCAATTTCACGAGGTCACGGGCTTCGGCGAGGCTGTCATTGACGCCCTTCAGCATGACATATTCAAACGTCACGCGCTTCGAATTGCCCAGGTCCGGATAGGCCCGGATGGCGTCGAACAGGGTCTGCAAATCATATTTGCGATTGATCGGGACGATCTCGTCACGCAGATCATCGCGCACCGCATGCAGCGAGATGGCCAGCATGGCGCCGGTGCGTTCCCCCAGTTCCGGGATTTTCGGAGCGACCCCCGCGGTCGAGACGGTGATCCGGCGACGCCCAATGGCGACACCATGCCCATCGCTGATTGTGTCGATCGCTTCAGCGACATTGTCGAGATTATACAGCGGCTCGCCCATGCCCATGAAGACAATATTGGTCAGGCGTCGGCCTTCCATACTGCTCGGCCATTCCTCAATCGCGTCGCGGGCGATCAGTATCTGGCTGACGATTTCCTGCGCCGTCAGGTTGCGGACCAGTTTCTGTGTGCCGGTATGACAGAAGGTGCAATTCAGGGTGCACCCGACCTGGCTCGACACGCACAATGCACCGGATTTGCTGACATCGGGAATGAAGACGCTCTCGCCTTCCACACCCGGTTGGAACCGGACCAGCCATTTCTGCGTGCCATCGACCGAGACCTGATGATCGGCAATCTCCGGACGATCAAGATGATAGGCCGAGACCAGTCTCTCGCGCAGATCCTTGGCGACATCGGTCATCGCCATGAAATCCTGGCAGCCCATATGATGGGCCCAGCGTCGGATCTGTTTGGCCCGCATGCCCGCCTTTTTAGGCGGCAGACCGAGTCCCTCCATCTCCGCTTTCAGGGCAGGCAGGGACAACCCGGCCAGCGCTTTTGGCGCGCGCGCAGAGTCTGATGTCTTCGAGAGATCCAGCTCGATTTTCATGCCGCGCCTATATCAGAGGATGAAATGAAATGCACCCGCCAGGCGGCAGCCCGGCGAGTGCATATGTGTAGGATTCATGCGGCTTTAGTTAAACACGCCGACATCATGCCCCGATTTTGGATCCGGTCCATACTTGTTCGGACCGGTCGTTCCGGGCATCGCGAACCAGATATATTGCGCGATGACGGCCAGAAACCCGATCAGAGGAATCAAGCCTACAATTGCGAAGACCAGAACCAGCCAACCGGTCTGGTCGAGATCATGGAACCGACGCACGCCCAGGGCGATGCTGGGGACCAGGATAGCGAGCATATAGAGCACCAACACACCGCCCAGCAGGATTCCGAGAAAATTGAGATTGCCGAACCCACCGCCAATCACACCAATAATCAAGCCTGCAATCAGGCCGATAATCAGATTGGCCAGAATGACCCACCAATATTCAGACCGCCGTGAGCGGCCCTCAAAATTCGTGTAGTTTTTGAAGAAAAGCTCGATAGCTTCCATCATACCCATAGCAAAATCCCCCTTTTTCTTGAATTTGCTTCAGGATCGGACCTTACTCTGTTTTTTGGCTTTTGTGAATCAAATCAAAGGACGGCGCCGAATTCGATGTTCAAATAAAGTCCGCACTGCGCGAAAATCGCGGGTCCAGGCCATAGGGATTATGGCCCGCAGTCCCGCTACCAAGGGCCATCCAGAAGAATTGAATCATCGATCCCAGCGCTCCAATCGGGGGGATGACCCACAAACCCATAAATAGCGCGACCAGCCAACCCGTATGATTCATATCGTGAAAACGGCGAATGCTGAGCGTCGTCCAGGGAATAATCGTAATCAGCGAGATCAGAGTGACAATCTGCAGAATCATCATGCCGCCGCCGGAAATATTGTCCTCATCAATTTCGTGGAGACCGCCTTCCGTCAATATCAGCGCGTACACGACCAATACCGAAAACAATACAGAAATGATCGTCATCCAGAGATATTCAGACCGCCGCGAGCGGCCCTGAACGTCGAAACAGCGCATGAAAAATGATGAAACAGCTGAAATGGGGCCCATAGCAATATCCTTCCCTGAAGGCTCTGGTCGAGTCCCCTTGATGAAGGTGTGATGCTCTATGGTGCGGCCGTGTTCAGCTCTTTCTAGGCGGCAACCGTGCTGCGCGCGGACGCGTCCCGTTCAAATGCGCCGCGCATCTCGCGCGACGGCTTGATGATGGGGTTAATGCCCTCAATCTGTTCCGAGGGCGCGGCGAATAGATACCCGCCGGGCAAAAGTTGCCGGGATAGATGGGTCAACACTTCGGACTGGGCCGACTTGGCGAGATCACTGATCACATGTGTGCAGATGATCAGATCGAACGCGCCGAGATCCTGCGCGGGGTGGAGCAAATTGTGCCGCCGGAATGTGACGCTGTCGCGCAAATCCTTATTGATGGTCCAGTCGCCGGAACTCTCACGCGTAAAATTGGTCATCAGCCGATGAATGGACAAGCCTTTTTGAACCTCGAAATGCCCATAGGTGCCTTGACTGGCGGTCTCGATGCAAACGGCCGAAATATCCGTGCCTATGAGTTCAATATCAGCGTTGGCCAAAGGCGACCCGACCTCTTCGCGGAGGCGCATGGCCAATGACCACACTTCCTGGCCGGTTGAAACACCGGCGCACCAGACCCGCAAACGGCCATTCTTGGACTGTTTCAGGCGGTGCGGCAGGGCATTCCCGACGATTTGCGCCAATTGTTCGCGCTCCCGAAAAAAGTGGGTGCGTTTGCTGGTCAGCGCGGCCGCAATTTCCTGTTCAAATCGCGGATTGGGCCGCGCTTGCAGGCAATGGACTAGATCATCCAGAGTGGCAAAGCTTTCCCGCCTTGAAATATTGCTCAGACGGGCTTCCATCAAATAGGATTTCGAAGCCGGGATGTGTTGCCCGGTCGTGCGCAGCGCCAAATCAGCAAGTTCGTTAAAAGTGCTCTCTTGCATTCTGCTTTCGACCCGCAATTCCCGTAAAAGTTTACGATAATCGCTATTTTGTTAATTTTTCGCTTCAGACAAGGCCGACTTCAGCGAATTTGCTTTCAACGATTTCGGCGTCGAAAGGCTTCATAATATACTCATTTGCGCCCGCCCGAATGGCCTCGCTAATGTGTTCAGAGTCGTTTTCGTTGGTGCAGAATACCACAACCGGTTCTTTTCCGCGATCCTCGCGGCGCAAAGCGCGCAGGAAGTCGAGCCCGTTCATGACCGGCATGTTCCAGTCGAGCAGGATGGCATCTGGCATATCCTTGCGACAGAGTTCCAGTGCTTCCGCCCCATGCGCGGCCTCGGACACGGTAAATGAAAGGTCTTTGACAATGCGTCCGGCCACGGTGCGGACCACTCTGGAATCGTCGACGATCAAACAGTGTTTCATAGCCACCCCGTCAGGCAAATGCGCAGATAAAATCTGAGGTTGAGTATGTGCGAATGTTGTTTAACAGCGCATTAACCCTCTGCGCGCAGGCCGCTGGCGAGGAAGGTAACTCGCTCCTCCACCGCTGTGGCAGTAATGTCGCCGGACAGGTCATTGGCGACCATTTTCGCAAATAGCGGCTGGATCGTGCGGGCTGACCAGCCTTCCTCGGGCGTGTCACCGGACAATGCAGACTCGGTAAAGTCTGACAGCCGCGCTTTCGGGCCCCTGGCGATCGCTCCGATGCTCAGACCATCACTTTCATTTCGGACCTGAAGCACCACCACGCCGCCGCGTGGAATGGCGGCAGTCGCCATGATGACCAAATTCATCAGGACGCGGGCATGACCACAGCTGAAATGATCGGTTTCAATATCCCATTCAATGCTCGGCTTGTGGCTCTTCATGAAGCCTTCGACGATGGATCGGACATCGTGCCGGTCGGCGGCGGTGTCGGACAGGCCGGCAGATCCAAAGGCGTAGCGTAGCAATTGGATGCGGGCGCCTGCGGATTCGGCGCCATTGTGCAAGAGCTGCTCGGCTTGTGCTTTCATATCGGCATCGCCTGGCTCTTCGAGCAGTTCGAGCGCCGAATTTACCGACGCGACCGGCGAGATCAGATCATGGCAAATGCGCGATGCAATAAAGGCCGCGAGGCGGGAAGGTTCGATCATATGTCAGCCCTGAAAAAGTGATTCGCGCTTTTGTAGCCGATTCGTCGCGATTTGACGTGTCTAATCGTTCAGGTCTTCAGGCCGATCAATGTCATCAAACCCATCGCGGGCGCTCTTGAAGAGCAGGAAAAACAGACCACCCGCCAGAGCCAGACTGAGCGTTACGCCAAGGCCATAGGCGATCCAGCCATGCATGGTCATGGTCACGCCCAGGTCGGCCCAAATGGTTGAAACCCCCCAAATGGTAAAGGCCAGGCCCAAAATGGCGGCAATGATCAGTAATACAGTCGAATTCATGCTTTCGACCTAGAGGTGTCGGGGGGAAAGTCCATATACAAATGATTGAGCTGGCGGATCATGGTGCTCCGGGCCGCGCCCGGCCATTAATCATGACGGAAATGAAACCTCAAAATTCGCCTGAATTCCTTGCGTCACGCGGGAACTGGTTATTAAGTCTTTAACGGCACAATTCTTGAAAGCGTTTCACCAGAAGGCTGAAGAAACAGTGCGCTGCTCGGACAGCGACTTGGGAGTAAGACAACGTGTTAAAGACTCTGTCAGTTGGTAAACGCCAAATGGTCGCGGCAGGACTGGTTGCGGGCCTGGTGGCCACCGCTATCATTTCGGTCAGTCAGCAAACCACCGAACAAGATGCCGTCGAACCGGAAATGGTCGAAACGGTAAGCCTGGCCTCGATTGCGATTGGGCCAGAGGATTTTGGCGTCTCTGCCCCGTTGGACGTTCGCCCGACCAAATTGAAACGCCGCGAAACACTTTCCGACGTGATCAAACGGCTCGATTTGCCGGGCAATGATGGTCATCGTGCACTTTTGAGCCTGACCAGTACGGATCTGTTGGATGCCCGCCGGGTGCGTCCCGGTCTGGAGGTTACCGCGCATGTTGCCGATGACTCCCTGAACGCGCTCAGCATCAAACTGGAAGAAGGGCGCCGCCTGCTGGCCAAACGCACACTCACCGGCGACTATCAGGCCATGGCGCTAGATGCGCGCCTGATTGCCCGCCCGATGACGGTGCGCGGCAGTATCAAGACCAGCCTGTATCAGGATGCCCAGACGCTTGGCGCCGAGGATCAGCAAGTCGTCGATTTCGCCCAGGTCTTTGCCTATGATCTTGATTTCCAGCGGGAAGTGCACCCGGGCGACAAGTTTGAACTCGTCTTCGACGTGATGACGGATGAGCGCGGCAAGGTGATCCGCCGCGGCGACGTGATTTATGCGGCGCTAAATGGGAAAGCCGTAGACAAGGCCTTCTATCGCTACACGACTCCGGATGAGGACGTGACGGACTATTTCCAGGCCAATGGCGAAAGCTCGACCAAGTTCCTGATGAAAACGCCGATCAATGGCGCGCGCCTGTCCTCTCGATTTGGCAAGCGCCGTCATCCGATCAGCGGCTATACACGCCTGCACAAGGGCACTGACTTCGCGGCTCCGACGGGCACGCCAATCTATGCGGCCGGGAATGGCGTCGTCGAACGCGCCAGCCGCTATGGCGGGTATGGCCACTATATCCGCATCCGCCACGCCAAAGGTTACAAGACGGCCTATGCCCACCTGTCGCGCTATGCGCGCGGCGTGAAGAGTGGTCGCCGGGTGAAACAGGGTCAGATTATCGGTTATGTCGGTTCTACTGGTGCTTCGACCGGACCGCACCTGCATTATGAAGTCTACAAGAATGGCAAGGCGGTCGACGTCATGCGCCTGAAACTGCCAACCGGTCGAAAGCTCGCCATGGATCCAGATGTGTTCGAAGCTTTCGCGGCCGAACGGGACCGCATTGACGCCATTCGAGGCGATGAGCGGACCTTGCCCGAATTCGTCGTGGCGACGGTTGGCGCACCGCCTGCGCCATAGTCTCGTTACTTATTGAACAAGAAACCCCCGTCCGAACCGTCGAGCGGGGGTTTCTCTTATCCTTGTCCGATCAGTTCAGGACCGCGGCACCCTTGGCGAAATCGTTCGGGACGCCATTGATCGTCAGACTGTCCGCCTCGGCATCGACCTTGATGTCTTCGCCATCATGGATACGGCCTTCCAGTAGCAGGCGGGCCAGTGGGTCCTGCAGCTCCTTCTGGATCACCCGCTTCAGCGGACGTGCGCCATAGACGGGATCATAGCCGCGATCGGCGAGCCAGTTCCGAGCGGCGTCTGACAGTGTGACAGTCATCTTGCGATCTTTCAGCAGACCGCCCAGGCGCGCCATCTGGATATCGACAATATGATCTATCTCGCCGCGCCCAAGGCGCTGGAAGAAGACAGTCTCATCAATCCGGTTGATGAATTCGGGACGGAAATGCGCGCGGATCGCGGTCGAGACCGCCTCGCGCTGACCGGGGCTCAATTCGCCCTCATCACCGCTAGCAATGGCGTCGGCGCCAAGGTTCGAAGTCATGATCACGACGGTATTCTTGAAGTCCACGGTGCGCCCCTGGCCATCGGTCAGGCGGCCATCATCGAGGACCTGAAGCAGCGTATTGAACAGATCCGGATGGGCTTTTTCGACTTCGTCAAACAACACGACCTGATAGGGCCGGCGTCGCACCGCTTCGGTCAGGACGCCGCCTTCATCATAGCCGACATAGCCGGGGGGTGCGCCGATGAGCCGGGCTACGGAATGCTTCTCCTGGAATTCAGACATGTCGAGACGCAGCACGGCGCTGTCATCATCAAACAGAAACTCAGCCAGTGCCTTGGTCAGCTCGGTCTTGCCGACGCCGGTCGGGCCGACGAACAGGAAAGAGCCGATCGGGCGATTGGGATCCTGCAATCCGGCCCGGGCGCGGCGCACCGCATTCGAGACGGCTTGTAAGGCATCTTCCTGCCCAACCACACGGGCGCGCAAGGCATCTTCCATGCGAAGCAGTTTCTCGCGCTCACCTTCCAACATCTTGTCGACCGGAATGCCGGTCCACTTGCTAACCACGCCGGCAATATGATCCGGACGGACGACTTCGGACACGAGGCCTTCATTGGCGCTTGCCTCCTCGCTGCCTTCGACATCCGAGATCCGCTTTTCCAGCTCCGGAATGGCTGAGAATTTCAGTTCGGACGCCTTTTGCAAATCGCCGACGCGCTGGGCTTCCGCCATTTCAGCATAGGCGCGATCAAGCTCTTCCTTGGCCGAGGCCGCGCCTTTCAGCTTGTCTTTCTCAGCCGCCCAGGCGGTGGTCAGCTCATCAGACTGCGTCTGCAATTCACCAATCTCGCCTTCAATCGTTTTCAGGCGTTCCTTGGAGGCGTCATCCTTTTCCTTTTTCAGCGCTTCCGCTTCGATCTTCAATTGCAGCAAGCGCCGATCAATCTCATCCAATTCCTCCGGTTTTGAGTCGACTTGCATGCGTAAGCGGGAGGCCGCCTCGTCCATCAGATCGATCGCCTTGTCCGGCAGGAACCGATCGGTGATGTAGCGGTTGGACAGGGTTGCCGCTGAGACGATCGCACTATCGCTGACGCGCACACCATGATGGGCTTCATATCGCCCCTTCAATCCGCGCAGGATGGAGATGGTGTCCTCAACCGTCGGCTCATCAATATAGACGGCCATGAAGCGGCGGGCCAAAGCCGCGTCGCCTTCGACATATTTGCGATACTCGTCCAGTGTCGTGGCGCCCAGACAGTGCAACTCGCCCCGCGCCAGAGCCGGCTTGATCAGGTTGGACGCGTCCATCGCGCCATCGGTTTTGCCAGCCCCGACAAGGGTGTGCATTTCATCAATGAACAGAACAATGCCGCCTTCGGCCTGTTCGACTTCCTTCAGGACCGCTTTCAGACGCTCCTCGAACTCGCCTCGAAACTTCGCACCTGCAATGAGGGCCCCCATATCGAGGGCGAGCAGGCGTTTGTCTTTCAGGCTTTCCGGGACATCACCATTGACGATGCGCAGGGCCAGGCCTTCGGCAATGGCTGTCTTGCCGACGCCCGGCTCGCCAATCAGGACCGGATTATTCTTGGTCCGGCGGGACAGGACCTGGATGGCGCGGCGAATTTCCTCGTCGCGGCCAATCACCGGATCAAGCTTGCCGGAGCGCGCATCCTTGGTCAGGTCGCGCGTATATTTCTTCAAGGCCTCATAGCCTTCTTCGGCATTTGCGCTATCGGCGGTGCGGCCCTGGCGGAGTTGGGTCACGGCGGCCTCGAGCTGGTTGCCGGTGACGCCCGCTGAGGTGAGGGCTTCTGCGGCCTTGGATTTTTTCAATCTGGCCAGGGCGATCAGCAGGCGTTCGACGGTGATGAAGCTGTCGCCGGCCTTCTTGGCACCGGCTTCGGCATCGGCAAACAGTTTGGCCGTACTCTGATCGAGGCGCAGCCCGCCTTGCCCGCCTGAGACTTTCGGAATCGCGCGCAAGGCATCATCCAGCAACTGGACAACCCGCTCCGGCTGTCCACCGGCGGCGCGGACCAGATTGACCGCAAGCTGGTCGCGATCCTCAAGCATGGCTTTGAGAATATGTTCGGGCAGGAAGAGCTGGTTGGAATTGGCGAGCGCTGCGGTTTGGGCGGCTTGCAGGACGCTTTGCGCGCGCTCGGTATAGGTATCGAAATTCATTTCGCATCCCCTTTCAAAGGCAGATATTTGCCGCCAATTGTATCGCGCGGCGAAGGGTTTTTTTGGTCTGGATCCCGCTCAGCGGCAACCCGTCTGATTTGCATGTGGGAATGCGAAAACGGGTTCGCAAGGCGTGACTTGCAAACCCGTTTCTTCTGGGAGGAAGCGGCGCCTTACGTGGCGGGGATCAGACCCGCCTTTTCGGGATCGCCGACAATCTTGGTCAAGGTCTTGCGCAGCTTGTTGAGTGCTTGATGTTCAATCTGGCGAACGCGTTCTTTGGAAATGCCGAGACGTTTGCCAAGCACTTCCAGTGTGACGCTGTCATCCGTCAGGCGGCGCTCTGAAATGATCAAGGTCTCGCGTTCATTCAACACTTCCAGGGCTTGCGCAATCCATTCCTTACGCTTGGCATTGTCGCGCTCTTCCATGACCACCTGGTCCGGTGTTGCGCTTTCATCCGGCAGGAGGTCCTGCCATTGAGCATCGCCATCGGTGGCCAGCGGGGCATTCAGCGAACGGTCCGAGGCAGACAGGCGCGATGCCATGGTTTCCACATCCCGCTCCGGGACGCCAAGATGTTCGGACACCCATTTCTTGTTTTCGGCCGTCATGATCGCGTCGCCCGTATCATCAATCTTGGCGCGCAGACGGCGGAGGTTGAAGAAAAGTGATTTTTGCGCCGCCGTCGTGCCGGTCCGCACGATTGACCAGTTGCGCAAGACATAATCCTGGATCGAGGAGCGGATCCACCAGGCGGCATAGGTCGAGAAACGAACTTCGCGGGACGGCTCAAACCGCGCCGCCGCCTGCATCAGACCGACATTTCCTTCCTGAACCAGATCCGCCAGGGGCAGACCGTAGTGACGAAATTTCGAAGCCATGGAGATGACCAGGCGCATATAAGCCGTGGTCAATTCATGCAAGGCCCGTTCATCATCGTGATCGCGCCATCGCCGCGCCAGGTTAAGTTCATGCTCTGCTTCCAGCATGGGCGCTTTCATCGCCTTGCGGACAAAGCTGCGATCCGGGTTTCCACTGCTCAGGCTCGTGGTCGTCATTCTGCCTCCCATACCCGTTAAGGGTGTGTTCATGACTGTTTACGAGTAGTTTCCGTGAGTGGATCAAAAAAATTCTTGAAAAATTCACGCGCGCGCTAAAAGGACGACCCCGCCAGACGGGGATTGTCTGACGGGGTCCACAGAACCTCGCAGCTGGGGTGGGGGGACGCATGCGGAGGCCTGCAAGCTGATTTGGGTTTTGAGGGTAGGTCAGGTGCCATTCGCGTCGACAATAACCGGGCCGTGATCGTCGACATGATCGCCGTGGACATAGTGCAAGTGGCCATCGTGGATATAGTCGACATGGTCGCCATGCGGGACCATCAAATGATCATCGCCTTCGCCATGCATGTGATCAGCGTGAAGCGCGGGGGCCATCGGCGCTTCGCCATCCGGGTTGAGCTCTGTCACCGCGAGCACATGTTCATCGACATGCCCGTTATGGACAAAGTGAAGATGGCCATCATGCAGATAGTCCCAGTGATCGACGTGCCAGACTTTCGCATGTCCGCAATTGTCGCCATGGACGTGGGCGTGATCGCCGTGAATCTTGGCCTCATGCGGCTCAGAGGCGATGGCACACGCACCCAGTACCGCGAAAACCGCTCCGAAAAGAACACTATGGCGCATGACACTCTCCCAGCTCCGTTCGGATCGAGCCCTAACATAAGAGGAATCGAAAATCTATAAGCTACTGTATTTATTGAATATTTGTTTCGTTATAGCATAACGATGTGGCGCGTTATCAAGACTCCAGGCCGCCTCAGGGCGTGGCGTAGAGTTCGATTTCACTCATTTCCATCGCATAAGCGGTATCGCCGAGTTCATTTTCGGTTTTTTCCGTCGAAAGTGTGCCTTCTATCCAATATGGGACCCAGATATCCTTGATTCGAACCGCCGGTTCAGCGCGAATTAAGATGATCTGATTGGGGGGCGGCGGCGGCGTATGAATACACGCCCCCATATACGGGACGAACAGAAATTCCTTTTGGCGGTTGTTTGAGTTGAAATCGAACGGCACGACATAACCCGGAATGCGCACAAACTCCCCGTCCAGGTCTTCCACCGTATCAAATGTGCCGAGTTGCGGCATGTAATCGAATTCCGATCCTTCCGGGATGGCGGCATAGGGATCTGCGGCATCTGCCAGCGTTGTGGTATTGGCGGCGTAGCGCTTTTCCAGCATCGCATAGAATTCCTCATATTGTTTTATGAGTTCTTCTTCACTGCCTTCCGGCATGAGATCTTCCCACATGACCAGAAGCGGCTCGCCATCCTTGACCCCCCAATAGACGGTTTCCCGGGGCTCCGCGCCACTGACAGTTGCGTCAATCTCGGCAGCCGCCTGTTCCGCCTGGGTCATACGCTCGAACTCCACCGTTTCCGCGCCCTCGGGCAGAGGCGGCGGGACGTCGCTCGATGCGGCATCGTCTTGCGCCGCGCCACATGCGGCCAGCACAAGGGCCATGCCCAGAGACGCAATTCGAGTCAGAAAAGGGGCTTTTGAGGTCATTGTCTGTCGCATTTACCTGTTTGGCGCTTAGCTTTGGTAAATGGTGTCATAGGCCGGAAAAATGTCTTTTTCCGTACATCCTTCCAGCACCAGCACCAGACGCGACTCCCCTGTCCCTTCAATTGCAGGGGAACGATGGTGCAGAGATGGCATGCTCGCCCCTGGCCATTGTTTGCCTTTCAACAGGATTGGCAGGCCCGTCGGAACGGTTTGCAGTTGCGCCTCCGTCTTGGGATCGAGCCCCAGCACGGTGCCCTGGCCGCGATAGGTGCAAATCAACCGGGCCACGACATTATCGATGTGCAGTTTCGAACAGGCATTATTGACGATGCGTTCAACGCGCAGCCGCACCAGGTCCGTATTGTCCAGCTGGGCCACAGATTGTGCCAGTCGCCCTGCATCCTCACATAGCCAGTCCAGCGCTGGTGATGCGGGAATAGACGTCGCCTTGAACAGGTCTCGCATACAGGCCGCGACCTGATCCGGGCTCAGTACGAATCGACCTGATGGGAGGTTCCGCGCCGGCAGGAAATCCAGCCATTGCTGGACCTTTGAGGGCACAGTTCGGGCCCAAATTGCGGCGTCCTGATCCGGGGCCAGCGCCGCAGACATGTCGTGTAATTCATGCACAAAAGTGACCGGCAACGCGTCCGTTGACTGCGATTTGATCGCTTTGGGAGGAAACAAAGTGTCCAGCATGCGGGCCATTTCGATTGGTAAAAGTATTTTAGTCTTTTGCCCTTGCAAGCCTCATCTGTCGACTTAAATGTTATGTTATAAAGTCACTTCAAGGGCGAGTCATGACCGGTGTTCCTGTCACTGAATTCTGGCTGAACTTATCAACACGTCGGCGTGAGCGATTCTGCGATGGTGAAGCCACCTCGCGATGGTCGCGCGTGTCGCTTGAACCCTGATCCAACCGAATTGGTCCGCACTTCTCCCAAGTTTCGTGCGGCCAAGACATAATCGTCTGTCTTCCAGCAGTCGTGAATGTCACTCCCAAGGCGAGGGCCTTTAAGGCCCTCGCCAACCAATCTCTCAAAAGGAATTTTACGATGAAACCAAGCATGAAAGCCGTTATGGGTGGCTTTGCCGGACTGGCGCTGGCGGCCTGTGCTTCAACTGCTGTGGCCGACAATTCAGATGCCGGCATCAGCGAAGCCGACGTTGTTGCGGCTCAGACGGAATGGGGCAATGGCATCGTTGCTATCGCTGCGGTTCATACAGAAGGCGGTGATTTCGCCGCGCGGGCGACAGAGCATATCAATACGCTCTACGCCTATGGTGACACTGCGGTGATGTTCAAGCCAACCCTGGCAGCTGACGATCAGTTCCGCGAAACGTTCGATGAGGCTCTTTCTTACTTTATCGGTACGGAAGGCACTGAAGATAGCGGTTTTGCAATCAAGGGCTGGACCAATGTGCGCTGGGAAAGCAATGGCATCTATACGAGCGGCGATTCTGCCACGGCGATGGGCAATTACTATTTCACCGGCCCGGATGGCAGCGAAACCAAGGTCGAATACTCCTTTGGTTACGTTCTTGATGATGCCGGGGATCTGAAGATCAATCTGCACCATTCATCCTTGCCGTATTCTGCGGGATAATAGGCGACAGCGAACAGGCCGCATCTGGCGGCCTGTTCGCTGGCCGTGATTACGCGGCCTCGGGCCGTAGAGGCAATGCATTGGCGTTTTGGGCCATAGCTGACGCCCAAACAAAAACCCCGTCTTTTCAGACGGGGTTTCTGTTAACTGTTTTGGCCGCTATCGGATTCACTCTTTCAAGCGGCTTTTTTCTTTTTTGCGAGTGATTCCGCGAGGCGATCCATGGCCGAGTCGTGATCGATGCTCTCGACCGCGGCGAGCTCACGCGCCATCCGGTCCAGCGCGCTTTCATAGAGCTGACGCTCGGAGTAGGATTGTTCCGGCTGATCTTCCATCCGGTGCAGGTCGCGGACGACTTCTGCGATGGAAATCAGGTCGCCAGAATTGATTTTGGCTTCATATTCCTGGGCCCGGCGCGACCACATGGTGCGCTTGATCCGGGCTTTACCGCCCAGGGTTTTCAAGGCGTCGTCAACCAGCTTGGAGCCTGCCAGTGCCCGCATTCCAGACGCAATCGCGCGGTTTGTCGGAACTCGCAAGATCATCTTGTCCTGGTCAAACGAGACAACATAGACTTCCAGGGTCATGCCAGCGACTTGCTGCTGTTCAATCGCGGTGACGGTGCCGACACCGTGCGCAGGATAGACGATTTTCTGACCTTCGGAAAAATCCAGTTTCGTTG
>JBCBBC010000051.1:0-26252 GCA_038532145.1 Pseudomonadota bacterium | reverse complement strand
CTTGGTCTCAAGCGCTTAAAAGCCTCTCCGAAAGGAAGGCAGTTCAGTCCCGCGTTTGAACCAAGCGCGCCTTGCCTTTGCCAAACCCTCAAGGCCAAAGCCTGTGAGGCGATTTGGGGTGCGTGCAGGTTGGTCGCATGCGGCGATCCCCGCCGCGAAAAACGCAAGACGCCATGCCGTGCGTCCCCCGACGGCGGGTCTTTCCTTGTGACCTTGAGGCGCTAGCGTACGGAAAAACCTCGGAGGTCCGCCATGAAACCCTATCAACATCTCGACCGTTCCGTCGCCGGCAAGACCGTGCTGATCACGGGCGCGGCCAGCGGCATGGGGCGGGCGACCGCGCATTTGTTCGCGCGCGAAGGCGCCAATGTGATGGCGACGGACTTGAATGGCGACGGCGCCGAAGTCGTGGCCGAGGAGATTCGCACGCACGGCCATGACGCCGTCCGCGCTCGCGCCCTGGATGTCGCCGACCATAATGCCATCATGGGCGCGGTGGCCGACACAGTCGAGGCGTTTGGCGCCCTCGACATTCTGATCAATAATGCCGGTTTTGCGCGCCTGTCACATCCCTCGGAAGATCAATATGAAGACATCTGGCATGACAGTCTCAATGTTATGCTGACGGCGCATCAGCGTCTGATCCGGGCCGCCTTGCCGCATTTGCTGAAGACTGAGACCGGTGGACGCATCGTCAATATCTCATCGACCGAAGGCCTCGGTGCGACGCCGGGCAATGGGCCCTATGTCGCCGCCAAGCATGGCGTGATCGGCCTGACCCGGGCCATGGCGACGGATCTTGGCCGAGATGGCATCACTTGCAACTGTATCTGCCCGGGTCCCATTGAAACCAATATCAATGCCGAGATCCCGGACGATCATAAAGTGATCTTCGCCAAGCGGCGCGTGCCCTTGCGCCGCTATGGCATTCCGGAAGAGGTGGCGCACATCACGCTGTCCTGCTGTCTGCCATCGGCCTCTTATCTGAACGGGGCCGTCATTCCGGTGGATGGCGGGTTGAACATCAAGAACGCTTAGACCGGTATTTCCTGATTGGCGGCGAGCACCTCCCCCGCGAGATAGAGCGAACCACCAATCAGGATCCGGTCCGGCTTGAGGTCCGCCGCCGCGCGCATCGCCGCTTCGAGCGAGTCAAAAGCGGTCGCATTGGGCAGAAAAGCACGCGCGGTTTCAGCCAGCGTTTCGGGCGCAGCGCTGGCATGGCCTGGCGCGTTCGGAATGGTGTGGACGGCCTCGACCACGCCTTTGAACGGATGAAAGAAACCGCCATGATCCTTGCTGGCAATCATCGCCGTGACCATGATGGTGCGCCCGCCCATTTCGCGCAACAATTCTGCAATTGCGGTCGCGGCATGTGGATTGTGGCCCCCATCCAGCCAGACATCAGCGCCGCCGCCCAGCCGTGTGACCGGTCCGTCAGACAGGCGCTGCATCCGCGCCGGCCAGACCGCCGATTGGGCGCCATTCCAGATCGCGCCGTCCGGAACGGACGGCACGTTCAGAGTGCGCATGGCAAGGCCGGCCAGGGCCGCATTATATCTTTGATGCGTGCCGGGCAGGGCGACTCGTTCCGGGACTTTTTCAATGTCCTCCATGCGCAGGACGGTCAGCGGCGCCTCAAGCTCCGCCGCCTGGCGCGCAATGACATCGCCGCAGACGCGCGCCTGAATTGCCGAGACCACCGGTCGTCCCGGCTTGATGATGCCCGCTTTCTCACCGGCGATGAAAGCGAGGTCCGAACCGAGAAATTGCTTGTGATCGAAATCGACGGGCGTGATGACGCTGAGCGCCGGTTGATCGATGATATTGGTGGCATCAAACCGACCCCCAAGGCCCACTTCCAGGACAAGCAAATCCGCCGGAACCTCGCTGAAAGCCAGCAAGGCAACTGCCGTCGTGGCTTCAAATCGCGTAATCGGTCGCCCTTCGAGGGCGTCATGAACGCGCCGGATCCATTCAATCAGCGCGTCGTCTTCTATCAGCGTGCCGGCGAGACGCGTGCGCTCATTGAAGCGCACAAGATGCGGCGAGGTATAGACATGGACGCGCAGCCCGGCCTCTTCGGCCATGGCCCGCAAATAGGCGCAAGTCGAGCCTTTGCCATTGGTGCCCGCAACGTGGATCGTTGGCGGCAACTTATCCTGCGGTCGGCCAAGGGTTTCGAGCACCGACTCGATCCGATCAAGCGAAAGCTCGATTGTTTTGGGGTAGAGGCCTTCAAATGTCTGCAAGGCCGCGGTGAGGGCCGCGGAATCCATGGCTAGCCCTTATCAGCACGCGGGGCCGGCGCATCCGCCGAGGGCGCTTCGACCGGCAAGGTCGAGACGTCTTTCTCAGCTGCGACCCGTTTTGGCATCAAATGACCCAGCACACGGGCCAGGGTCGCTTTCAAGTCGCGGCGATCGACGACAATATCGACCGCCCCTTTTTCGCGCAGGAATTCTGATCGCTGGAAGCCTTCGGGCAATTTCTCGCGAATGGTCTGCTCAATCACCCGCGGCCCGGAAAACGCGATCATCGCGCCGGGTTCAGCCAGATGTACGTCGCCGAGCATGGCATACGAGGCCGAAACCCCGCCAGAGGTCGGATCGCACAATACAACCACATAAGGCAGGCCAGCATCCTTCACCTCCTGAATGGCCAGGGTCGAGCGCGGCATTTGCATCAGCGACAGCGTGCCTTCCTGCATGCGCGCGCCGCCAGAAGCGGTGCAAATCACGAAGGCCGCCTTGCGCGCCACAGCCATCTGGGCCGCCGCGATAAAGGCTTCGCCCGCAGCCATGCCAAGGGAGCCGCCCATGAAGGCAAAATCCTGGATCAGGATCACTGTCGGCAGGCCATTCACCTTGCCAAAGGCGGCGGCCATGCAATCATCCTGCGCAATCGGGGACACCGCGCCGGAATCCGGGGCCTCTTCCTTGTCGCGTTTGGCAATCTTGCTTTTCGCGCCCTTGATCCGGGATGGATAGGTTTTGTCATCCTTGAACTTGAGCGGATCATTCGGCACTGGCGGCAGCGGAATGGGTTCCCAGCGCTCATGATCAAAGAAGAGACGGAAACGCCGACGCGGTGAAATCCGCAAATGCGCGCCGGCTGGCGTGACATACCAGCTTTCTTCCAGATCCGAGCGGTAAACGAGTTCGCCCGAGGTTGGACATTTCACCCAGAGATTATCCGGAGTGTCTTTCTTATTGCCAGACAGCAGGCCCTTCAGACCCGGTGTGCGGAAATTTGTCAGCCAGTTCATCGCCTTACGATCCCTTTGTCCGATACCGGACGTTGCTAGGCTGGCACTCCACCCTTTAGCGCCGTACTTAACTCGTGAGCCAATTGGCCCATTTTCTCTGCTGTAATTTGTGGCGTTTTGGCCACACTTGCAAGTCTTGCTTGTTCCACGAAAGCAGACCCAACGACAACCCCATCGGCGATTTTCGCCATGGCGGCGGCCTGTTCGCCGTTTTTAATGCCGAATCCAACGCAAACCGGCAGGCCGGAAACCCGCTGCGCCATCTCGACGCCCGCACGAATTTCGTCTGGATCGGCAGAGCCCGCTCCGGTTACGCCCGCAACCGCGACATAGTACAGAAATCCGCTAGCCCCTTCGGCAACCTTGGCCATCCGGGCTTCGTTCGTGGTCGGCGTGGCCAGGCGAATGACGGAAAGTCCGTGGGTCGCGTAAGCGTCGCGGATGGGTTGATCCTCTTCCGGCGGCAGATCGACCAGAATGGTGCCATCAATGCCAGCCTCGGCAGCCATTGAGGCAAAGGCCTCATAGCCCAGCGTATGCACGGGATTGGCATATCCCATCAAAATCAGCGGTGTTTCTGCGTCGTCCTCTCGGAACCGCTTGGCGAGCGTCAGCACATCCGAGAGCGTGGTTTTCCGTGCCAGCGCACGCAATGCGGCTTTCTGAATCGCGGGGCCGTCAGCCATCGGGTCGGTAAAAGGCGCCCCGAGCTCAATCACGTCCGCGCCATTGTCGCGCACCGCACACATGGCCTGATAGGAAGACTCCAGGTCTGGATCGCCCGCCATAAGATACGCGACCAGAGCCGCCCGGCCCTCGGCCTTAACCTTGTCGAAGCGCGCAACTATTCGGGATGTCGGCATTTAGGCAGGATCCGTGTTTTCTTTAACCCAGGCGGCATAAGGCGCATTCACCTGTGTACAGCCCAGCGCCACGATAGCAGGCACATCATAAGGATGGTGGTCTTTCACAATGGCTTCGATTTTCTTGAAATTCTCGGTTGGGGCCTTGAGCCAGAGAATGAATTCGAAAGCTTGTTCCACAACCCCTTTCCAACGATAGGTGGACGCCATCGGGCCCTCAATATTGGCGCAAGCCGCAGCGCGGCTTTCGACCGCTTCATCCGCGATCGCGCGCGCAATGCGCTGACGCGGGCAGGTGATCCGGTACAAGGTCAAAGCTGGTTCAGACATTCACGCCACTTCCTTCGTCTGCTGGCCGAAGTCAACTCTGGATTTCGCGTGCAGATGCATGTTCTGTCACCGGTTCGAGATTGGCCAGCATCGCAGCCATGGCCTGTTCGATTTGAATCACGGTGCCGCAATGGCCCGTCTTCTTGGCGTTTGAGATCGATCGGGGGTCTTTTGAAAGCTTTTCGGCAATCTCTGTCCCTTTCAAGCCGGCCTTCTGGAACATGTAGACGATATGCTGATACGGCGTCATCTCATCGATCAGGGCCGCGGCGGCATTGGTCATGGCCGTCAGCGCCTGATTGGTCGCGGGATCGCTGATCTGCCAATCGCTGAAGTGTTTCTTCTTTTTCAGCCGGGTTAGCGCCCGACTGGCTGTCTCGACGACCGGTCCCCTCACGTCTCGGAGCGATCCGCCAGCATAGCCGATCCGGCCACGCGCCGTCACAAATCGAAACTCGGCCGTACCGCGCAAGGCATCACGAACATCAGAAACAATCTGATAGAAGGCCCGAGGCGAGGAAAACAGGCCGCCAAACTCGTCACCATAATTCACTTCAAGCGGATAAATAATGTCATCACGAAGTCGCTGATTTTGCCGCTCGAGTTGCGGCAACAATTGCGACATCGCTGCCCCTGCCTGTTCTGCGGATAGGCTCGAAGAGCTCTTTATGCCCGCCAGGATGAGATAATAATCGGATTTATTGTCCATTCGTCTATGGTTATCGAACGATATTTAATTTTCTACCACTATTGATAGATAAATAAATATCAATGAAATTCGATAGACTTAAATATCGACGCCCAAGGCTTCAGCCACAGAGAACACGTCCTTGTCGCCGCGGCCGCACATATTGAGGATCAGCAATCCATCCTTGCCGAGGTGTTTCACCACGTCGTCAACCCGCGCCAAGGCATGGCTCGGTTCGAGCGCCGGAATAATGCCTTCAAGGCGGGTGCAGAGTTGGAATGCCTCCAGCGCCTCAGTATCGGTGCACGTGAGATACTCGGCGCGTCCAGTATCCCGCAGGAAACTGTGTTCCGGGCCGATACCGGGATAATCCAAACCGGCTGAAATAGAATGCGCGTCGATGATCTGACCATCATCGGTCTGTAGCAAATAGGTCTTGTTGCCGTGCAGAATACCAGGCGCCCCGCCATTCAGGGCCGCCGCGTGCTGGCCCGTTTCGATCCCGTGCCCCGATGCTTCCACCCCGATCAGGCGAACGGTCTCGTCTTCGATAAAGGGATGGAACAGACCGATCGCATTCGATCCGCCGCCGATACAGGCCATCACCGCATCCGGCAGTCGCCCTTCGCGCTCGAGGATCTGCGCGCGCGCTTCCTTGCCGATGACGCTTTGAAAATCACGCACAAGTTCAGGATAGGGATGCGGGCCGGCGGCGGTGCCGATGCAATAGAACGTGTCCTCGACATTGGTCACCCAGTCGCGCAGGGCCTCATTCATCGCATCTTTCAGCGTGCCGGTGCCGGATGAGACAGGCACAATCTCGGCGCCCAGCAATTTCATCCGAAACACGTTCGGCTTCTGGCGTTCGACATCCGTCTCGCCCATGAAGACGACACATTTCAGGCCAAAGCGCGCGCAAACGGTTGCCGTCGCCACGCCGTGTTGCCCCGCGCCAGTTTCAGCAATGATCCGGGTCTTGCCCATGCGCATGGCAAGCAGGACCTGGCCAAGGCAATTATTGATCTTGTGCGCACCGGTATGATTCAGCTCGTCGCGTTTGAGATAGATTTTCGCGCCGCCAAAATGATCGGTCAGGCGTTCGGCGAAATAGAGCGGGCTTGGGCGACCGACATAATGCGCCCAAAGATCATCCATCTGCGCGGTAAAGGACGGATCCTGCTTCGCGGCCCGATATTCCTTTTCGAGATCCAGGATAAGCGGCATCAAAGTCTCAGCGACATAGCGGCCGCCAAACTCACCAAATCGGCCATGCTTATCTGGCCATTGATCCCAGGTATTTCTCAAATCCATCTTCTTGCTTTCTACGCCGATTTCGCCGCGTCTATGAAGTCGCGGATCAGGTCCTCGTCCTTTACGCCTGGGGCGCGCTCGATGCCAGAGGAAACATCCACAGCGGTCGCACCTGTCGCAGTGATCGCAGCTTCGACATTGTCCGGGGTTAATCCGCCCGCGAGCAGCCAGTGTACATCCGGCTCGAACCCATCAAGCAGGCTCCAGTCCAAGGTCTCTCCGTTGCCGCCTGGACGGTCGGCGTCTTCTGGTGGCTTGGCATCGATCAGCAAGCGATCCACACGCCATTGATCAAGCGCCTCAAGGTCCGATTCATCACCGACACTGACCGCCTTCCACAGCTCGCAAATGCCAGCACAGTCGCGCCACCAGCGCAGCACCTGGTCCGGCGTCTCCTTGCCGTGCAATTGGATCGCATCCGGTTCAATCTCATGTAGGACATCATCGAAGAAGTCTTCGTCCGGATCGACCAGCAAAATAACCGAGAGCAGACCGAGATCTTGTGCGAAGTCCGACAGGCCTATCACGTCCTCAAAGGGATCCTCGCCCTCGCCCAGAACATTCCGCGGGCTGGCGGGGAAAAGGACAAAGCCGACCCAGTCCGCGCCCGCTTCTGCCGCGGCGCGAATGTGCGCTGTGTCGCGCAGTCCGCAAATCTTGACCCGTGTCATGGCGCGTCTGGTGCTCGCGGCAAAGACGGAAGTCAAGCAAAGACTGTGGCGTTCACCGAGTTGAAAAGATTTTGGTGAGAGAAGACCGCAGACACGCTTGACCGTATCCGCAACCCCCGGCAGGTCGGTGAAGGTTTCCAGAATTGAATTTCAAGTTGAGTATCCGGCATGTTTGAAGCTGTCCTTGCCCCCGTCCAGACCGTCATTGAAAGCGCGCATGTCTCGCCCGTTGAGCAGGAAGCGCCAAGCTTGCCGGACGGCGCAGCGCGCATGATTTCTGCCGCGACGCGCCTCGATGATGCGACGCAACTCGAAGCGGTCATCGCCGCTGCAAAACTAGCCTTTCCAGATCATCATGACGCCATTGACGCGCTCGTCACAGATCTCTCTCAACCCACCGAGCCCTTGCGCGTCGATGCTTTCGTCGTCATCGGAACACCGCCGGAACCTCAAACGTACAGCTTTCTTGAAAATCTGGCCGGGCAGGTGGATCTCAACGCATCCTACACGGATGGAAATACCGAAACATCAAATTTCGGTGCTCGCCTGAATGCCAGCATGAAACGCGAGACCAATATCCATCGCGTCGAAGCCTATGCCAATACGGGCGAAGCCAATGGCGTGCGCAATCAGGAAAATTGGGGCGCCTCCTATCAGATGGATACGCTCTGGACTGATGATGTGTTTGGCTATGTCCGCGGGTCTTATGAAAGCGATGCATTCCTGGGATTTGAGTATCGCGCCTTCGCCGGTGCCGGGGCCGGCTATTACTTTATCCAGAAGGATGATCTGACGCTCCGCGGAGAGGTCGGGCCGGGCTATCGTTATTCGCGGATCAAGGATACGGGCGATGAGAGCGCCGACTGGGTCCTCTATGGCGCCATGGATACGCATTGGAATCTGAATAAGGATTGGCGCCTTGGTCACAATTCGAAAGTGACGCTATCTGAACCCAGCACGTCCGTATCGTCGCGTTCGCAACTCAGCACAGCACTGACCGAAGCGATCCGGGCGGGCATGACATATGAAGTTCAGTATGAAGAGAATCCGCCCGTCGATAAGGACAATCTGGATACAATCTGGAAAATCAACCTATCGTATGGTTTTTGAACCCAGAAAGGCTTTATCTAGTCTGCACCGAGTCCGAGTGCCTTGATCAGACCTTTTGCCGTATTCTGATCGAATTTGGCTCTAAGTTTGATATACGGACCCTCATGGCGATAGCGGGCCGCCTCGAAATCGCTGTCCTCGAAGCCCGTGACGTTCCAGCCAAAACTGACCCAGAGATTATCGACTGGGCTGAGTCCGACACTTGGACCATAAGACCATTGTCCCGTCTGGCTCGCGTCATTATGCGACCAGGTCGCCTGAAACCCAAGATCGATTTGCGGCGTGATGTCATGACGGATCTCGGCACCGACCAAATGCGTCACTGCTTTCGCGTGCGCGCCTTCAAAGTCGGTCTTGACCCGTTTGATCCCGTGATAGACCGAGACCTGCGTCTGGTCCGACACCATGGCATTCATCGCGAAATTATTGACGATCTTGGACCGGTCCTGAATGCCTTGCTCCGTCAGATGCCCGACATCCAGACGGTTGAACACGACCAACCCTTCGCCGCGGGGGCGCCATGCGGCGCCGATCCGCACATCCGTTTGCTCGCGATCGCCGCGGCCTTCGATCTGTTCTTCCTGTCGGCGCGCCGCCGCGCTGAAGGACAGGGTTTGCGTAATTTCACGCGCGCCACCAAGCACCGCAACGAGGCGCTCTCCAGACGTGCTGTTGCGCTTTTCGAGGCGCGCTGAACCGGCCATTGAGTCCGTCTGATAAGCCGCGCCTATATAGCCAGAGGCGTATTGTTCCGATTGCGTCAAAGGGCTGCGTACACCGTCTTCCAACGGGCCGAGCGCGGCATCAGGCGCAACATCAAGCGGCTCGTCAGAGCCATCGACATTGGTCCGGCGTGCGAGACCACCGCTCAGGGTCCAGGCTTCATTGACCTGCCAGACTTGATCCACACCAACCGTTGCGCCGATGCGGCGACCGCTATCATTCGTGATCATATCCGTTGAGGCGTGCACCTGAGTGCCGCCACGTGGTTCCCAGGTGATACCGGCAACCGTGTTCTGGCCGGAAGCGTTTGCACCATTGGTCACTTCATGCCGCACATTCGCGGTCGCTTGCGGTCCCAGTGTTTTATCTAGACCCAGAACAGTTCTTCCGGGGAACAGTGTCGATTCATCGTCATTGGCCCCGCCGGCATAGACGGGTTCTTCGCGGATCGCGCTAATCGTCAGACCCTGGTCCACGAATGTCTTGCGCAAGCCCGCCAAAAGCAGGACTGACTGGCGCGGATCGGCCGTATCCTCAAAGTCCTCTGAGACGGCGCGCAATCCGAAATTGGCCCCGAATGTCTGACTGTCCTGTTGCCAGACTGCATCCGCGACCGTACGACGCGCGGACTGTGTCAGGTTTGTTTCCTGATAGGCTTGCGCCGTCACCGACCGGATGATGCGGTCGGATCGATTCTCCTGCTCCCGGACATCCAGTTCGGCGCTAAGCTCCGCCCCGATCCGCCGGACTGCCGATGTCGAAGAGGCTTGCTGACCCAGACCAAACCCGTCTGATTCTTCGCGGAAATAGCCCGTGACGCTCAGCTTCTCAGTTCGGTGGGTTGCCTCAATCAGCACAGCCTCACCATCAGACTCTCCCAACTCGGTTTCGGAATCAGTTGATGCATATTCCGCACGCAGCTCTGTGTTCTGAGACACGGCCAGCGTTAGATCAGCTGCGATCAAATTTGAACCTTCGGCATTCCGCGTCGACCCATCTTCTTCATGGATCATCGTGATACCGGTCTGCAGCGCACCTTGCGCAAATCGCGTTTCAGCGCGCAAACCCGCCGTTACACCGCGTTCACCCGAGTCCGAGGCCTCGTAATCCACCACAATCACATTCGGATTCAGGCCCGGATCTGTAGCCGCGACAGGCTGACGGAAAAAGAGTTCGCCGGTCACATAATCGATTTCATAATCGATGTAGCGGCTCAGCAATCTTTGGCTGAGTATCAGATCCGGACGGAATCGATCGCGGGTTTCGATCGTGATCACTTCGGACGACCGTACCAGCGGCGCTGATTGCAAGCGGAAGGGACCGGACGTGCCATCCGCCGCCAATTCGTCTTTCATGAAGGTCTGATTGGTTTCCGCTGCAAAGGCCGTGATCGAGACCTGTTCGCTTTCATAATCCGCCTTCAGGCCTGACATGCGGCGCGAGTATCGGCCAAGATCGGTCTCGGTAAAGCCGGTTTCAAAGTCCCCGAAAACTGCCTGGAATGTGTTTTTCTCCAGCTTCACATAGACCGGATAGCGGCTCTCGGCATTATTGTTCTGCCAGGTTCGATCGCCATACAGCGTGTAATAGGCGTTCGGATTGATCTCATCGAACACTTCGTCATCGCGGGCCCCACGGCGCTTCGCTGTGTCGACGGCCAGGGTCAGCAGCCAGTCGCCTTTGATCACGCCCTTGGCGAAGAAAGCCAGACGGCCATCATTACCGCGCTCAAGCACATCGCGCCCGTTGGCGCCTTCCAGCCAGGCCGAACTTCGTTCCGCTTCCGCCACACCGACAATGATCCAATCCCGCTTTTCCGGTGCCAGCCAGGCATCAATATCCTCAATCGAACCATCCTGCATGGGCACTTGCAGCCGCACACGTCCGGACTCGAGAGTGGGTTCAAGCTCGACCCGAACAATGCCGTCCGCGCCGACGCGCAGACCCGATACAGCCGCAAATCCGGCATCGACTGGCGATTCAAATTCTTCCTCGGCCTCCTGGGCGAGGCGATAAGGCTCGGCAACACTGAGCTCGACAATCCGTCCCTCATGCACCGCGTGCCCGTCGGCATCTTCAAGCCGGATCGCTATGACAGGCCGAGTGCGGCCATCGGCTACGAGTACGGATTGATCGTCGACTTGCACGGCGCGGCTGACTTCATCCACAAACCAGACCGAGCGTTCAATCCGCTCCAGCACATTTCCATCTGCAGCCAGCAAGCTGGCTACAAAGCGGTTCTCGCCGCGCTGAATGTCCACACCTGCCCAACGCGACATGGCGCGCGTCCGGGACGTAGACATTTCCCGCCCGGTGAAATTGAGTCCCGGCACCGCTTTCCCGTTCAGCTCAAGGCTTACACTTTCTGTCGGTGCATGTTTGATACCCAGACTAACAGAGCGTCCGTGTGGCGTTTGATCCGCGCGTGGATAGATCCATTCAAAGGTCGAGTCCTCTTGTTCATTAAACCAGGCCTGGTCGTACAGATCCGCGTCGCGCGATTTGGTTACGTCAATGTCAGTCGTTTTGGTGACCGCATCTGTGCGCTTCAAGTAAAAGTTCGCGCGCCAGATGCTGCCGCCCTGCGCATCGACAAATTTCGACAGGGCGCTGCCGGCGTAGCGCGTATTCTCTTCGCAGATGATGGGTTCATATCCTGGAGGCAGCGTAGCTTCATCAACCTGAACGACATGGGTGCCAGGTTTCACGTCCTCAAAGTGGAACAGGCCGTCCGAATCGGTGACGGTATATTGTCCGGTTTCCATGTAGAGGCGCACCCCACCCACGCCTTCGCCGTCCAGCAATGTTCGCGCCCATTCCTCATCTGGTCGACAGGCTGCTTCGGCGACGCGGCCGATAATGGTCAGACGGGAACTGAGGAGATCTTCTTCGATATAGACCGCGGCCTCGGCCGCGTTCGACAATACAGCGCCTGCAGCGTTAACAACCACAGCGCGATTGACCGCTGCGCCGAGCGGTGTCCCAGGTCCGACGGCCGTGAGATAGGTTAATTGCACGGTCTCATCCGGCAGCACCAGACCGCCGGAAAATGTCAGGTTGAGACCGTCCGGGGCGACTTCGGGATCTTCAAAGGGCACGCCATTGAGGCGCGCCGAGCCAGCAACATAGCGTATTCCGGTTGGCAGCGTGTCGCGCAAGGTGAACGGGGCAGGGACACTGCCTGAATTCTCAAGATCAATCGTGTAACCAATGAAATCGCCAATCGCGGCTTGCGGATCGGAGGCCCGTTTGCGCACCACCAGGTCCCCGTTCGGGTCAAGCGGGATGTCCAGATTGACCGGGCCGGACGCCTCAACCTCAAACACGGCCCCGTAAGAGGCCTGCGTTTGCAATTCGAACGGAGCATTGGGTAAAACATCCAGGCTCCCGGGATCTCGAACGGACGGGAATAAATAGCCGTCCGGCGCGTCGACCCGGATCTGATACGAGCCGGGCGCCAGGATCGGGAAGAAGAAGACCCCTGGCGCCGCCGGATATTCAACTCCACTCGAGTCGGTTGTGGCTTCACCGGTACGGATCGTGGATGGGAAACTGCCTGAACCATCCAGTCCCATGATCTCGGCCGGAAGCCCGGTTGTCGCATCGATAATTGTAATTTGAACCTGGTCGAGTAGGTCTCCGGTAAAGCTGTCAAACACACGACCGAATGGGTCAACAAAAGCGGTATCCACCGACACTTCGGTGGCATCAAATGCATCTATGTAGGTGGCGGTCAGTTGGGTGTCCTGCGGCGCGGTGATGGTTCGGTCGTTCGGCGCTGTCGGACCGGATGTGCTCGGAAAGAAGCCATAGAAATGGCCCGAGTCCGAACCGTCCTCGTAAAGCCGCAACGTGATTGTGTCGCCATTATCCGCCGTTACCGTAATCACAACGGTCTCGATCCGATCCGGATTTCCATTCTGGCCAAGATCGACCACGCGAACGACCATGAGTTCGCCTGACAAGTAGGTTTGCGCCGGCACAAGACTGACCGGCGCCGATGTATCCAGCGTCTTCTGACCGAGCAGCGGGACATTGTCGAATGATGAGAATGGCCCACTCAGTGCGCCAGATGGACTGAAGTCTGATCCATTCAGTTGAACCTGGATCGCATCCGGCACGTTTTCGACAATCCGGAAGAATTCGATTTCGGACGGCGTGCGCCGCGCCTCAATCGTGAACGCCGCCTCATTGGTTGGCAGTATCAGCGTCCCGTTTGGCGTTTCCTGTGACACGAATGCAGTATTGGTGACGCGATCGCCCAGATCAGCCTGCGCCAATCCTGACATCGTCCCAATCATCGCGCATATCAACGCGATCGCCCGCAACGCGGCATAGATGTGCTTCCGCCCGAAGCTCATCCCCATATCTCCACCATGACGCGGCAGGCTCTATTGGCCTGTCCGCAAGCTCAAAACGCGGCAGATCTGTCGCTGCCTTATGCTGCAGACGCTAAGGGCGTATGGTTATTATCCCGGTCGGGGAATCGATAAAATTTGATCGAATCGGACAAAAAATGCAGTTATTATAGAGATTTATTGCCGGTCTTCCGGGCTGATTCTGTCTCTTGCAGACAGCAAAAAGCCCCCGCTGCGCAAAGGCAGCGGAGACTTTCAGAAATTGGACCCAGGCCGGGGTCTTATTTCACCATGGCACGAATAACGATCTGCCCAACTTCGCCAGCCGCCAGGATGGCATCGGAGAGTTGAATGACGCAGGTCGTCGCTCCGTCGCAATCGCTATCTGCTGGTGTGGTTGGCGCGGTCAGAACCGGACCGACGCCGCCAATACCGGTATCATCGGCAAAACCTGTGCCGGTCGTGGTCGCCAGGGCCGCAGAGACGAAGGTGACTTCGGCTGGCAGGATGTCATCGATCACCAGATTGGTCGCGCTGGCCGTCGCCCCCGTATTTTCGACCTCGATCGTATATTCGACACACGATCCCGGAACCGCCTTGGCATCGGCCTCAGCGCTGGCCGTTGCACAATCCGTCAGAGCGACGAATGGATCTGCAATGCCTGGCTCCTTGATCACAAGCACAGTCTTTTCGGCGTTGAGGTCGGGAGATTCGACCTGGATAATGCCAGTCGCCGCAAACAGACCGTCCGCATCGCCTTCTGATGCAGCAACACCGGTGCCGTCAGCGAGGACGTTCTGAGCCGTACCGGTCAGGACATTGGCCCCGCCCGTCGCTGCCGTGACGGCGGCAGGAGACGCTGACGCCTCATTCGCAAAGGCCGTTGGGTTACGCGCTTCAGCGATCAAGGTCACATCATCGGTGAACGCGTCAGCAACACCAGCGGCAATCGTGCCCTGGACCTGAACGAAAACGCGAACGCCTTTCGGGACATCACCCGTCACGAAGGCTGATCCAGCCCCGGCGCCAATCGTCGTTTCAGTCACTGCCGTGAAGGCGCCATCGTCCGCGGTACCATTATCATTGGCATCGACCAGATAACGAACGACAATTGAACTCGCGTCAAATGTCGATGCACCTGAGTCCAGATCCGCTACCGAAAAGGCATAAGCCGTTGTATCATTGCCTTCATTCAGTACCTCAAAGGTCAGGGTCGCATCCGTCCCTGGCACCGTTGTCAGCGTACTGTTCGTGGCTGTCACGATTAGATCCACTTTCCGGTCAACCGTGAACAAGGTAGGTGTCCCCTGAACCACAGCGCCCACCGGAGGTGTGGCATTGTCATTGGTGATAATCGGCTGCGCTGTGCCTGAAACACTATAGCTCAGCTCGAATGTGTTTGAGACAGAAGTACCAGCTTCTGTCAGTGTGTTGGCTGCATGTGCAGCACCCGCCAGACCAAGGCATACCGCCATGGCCAGGCCTACACGGGAGATGAACTCCCGCACCTGTGAATAACTCATTGTCCGCCCGCTCCAATTTTTTGTAAGCGAGGGGATGGTCTCACAGATGAGTTAATACCGTGCAAAAAGGACTGATTGAATTCGCCAGGGCGCTGAGATTAGCGACAAACAGAGGCTGCGCGGTCAATCGCGTTCGACGATCCGGCCAACGAGAAATGATAGGTAACGCGCGTATTGCGCACTGACGTTGCTTCAACCCGCAGTTCACTGCCGCGCTTCAACTGCCGCACCAAGCCAGCATCATCGCTATCCTGCGCGAAGGCCTCACGCCCAATGCCAAACAGGGTCCAGTCGGCGCGGCCAATCCGGGCCTTGCCTGGCAGATCGCCACGTAACTCATATCCGACTTTCAAGCTTGGCTGGTTGCGGGCTTTCCCGGACCGCCAGTTCGAGACATAGAACCAGACATCGCCATGATCGGCCGATTTCGGGGCCTTGTCGGTCGCTTGGGTGGCGGCATAGCAGAGACGCTCACCCCCGACATCTTCGGTGAAGACAACCCAGTCAGAATATTGTCGAACCACATTCGGCGCCGCCTGGGCTGCGAAAATTGGCGTGATCGCAAAGGTTGCAAGCATAGCGAAAACCAGACCGCGCATATAAATTCTCCTATGTGCAATAAAATATATAGCCATGCCTCAAATTCTTCTGTATCACTCTTAGGGCTGAAATAAGACACACTAGATTAACGGGCGATTATGGTTTTGTTGTCTCGCAAAGGTTGCAATTCTTCTCAGATGGGCGCTTTATACGAGTATGAAGCTGCGCAGGGGAAACACGTGTCCCTCGAAACCACAGGTAGCGATCCCACCGAACGCGAGCGGCTCGCCGATTGCGTCGAACAGATTGCGCATGCGCGATCGCGGTCTGCCTTTGCTGAATTGTTCGAATATTTCGCGCCGCGGATCAAAAGCTATCTGATCCGTCTCGGCAGCGATGTTTCCAGCGCTGAAGAGATCATGCAGGAAGTCATGCTCAATATCTGGCGTAAGGCTGAGCAATATGACCGCCGCCAAGCCTCTGTTTCGACATGGATTTTTCGCATCGCTCGCAATCGCCGAATCGATAGCCTGCGACGCACCAACAAGCCGGAACTGGATGCCGAAGATCCGATGCTACAGCCTGCGGAAGTCGAGCAACCTGACATCACCGTCAATCGCGCACAATTGGAAGTGAGAGTGCGCGAAGTCATCGAAACGCTACCGGAAGAGCAGCTCGTGCTCCTCAAAGCGGCCTTTTATGAAGGCCTTTCCCATTCCGAAATTGCCAAAACGTTCGGCCTGCCCCTCGGCACCGTGAAGTCGCGAATCCGTCTCGCTTTCATGCGGTTGCGCGGCAGCCTGGAACGCGACCATTAGCCAAACAACTGCAATCTGGAGCTGCATTTGCTTGACGATAACCTTGATCCGACAATATCGCCAAAAGAGAGTGATAGTTTCGAGGAGCGCGCCACGCCAATGGGCAAAGCGACGATCAATGATTTTGGCGAAGTCTACAGCAGCTATGCAGCGGGCTGTTTAGACCCGGCTTTCTGTTTGCTGGTGGAAACCCAGGCCGCCTTACGGCCGGACGTGCAACGCGCGGTCGCGCGCGCTGAAACGATTGCCGGCGTGTTTTTCGAATCCGAGGAGCTGGCGACACTGAGCGTCGGAGCGGCCGATAAAGCGCTCGCCATGATTGACGCATACGAGTCCGGCGAGCAACCCGTAGCACAAGCCGTCAAGCGCGCGGGCGAAGGGCTGGACGAACTTCTCGACCTGCCAGAGCCCTTGCGTGAAACCGCCTTGCAGTCTTTCCAGACGCATAAATGGCAGGGCCTGAGCCAGGGCATTCGTCGATTGAAACTCGACGCTGGCAGCGAAGCGGAAGTTGAGCTCTATCGCATCGAACCCGGCTGCACCGTGCCGAAGCATAGCCACCATGGCAGCGAGTTTACACTGGTCGTCGCCGGTGGTTTTTCAGATGAAAGCGGCAGTTTCGGGCCAGGCGATCTCAGTCTTAAAGGCCCACAGGACACGCACCAACCGACGGGCGACATGGATGGCGTTTGCTACGCTCTAGCGGTGCGCGATGGCGGCTTGAAATTTACCGGTATGATGGGCCTGATCCAGCGCCTGGTCGGCCAGTAACAGTTACGCCTTCAGCGAATAATCTCGAATTTGCGTGTTTCGAACACAGTCAGCACCTGTTTCAGGTCACGGCCACGCTTCAGCACCTGCCCTTGCGCACCATGAACCGAGTAAGCGCCTTGCATGCGCGCCAGGGCAGGGGTCTTGATGACGGTCCAGTTCGGGGTCTCAGCATGACGGCGAAAAATCGCGAAAACGGCCTGATCCTTGTGCGCGCCAACCGCGTAATCTTTGGCCTGCCCTGACATCACCAAACGCCCGTAAACGTCGAGAATCAGGTTCATTTCTTGGCGCTGAAAGGCAATTTTGGGCTTTTGACGGGGTTTTTTGAGCGGTGTAATCTGAGCCATGGAGCGCGTATTCGTTACAAGATCCCTTCTGGTGACGCATTTTTAATCCAGAATGCGGCAGTTTTGCCTCAATCGCGACTTGAAGCCGTCACCGATTGGCACCAGTCTGCAATTGTCGGGCGGCGAAGTCTAGCAGTCATTCCGGACCCATCAGCCCCCCCAGCCCCCCGGGGCGACTGCTTTGAGCCGCTCGACACTCACCACTTTGTAGATTTTGCAGCGCGCCCAAGTTTGGGTGCGCTGCTTTTTCATGAACGCAAATTTAGCTGCACCCTATTGGTGATCCCTTTATTGGCCTGGTTTAACGAATGGGGTTAACTCTCCGTATCAACCAGTTGCGACCCCAAAATGCTCGATCTCCAAAATTTGAGAAAAGCGTTCGACGACCATGTTGCCGTGGCGGGGCTGAGTTTTACCCTCAATAAGGGCGAAGTGCTTGGATTTCTGGGACAAAACGGGGCCGGCAAATCCACCACAATGCGCATGGTATCGGGCGTGCTGGAGCCAGATTCGGGGGATGCGCTGATCAATGGACGCTCCATCGTTACCGATCGTCGCATGGCCCAGAGTCAGATCGGCTATCTGCCGGAGGGCGCGCCGCTTTATCGCGACATGACGCCGGTAACCTTTTTGCGCTTCATGGCGGACGCACATGGATTGCCGACAAAGGATCGCAAAGATGCCATCGAACGAGTCATCGCAGACGCTCGAATCGCAAGTGTCGCCGGAAAGCCGATTGCGGCGCTGTCAAAAGGCTATCGGCGGCGGGTCGGCCTTGCCGCGGCCCTGATTCACGATCCGCCGGTCTTGTTGCTGGATGAACCGACAGACGGGCTCGACCCCATCCAGAAGCGTGCCGTGCGGGCATTGGTGGCGCGCATGGCGCCGGAAAAGGCCATCGTGATCTCGACGCATACATTGGATGAAGTGCCGGCCATGTGCTCGCGCGTCATCGTGATTGATCAAGGCCAGGTGGTGGCGGACGATACCCCGGCCGCCCTCTCGGACAGCAAACCCGGCGGACTCGAGGAAGCCTTTATCTTGCTGGCTGATGCGCGGGAGGCAGAAACGTGCTGACGATTGACTGGCGCGGTACGCTGACCGGAATGCGGGCGGCCTGGCGGCGCGAAATCTCTGCGTATTTTGCGACACCGCTGGCCTATGTTTTCGTCGCTATCTTCCTGCTTGTGCTGGGAATCTTTACCTGGGACATGTCGCGCTTTTTCGATACCGGCGCGGCCGACCTCGGACCCTTCTTTTACTGGCATCCCTGGTTATTCATGCTGTTCATGCCGGCGCTCGCTATGCGCCTCTGGGCAGAGGAAACCAGCCAGGGCACGTCAGAATTGCTGCTCTCATTGCCCGTCAGTCTGATGGGACTGGTGCTTGGGAAACTGCTGGCCGCCTGGACCGTGGCGGCCGTCGCATTGGCGTTGACGTTTCCATGGTGGATGACCGTCAACATTCTCGGCCCGGCTGACAATGCCGCCATTGCCCTCACCTATCTGATGAGCCTGATCATGGCCGGGGCCTATCTCGCGATCGGCGCCGCCGTCTCGGCTTTGACGCGCAGCGCGGTCCTAGCCTTTGTTATTGGCGTTCTGGTCGCCTTCATTCTAACGGCTGCGGGCTGGCCTCTGGTTTCAGGCGCCGTTGCCAGTGTGCTCGGCGCACCTGCCGGCGATGCGATCGCACAATTTTCGTTCCTGACGCATTTTGAAACTGCGCAGCGTGGTGTTCTGGAATTGCGGGGCATGATCTTCTTCTTTGGCTTTATCGCGCTCTGCGTCGCCTTGAACACGCTCTTTGTCGGCCATCGACGCGGGGGCGCACAATGACTCCGCGCCGATATCTTCTCCTCGCCAGCATCTTGCTCATGCTTATTTTCGGCGCGGGCAATCTTCTGGCGCAGTCCTGGTTCTCCGGCGCGCGCGCGGACTTTACCGAGAATCGCCTGTTCACACTGTCTGATGGGACCAGCGCGACCTTGAATGAGCTCGCCGAACCGATTGATCTCACCTTTGTCTATACGCGCAGCGTCGGCCAGGAATTCCCAGCGGTGCGGGCTTATGCCGTGCGTGTGCGGGAGCTGCTCGATGCGTATAATACGCTGGGCGGCGTCAATATTCGTCTGCGCGAAATAGATCCCGCCCCGTTTTCGGAGGCCGAGGATGAGGCCCTGGCGGCGGGGCTTGTCGCCGTCGATACGAATGGCGGAGATCCGCTCTATTTCGGCCTGATCGGACGCAACGCCGTCGATGATGAGCGCGTCATTCCGTTCCTTGCGCCGGAGCAGGAAAGCAGCCTTGAATATGATATCACCCGCATGCTGGCGCGGCTGGACCGTCCCGAACCCGCGCGGATTGGCCTGCTGTCAACGCTGCCCGGCATGAACGCGCTGACGGATGAAGCCGGCTATGCCATTCGCCGAGAGATGAGCAAGACGTTCGCGGTCGAGCTGATTGACGAGGGTTTCATCGAGCTGCCCGGCGAACTGGATGTCCTGATGCTGGCGCATCCGCCCGAGCTGACCGATTGGCAATTATGGCAGATTGACCAATTCATTCTGCGCACCGGGCGGGCGCTGATCCTGCTCGATCCGGCGGCGAAGACATCGCAAGGTACTGGACCGTTCAACATGACCAATCGGCAAATCCGCTCCGATCTGGACCGGTTTAGCGAGGTCTGGGGAGTGTCTCTGGCGGACGACGCGATTGCCGACACGCAAACGGCGCTGTCGATCGAGGCCGACGCAGGCGATGGCCGCACAACTGTGTTACAGCACCCGCTCTTCCTCTCCGTCCCGCCGGCCCTGATGTCACGTCTCAATATTGTCACGGCGGACCTGACCCGGACGATCAATCTTGGCGCCCCGGGTCGTTTGATCCTGAGCGATGGTGCGCCGGGCCAACGCGAAATCCTTATGCAAACCGGCGTCGCGCCAAGCAATATCCCCGCCGAAAGTGCCGCGCTCGACTTGTCTGCAGGCGATACGGTTGCGATGTATCAAGCCAGCGATATCGGCCCCGCGCCCCTGGCGGTCAGGGTGTCTGGCGCCTTGATCAGCGCCTTCCCGGATGGCGCACCACAAGCTGACATTCCGGACGATCCGATTTATGCAGAGCTGGCGCGTGCCGCGATCGAAGAGGCGCCGCCGCACATGACCACAAGCGCCGTAGATGCCGATATCATTATCCTGTCCGACGCCGACATGCTGGACGATGGCTTGCACCTCGACCTGCAATCGGGCGTGCCCTTTGCCGACAATATCACGCTCATCCTGAACGCTCTGGACAGCCTGTCCGGCGGATCAGACCTGATGAGCCTGCGCGCCAGAGCGCCTGGTCGGCGTCCAATGACGACGGTTGATGACATGCGCGAAGAGGCTCAGGCCCGGTTTTTCAATGAACAAGCGCGCCTGGAAGCACGTCTCACCACATCGCAGCAACGGCTGGAGGAATTGCAATCCGTTGGTGCGACGGGTGGATTTTTCGATGGCGATGTCAGCGCCGAGTTAAATGACGCGGAACGCGAGGAATTGGCCCGCCTGCGGGAAGACATCGTCACGACCCGCGGGAGCCTGCGTCAGATTGAGCGCGATTTCCGGCGTGACATTGATCGCTTGGAACTCAGGCTGCGTCTATTCACGATACTTGGCGGACCCATATTGATCGGCCTGTTCGGACTGGCTGTCTTTGTCCGCAATCGGCGGAGGGCGAAGGCATGAGCCAATCGCATCATGTTCATCGCCGTCGGGGCGTCCTGGTTCTTGCCGGTCTCGCAGTCGGACTCTGGGCGATTCTGGGTCTGACCAGTCTCACCGCCGGATCGACCAGCAATCTGCACGCCCGTATGGGAGACGCCGTGCTGCAAGATTTTAGCCGCCGTCGGACGGACTCTCAGAGAATCCGCTTCACCCTTGCTGATGAAAGCTACACGCTGGCCCGCTCCGCAGCTGGTTGGACGCTTGAGGAAACCGGGGGCTACCCGGTCAGACCCGATCGCCTTGCGGAATTGGCTGGTGGCCTGGAGACGCTGAGTTTCGATGAGAAACGCACGGATGATCCTTACAAGCATGACCGCATTGGCCTCGGTCATCCGGAACAGGACGGCAATGGCGCGCTGGTCGAAATCTTCGGGCCGGACGCGGAACTCATGCACAGTCTGATTATTGGACGCAAAAACGACACGCTTTATGTGCGCGATCCGGACGCGGCGCAGACCTATCGCGCCAACGGGACTTTGCCGCCTTTCTATAATCGCCGCGCCTGGCTCGATCTCGACATTATCGAAATTGATCCATCTGCGATCCGCTCGGCCCGGATTACCGATACGCGTGATCGAAGCCTGTATTTGCGCCGACCAGAAGGCGCCGATACGCGCAGTTTCCGTCCGGCGCCGCCCAATCAGAATGACCGACTGATTTCGCGGCTCGCGGCATCCACCACAGCGCTGGCCGTGACGCGCCTGACCCCGGTGGATGTCAAACCCGCCGCCGATCTGACGACAGAACCGGTTGCCCGCCATATCAGCGAGACATTTGACGGTCTAGAAGTGGATTTGCGGGCCTATCGCGAGCCTTATGGGCTGTGGGTCACCTTGCGCGCTGTCGAGGCCGGAGAGGGCGCTCGTCGCGCAGAGGCGATCAATGAGAAAGCCGAAGGCTGGGCGTTCCGCATCACCGACTATGATTTCCAGGATTTTACGCCGGATGTTTCCAGCATTGTCGAACGCGACTTCTAGCGCCGGGCGATTGCCATCGCCAGACGCATGATCGGCATAGCCAGAAAAACCATCCCCTTTTCGACAGGACCGCGCGCAAACTTGCGGAAATAGCGCGCCAGGCTGTCGGCCTTGTGTTGCGCGACGTCTCTGCTCGGCGCGTCCGAGGTCGACCCATAATGCAAGGCGCCAGACCGCGGATCGTAGAAGACCTGCCCGCCTGCGTCGCGGCACCGGCGGCACAGATCGACATCCTCCACATGCAGGAAATAACCTTCATCAAACCCGCTCAGAGTTGCCATACTGTCTTTTGACGTCAGGAAAAAGGCTCCGGAAATGACCGGCATCTCGACCGGGTGCTCCGGTTCTGGCTGACGCTCAAGCGTCCAGGTGTTCCAGCCGATCAGACTTGTCGCCGCGCGCCATAGCGTCAGTTCGGTCCGGCGCGGCCCGCGCTCTTCGCGCCCGTTCAGGTCGAATATACGGCCGCCTATAATCCAGGGCGCGGTGCACTTGGCCGCCATATCCTGCATTCCTGCAATCGAGTTCCGGCGCAGAACAGCATCTGGATTGAGAACCAGAATGTGCGGTCCCGCGACTTTTGTGAGGCCTAGATTGACGCCGGCCCCGAACCCGACATTGCCATGCCCCCGGATGATTTCGACCTTTTCCCGCGCTTGGGCAAAATGATCCGACCAAGCCTGCATGCCTTCGGGATTCCCATTGTCGACAAGCATGACCTCATCAATGTCTGGATCGCCCACTAAAGCATAGAGGCATTCCTTCAAACGCGGCCCCGTCCGATATGACACCACAATGGCCGAAACAGATTCGCGGCTCACGAGGCCAGCTCGCCATCCTGCCGCGCGCGCAAGAAAATAATCGCAGACGCGATGACGATGCTCGCCCAGAAGGCCTCATTCCACATGCTATAGGCAAAGCTGCAAATCGCCACGCAAGCCCCGGCCAGACCCGCAGCCGCATATTTCGAAACCGGCGGCCACTCCTCCGGCGGCTTCAAACGCCAACCAAGAAAAAACAGAAACATTGACGCCAGAACCGCGCCCAGCATGCCGGTCTCGGCCCAGATCTGGATCGGCATATTATGCGGGTGAATCGGTACGACTCGATAGACTTCCCAGGCATAGGAATCGCCAAACCGCGCCGTCGCGTCCGCCAGCCAGGCCGGATGATCGCCAAACGTATCCTGCCAGGTGTGAGACGCCTCAGGCCCATGCCCGATCAAGGGCGCTTCACCGATTTTCGATCCGACCAGCTCCCAGCTATAAGATCGCGAGAAGAAGGATTTTGGCAGAGGCAAACCGGTCGCCCGCAACTGAGCGATCGCACCGCTCAACAGCATTGGCGCTGCGACAATGTAGAAGGCCAGGGATGTGAATATGACTTTGAACCCGTTGCGCGGCAGCCATTTCACAATCGCCATGGCCACCAGCATGAAGACGGCCCCCACCGCAGCGGTTTGATTGCCAATCTGCAGAAATGAACCGACCGCGAGAATGTACATCGAAACCGCGAAGAGCGGTCCCCAGTCAGAGCCCGGACGATGCCACAGCCAGGCCAATAGGAGCGGCATCAGAAGCAGGAAAGAGGTCGCGTTGCGCAGCAGGTTTTGCGGCATCTCGCGCACTGGGTCACTCATCGGCGCCAGTAAGGCGAGGATTTCCGGCATAAAGAGCGCGGTGACCACAACCCCGACGAACTGCACGCAACCGGCAGCCATGATCACGGTCAAACTGGTTTCACTCGATCGTGCGGCGATCGCACCGGTCGCGACCATGACGCCGAGCCCCGCCAGGGCGGTCAATCCGAATCGCACACCGGGCATATCCATCGAGAATGATCCGGCAAAAACACTGCCCGTCAGAAGGTCACTCGCTTCCGGCGACCAGGTACCCGCCGCCACGACCCAGGCGATAAAGGCCAGGCAAGCGATTGCATAGATCCTGATTCCCTTGACTCGAACAAAGACCAGACCGAGCAGGGCCGCGATGGCCACAGCGCCTGTATAGCCCTGTGCGCCCATATAGGCGATGATCGGCCAGAGAACTAAAATGGCGGCCAAGTATGGCGCAAAAGTTCTCGGGCCGAATGTCATGTATTAACTCACTCTACGCTTCAAATCCGGGGCTAATGATTCGAAGGAGAGCATAGACAGTCCGTCTTCGAGCGTCACGATCTCTTGTGCTTTCGACCCAAAGCGCCGCAAGGCGAGCTTCCGCTCTTCTGCTTCACGTTGGCCGACAACGGCAATGACCGGGATTTTCTGCAGCGAGTGTTCGCGAACCTTGTAATTGATCTTTTCGGATCGAAGGTCCGTTTCAACTCGCAGACCCGCCGCCCGGAATTCCTCTGCCACCTCCTGGGCATAGGCATCTGAGCTTTCGGAAATCGTCGCAACGACGACTTGCACCGGCGCCAACCAAAGCGGGAACGCACCGGCATAATGCTCGATCAGGATGCCTGTGAACCGTTCCAGCGATCCGAACAGCGCACGGTGCAACATGACCGGACGATGCCGTTCGCCATCTTCGCCGACATAGGACGCATCGAACCGTTCCGGCAGCGTGAAGTCGACCTGCAACGTGCCACATTGCCAGTCACGGCCAATCGCGTCGCGCAGAACGAATTCGAGTTTCGGGCCATAGAACGCGCCTTCCCCAGGATTGACGCCATACGGCAAACCTGTGGCTTCTAGGGCGTGCATCAGCGCCGCCTCCGACTTGTCCCAGACATCATCCTCGCCGATCCGTTCATCCGGCCGGTCGGAGAATTTGATCCGCACATCCTCAAACCCGAAATCCTTGTAGATATCGAGAATCAGATCGACGACTTTCAGACACTCGGCCTGCAATTGATCCGGCGTACAGAAAATATGGGCATCATCCTGCGTGAAATGCCGGACCCGCATCATGCCATGCAGCGCGCCGGACGGCTCATACCGGTGCACCTTTCCGAACTCAGCCATCCGCAAGGGTAATTCCCGATAGGAGCGCTGACCATGATTATAGACCTGCATTCCGCCTGGACAGTTCATCGGCTTGAGCGCGTATTTGCGCTCATCCGGCATCACGGTCGAATACATGTTCTCGCCAAACTTTTCGGCATGGCCGGATGTTTCCCACAAGGAATAGTCGAGCAGATCTGGCGTATTGATCTCAACATAGCCCGCCGCCTCCTGGCGCCGGCGCATATAGGAGATAAGCATCTGGAACAGCGTCCACCCCTTGGCGTGCCAGAAAATCGAACCCGGGCCCTCTTCCTGCATATGGAACAGATCCATTTGGCGCGCCAGTTTGCGGTGATCGCGTTTCTCGGCTTCTTCCAGGCGGTGCAAATGAGCCTTGAGATCTTTTTCATTCGCCCAGGCCGTGCCGTAAATGCGTTGCAGCATTTCATTATCGCTGTCGCCGCGCCAATAGGCCCCCGCCAGCTTCATCAGCTTGAACGCTTTTGGGATCCGGCCTGTGCTTGGCAAATGCGGGCCGCGACACAAGTCGAACCAGTCGCCTTGCCTGTAAACCGTAAGCGGCTCACCGGGTGGAATAATGTCGTCGATGATTTGCGTCTTATATTTTTCACCGATGGCATCGAATGTTTCGATCGCTTGTTCTTTTTCCCAAACTTCGCGGACGAGCGGATAATCGGCGTCGATGATCTCCGCCATCTTCTTTTCGATTTTCTCAAAATCGTCCGTTGAGAACGGCTCTTCCCGCGCGAAGTCGTAGTAAAATCCGTCTTCGATCACCGGGCCGATTGTGACCTGAGTCTCTGGATACAATGCTTGAACGGCCTGTGCGAGCACATGCGCCGTATCGTGCCGAAACAGTTCCAGGCATTCGGGGTCTTTCGCCGTCAGCAAGGCCACCTCCGCATCGCCCTCAAGGGGACGCATGAGATCATAAACCTCGCCATTCACTTTCGCCGCGAGCGCTTTTTTGGCCAGTGAGTTTGAAATACTCACCGCAACATCATAAGGACGGGCGCCGTCTTCATAGTCTCTCACCGCGCCGTCTGGAAGCGTGACTTTAATCATCTTCTTCATCTTTTCATTTCGTATCAGGCCCATGATCAGGAAACGGGCGTTCTGTCAAAGCCCAATCTCCGTACCGCCATGGAGCCCAAAAGGGTGCAGATTTCGTTTCCAAAGGCACCGGGTCATATCCGGACGAGCCGCCGGGGCGACAC
>JBCBBC010000050.1:0-26489 GCA_038532145.1 Pseudomonadota bacterium | reverse complement strand
AGCTCGTCACTCAGCGTAAAGGCAGGAATGCTGCGATGACGGACAAATCTCCTCGCTCTTCTCATGTGGCGACTGCAGTGGCGCCGGTCAGTCATGGTTTCATGAAACTTGGGGCGGCGCTGGAAACCGCCTGTTCGGATGCCGGCCTGATCCAGACCAGTCATGTCCGCCTGCTTGGGACCGAGGAAAAATGGGCTGCGGTCGAAATTGCGGTCGCGGTCGAAGGCGAAAATGTTGATGTCGCACGCGCCGGTTTACGCGCCGCCTTTGCGGGCCAGGCAGACATCGCCCTGCTGCAAGCCCGAAATCGCAAAAAGCGTTTACTCGTTTCAGATATGGATTCGACCATCATCCAGCAGGAATGCCTGGACGAACTCGCCGCTTATGCTGGCCTGAAAGATGAGATTGCTGCGATTACCGCCCGCGCCATGGCCGGCGAACTCGATTTTGAGGGCGCTCTGACCGAACGGGTTAGCAAACTGAAAGGCCTGGGGCTGGACGCGCTTCAGCAATGCTATGATGAGCGGATTACTTTCATGCCAGGTGGCCGCACACTGACCGCGACGATGACCACGAATAGCGCTTATTGTCTATTGGTCTCGGGCGGTTTCACGTTCTTCACGGCGCGGGTCGCGAAAGCGGTCGGATTCCAGGGCGATCGCGGGAACACGCTGATCGATGATGGTGTGGCCCTCACCGGCGACGTCGGACGCCCGATTCTCGGGCGCGAGGCCAAGCTTGATGCGCTGGATGATGCTGCTTTTGCGAATGGGCTCAATCGTCTGGACGCCATCGCGATGGGCGACGGCGCTAATGATCTGGCCATGATTGAGGCCGCAGGATTAGGACTGGCAGTACATGCCAAACCGATCGTGGCCGAGGCTGCAGATGCGGCGATTGAGATCACGGATCTGACCGCAGCGCTTTACTTCCAGGGCTATACCGATAGCGAAATCGTCTGGCGCGAATAAGACTAGCCGCGCACTTCAATATCGATTGCCTGGAAAGACGTGCCGCCATTTCGGCGGAATATACGGAGCAAGAGCGGCTGTCCTTCGCGATCCGTCGCTGCGTCCATGGCCAGGAGCGCTTCTTCCGGGGTCTCGATGGCCTCGAACGCCATTTCGATGACCACATCGCCTTTTTGAAGCTTGCCAAAACTCGGTCCACGCGGCGAAACGGAACGCACAAGAACGCCATTAATGTCACCAGGAATGCCATATCGGCGGCGATCATTCTCCGCCAGCTCGACAAAATCGACCCCAAGAGGATTATCCGTCAGAGTGCTGTCTGTTTCGATGGCTTCTTCTTCCTCATCTTCATCATTGGAACTGAGTTCACCGAGTTCAAACGTCACGGTACGCTTGCGACCATCGCGCACCAGTTCAACGTCAACCGTTTTGCCAATTTCAGTGTCGGCAACAATCCGGCTCAGCGCGCGCTCATTCACGACCGCACGTCCATCAAATGTGAGAATGAGATCGCCGATTTCGAAATCCGCCTTGGAGGCTGGACCATCATCTTCGATCCGCGTCAGAATCACGCCCGTTCCCTCTTCCAGTCCATAGGCTTTGGCTAGATCCCGTGTCGCATTCTGAATATTGACGCCGAACCAGCCACGGCGGGCCTCGCCAAACTCGATCAATTGGTCACTGATCTGTTTCGCCAGATTGGCCGGGATCGAGAATCCAAGACCAACCGACCCGCCCGTTGGCGTAATGATGGCCGTGTTCACGCCAAGGACCTCGCCATTCAGATTGAAAAGCGGTCCGCCGGAATTGCCTGAATTGATCGCGGCATCCGTCTGGATGTAATTGTCATAATTACCTGAATTGATGTCCCGATTACGCGCCGAAACAATGCCGACAGAAACCGAACCGCCAAAACCGAACGGATTTCCGATGGCCATCACCCAATCACCGACATTTGCCGCATCGCTGTCGGCCCAGTCAACAAATGGAAATGGGTCATCCTGTTCAACCTTCAGCACAGCAATGTCCGTGGCTTCATCCGTACCGACCAGTTGGGCGCGAAGCGTTCGGCCATCCGAGAAGACCGCATTGATCTCGTCCGCCCCGGTAATCACGTGATCATTGGTCACGATCAGACCGTTTGGCGATATCACAAAGCCCGATCCCAGAGCGCCTTCCCGACTGAAACCTTCCGGATCAAGACCAAAAAAAGGATTATACTCGCTAAGCGGTTCGCCATCCTCGAACATGGGCAAGTCATTGGCGATGACCTTCGATGTCGTGATGTTCACCACGGCCGGCATCAATTGTTCGGAAAGCGTTGTAAAACTATCCGGCCGCGTCTGCTGGTCTGGCAATTGTTCAAGAATATCGGACAGTGATGTCTGCGCCGCCGCAGCGCCGACACCCGAAACAATCAGAGCAAAGGCTGTCAAACAGGACCGTATCAAAAGCTTCTCCTACAGATGTAACACACACTTTACGTCTAACTAGGGCGTTATCAGGGCAAGGCGCAAGTCATTGTCACCCACCGAATCTCACCATGACGTAAAGCAAAAGTCCACCAATCGCCATGGACCACATGCCGGATTGACGAATGGTCGCTTCCGGCATCTCGGACAGCCATGCGCCAAACCGCTTCATCGCGGCTGGGGCGCCGGTATAGATGGCCCCTTCGAGCAGAAACCAGAGTCCGATACCAGCCAGTATGATCGTGAGCACAATCGTCATCCTTCCGAATCAAAAACCCCGCCACAGCCTAGGCCGGGCGGGGTTGATTGGATATAGGTCGGATGCCTAACGTCGCGCCGACCCGTTGGCCCGCGCCTGATCGATAAACTCATCGCACAAACCGAGATTGTCCGGTGCAACAACGATCCGCGTGCCGGCCGTGAACGCTTTCTCACACGCAATCAGCGCCCGCTGGAAGCGGAAGAATTCCGCATCCTGCTCATACGCGTCGGCGTAGATCCGGTTCCGCTCGGCATCGCCTTCACCGCGGATCTGCTCGGATTGGCGACGCGCGGTCGCTTCCTTCTCAATCCGCAGACGATCGGCTTGTGCGCGGATTTCAGCCGCGTCACGATCGCCTTGCGTCCGCTTGTCGGTTGCCTCCTGATTTCGCGTTTCGATCATCTGACGGAACACCCCTTGGGTAATTTCCGCTGGCAGCTCAACACGCTTCAGGCGGACATCGATAATTTCGATGCCACGATTTTGAATCGCGTCGCGCAGATCATCGCGAATATTGTTCATCAGGATGGTCCGGGCGCCACTATCAGCTTCGAGTTCTGCCGGTGTTTCACCGTCGCCCGCTTGCTCGCCGTCCGTCTCCGCAGGTGTTTCAACGCCGATGGCCAATTCGCAAATGTCGACGTCGCGATCATTTGTATCGATGGATTCGATCGGGCGGAGCGGCTTCAAGCCAGAGATGATTTCCTCCGGACACTTCTGCGACAGACGGTTATAAATCGCCGTCCGGGCAAAGTTCTGAAGCTGGCTCGCGCCTTCCTGTTGGGTCACGAACTGACGATAGAATTCCAGCGGATCATCAATGCGCCAGCGGATAAAGGCGTCGACGCTCAACCGTTCCTGATTGACCGCGAAGACTTCAAACTCGGGCAGATCCAAACCAAGATTACGTTTATCGAAGAAGACGACACTTTGATAAAGCGGGATTTTGAACTTCAATCCGGCATCATCATTGTCGCCATTATTATACACGGCTTCCGCCGCACCCACTTGCAGGACCAGAGCCTGCTGTCTCTGGTCGACGATGAAGAATGAGTTGAATAGCGCGATCAGAACAACGACTGCGCCGACAATGCCAAGAATACCAAATGGTCTCATCTTACTGCCCCTGTCCTGAACGGTTTACACGATCAATCGGCAGATAAGGCACCGCCCCCGAATCATTGTCGAGAATGAGTTTTTCGGCACGTGCCAGAATCCGCTCCATGGTCTCAAGATACATTCGCTCTCGCGTCACCTGAGGGGCGAGGCGATATTCAGCCAGGATCTGCGTGAAGCGACTGGCTTCACCAGTCGCCAGATCGATCACTTGCGCCTTATACGCTTCCGCTTCCTCGAGGATTTTCAACGCTTCACCATCTGCGACGTTGATGATCTCATTGTAGTCTCGGGTCGCTTCCTGACGCGTGGCTTCGGCGATCAGGTCGGCCTCAACCACATCGTTAAAGGCCTGACGCACCTCACCCACGGGGGCTTCCGCCTCCTGGATTTCAACGTTCTGGATGCTGACTCCGGATTCATATCCGTCCATCATTTCCTGAAGACGCTCACGCACTTCGACCTGAATCTCATTTCTGCGCAACGTGATGACTTCGTCCAACGTCCGCCGTCCGACCACTTCACGCATCACACTTTCAGCCGCGTCAGCGACCAGCTTTGCGCCGCCTTCAATGTTCAGAATGAACATTTCCGGTTCACGCACGGCTTCGCTTTCACCGACATCGAGACGTGACAAGTTCCAGAACACCCGGAACTGCAAGTCGACAATACTCTCATCACCGGTCAACATCAGGCTATCTGAATTACCGGCTCCAATCGCGGTTTCGCGCTGACCTTCTGACCGAATAATCTCGTGCGTCTCAATCGGTGAAGGGAGATGAATATGCAAACCGGGCGGGAAGTTCTTTTTGTATTCCCCAAATTGGAATACCGCGGCGCGCTCGCCTTCATCGACGATCACAACACCCGTCGCCAGCCATGCAACTGCGGCGACCACGCCGAGCACAATAAACCCGCCTGGCCCAAGGCTCGGTCCACGGGGTCGGCCACCGCCGCCGCCGCGTCCGCGCCGGGAAAAGCGTTCCTGCATCTTGCGCATTTGCTCTTCAATATCGTTTCCGCCGCCTTGGCCGCCGCCGCCACCGCCACTGGGTCGTCCCCAGGGTGAGCCGCCGTCGCCATTGCCTCCAGAACCACCACCGCCCCATGGGCCGCCATTGGCCTTCGGAGGCTCGTCGCCATTTCCGCTATTATCGTTCCAGGGCATTGCCCCTCCTTTTGGTCACACCAGATGACTGGCTTTTTGTATCTATGGTGCCTATTTGCGTTCGAAAGGCCTCTTCATCAAGGACATAGCCCATGTTTTGGGACAAGAAAGACCGCAAATCTGTGACAGATGCAACAATTCGGGCTGCCCTAGGGGCACCTGAGTGGCTGTCTGGCGTGCGAATCAGCGATGATGGGCGTGTCACTTTAATAATTGAGGCTGATCCTGCGAATCTCGAAATATCGGAAGCCTTACGCCTCGAAACCGAAGCAAAAGCGATGCAGATAGAGGGGGTCAGTGAGGTTGTATCGGTGCTGACCGCACAGGCGGACACGGCGTCGCCGCAACCCGCAGAACCGGCACCCGGGCTCACCACACATTCGAGTCCCCAACGCCCCCGCCAGGGCGCCCGCCTGTCCGGCGCTGCCCTGTCGCAAGGCCAACCACAGCAAGCGGCGCAAATCGCCCCGATAGACGGCATTTCTCGTATTCTGGTGGTGGCGAGTGCCAAGGGCGGCGTGGGCAAATCGACAGTCTCTGTCAATTTGGCGGCGAGTTTTGCGAAACAGGGGCTGCGCGTTGGTCTCCTCGATGCCGATGTTTATGGCCCATCCATTCCAACCATGCTGGGGGTCAGCGATCAGAGCCCGGCAACCAGTCCCGACAAGAAACTCATTCCCGTACGCGCCCACGGGATCGAGACACTATCGATTGGATATCTGACCGACACGAATGCGCCAATGATCTGGCGTGGTCCGATCGTGCAATCCGCGATCACACAAATGTTGAACGATGCGGCTTGGGGCAATTCGGGTAATCCGCTAGATCTGTTGATCATCGACACCCCACCTGGCACAGGCGAAGCCCAGCTGACTTTGGCACAACGCGTTCCGGTTACCGCCGCCGTGATTGTCACCACACCGCAGGAAGTGGCCCTTGCCGATGTTCGCCGCGGCGCCGCGATGTTTGAGAAAACACACGTGCCGGTTCTGGGTATTATCGAAACCATGAGCTGGTTCGAAGATCCAGGCGGCAATCGGCATTACCTGATGGGCGAAGGCGGTGGCGCGCGCATGGCGCAGTCACTTGGCCTGCCGCTGCTGGCCCAGATACCGATGATCCAGGCCATTCGCGAGGGCGGTGACGCCGGCATTCCGGCGGCCCTATCAAACTCCGCCGCAGCGGACCTGTTCGTCAATACCGCGCGCGACGTCGCACTTGCGTTGGACGCCCTTCAGACCAAGCCAGCTCCCGAAATAATCTTTGAAGAATAATCAGCTTTCTATCAAATTTTACTGATCCCTTGAACCGCGATTTCGCACTTTTCCTGTAAGGCGAATGAGAGGGACATTAGTAATGCTGAGTACGTCATCACGCCTGCATACATTTGTGTACGCCGCTTTGTTGTCGGTCGTACTGATCTGCGCAACGGTGCACTTCACCCACTTCGTTGCGCCGTATCTGGATGCTTATGGCGTCAACACGGTGACCATCACGGCGGCCATTGCGTCCTGCTTTCTGGCCCCGCCGGCTTCGATCATCATGGCGATCTACTCTAACAAGCTGATTCAGGTGCAGGAAAAATTGCTGGCTCTGGCGACGACAGACCCTCTCACCGGCTTAATGAACCGCCGGGCCTTCGCACATCGTTATGAACGCGAAGCAGCCCGCTATAAGCGCACCAATCGTCCGGTTTCACTGTTATTGATCGATCTTGATTATTTTAAACTGATCAATGACAAGCATGGACATTCGGCCGGGGATGCCGCGCTCCGCATTCTCGCCGAACACTTGAAGCAGACGTCCCGTTTCGGCACCGACGATATCGCGCGTTGGGGCGGCGAAGAATTTGCTGTCATGCTCTCGGATTCAGGGCACCAATCCGCTTTGCGCGCTGCCGAACGTCTGCGGCGTCAGATTGAAACGCTGATCGTCAGCTTCAATGATGAAAGCATTCATCTTGAGGCCAGCATAGGCGTCATTGTCTGCCGCAAGGATGAAACGCTCGAAATGGCGATGCAGCGCGCAGACCTATGTCTGCGACAAGCTAAATCGCAGGGGCGGAACCGGGTCATGGCCTTCCCCGAAGACCTGCCGACTGAGTCAGACAACACCTCTGTCGCCTAATCTCCCGATAGAATCGAGATCTCAAATCAAGTGAAAGGCGCTTTTTTCGCGTCGATTTATTTGTGTTCTCTTGCGCGCTTTAATCTTCATTCAACACACAGTTGCTAATTGTTGATTCTCAACCAGAATGCGAGCCGAGTTCAAATGAAGACTGATGCCAACGACCCAGCATTGCGCCGTGCCAAAGCCAAAACAGCGCTTCAGCGCGCTTGGGACAATGGCCGCTCTGCTTTCAAGCTTATCGCGCAGCATCGTAGTTCAGCTGATCCGAGATCCTACGCCGTCTGGTACGAATACGTGTCCCGCAAGAACCCCAAGCTCGTGGCCATGATGGACCGCCTCATCGGTCAGGAACAAGGCGTCAGCGCCGCCGATCTGCGACAGCTTTACGAACTTCATGTCGCAGAAAACAACGATACAGAGAAAAAACTGGAGGGCATCAGCCAGGCCATTCAGAGCGAGGTCGCCGGCGCCAAATCTCTGGTCACGGATGTGATTTCCAATACCAATGAATACGTATCGTCGATGGACAAAGCGAAAGCCTTGATCCCCAATGCCGCTTCGCCGGACAAGATCGTCGAGGCCCTGGATGAATTGATCCAGGACACCCGCGCCAATCAGGAGGCAGCGGAGAGTATTCAGGTCGCTCTTGAGAGCACGCACCAGGAGATCACGCAACTAAGCACGCGCGTAGGTGAATTGCGCGAAACCCTCAGCCGCGATGCCCTTACATCGCTGGTCAATCAGCATAAGTTTGAAGCGCTGCTGGCAGAGAGTTCTGCTGAGGCCTTTGCCAACGGCTACTCGCTGACCGTTATGGTCGTGTGCGTCAAAAACCTTCAGGACCTGAGTCTGACTGCCGGGAGCGACATTTCCGAGTTCATCCTGAAATCGCTGTCCGGATTCTTGTCCAAAGCGGTTGCCAGTGATGGCGTTTGTGCGCGCTTAACGGGGCCTGAGCTCGCCGTTATGCTGCCACAAGCCGCCTATTCCGACGCCAACAAGATCGCCAAAGCCGTAATTGAGGAGCTTGACCAGTTCAAGATCGTCAAAAAGCCGAGCGATGAATTGGTCGGATACATCCGATGTGCCTTTGGTGGCGCCTCGCTCCGCCAGGGTTTGGGCCCAACGGATCTCATTCGCATCGCGGCAGATCAGGCGATGCAGGCCAAGATCAAGCAGAAAAGCACGGTGAAGTTCGATTTGACCAATCTCCAAGTGGCCTAGCCAAAAAAAACGGCCCCGTCATTAGGGCCGTTTCTGAACTGGTTTCAGCGTGAATGGATCAGCTGGCCTGTTTCTTGGTTTCGTCATCAAGCCCATATTCGCGGACCTTGCGATACAGGGTCGACCGGCCGATACCAAGACGGCGACTGACTTCGCTCATGTGTCCAGCATAGTGTTCGATGGCAAAGGCGATCAAATCACGCTCGACATCTGACAGGCTGCGGACTTCTCCATCTTGCAGCACGGTGACAGGCCCGGCGCCAGGAACTGCGCCCGTATCATTCGCCGCCATAGGGCTGACCGGCACTTCCGGCAGCGCCGCAATCTCAGGCATAACGCCGCTGATCTGCGGGAAATCATGTGGCTGTAGCATGTCGCCTTCACACAAAATAACCGACCGGAAGACGGCATTCTCGAGCTGGCGAACATTGCCCGGCCACTCAAAGGCGCACAGCATTTTCAGCGTTTCTTCCGTGGCGCCGACGATGCGCGTGCCTTCAGATGCATTAAACCGGGCGATGAAATGATCGACCAGCGCCGGAACGTCTTCGACGCGCTCGCGCAGGCTTGGCATTTCGATCGGGAAAACATTCAGGCGATAGAACAGGTCTTCACGGAACGCCCCCTCTTTCACCCGCTGCGCCAGATCGCGATTGGTGGCCGAAATGATTCGGACATCAACCTTCACCGGACGGCGTGCACCGACGGGATCGACTTCGCCTTCCTGCAGGGCCCGCAGCAGTTTGACCTGCATGTCGAGTGGCAACTCGCCAACCTCATCGAGGAAGAGTGTGCCGCCATCTGCTTCAACAAACTTACCAGGCGAACGTGCGACGGCACCGGTAAACGCGCCCTTCTCATGTCCGAACAGAATGCTCTCGACCAGATTTTCCGGGATCGCACCGCAATTCACAGAGATGAATGGCTTGCCCGAGCGCTCGGACGCGCCCTGGATGCAGCGCGCAATGACTTCCTTACCGACACCGCTTTCGCCCAGGATCAGGACCGGAATATCAGACGCTGCTGCGCGCTGACCCAGTCGAATCACTTGCTGCATGATCGGCGCACTGGCGATCATATCGTCAAAGCCCATACCGCCTTCTGCCTTGCGGGTCAGACGTTTCACTTCGCCGGTCAAAGAAGACAGTTTCAAAGCGTTGCGGATCGACACGACGACACGTTCCGGATTAGCCGGCTTCACGACAAAGTCGACGGCGCCGGTCCGCATAGCGGCGACGATCGTATCAATGCCGCTGGTCGCGGTTAGCATGATGACGGGCAGATCAGGGCGACGCTCGGTTAGCATTTCCAGCGTTTCCATGCCGGACAGGCCGGGCATGGTCAGGTCCAGCAGGACAACATCCGCGCCGGCATTGGCATCCGTCGCGATCGCCACGCCGGTTTCACCATCCGGTGCTGTGCGGCAGGCAAAACCCGCCTTCTCAACTGCCGCCGTCAACAGGCGGCGCTGCGTTGGATCGTCGTCAATTACCAGAACGGTCTTCGCCATATTCTGTCCCTCACTGATCTCCCATACGGACGCGCATGGTTCATTTCGCTACGCCCCGTTATGGCACATAGAGATGAGGTTACGGTTCAGACGAACGTTTGAATTTTATCGAATTTTTCTAAGTCTCGGGCGCGCCCTTGAAGACATATTCGCGCCAGCCAGACCGGTCGAATGGGCGCCAATCGTCTTCTGGCTGGGCCAGCCGATCTGCGACCGCGACCATGACGAGCGGGTTGACGCCAAGCCCGACATGACTTGCTGGGACAACAATATTCTCGGTCTGCGCCCCGCGCTCCGGCGCCTGAACCGATCCGCGCCAGGCGACAACCCCATCCGTCTTGGTCAGGATAGATGTGGTCGGCACAGGGGGGGCGGATGCGAGATTGCGGTATCGCCCTTCCAGCTCGGGCTGCGTTTGTTTGCCATTGATCGCTTCGAACAGCCGACTTGGCGCTGAATGTCGACGGTCATTGCTGATCGGACTACCGAGAGAAATCACGAATCGGATCGCGTCAGGATGCATCTTGGCCAACTCACGGGCAAAGACACCGCCCAGGCTCCAACCGACAATTGAGAGTTTCTCGCCATGCTCGGCATAGATACGTTCGACCAGGTCCGACATTTCGCGTTCGCGCGTCTCGTTGAACTTGACGTTTCGACCGAGCCCCCAGCCATAGGATTTATAGCCTAAGTCATCGAAAAGGCGTCGCATTGGTCGTGTGGACCGATCACTCGCCATAAAACCGGGCAAAACCAGGACCGGATGCCCGTCGCCTTTCGGCAGATTCTGCATGGATTTTCGGAACAGGCCAAAGGCGCCGAACTCAAAAATCGCCCGCCCTTCGGTCAGTGTCCAGAATGGATGTGGCGGTCTCGCCAGCGTCGCTGTAGCCAATATAGCCTCCCGTCTGCCGTGTTTGCACGGTCAATTCCGCAACCATGGAATGTATTTATATAGGTTACAAGGCTAGAAATTGATGCCTAAACAGTTAACCGGCTTTGGCCTTGGCTTTTGAGGCCCTGGGTTTCTTGGCGGCAGACGCACTTGTTTTGCGCTTGGCCGAAGCCCGAGACTTGCTTGAACTTGCTGGTTTTTTTGCGGCAGGTGCCGGAGCGGACAGGTCCAATCCAGCGGCTTCGACCATTTCGTCAAAACTTTCGCGCAGGCACTGACTGTAGAATTCCGGATCCGGCATCACGTCGCGATCAGCCGTGAAGGTGATCGTCGCCTCTTTGACATAGCTCTGAACCACATGGCCGAGCGCCATCCCGTCCAGCAGACATAACAGACCTTGCATCGACACAAGTTTTGCGCCGGCCTGATAGATGGGAACTGGCGGACCAGGGACATTGGTAACGACGGTATTGATCACAGGTCGGACCATGTAATTGGCGACACCGAGACGTGAGTAGAGCTGAGCGCCTAACGCCATGAACAGGGCTGGCGAGACCTTACTTGCTTCCGTCATCTGGCGTGCACCGAGGGCACTCGTCATCTCTTTCGAACGACTGGTCTGATCGTAGACATAGGCCATGCGTTCAGAGGCATCTTTGATATGAGTTCCCAGCGGCGCAATCATCGCCGACACCTGGTTGCCCATCGTGTTCTTCTCACCTTCGCTCCGAACCGAGATGGGCGCCATTGCGGTCATGGTCGTCTTCGGCAAATCATTATGATGCTTCAGATATTTATGCAGCCCGCCGCCAATAATGGTGAGCATGACGTCATTGACCTTGGCCCCCTCCGCGAGCGAACGAAGGGCCTTGATGTCCGCAAGTTCGAACACTTGACCATCGACCACACGATGGGGTGAAATCTTTGTATTAAAACGTGTTTTTGGCGCTTCCATAGCTGCCTTCAGGCCAAACTCGCCTTTGATCATGCCGCGCGCCGCGCGGTATAAGCCAGGTACGGCCTGGGCCGAGACGCCCATCTGACGGATCGGATTGAGCCAGGCTCGGGCATAGCCTTTGGCAAACATGCCCACACGGTTAGGGAATTTTTCGGGCTTCCAGTTATCTGGCTCGTTTGGGGGCGCCACGCTCGGCGTCGTCGTGTGCAAAGCCTGCATCAGATCAATGCCGGACATTCCATCAATCGCCGCATGATGTACTTTGGACACGATGGCATAAGACCCCGCGGGCACTCCGGGGATATTGTCGAGACCTTCCACCACAGTCATTTCCCATGGCGGACGGGACAGGTCGAGCGGGCGGGCAAAAATGCGTGCCGCTTGAATGTTCAGCTGACGCCAATCGCCGGGCTTTGGCAGCGCCACATGACGGACATGATATTCGAGATCAAAGTCCGCGTCCTCGACCCAATAAGGATAATCGACATTGAACGGCACTTTGACGAGTTTCTGCCGCATGGTCTTGGAGAAGCGCATGCGTTCTTCATAGAAGCGCAAAATGTCCTTGAACCGAACGAACCCGCCGGGGGCCGTCGATGGATCATAGATTAGGATCGATCCAATGTGCATCGGCGAACTTGGCGTTTCCATCGCCACGAACGATGCGTCCATTCCTTGCAACTGTTCCATCATTCCTCCCATGCCAGACTTATGCCAGGGCTTATATTGCCCCGTATCGTATACTGGTTGGGAAAACTATGACGGTTTGTTTTCAATTTGACCAGTCTTACTCGCGCGTGCGGGGAAAATTTGATTCGGAATTTTGCCGTTCGTAGGGCGTCGCCTCAAATGTTCCGATTGTCTTGATTGTATAGGCCGATCGGAAAACCCGTTTCGATTGCATCAGAACTGTGTTAACCGCGATTTCTTCGGGGGAAGATTCATGTCTGACAGGTCATCCAAGGGACGTATCATTCTGTTTATTTGCGCGATCGTATTTTTTGATGCGGTTGGCTTTGGACTGTTGATGCCAATCATGCCCGACTTGCTCAAGGATGTCGCCAATCTCGACCTGAGCGACGGGGCCACCATTGCCGGCTTGTTGCTGACCACATTCGCGGTCATGCAATTTGTCTTCGCACCGATCCTGGGCGGCTTCAGCGACCGGTTCGGACGTCGGCCTATCTTGTTAATCGCCCTTCTTGGCTTTGCAATTGACAGTTTCATAATGGCCTGGGCGCCGACCCTGACATGGCTGTTCATTGCCCGGGTCATTTCCGGCATTTTCGGCGCGACCTATGCCACCTGCTATGCCAGCCTGGTCGACATTTCAGAGCCCGATGAACGCGCCAAGCTGTTCGGCTTTGCCGGCGCTGCTTTGGGCCTCGGGTTTATCTTCGGGCCCGCCTTGGGTGGCCTGCTCGGCGAATACTGGGTGCGCCTGCCGTTCATCGTCTCGGGCGGAATGATCCTGCTGGTCTTCCTTTGGGGGTTTTTCTTCTTCCCGGAAACGCTCAAGACCAGAAATCGACGCCCCTTCTCCATGGCGCGCGCCAATCCGCTTGGAAGTCTCATTTCGATTGGTCGTTTCCCCAGTGTGCTCATTATCCTCGCCGCCCTGTTCTTCATCCAGCTGGGCAATCATTCCTATTCGAGCATCTGGTCTTTCTACGTGGCCGCCGTGGCCGGCTGGACGCCATTCCTGATCGGCCTGTCCATCAGCGTGTATGGCTTTGGGGTCGCTGGCGTCCAAGGTGGATTGACAGGGCCCGTCATTGCGAAGTTTGGGGAAGTCAAAGCCGTTTACTTCGCGCTCGCCGTTGGCATGGTGTCGTTCATCATTCTGGGCTTCGCGCAGACCGGCCTGCAGATCTATGTTGCGATCGCGATCGGTGCATTTGCCGGATTCTTGAGCCCAGCCCTGCAGGCCCTGATGACCGCACGAACCCCCGCCGATTCACAAGGCGAACTGCAAGGCGCAATTACCAGCCTGTACAGCCTGGCCTCGATTATTAGCCCGGCCACGATGGCCTTCATCTTCACCGCTTATACCGATGAAAATGGGATCTATCTTCCCGGCGCACCCTTCTTCCTGGCGACCGGGTTGACCGTATTGGCCATGCTTATTTTTGCGATTGGCGCGCGGCGCCTAAATGACCAACCTCTGCCCACCGACCAGGCGAGTGAGGCGGTCACGGAGACGTTCGACTAGACGCGTTCGATCACCACCGCAGGCGCCATACCGCCTGCGGCACACATGGTGACGAGGCCATACTTTCCACCAGAACGTTCCAGCTCATCGAGTGCGGTGCCGATCAGGATCGATCCGGTCGCACCAATCGGGTGACCGAGCGCCATCGCGCCGCCATTGATATTCACTTTTTCGCGGTCCAGGTCGAGGTGGCGAATGAATCGCTCTGCGACGACTGAGAACGCTTCATTGATTTCCCAGACATCAATATCGTCCTTGGAAAGACCTGCTTTTTCGAGCACTTTCTTTGCCGCGTTTACGGGTGCGTTAAGCATCAGCGTCGGGCAATCGCCCATATTCGCCGTCGCCACGATCCGGGCGCGCGGTGTCCAGCCATTCTTGTCGATCGCATCCTGTGAGGCCAGCAGCAGAGCTGCTGCGCCGTCGACCACACCGGACGAGTTACCGGCATGATGGACATGATCCATCTTGCCCTCGAGCTCAGGGTATTTGCTGGTCACCATGGTGCCATATGTATTGCCCTGATCATCGACAGGAATGTCCATGAACATGTTGAACACGGTCTTCAGACCCGCCAGGCTTTCCATGGTCGTGCCCGGGCGCGGGAATTCTTCCTTATCCAGCGCCAGCGAGCCATCAGGATTGTAGACCGGCACCACAGACTTATCGAACCGCCCTTCCTCGATCGCGCGGGCAGCGCGTTCCTGGCTGACCACGGCCAGCTGATCGACGGCTTCGCGATCAATGCCTTCAAGGGTCGCAATCGCATCGGCGCAAACACCTTGCTGTGATTGCGGATGTTTCTCACGCAGGCTCATATTGCCCGCGTCCAACATAGGCGGCACTTTCGGATCTGCCGTAGCAGAAGTGTAGCTCATCATCTCGGTACCGCCGGCAATGACAATGTCTTCCATGCCAGACATGACTTGCGCGGCCGCCATGTTCACCGTCGTGATCCCCGAACCACAAAAGCGATCCAAAGTGACCCCCGATGCTTTCACGTCATAGCCGGCATCCAACGCCGCCATACGACCCAGGTCGGCGCCCTGCGCGCCCCGCTGGGAACTGGTGCCCCAGATGATATCATCGACTTCCGCGGTGTTCAGATTGTTACGGTCTCGAATGGCGCCAAGCACGGTCGCGCCAAGATGCTGCGGGTGAAGATGCGCCAACGCACCTTTTCCTTGTTTACCAATGCCGCGGGGCGTGCGGCAGGCGTCGACGATATAGGCTTCGGCCATCAGACTGCTCCTGTCAGTTGGAATACAGACTTGATATGCTTTACGCGCGCGTCAACGACAAGCCGTGACCCTGCGTGATTGGTCCTTACGGAAAGCGAAATTGATCAGACCTTGTCGACTTTGCCGCCTTTGAGAATGAACCGGCGGTCGCAATACATGCACTCGACCATGTCATCCGAGCCCATTTCATACCAAACAAGAGGATGCCCCAGCGCACCGCCGCCACCATTGCAGGAGACCTTGCGTTCAACGACATAAATCGTCTCTGGCTCTTTGAAAGACGGGGCGTTTGACATTGGCAGACTCTCTATCTCTTCCCGGCATCTGTGCGATACTGAACACCTAAGCGCTGACTAGGCCGCACCGGGAGGATCGTCAATGCGACGCCGCGTCCACAGACACTTTGGCCTCGAATGAAATAAAAACCTTGAGCGAATCCCGGCACGACACCTATATCGGTCAGCCTGACTGGACGGAGCCCTTATGAACACACCCGAATACGCCATTGAAGCCATTGGTCTGGAAAAGACCTATCGTGCATCGGGCAAACTTCCGGAAATGCGGGCGCTGAAAGGCATCGACCTGAAAATCAAGCGTGGCGCGATCTTTGGCTTGCTCGGGCCCAATGGCGCTGGAAAGTCGACCTTTATCAACATCCTGGCTGGCCTGGTCACCAAGACCGGTGGTAAAGCGAAAATCTGGGGCCTCGACATTGATGGCCATCCGCGTTCTTCGCGCGCGGCGATCGGCGTGGTGAATCAGGAAATCACCATGGATCCATTCTTCACACCGCTGCAGGCACTGGAATTACAGGCCGGATATTATGGCGTGCCAAAATCCCAGCGGCGCAGCCTGGACATCCTCAAAGCAGTGGGGCTCGATGACAAGAAAGACGCTTATGTCAGACAGCTTTCCGGCGGCATGAAGCGCCGCCTGATGGTGGCCAAGGCGCTGGTGCACAATCCGCCAGTTCTGATTCTGGATGAACCAACGGCCGGCGTCGACGTTGAATTGAGGCGGTCGCTCTGGGCCTATGTCCGTGAACTGCATGCGAATGGCACGACGATCATTCTGACGACACATTATCTCGAAGAAGCTGAAGAGCTGTGTGACGAGATTGCGATTATCAGCCATGGCGAAGTCCTGGCTCAGGAACCGACTCCACAGCTCCTGTCGCGCCTGGATCAAAGACTGCTCAAGATAACACCGAAAACCCCGCTGAACGAATTACCTGACGCGCTGTCCGATCTCAACGCTGAAATCGCCGATGATGGCCTTCTCAAGATCACCTTTCGGAGCGCCGAGACCGGAATCGGGCGTTTGTTGGAACGTGTGCGCGAGGCCGGGATAGGGGTTGCCGATCTTTCGACCGAACAACCCAATCTGGAAGACGTATTCGTCGCGATGACGACGGAAACCGCTTAAGCCCCTTTTACCAGGCGCAATTCGATCCGTTTCAGCTCGCGCAGGACGTTGAGCAGGTTCATGCGCATCCAGAACCAGACCTTGATCAGGCCAACAGCCAGGCTCATCCAGCCGAAGAATACGCCCCAGATAATCACCTCTTTCAGCTCTTCGGCCATGAACATGTTGTAGCCAGCCCAGAGCGACAGCGCGAAAAAGACAAAGCTGAACCCTACCGCAAACGCGGTCCAGTAGCGCAGCGGGCCACTGAACGTCATGCCCAATTGCTGAAACAGGCCGACATCCTCCTCCAGCTCCTTCAGGAAGGCTTCATCATCAGCACTCAGGCTGGTCAAAAGACGATCTTCAAAATTACTCATCAGGTCTCTCCTTTCAGACAGGATTTCAAATGTTGGCGCGCATGAAAGATGCGCGATTTGGCCGTTCCAATTGGAACGCCGGTGACGGCGGCAATCTCATTGAGACGGAGCCCCTCGCCAAAGAACAGAATGGCGGCGAGCCTGTGATCATCGCTCAAGCCAGCCAGGGCCTGGTCGATCTCCACCTGCATTTCACCGCGCGCCGGCTGACTGGGTTCGGGCGCCGCATCGAGCGGCGCCGTGCGCAACCGATCGCTCTGAACCCTGCGGATTCGATCGGCGCATTTGCGCCGCAAGATGCCAAATGCCCAGCCCGGAAACATGGCGGGATCCGACAAACGCGGCCAGCCCCGGCATATGCCGGCCCAGGCTTCCTGCACCGCCTCTTCTGCTTCATTGCGATCGGCCAGCAGCCGCATCGCCGTTCGCATCAGGCGCGGATACCATCGCGCCGCCAGTCGATTGGCCGCACGACGATCCCCGGACCGCGCCAGGGTGACGAGATATTCGTCAAATACGCGCTGCGTCTGTTTCGCCGTCATGCATGGTCTCCCAATGGCTTGCATAGTGATAGTCGGCCCAGACGCCAAAAAGGTTCACCTTCACGCTGAGACAGGCCTTAACGCGGGCGCGCAATCCGATAACAGGGACCCTGTCGAACATTCAGGAGGCGAGCCTTTGGACTATCAAGATGTTGTAATGGGACGTCGCAGCATACGCGGCTATCAGGACAAACCCGTGCCCAAGGCGCTGATCCGGGACGTGCTTGAAATGGCCATGCGCGCGCCAACCTCGTTGAATACACAGCCCTGGAATTTCTATGTCGTGACAGGCGATCCGCTGAACCGCATCCGCAAGGGCAATGTCGAGCGCAATCTTGCTGGCGTGCCGGATTCGCGCGAGTTTCGCGGCGGCCCCGGCTATGAAGGCGTTCATCGCGAACGTCAGATCGGTATCGCCATCCAATTGTTTCAGGCCATGGGCATTGAGCGCCATGACAAGGAGAAACGCCAGGACTGGGTGTTGCGCGGGTTTCGGCAGTTTGATGCCCCGGTCTCGATCGTTGTCACCTATGACCGGTCCATCCATGGTTCGGACATTGCGCCTTTTGATTGCGGCGCGGTGGTCAATGCACTGGTCAATGCGGCCTGGTCGAAAGGGCTTGGCTGCGTGATCAATTCGCAAGGGATCATGCAATCCCCGGTCGTGCGGGAAGAGGCCAGTATTCCGGACGATCAGGTCATCATGATCTGCGTCGCAATGGGCTGGCCGGATGACAGTTTCCCCGCCAATGCCGTTGTATCGACCCGCAAGTCCGTCGACGAAGGCGCGGTCTTTGTTGGCTTTGACGATTAGGCTTTCGCCGCTCCAGCAGTGACGATCAGATCCTCAATCCAGGGCAAATGCTCGCGGCCAACGAAGATCTGATCCTGAATGACATAACCCGGCGCCCCGACAATGCCGACCTCATCAGCGTGATCCAGCGCTAAGTCGAGCGCCTCCGAGACCTCGGCTTTCGAAATCTCGGCTGGCTGTCCGAGATCCGCCAGGATTTGTGCAATCGTGTTGGGATCATCGAGATTGGCATGATCCTGCCAATAGGCGCGGAATGCCGCCTGAATAAAAGGCAGACGATCGCCGGTCCAGGTGGCTAGAATTCCGAGCGCCAGATCCGTTGAACCGAGCTCAGATGGATATGCCAGCGTGATGCCTTGATGGCGTGCATACTTGATTGCTTCTTCGCGCAAAGCCGCGGCGCGGACCCGGCGATGGCTTTCGCCCACTGTCTCTTCCTGACCGAGCCTGGGAACATCCCGCTCGACCGTGCGAAAGGGGCGCCAGTCAATCTCCAACTCATGACGCGTGGCCAGCGCAAGCGTTGGCGCCATGGCGAGATAGGCAGACGGTGATTTGAAATCGATATAGACGGTCAGCATCAGGCAATCTCATAAGCAATGTCAGGTGCCGCGCCCTGGCGACCGGTCAGCGCCCAGCGCAAATATGGAATATGCTCTCGACCAAACATGATATCGTCACCGAGAACATAGGTCGGGACGCCAAAGATGCCGTTTGCGTGGAATTGCGGCTGCAGCTGATCGTGCAAGGTCCGTCCCTCTCCTTCCGCAAAAGCCCGGAAGCCCTCAGAGCTGACGCCAGCTTCTCGCAAGCACGCCTCGACGACACTGATGTCTTCAATATCAAGCTCACGTCGCCAGAATGGCGGATAGACCGCATCAAAATAAGCCGCCAGCCGGTCGCGCGCCTCACGCATGACCCAAAGGATGGCGATATTCGGCAGTGAAGAATCCCAGATCTTCTCTGTGCCTTTCAGGATCAGTCCCTGCCTTTCAACATAACGGCGCGCGTCGCGGTAAGAGTAGCGGATCGCATTCCAAGTGCGCTGACTGCGCCCTTCAGAGGCGACCACTTTACCTTCCTTCTTCTTTGCCGAACCAAGATAGCTTGGAATGTCGAGCGTCAGGGGGCGCCATTCAAATTGCAACCCAAGCTCTGCCTCTAGCGCCAGCGTCGGTCGGATCGCCACGAAGGCGTATGGGCTTTTAATATCGACATAAACGATGAGCGGTGCGTCACTTTTCAACACATGCATGCAAGACCCTCCCGGTACGAAAAATGGGTCTGCCTCATCTCCCCAAGGGACGTCAAACCGCTCTGACGCGATGTGAAGGCGACCAGGCGCGGGAGGCGCCTGGCCGCGAAGATGGAATTAGAAGGCTTTTTGCCATCCCAGCGTGAAGGTCAGATCTGTTTCCAGCTGCGGGCCGTTCAGGTCGCGGTGCAGTGGCAGGCCGATTTCGGCGGCGATCCGATGCCCCTTCTGCCAACCCGTCTGGCCGGCCAGGTTGACGCCCGCCAGAACCTCAAGCGTTTCACCGCCATGATTGTCAGGATCGGCGGTCTGAACCGGTGCCGTGATCGCGGGATCGCTGCCCTCGATTTGACCCGCCGATCGACCTTTCAGTCGCCCGGAGAACGAAATCCAAGGTTCTGGCTCAAAGGCCAGCCAGGCGGTCGCTTCCGCGACATCGCCGAGCGTGTAGCCCTCATCATTTTCATCCAGACGCAGGATGGCCGAGGCTTGCGCGCCATAACTCCAACGCCCGGCCCGTGAGCGCGCGGTCAGAGAGGGCTTCAGGTCGAATGTCCCGGATCCGAGTTGCATTGGATATGGCAGACGCGGGCTGGGCATGGTGCCCATCGGGGTCAGGATCTGATCGGTCTCCGTGATCGACCCGGTCGGCAGCGAGACCGCGAGCCCGAGATTGATCTGGCGATGCTCATAACTGCCATCATCGAGGCCGATAATCGCCCCCAGCGTTGTGTCGCCAATGCCTGCGGTTTCGGTGGTAAACTCACCCAACCGTGTCGTTCCGGCGGCACCCTGGAATGTGACGTGATCCATTTCCTGGTCCACATACATGCCCATGGCCATCAGAGTGATCCGGTCGGTCAGCCCGTACATTCCGCCGACCATATGCATTTGCATTGGCATATCGGTCGGGACGACACGCAGGGTTGGCGGGGACATGGGTGGATTGGCGAACGGATTGGCCACGGTCGTGACAATCTCTTCCGGTGAGACGGATTCGGTCCCGTCCCGGTTGCCGGACATATCCATGTACATATAGCGATAGGACAACATCCACTCGCCCTTCTCGTGGCGATGATCTGCCATAACCCCGATCGGGGCATGGTCTGTTGCGTAGGTTACGTTGCCACCATCGCCTTCATGGGCCATGGCAGGCAGGGCCGAGCACAGCAAAGCCGCGCTCGCTAATCGTCGGAATTTCATTGGTTTTCTCACAAAGCAAAAGGCGCGCGTGGGCGCCGGTCATAGTTATGCAAAGGCTTTGTCAGAAACGGGTGGTCCATTCGGAGGGGCGCCCGGCCAGAGCGGTGAACGCGGATGGATAGATACAGGTGCTGGACCTTCTGTCCCGATGGCATGGCGCAGCGAGGTCCCCTGTACGTCCAATGGGGAGTACACAATCGCGGAGATTGGGGCGCAATCCCCGCAACAGGTTTCTTTGGTTTCTTCTGCCGGTTCACCTGGGAGACGTAGCTGAACTGCGCGCTCGGAGCCGGCGCTGCAGAACATCAGCTCGATTGAATCGCCATGCGAGATTTTCAAATGCGCCTGCGCCCCATTGGCGAGATAGGCCAGACTCGCCAGGGCCAGGATCAGAAACCGCAGGAGGCTCGGATACCGCATGTGTTTCCCCTAGCCAGTTCATGTCTCGGCGTCGCTGCGGCGCTTTGTCAGTCGAGATGCGGAACATGAAAAGGATGTCATGAGGCGACGGATCTCGATGGTCAGCGCGTTCAACCGCCACGACCTGTCCATGCGGGCTGAGTGATGACGGATACAACATTACCAATTCGTATTCTTGTCATTGTGGCTCAATCCGTCCAGACCGTGAGGACTGCGTTGAAAATTTAGCTTTTTTGACCAGGATTACGACTCTCAATGCATCCAAAATTCAGACAGAACCCGCGCGCGTTGCAGCGGGTCCTAAAGTGGCCACTTGTCATTTGTACAAGTGCGTGTGCGCCATATGCGTTGGCTCAGGACATCTCGACGGAGACGACTGAACCGGTGACCACCTCCACCATTGATAATGGCGCGCCCGGTGACATTACGATCACCGAAGACGGGTCGATCGAGCTGACCGGCGTTGAAGGGCAAGTCGCCGTGACCATGGATAGCGACAATAACATCACCCATGATGGCAGTATTCTGATCGAGGACACGAATAATGTGACAGGGATCGTTCTGGACGCCAACCGCACCGGCGATCTGACCATGAGCGGCAGCATCAGTCTTATTGAAGACTATACGCGTGAGGATACGGATGATGATGAAGACGATGATGGTCCTTTGGCCATCGGCGAAAATCGTGTCGGCATTCGCCTCGAGCGTGGCGGCACGCACACAGGCGACATCAATGTTCAAACGGGTGCTTCGGTTTCGGTTGAGGGCAATCAGTCGGCTGGCATCATTCTCGGGTCCAATCTGGATGGGGCGCTGACGATTGATGGATCGGTCGACGTCCTCGGCGAAGACGCAATCGGGATCGAGATTGAGGATGGCGTCACGGGCAACGTGCTGATCAGCAATGGGGTGAGCGCACAAGGCGCGAATGCAAGAGGGGTTAGCGTTGACGGTGATGTCGGCGGAAATCTCACAATTGAAAGCTCGATCATTTCAACCGGATTCACTGACACTGGCGAGAGTAACTATCTCGCCCCACTGGCGATCGATGACGACACCGATCCGCTCGAAGAACGCATCGATGCTGAGGACCTGAACGATAACGGACCTGCGCTCGCCATTGGCGGCAGCCTTGCCAATGGATTTTTGGTCAATGGCAATATTGATGATTTCATCTCAACCGAAGATACCGAGGACGAAACCAAGGACACGATTGAAGATTTTGATGAAAATCGAGCGACCGGCGTGATCACTTCGGTCGGGTCCGGACCCGCAGTGTTGATTTCACCAGACCTGAACGACGCAGCAACCGACAGCATCACGCTGGGCACGGTCATTGAGACCGTTCGCGACACCACCGATGATGATGAAGATGAAGACGTTACGGAAACACTGGCTGTCTTCGATTATGAACATGGTCTGATCAATCGCGGCTCCATAATCGCGAATGGATTGAATGTCGGGTATGAAGCGACCGCGCTCCGTATCGAAGGCTCCGCTGACGGCAATTTCGCGACGACCATTACCGGCGGTGCACTGAATGCTGGCGCGATCACCGCTGATGCCAGGGAAGCTGACGCAACCGCGATCAGCCTCGGGTCTGGAGCCATTCTTGGCACTCTCGAGAATAGCGGGACGATTTCAGCAGACGTGTCATCACTCACCGACTATTCAGCGACTGCCCTGTTGATCGAAGCCGGCGCCGAGCTCTCTGAACTGACAAATTCCGGAACCATTACGGCCAGTACGTTCGGTGAGGCGGCGAACGCATTCGCTATTCGGGACCTCAGCAATGGCCTGACCGATATCACCAATACCGGACTGATCAGCGCCTTTCATTCGATAGACGGGACTGAGGTTGACGATGTCGGCGTGACCCGTGCCATCGACTTGTCAGCCAGCACGCAGGACATCACGCTGCTGCAAACGCTGGCCACCCCGACTGACGACGTCAATAGCGATGACGTAATCGACTCTGATGACGTCGTGCCGCCGACCCTTGTCGGTGATGTCCTATTCGGTTCCGGCAATGATACGTTGACCTCAACCAGCGGCACGATTGCCGGCGATATTGATTTTGGCCTCGGCGACGCGATCATGACCCTGAGCGGAACTGATTTTACTGGTGATGTCGTTTTCTCGGATGGCGACAATGCGTTATCATTGAATTCATTGACATTTGTCGGTGACATTATGTTTGGCGGTAACTCTGCGAACTTTAATCTCACCAACACGGTCTTTTCGGGTCAGATCATCAGTGCCGGTGAACTCGACAGCCTCACGGCAATCGACACCGACCTATTGTTTAGCGAGGGCACCGCCGCCACGATGACGACCTTCTCCTTGACGGGAGACTCCCTGTTGCAGGTCGATCTCGATCCGAACGCCATAAACTCCCCGGCCACTCTGACCGTCACCGATACTGCCACACTCGGGGACAGCGTCACCATCCGCCCCGACCTACAAGGCATTTCGTCAACCGACTTTACCCACACATTTATCGACGCTGGCAGCCTGGTCTTTGATGGTACACTCGATGACTCCCTGATCCAGGATTCGCCCTTCATCTACAATGTCGAGCTGGTAGCCACCGATGATGAACGCGACACGCTGGATCTCGAGTTCAGTCTGAAAACAACAGATGAACTCGGCCTGGATCTCAATCAGGCAGCCGCCTATGACGCCATCCTGGATGTCTTCAGCAATGATGATGAACTTGGCGCCGCATTGGCAGAGGTGACTGAAGAATCGGATTTCTTCCAGATTTACAACCTGCTCCTGCCCCAACGAACCGATGCTGCAACACGGTATCTGTCATCACAGAGCAGCGCGGTCTTCGGTGCTCTAGGCAACCGAATCAAGACGCTGTCCAACCATGATGAAAAGCCCTTTGGTCTTTGGGCTCAGGAATATTTCACGATGATCGATATTGAAGAGGAAACGGATGTACCTGGCTATAATGGCAGTGGACTCGGCTTCGCCGCCGGTCTCGACAGTCGCCTGGGATTCCTCGATGTCGCAGGATTGCATGTGAATTATTCAAGCGGCGATTTTGAAGAGAAAACCGGCGGGAGCAATCCCGTCACCACCAGCAGCTTTGGCATCGGCCTGTACGCGAAGGAGTCCCTCGGCCCGCTCGACTTTGTCATTGCCAGCCAGGTCAGCAGCGTTGATTTCAACAGCAGACGGGAAATCGAGATTGACGAATTCGTGTTTGATCAGTCGGCCGAATGGGGCGGCACCAGTTCGATGACCAGCGCCAGCGTCTCCTCAGAGTTCAAGATGGGTCAATTCTACGCGCGCCCACAAGTCTCGGTCGACTATTTCATGCTCGAACAGGATGGCTATACGGAAACCGGAGATGAAAGACTCGCCCTGGAAATCGCGGCTGCAGATACTGACCGCTCCAGCGCCACAGCTGTTCTGGACCTTGGGGCGCGCTTGCCTGTTGGCAGTCGAAGTCCGTCCTTCATCATCCCTGAAGTCTCAATCGGGTATCGTGGGGAAATTTCCTCCACACCGTATGAGACCACAGCGCGCTTTTTGAGCTCCGAAGAGACCTTTGACATTCTCGCCCAGGATTCCTTCTCCGATGCATTTCTTGCCGGGTTTTCCGTCAGCACCGATTCTGTCATGGGATCAGCGCGCTTTGGCTACGATGTCGAAATTGCGGATGAGGGAATCATCCATTTCGGCGGTGCGACCCTGAAGCTAAAATTTTAGGAGCAAGCCGCGACGGAACCCAAAACCGGCTCTAGCCATGCACCTGTTATCGTTTGATATAGTCTGACGATACGGACTGGAAATGGAGGATCGATATGGGTCAGTTCAACGACAAGACAGTTTGGATCACAGGCGCATCCTCGGGCATTGGAAAGGCCCTGGCAATTGCGTTTTCGGATGCAGGTGCGAAGACCGTCCTGTCGGGCCGCCGGGTCGAAGCGTTGCAGGACGTGGCCAACGGATTGTCGACTCCCTCGCTGGTCTTACCCTTTGAAGTGACCGATTATGAGAACTTGTCCAGCCATGTAGAAGCGGCCTGGGACTGGGCAGGTTCAGTCGACATTCTGATCAATAATGCTGGCGTCAGTCAGCGCAGCCTGGCGATCAAAACGGATCCACAAGTCTATACCGATCTGATCAATATCGACCTGATCGCGCCGATCTGGCTGACCCAGTTGCAATTACCGCGCATGGTCGCCGCTGGCGGCGCGCATATCGTCGCCATCAGCTCTGTCGCCGGGCGGATCGGCCCGCCCCTGAGAACCGCTTATGCCGCCGCAAAACATGGCCTGATCGGTTATATGGATTCCTTGCGCACTGAAGTTTCGGTTCGACACAATATTGATGTCACCAATGTTCTACCCGGCTCCGTCGCCACCAATGTATCGCGCAACGCGCTGACCGCCGATGGCTCCTCACGCGGCAAATCCGATGCGAATATTGATGGCGGCGACGATCCGGCAGAGCTGGCCACGGACATCCTCGCAGCGATCACCAACAAGACGCCGGAACTGATCTTCGCCAAAGGCATGGAGCTCGAAGCGGCCAAACAGCGTCAGAGCAATCCGGAGGCTTTGTTCGAAATGATGAACGAGATGGGCGCCCAGATCGCTGAACGCTACGAAGCCGGCGACGACGCCTAGCGGTTCTGCCGATTATCGATCAGATCCTGCACCACTTCAGGCTCAGCCAGAGTTGAGGTGTCACCGAGATTATCGAAACTGTTTTCGGCAATCTTGCGCAGGATCCGCCGCATGATCTTGCCGGAGCGGGTTTTGGGCAAGCCCGTCGCAAACTGGATCAGATCCGGCGACGCGATCGGCCCGATCTCCGTCCGGACATGGCCCACGAGACTCTTCTTGAGCTCATCGCTCGCCTCGACGCCGGCGACCGGGGTGACATAGGCATAAATGCCCTGGCCCTTGATATCATGCGGATAGCCAACCACGGCAGCTTCCGCCACAGCGTCATGCGCGACCAGGGAGCTTTCGACCTCGGCCGTGCCCATTCGATGGCCGGATACATTGATGACATCATCGACCCGGCCGGTAATCCAGTAGAACCCGTCTTCATCGCGGCGACAGCCATCGCCGGTGAAGTAGTTTCCGGGATAGGCTGAAAAATAAGTATCGATAAACCGCTGATGATCACCATAGACCGTGCGCATCTGGCCCGGCCAGCTATTGGTGATGATCAGATTACCTTCCGTCGCACCGGTCAGCTCTACGCCTTCAGCATCGACCAGTTTTGGTTCAATCCCGAAGAAAGGGTGACTGGCGGCGCCCGGCTTCTGATCCGTCGCACCGGGC
>JBCBBC010000049.1:0-27594 GCA_038532145.1 Pseudomonadota bacterium | reverse complement strand
ACACGTCCGCCGACGGCAATCAGTTTCTTATCACTATCCCGGTCGGTTCCGGCCTGGAACACGGTGACCTGGTCCAGCGCGTTGGCATCAGCAACGCCTTCGATCACAGAGCCTTTTGGATAGGACTCTGGATACCCCTCCGTGGCCATGACCACGCAAGCGCTGGTCTGGAAGGCATTCACGCCCATCAGTTCAGCAATCTCACGATGCCCATGCACAAGTCCACCCGTCGCGCAGGTTAACAATGCGGGCACGATATCGCCCGGCAATCCGGCCATCAGTACCTGACACTCAGGATCACCGAACCGGGCATTAAATTCGACCACTTTCGGACCCGAGGGCGTCACCATGATCCCGACATATAGAACGCCCTGATACGGCATATCCTCGTCGGCCATGCCGGACAGAAGCGGTTCAACGATCAGGGTCTGGACCAGCTCCATGATGCGCGGGGTCACGACAGGTGCCGGGGCATAGGACCCCATGCCCCCGGTGTTCAGCCCGGTATCGCCATCACCGACGCGCTTGTGGTCCTGTGCCGGGGGCAAATAGATCGCGCCTTCGCCATCGGTCAGGACGAAGATGGAAGCTTCTTCGCCCTCCAGGAATTCCTCGATGACAATCTCCGCCGAAGCGTCGCCGAACTTGCCGGTCATCATCGCCTCGACTTCATTCTCGGCCTCTTCCAGCGTGTCGCAAATAACGACCCCCTTGCCGGCGGCGAGGCCATCCGCTTTGATGACGTAAGGCGCATCCATGGTTTCGAGGAAATCGAGCGCTTGCGTGAGATCGGTGAAACGACCAAAGGCAGCGGTCGGGATATCCAGCTTTTTCATCATATCCTTGGAAAAACCCTTCGAGCTCTCCAGCTGCGCAGCCTTTTCACTGGGACCGAAGACATCAAACCCGCGTGCCCGCAAGGCGTCTGCCAGGCCGACCGCCAGGGGGGCTTCCGGGCCGATCACGATCAGATCGGGAGACACCTGCAGCACCAGTTCCTGCATCTTGTGCAAGTCGGTTGGATCGACTTCGAAGCATGGGCCAATCTCGTCCATGCCGGGATTGCCAGGGGCGCAGAACACCTCGTCGACAATTTCGGACTGTGCGATTTTCCAAGCCAGGGCGTGTTCGCGGCCGCCCGAACCAACAACAAGTATTTTCATGGCGCCAGCCCATGCACCCTTGGGCGCACCGGATCAAGCCCTCCGAACCCTTTTGCATCTTTTTGTCTATCTGCGAGAGCCCTCTCAAGCGCTTGGCTTTTTCACCATTTCCCATTATTTGTAGACATATAAAGGGGTCCATGGGCATGAGCGCACGGTCAAATTTCATTATATGTTTTGCACTGTTTTTCATATCTGCTTGCGGCGGTGGTGGAGGTGGCGGCTCCACGCCGACCACGACACCAACGACCGCATCGCCGCCACCGCCTCCGCCGCCGACTGCGGCGGCATCCGCCACACCCACCCGCTTTGAAGATCAGGCTGTGTTGCGTGGCGTCGTTTTCGCCTCCGGATACTCAAATAATTTGAACCAGATGGTCCGGCTGTTTGCTGGCGGCGGCGCGGTTGGCGATATTGATGCCGATGGGGATCTGGATGTGTTTATCGTCCCCGGTAATTCAGGACCGAACTTGCTCTATCTCAATCAGGGGGGCGCGGGATTTGTTGAAGACGCCGCGTCGGCGGGGCTGGCCTTCACCAAGAATGCAACCGAGACGTATCGGCAGAGCGGTCCGGTCTTGGCGGATATGGATGGGGATGGTGATCTCGATCTCTTCATCGGCGGTCTGGAAGGCGATCCCTCGCAAGTCTTCAGCAATGATGGCAGCGGCCGCTTCACCAATGTGACAGCGGGATCCGGATTCGATTTCATGTCGTCTCCCTATACCATCTCCGCGGCCTTGGGCGATTATGACGGCGATGGCGACCTGGACATGGCCATGGCGCATTGGGGCACCCCGCGCGATCAGACCAATCCCGGAGAAACGGAAACGCTCTGGCGCAATGACAGCACGTCGGTGAAAATAGAATTCACTGCAGTCAGTGCACCGGCCGGCATTTCCACCGAAATCGGACTCGATCGCAGCGGCGGAGTCCTGGGCGAGGACCACGATTATACATTTGCACCCGGCTTTGCCGATATTGATGGCGATGGCGATCAGGACCTGCTCAGCGTCGCAGACTTCGGCTCTTCGCGCGTTTTTCTGAACGATGGAGATGGCACGTTCACGAATATCACGGATCCAACCCGCATTACCGACACCAACGGAATGGGCGCGGCGATCGGCGATTATGACGGGGATGGCGATATGGACTGGTTCGTCTCCTCGATTAACGGCAATCGTCTGTATCAGAATACTGGCGGCAATTTCATCTTTCCGACCGAAGCCGCAGATGTCGCCCCGGGCGGTTGGGGCTGGGGCTCCTGCTTTGCCGATTTCAATGCAGATGGGCGACTGGATATCTACCAGACCAATGGCTGGGATGTTGGTGCAGATCCAGCAAATTCGCCTTATGTCGATGATGCCACGCGCCTCTGGATGGCGAACCCAGACGGTTCATTTGCGGATATGGCGACCGTATCGAATATGCGCGACACTGAGCAGGGGCGCGGCGTGATCTGCGATGATTTCGATTCAGATGGCGATGTCGATGTGCTCCTACTGACCCTCGATGATCAACAGGCGGCCATGCTGTGGAATAATCAATTGAGTGATGGCAATGTGCTATCCGTTCTGCTCGAAGGGCGCGCGCCCAATACGTTTGCGGTCGGCGCCCTGATTTCGGCGACGGTGGGAAGCGAAACGCAAACACGTCTGGTCGGGATCAATTCAAACTTCATCTCGCATAATTCCACCCGGCAATATTTCGGCTTTGATGAGGCTACCTCAATCGACACGCTGCGCGTGACCTGGCCTGATGGTGAGGTCACGGAAATAAATACTGTCGACACCAATCAGGCGCTGACAATCCGGCATCCGGATCTCTAAACCACCGCAGCGATATTTCCGCGATTTGCGCAATTGCGACGTGACGGCACGCCGGGCCAGGGCTAAAGACGTGTGATGGCTGATTCACCTGTCTCCAACCTGCCGGAACTGACCGTGTCGGAACTCTCAGCCGCCGTGAAGCGGACCGTTGAGACGGCTTATGATCACGTTCGGGTCCGGGGCGAGCTGGGACGCGTCACGATTGCCAGATCAGGCCACATGTATGCCGACCTGAAAGATGATAAGGCGGTTCTGAACACGATCATGTGGAAGGGTCAGGTGTCGCGGCTGCCCTTCAGGCCGGAAGAAGGCCTGGAAGTGATTGCGACTGGACGGATGTCGACCTATCCCGGGCGCTCAAACTATCAGTTGATCGCGGACACTTTGCGACCGGCCGGCGTCGGGGCGCTGATGGCGCTGCTGGAGGAACGCAAGAAGAAACTGACGGCTGAAGGCTTGTTCGATCCGGACCACAAGAAACCCCTGCCCTTTCTGCCTCGGACCGTCGGCGTGGTGACCTCACCGACCGGCGCCGTCATACGCGATATTCTGCATCGTATCCGTGACCGTTTTCCGGTGCGCGTGATCCTCTGGCCGGCGCTCGTCCAGGGGGATACCGCGGCCCCTCAAATCGTCGCGGCTATTCGCGGATTCAATACAATGCCGGACAGTGTACGTCCGGATGTGCTGATTGTCGGACGTGGCGGTGGATCGATCGAAGACCTCTGGCCGTTCAATGAGGAAGAGGTGGTGCGCGCGGCCTTTGAAAGCACCATCCCCCTGATCTCCGCGGTGGGGCATGAAACCGATACGACCTTGATCGACTATGTCTCGGATGCCCGGGCACCAACGCCCACGGGTGCTGCCGAAATTGCGGTGCCGGTGCGCTCTGAGCTGAAACTGCAAATCGATGATATTGAGCAGCGCAAAAGACGGGCGCTGGTGCGCTATATCAAGCGCGGACAAGAGCGCCTGGAAGCGACGCGCTTGCCCCCCGCGACGCGCCTGTTCGAGTCAAAACGACAGCGCTTTGATACTGTTGCAGACCGTTTGCCGCTCGCAACCCGGTCATTGGTGGAGCGGCGCCGGGCAAAACTGGATGCGTTGAGCGCCGGACTGATCAGTCCGAAGCAAGTGGTTCGGGAAAAGCGCGGTCAGCTTGAAAACCTGTCATCTCGCCTCGCTGCCGGGCTTGCCCAGGCGGCGTCACGCAAACGCATTTCCTTCGCTCGCACCGCCTCACGCCTGCGCCCCGAACCTCTAGTTGCCGACGCGCGCCGGGCACGGGTGGCGCTGATCGACACGGCGCGGCGTGCGCGGCCGGCGCTCGATCGGATCGTGAAGACCAAACAGCACGCGTTTCAGGCCCAGGAAAAATTGCTTGAAACGCTGTCCTATCAAGCAACATTGAAGCGGGGCTTCGCCATCGTGAAAGCGCCGGACGGCAAGATCGTGCGATCGGCGAAGCAGATTTCGCAATTGCCGCAAGTCGACTTGACCGTTGCCGATGGGGAGGTCACCCTCACTCCGATTGGAGATGTCAAACCGGCGCCGATACCGAAACCCAAACGTACGGCCGCCAACAAAACATCCCCCAAGCCCGACGGGTCGGACCAAGGCAATCTGTTCTAGGCCAGACTTCCGCGGCGGAGGCCCTACTCACTGCTTCGTTACTGACTATGCTTCCGAGAAAACAGATCGGGAGGAAGAGCCATAATGGCCAAGACAATTTGGAACTTTGGCGATTTGCTGGATGATAATGGCGCTCATCTTGGCGCTGACAATCCGGCCATGATCCATGGCGATCGTATCGTCTCCTGGCCGGACATGACGGCGCGATCGAACAATGTCGCGCGCTGGTTGCTGGAGCATGGCGCGACCGTTGGCGATAAAGTCGGTTTCTACATGCGTAATCAGCCCGAATATATCGAAGGCCTTGCGGCGAGCTTCAAGGGGCGACTGACGCACGTAAACGTCAATTACCGGTATCTGGATGATGAGCTCGTCTACATTATCGACAATTCGGACAGCACCGTCGTCATGTTTGACATCGAGTTTCGCGACAATGTCATCCGGGTGAAGGATCGACTTCCGTCGGTGAAGATCTGGGTCGAGGTAGGCGGCGGGTCGGATACGCCCGCCTTCGCGGTCGCCTACGAGACTCTGGCGACATCGGGAGACGGTGACCCATTGGAGATCGAGCGCTCGCCCGACGATCTCATGTTCCTTTATACCGGCGGCACGACCGGCATGCCCAAAGGCGTAATGTGGTCGCACCAGATCTGGCGCGATGCCAATCTTGATGGTCTGCGTCGGATCTACGGCTCTGCGCCGACAAATTGGGAAGATCACCGGGCCTTCGTGAATGAGGTTGGCCAGTTCGGCCGGCAATTGCCCGCCTGCCCCCTGATGCACGGGACGGGCCTGTTCACTGCATTGGGCGCGTTCCTGAATGGCGGCGCGATCGTGACGCTGGAGACCAAGTCCAGGTTTGACCCGGGCGAGCTTTGGGACACCGTGGCGCGTAACGGGGTTACGGCCATGGCCATTGTTGGCGACGCTTTTGCCAAGCCCATGCTGAAAGTCCTGGACGAGAATCCGGGCAAGTACGACCTGTCCTCCGTCGCCAGCATCACATCCTCCGGCGTGATGTGGAGCATGGAGGTCAAACAGGGGCTGATCCGGCATATTCCGCAAGTGGCGCTGATGGACAGTTTCGGGGCCTCTGAGGCCGTTGGCTTCGGCATGTCGGTAACGACCGCTGAAGGCGTCTCCGAAACAGCCAAATTCGAGATTGGGGAGCATTGCAAAGTGTTCACCGAAGATGGCCGCGAAATTCAGCCCGGCTCCGATGAAACGGGCCTGATCGCCCGCGGCGGGTCTGTGCCGCTCGGCTATTACAAAGATGCGAAAAAAACGGCAGAGACGTTCCGCACGATTGATGGCGTGCGCTACGCCATTCCCGGCGATTGGTGCAAAGTCGCCGCCGACGGCACGCTCACCCTGTTAGGGCGCGGCTCGAACTGCATCAATTCGGCGGGCGAAAAAATCTATCCCGAAGAAGTAGAGGAAGCATTGAAAGAACACGATGCGGTCCGCGATGCGCTAGTGGTGGGGGTTCCTGATGACAAATGGGGCCAGGCAGTGACCGGCGTGGTCGAACTCACCGACGGCGCGCAGACCGACGAGGATACATTGCGTGCCTTCGTACGAACGCGGTTGGCCCCTTACAAAGCGCCCAAACGGGTCTTGTTTTCGCCCGACCTGAAACGCGCGCCAAACGGCAAAGCCGACTATAAGGGCATTCGCGCCTTCGCATTCGAGCAATTGGGGATTGAGGCCTAGTTTCCACAGGAGGAAAACATGAAACTCTACAATTCCATCGGACCGAACCCCCAAGTGGTGCGAACCTTCATGGCCGAGCGCGGGGTCACGCTCGACCTCGAAGAGATTGACATCATGACGGGAGAAAACCGGCAAGCGGACTACCTGAAAGTGAATCCTGCGGGACAATTGCCCGCTCTGTTGCTGGATGACGGTTCCCTCCTGACCGAGATCACCGTGATCTGCGAATATCTGGACGAGACGCAGCCCGGCCCTTCCATAATGGGAGCGACTCCAGAAGCCCGCGCCCAGATCCGCAGCTGGACGCGTTGGGCGGACTTGAATGTGTGTGAGCCTCTCACGAACGGGTTCCGATATTCAGAAGGCTTGCCGATGTTCGAAAGCCGGATGCGCTGCATCCCGGAAGCATCGGATGGATTGAAGGCCTGCGTTCAGGACAAGCTCACCTGGCTGGACGGTCAACTGGGCGACAGACCGTTCCTGGCCGGACCTGAATTCTCTTTGGCAGATATTCTCCTCTCAACCTTCCTCACCTTTGGCGAGCAGGTTGGCCAGCCCCTGAACCGGGAGCTCAAAACAGTCTCTGCCTGGTATGATCGCTGTGTGAGCCGCGAAAGCGCAAAGGCCTAAAAGGATTACAGTTCGCACGTATCGGATAGAAACGTCTCGATCGCCGACAGGGTCTGACGGTGATGCTCCGGCCACCAGGGCAAGGAGTGTTTCATATCCTTCACAACCAATAGTCTGGCCGGAACGTGCTTTTTGACGGCCTTGTAGAAATCCGTGCCATGAAAGAGCAAAAGGCGTAATGGAGTCTTTCTCCGAAATTAGAGACAAAGAAATACAAGCTTTGTTGAACGAATACGGACTAACAAAAGACAATATGTTTTCACGAGGGTACTACCTACTTCTCCAACAGCGAGACGGTAGAGATATCGCTATCCTGGCGAAACACGAAAAAGTATTACCGCTAACAATGTTGGGTACGCACCTAAATGTTAAAGGGCGTCCCGAAGGACGCCCCCAGTAGCCCTAAGGCAAGAATTTCATCAGAAGCCAACCAAGGGACAATGTCCCCATCGCGAACTCCATCCGATACATCGTACCGTCCGGCTTACTGGCTTCCAGCTTAAAGACAGCCTGCATATGCAAACCCTCCGTATCTGGAGCGTGGGGTCTCTTGGTGTAGCAGCCTCACGCATTAAGCCAGCTGCCGGATTTGGTCTTGATCTAGAGGACATGGGTCCGACAACCACTGCTTTACCTTCCAGAGCACCGTGATTCTTCCCTTACGGCAAGACGGAACCTGAAAAAGGTGAGCAAAAAGCGAGACTATGCTGTCCTCGCCCTAAAGGAAAATCTCAATAAATCGTTGTTTTTCTGTGGTTTAGATGGTGCCCGGGGGCGGATTTGAACCACCGACACGCGGATTTTCAATCCGCTGCTCTACCCCTGAGCTACCCGGGCAGGCCAAACAGGGAAGCGGCTTATTAGCTCCCCTCTCGGCGCTTGTCCAACGCTGAAACCGATTTTTTGCAGATTAGCTGTAACGCGCATCGACTTTCAGTTTTTCGGCATCTGCTGACGCCGCAACTGCAGCCACGCTGACCTCGAGATCTGCCAGGTAATCATCAATGAAATCGGCGTGTTTGGGCGATAACATCAAATGCAGGCTGGGCGGTTGCTTGGTAACAGAAGTGAACCAGCCGCGGCGATAGATTTCACCATAAATGGCAAATGCGTGGTGATCCGGATGCCGGAATGCGATCAATCCGAGGAGCGGATTGCCGAGCACTTCAAAGCCGAGTCGCTTGACCCCGTCCTCGACGCGCTCACGCGTCGCACAGACCTGGCCCTGCAAACGCTTATACCCCTCGATGCCGAGATGGTTCATCACCGCCCATGCTGCGGAAATCGCACCGCCCGGGCGCGTCCCCGCCAGTGTTGGGGTCTTCATCGGCGCCCCCGACCATTCCTTCATATCGAACGGCATATGCGCAAACAATTCTTCTGATCGGAACAGAACGGTTGATGCGCCCTTTGCGGCATAGCCATATTTGTGCAAATCCGCGCTCATCGACCGAACGCCGGGCAGCTCGAAGTCGAAGGCGGGCACGGGGACCCCATTCATGCGTGCGAAGGGCGCAAAATAGCCGCCAACACACGCATCAACATGCAGCCAGACATCCTGTGCGATGGCGGCTTCGCTGAGCGCTTCGATCGGGTCGATAATTCCATGCGGAAAGTTGGGCGCGGAGCCGACCATCATAATTGTATCGCTATCGCAACTGGCGATCATCTCGTTGACATCTGCTTCGCAGGTGCCGTCCGTTTTGATCGGGATGCGCCGCACTTCGACATCCATTAAGTGCGCCGCCTTGTCGAAGGCCAGATGCGCCGAATAGGGCAGGACCAGATTAGCCCTTTCGCGCGCGCGTCCCTTGGCGCGGGCATGATCGCGCGCCGTTTTCATGGCCATGGTGATCGAGTCGGTCCCGCCAGACGTCATCGCGCCGGTGCTGCCTTCCGGACCATGCAACAGGTTGAGCCCCATGGAGATGACGTCTTTTTCCATTTGCGCCAGCGACGGAAAGGCCAATGGCCCGAGCCCGTTCTCGGACATGAACGCGGCGTAAGCCTCCTTCTGAATGGCGGCAATCTCGTCGCCGGCATTGAACACGTATACCGCCGTGCGGCCTTCGCGCCATTTGGCATCCTTGGCGCCGCGGGCCTTCATATCGTCCTTGACGTCTGCCCAAGACCGCCCCTGCTCTGGCATTTTCATCATCTGTATCCTCCGTCAGACTTCAAATTGCGCCAGCCAGCTCAGAAAAGCGAGAGGGCGCGGCAAATAAATGCTGCGCCCTCTGTCAGATTGAATGTGTGCTTGATTAAGATGTCGATCCGTCTTCGCGCATCACCAGGGTCAAAACGGGTTCATCAAGCGCCACAATGGCCTGAGCCACAGCGTCCGCCCGGCATCTCATTTCGTCCGCGCGTTCCCTCAGGGTCTGGCGCGCCGTCGTGCGATCGCAAACGCGCTTCGCAGCAGACTGGATCTTGGCATAGACGACCTTCGCGTCTTCTAGATCCGACAGATCATAACCCGCGATAGAAAGCTCGAGAGTCTGTACGTGGTCATCGGGGGCCGCGCCGGCGACCGCGGGCAGCATGGAAAGGGCAAGCGCAGAGCCGAGAACAGTTGTGAGGGATTTAGAGAGAGTCATGTTTTCCTCCTATCGAGGGGATTATCGTTGCTTACCTCTCTTCCCTATGACCGAAGTCATATCACACTTTATCGAAAAACAATATGAACTTTTTGTTACTACAATTGTAACACTCGGACAGTGTATGAACCGTATCTGGCCCTTCCCCTTCGGCGCGGACCCGGTTAGGCAATCGTCATGGCAAAATCGCATTTTGTTTGTCAGTCCTGTGGCTCCGTCCATTCGAAATGGTCGGGGCGCTGTGATGCCTGCGGCGAATGGAACACGCTGACGGAGGAAGCGGTGTCTGGTCCCCCGGGCGGGTTAAAGGCGCCAAAGGCGGGCGCCCGGAAATCCAGCAAAGCGGCCTTCACTGCGCTCGACGGGGATGATGCGCCGCCGGAGCGGATCATTCTTGGCGTCGATGAGCTTGATCGTGTGTTTGGCGGCGGCATCGTGCCCTCCAGCGCAACCCTGATCGGCGGCGACCCGGGAATCGGCAAATCGACGCTGCTTCTGCAGGTTGCCGCGCGGCTGGCGCGCAATGGGCTGACATCGGTCTATGTGTCCGGCGAGGAAGCAACGGCGCAGATCCAGGATCGCGCCCGCCGCCTGAAAGTCGCCGACAGCCCGGTTCAGCTCGCGACGGAAACAGATCTACGCAAGGTTCTGTCGGCGCTGAAATCCGCCAAACCGGACTTTGTTGTCATCGATTCGATTCAAACCATGTGGTCTGACAGCCTGGAAGCCGCCCCGGGCAGCGTCAGCCAGGTCCGCGCCTGTGGCCAGGAATTGACGCGCTGGGCAAAAAAATCCGGCGCCGCGCTGATTCTGGTTGGGCATGTCACCAAGGAAGGTCAGATTGCGGGCCCGCGCGTGGTCGAGCATATGGTCGATACGGTCTTCTACTTCGAAGGCGAACGCGGTCACCAGTTCCGCATTCTGCGCGCCGTGAAAAATCGCTTTGGTCCGACGGATGAGATTGGTATTTTTGAAATGCATCAATATGGCCTCGCCCCCGCGCGAGAGCCTTCCGCCCTGTTTCTGTCAACTGAAGCCGATGATGCAGGCGGCGCCGCAGTGTTTGCCGCCATGGAAGGCTCCCGTCCGGTCCTGGCAGAAGTCCAGGCGCTGGTGGCCCCAAGTGCCTATGGCACGCCGCGGCGGTCAATTGTCGGTTGGGACAGCAATCGCCTCGCCATGCTGCTGGCCGTCCTGGAGGCGCGCTGCGGCGTGTCACTCGGGGGGCGCGATGTCTATCTATCGGTCGCAGGCGGTTATCGCATGAGTGAACCTGCCGGCGACCTCGCCGCGGCCGCCGCGCTCCTGACCTCGGCTGCGACCAATCCCGGTCCGCGCAAGTCGATCTATTTTGGCGAGGTCGCCCTGTCAGGCGCCATCCGTCCGGTCGCGCGCATGGAACAGAGACTGAAAGAAGCGGCACGCCTCGGGTTCGAACAGGCCTTTGTCCCTGATGGCAGTCCAACAGCGATAGAAGGCTTGACGATTACGCCGATCAAGCGCCTATCTGATCTGGTAGAGTTGATCGCACCGGAAGCTGCCCAATGATGGAAGCCCTTACAGCCTTTGATGCCGTGGCGATTGTGATTGTGATCGTCTCGACATTGATGGCACTGGCCCGCGGCTTCATGCGCGAACTGGCGACTCTGGGCGCCTTCATCGCGGCGATTGCGGCTGCCTTCTTCGCGCGCAAGTATTTCGTTGTTCAGCTCGACAATCTGTTGCCCGCCAATTCGCCCAGCTGGATGCCCGATGCGATCATCTTTGTCGTTGTGTTCCTGCTGGTCTATGTCGCCGTCGCCTGGTTTGGCGCCAATCTCTCCAAGACGATTCAGGGGGTCGATGGAATCGGATTGCTGGATCGTGTCGCTGGCGGCCTGTTCGGATTTGCCCGTGGCGGCGTTGTACTGATATTCTTTGTCTACCTGCTCAATCTCGCTATGGACCGGGATCAGATTCCAGAATTCGTAACGCAAGCAAGGACTTATCCCTTGATTGCCGCCGGCGCCAATTATCTTGGTGACCGCGCGCCAGAGCTTGCAGAGCGGACATCACATATTTCTGATCTTGACGTGGAGACCGCGTCAGAATAATCCGCGCACGAACAGACCGTGAGGGTTAGTCGAATGTTGTTTGACCATGATGACGACAAGCCTCGCGAGGAATGCGGCGTCGTAGGCGTCTTCGGACACCCCCAAGCTTCTCTTCTGGTTGCCCTCGGATTGCATGCCCTTCAGCATCGCGGACAAGAGGCGTGCGGCATCACCACTTTTGATCGCGGCAAGTTTCATGGCGAGCGTCATATGGGTCTGGTCGGCGAGAATTTCGGCGGCGATGTTTCCGATCGCCTGCCCGGGGATCGGGGCATCGGCCACAATCGCTATTCGACGCAAGGCAAGCCGGCCATTCGTAACATTCAGCCGATCTATGCCGACCTTGAGACGGGCGGTTTTGCGATCGCGCATAATGGTAACCTGACCAATTCGCGCGCCCTGCGAAAGAAGCTCGTCCGGCGGGGGTCGATATTTCAGTCGACCATGGATACGGAGGTGATCCTACACCTCCTGGCCCGCAGCGACCAAGACAGTGTTGCCGATCGTTTCCTGGATGCCATCCGTCAAATTGAGGGTGGCTTTTCTTTTGTCGGCATGACCAACAAGAAACTGATCGGGGCGCGTGACCCATCCGGATTGCGCCCGCTGATCCTAGGTCAGATCGGCACTGCTTATGTCCTCGCTTCAGAAACCTGCGCGCTGGATCTGATGGGCGCAGAATTCGTCCGCGAGATTGATCCAGGCGAGGTTGTCATCATCAATGATGAAGGGGTTCGGTCTTATAACCCCTTCCCCTCAAGACCCGTTCGGCCCTGCTTGTTCGAATATGTTTATTTCGCCCGGCCGGACAGTGTCGTTCAGGGCCGGTCGGTTTATGAAGTACGCCGCAAGATGGGACATCAACTCGCCGCCGAACACCCTGCCGATATTGACGTCGTCGTGCCGGTTCCGGATTCCGGCGTCCCTGCGGCGATCGGGTTTTCAGAAGCGGCCGGCATTCCATTCCAGCTTGGCATTATTCGCTCCCACTATGTCGGGCGGACCTTTATCCAGCCAACGCAAACAGGGCGTCAGCGCGCGGTCTCGCGCAAGCATTCGCCGAACCGCGCGGTGCTGGAAGGCAAACGGGTCCTGCTGGTCGATGATTCGATTGTTCGGGGCAACACGTCGCGCAAGATCGTCCAGATGGTCCGGGAAGCCGGGGCAAAGGAAATCCACTTCCGCTCTGCCAGCCCGCCCATCACACATCAGGACTTTTACGGCATCGATATGGCGGATCGGTCAGAGCTTCTGGCCGCCAATCATTCACTGGAGGCGATGCGCGACTATCTGAAAGTCGAAAGCCTCGGCTTCCTGTCTGTACCAGGCCTCTACCGCGCCATCGGGGTCGATTATGATGCAGAGACCCCGGCCTTCGCCGATCATTGCTTTACCGGTCACTATCCAACCCGACTGATCGACCATGACCAGAATGAGAGCAGCAAAGAAAGACAGCTTTCGCTGCTGGACTAGTCGGCTCAGCTTCGCTACGGCGCGCGCATGGAAAAACGTATCACGCTTGTTACTGGGGCATCGCAAGGCATTGGCCGCGCGGCCTGTCTCGCACTCGCCAAAGCAAACCACCATGTGATTGGCCTGGCGCGGTCCAAAAAGGCGCTGGAATCGCTCGATGATGAGGTTCAGGCGCTGGGCGGCTCGATGACCCTTATTCCCTTTGATCTGAAAGATGCGGCTGCGTTTGAACCCCTGGGTCAGGCGGTGGCGGAAAAGTTTGGGCGATTGGATGGTCTGCTGGCAAATGCTGGCCTGCTCGGCACGATCGGGCCGTTGCAAGCCGGTGGCGAACGTCAATTCGATGAAGTGATTGATGTTAATCTGAGTGCAAACTGGCGCCTGATCCGGGTGCTGGATCCATTGCTGCGTCAGTCTGAGTCGCCGCGCGCGCTGTTTGTGACCTCCGGGGTCGTGCCCAGGCCACGGGCATTCTGGGGGCCGTATCAAGCATCGAAAGCCGGGCTCGAAGCATTGGTCTATGCCTGGGCGGACGAGAATGCGGCCACCTCTTTGCGTGTGAACCTGTTTGATCCCGGCGCAACCCGGACCCAGATGCGCGCGGATGCGATGCCGGGGGAAGATCCGATGATCCTGCCGCCACCGGAAGACGTCGCCGAACATATGGTGCCGCTTCTGGGCGCGGACGAGACCCGCAACAATGCGCGCATCGATGTTCGGGAATTGCTCGCGAAAAGTTAGTCCGCGCGGTCGCGCGCAAGGACCCAGCGATCATCATTGTCAGGTTCGAACAGGACCACCCGGTCGCGCCCTGCCCGTTTGGCCTGATACAAAGCATTGTCGGCATTGCGCATCAATTCGTCGATGGAGCCATGATCAGAGGGATAGGTTGCAACCCCAGCTGAGAAGGTGACGCAAGGCAGGATTTCGCCCTGATAGACAATTTCGGTTCGCTTGACCGCGGCGTGAAGCTTGTGCGCCAAATCCATTGCCGCTTGGTCGTCCAGATCCGGACAGATTACCGCCAGTTCTTCGCCGCCAACCCGGCAGACAAAGCCCGCTGATCCCGCCGCGGTCACCAGTTCCGATGACACCCGCCGCAAGACCACATCCCCCGCATCATGACCATGATGATCGTTGAACCGTTTAAAGTGATCGATATCGATCGAGATCAATGCAAATCCCATCGCATTGCTATCAGCCCGCACTTTTTCACGTCGCAACGTATCGAGGAAATAGCGCCGGTTCCACAAACCCGTTAGAGGATCCTTGATCGAGCGATCTTGAAGTTCCTGGCGCAGCCGCACGTTTGCGATGGTCAAACTCACCTGCTCGGCGAGCATGAGCGCGACGTCCCAATAGCGGTCTCTTGTATCGTTCTCGTCCACCTGTTCTTCATCGGTGTGACACCAGAGCATGCCGATCGTCTCGCCATGCGCCAGGAGCGGCAAGCAAAAGGACGACGTGACCCCTTCATGATAATGGCCACACGGAAACTCGATTTCTTCAACGCCATAATGATAGGCCCGGCCGCGCCGAAGCGCCCAGCATTCATCTGGCTCCATAAAGTCGGGGGACGGGCTTTCGCCCCAGGCCACGGCAAGGTCGAGCACATCGCGCGAATTGGAATAGATATACAGCGCGCCGCTCAAGCTTGGCATCAGTTTTGGCGCGCACCGTTCGACGACATTATAGAGATCTTCAAGCGACCGCGCGGCATACAGCCATTCCGTCGTTTTCGCCAGCACGCGGCGTTCAGCTTGCCGCTCGGCTTCATCCTTACGGGCCTGTTCACGTTCCGCTTCGAGCAGTTTGCGATCAGTAACGTCCCGGCCCATCACAAGATGGTGGGTCAGCCGCTCTTGCGCATCGAAAATTGGCGTGATGACCGTCTCCGCCCAGTACCGATCCCCTGATTTGCGATAATGGATCAGCTCGCAACGCATCGCCCGGCGCTCAATGCCTGCCCGCGCAAGCTCACGCAATGCGGTGCGGTCAGTTTCCGGTCCGATCGTCAGACCTGCGCTCGATTTTCCGATACATTCTTCCAGAGTATACTCGGTCATTTCTGACCAGGCGGCATTCACCCATTCGATCATACCGTCCGCATCTGCAACCGCGATCGCATCGGTGCTGTTTTCCGCAATCATCTTAGCGAAAGAGTCGGATAGGCCGCGAGCAGACGATTGGCGCTCGTCTCCCGTCACTTTCGGAAGTTTTGTCGCGGCTTGAGCCATGGCATTCCCTCAAGCATTGATCGTACAATCAACTACTTAAGGTGGAGTTTACGCGCTTTTCGCAGCGTTTAGCGCTTTCGCCGCGCTTTGTCGGCATAGGGATTGGCCCCTTGCTTCACGTGCAGCCGGATCGGGACGCCCGGTAGATCAAAGGCTTCACGCAATCCATTCACCAGATAGCGCTTATACTGCTCCGGCATCTGATCGCCGCGCGACGCGATCAATACGAAGGTCGGCGGGCGTGCCTTGATCTGCGCCATGTAGCGCGGCTTGATCCGCTTGCCTTGCACGCTTGGCGGCGGATTTCGCTCAATCATGTACCGCAGCCAGCGGTTCAGATCGCCCGTCTTTACCCGGGCGCACCAGTCATCATAGGTCTTCGCCACCGCCGGCATCAGCCGCTCCACCCGCTTTCCCGTCAATCCGGACAGCGTCACCAGGGCGGCGCCTTTCGCTTGCGGCAAATGCTCTTTCAGACGCCGCTCCAGCTCTTTCATCGCCATGCCATGGTTTTTGATCGTGTCCCATTTGGAAATCACGAACACCACAGCGCGGCCTTCACGGATGGCGAGATCGGCAATCTGTAAATCTTGTTTCTCGAAGGAGTCTTCCGGATCCATGACCAGCGCCACGACATCGGCATATTTGAGAGAGCGCACCGTCTCGCCCGTCGACATTTTTTCCAGGCGTTCCTGAACCTTGGACTTTCGGCGCAGACCGGCCGTATCGACGAGGCGCACTTCACGCCCCTCCCAGGTCCAGCGCAAGGTCACCGAGTCGCGGGTGATGCCCGCTTCCGGTCCCGTCAGTAAGCGCTGTTCGCCGACCAGTTGATTGATCAGGGTCGACTTACCAGCATTGGGGCGTCCGACAATCGCCAAACGGATTGGCCGGGTCTTGGTTGCCGCTTTGGCTTCTTCAATCGCAGACCCCTCTGCATCATCGTCAATTCCCGCCTTTTCGAATGCGGCTTCAAGCTTGGACTCATTGAGATATGGATCATCCATATCGAGCCCTTCGAGTTGATCGAGAATGCCATGGTTGAAGCTGTCCTGCTCTTCCGCCTCTTCCTCTTTCAGGGCTTCTTCAAACGCTTCCTCGCCAAGCGCTTCGCGAATGCCCGCATAGAGATCGGACAGGCCCTCGCCATGCGCACCGGACAGCCCCACTGGCTCTCCCAGGCCCAAATTCCAGGCCTCCAGCAGGCCTTGATCGCCAGCACTTCCTTCCGCCTTGTTGGCGGCGAGAACGATTGGCATGTCGGCCCGGCGCAGGATCTGTGCGAACCGCTCATCCATCGCCGTCACGCCGACGCGGGCATCAATCAGGAACAGCGCCAGCTCGGCTTCACGAATGGCAATTTCGGTCTGTTGACGCATCCGCGCTTCGAGGGAGTCATCGGACACATCCTCAAAACCCGCCGTATCGATCAGGATCAGCGGCAGGTCCGCCAGACGTCCTTCTGCTTCCTTGCGATCACGCGTCACGCCCGGCTGATCGTCGACCAAAGCCAGTTGTTTGCCGGCCAGACGATTAAACAGGGTCGACTTGCCCACATTGGGGCGTCCCACAATTGCGATTTTCAACGGCATGGCGCGCCTCGGTTAGATCGGTCCAGCGCGCTCGAGGGCCTTAGCGAATGGCCACGAGTCGCGCGTCATCGGTCAGGACGATCAATTTGTCCTGAACAGCAATCGGCTCGATATAGATAGGATCGCCAATTTTCAAGCGGTCGATTTCATTCCCGCTTTGCGGATCAAACGCGATCAGCTCACCTTTTGACGAGACGACCAGGATTCGATTGGAGGCAATGATCGGGCCAGCATAGGTGAGTCGGCCTTCCTGCTTTCTTTCCTTTTCGAATTTCTGCAAGGATTTCACCCAGACCACCTGACCCGTCCCGGCCTTGATACAGGCAAGCTCGGCTTCCACGCCCATAATGAACAGATATTCCCCGGCCAGGGCGGGCGCCTGAGTCGTGCCAATTGGCTGTTGCCAGACCCGGTTCCCGGTGCGGCCATCAATCGCCGCCAAAACACCGGATTGGCTGGCGGCAAAGACCAGGCCGCCACCAAGAATGGGACGTGCGCCAATATCATTGATCGACGAAATCGGCGTAAACTGCCCGACACTGGCAAGCGCTTCACTCCACAACCGTCGACCATTCGACGCGAGATAGGCGATCACTTCGCCCGACGAATAAGGGGCAACGACAATATCTTCGACCGCGGCCGGGCTCGGCGACCCCAGAACCCGCGCGGATTCCGCAATCGCCTGGTCGCTCCACAATAGAGCGCCGCTGTCCAGGTCCAGGGCGAGGACTTCATTATTGTTCGACGAGACGAAGATCCGCCCATCCTTGATCGTCGGTGACCCGGTCATTGGCGCTTCCGTTTCGGTGCGCCACAGTTCCGTCCCATCATTGGCGTCAAAGGCAGCTACGAACCCAAAACCACTGGCAATGACCAAACGTTCGCCTTCCAGGGCGATGCCGGACCCGATCCCGGTGCCATCCCGGCGATTGCTCGAATCGAGCTGCTCACTCCAGCGCCGATTGCCGGTAGTGGCATCGGTCGCGACAATCATCTGCCGGGAATCGATCGTGTAAATCGTATCCTCCGATGCGACAGGCGGGGTGCTCAAGGCCGAGCGACGGTCAGAGCCATCGCCGACGCGGGACCGCCAGGCGACGTCCAATTCGCTCGCCACCGCAATATGTCCAATGGCCTTGCTGGCGCGGCTGCCAGCCTGTGGCCAGCCTTCGGTCAATTCACGCGGCGTTGGCAGGCTGATCACTTCGCTCAGCAGGCTCGGATCCGGTTCGAGGGCATCATCCCCGAGCACCATTGTGATCCGGCCTTCTTTTTCGAGCTCTTCCTGTGCTTCCCGGTCAGCGCGTCCCAAATCCAGGATCGAGCATCCTGCCAGGCTGGCGGTCGCGGTCAGGATGATTGCAAGTCTGGATACAGATCGAACGCTCATTCGGGCGCCTCCTCAATCGGTTCGCCGGTTTCAGATTCGGCAGGCAAGTCTGACGAGTCCGCAGGTGCGGGCTCCGGGATCTCTTCACTGACAGGCGGCAACGCTTCGAGCGCCTGAGTGGCACGTGTAACCACACCAGGTGGCACATTTTGGGCAAGCCTGAGAAAGCTGAACTCACGGCGGGCGAATTCAATGTCGCCGTCTTGCAGGGCCTTTGCAGCGATCAGTTCTTTGGCAAGTGCGCCGAACGGTCCATCGTCTTGTGCCAACGGGGCCAGCAACCCTTCCAGTTCACTGCGCGTGGACGTGTCCGCCTTAAGATAGGCCGACTTGATCAAGGCCAGTTTTTCCGTTGGGTCTTCCGCAGCACCGACAGCATCGCCGAGCACATCGGCCGCGGCAAGCGCATCGCCATTGCCATCCAGGCGCACGCCCGCGAGATAATGTGCAGCAACCTTGGCAGGCGCGATATCGTCACCGATGATCGCAACCAATTGCGCGGCCGCCGCTTCATAATTACGCGCTTCGACCTCATTCAGCGCAGATTCAAGTCGCAAGGCATTGCTCTTGGTCGTCTCGATGGCCTGGGCTTTGAGATATTCATTCAAGGCCACGCCGCCAATCAACAGCGCCGCAGCGATATAGGCAAAAACACCATATTTCTTCCAAAGACCGGACACCCGATCCTGTCGTAAACCTTCTTCGACTTCTTCAAAAATGTCAGCCAAAAACAGTCTCCAGAGAAAAAATTCTACGCAATCGGGCGCACCCTAGCCGCGCCCGTCGCGGGCCGCAACGGACAAGGTTAGCTGGCGGCAACTTTCGACAGTTTGTAGGTTTGCGCATCCCCCGGAAAGGCGCGCGACCTGACTTCATTTGCATAGGTTTCTGCGGCGGCGCCAATCACAGATTTCAGATCGGCATTCTTTTTGACGAATTTCGGCACCCAGTCGGTCATTCCCAACAGATCATTGGTCACCAGGATTTGTCCGTCACAGCCCGCCGAAGCGCCAATCCCGATCGTTGGGCAGTCCACCGAAGCAGTGATCTTGTCGGCCAGGTCTGGCGCAACCCCTTCCACCACAATGGCAAAGGCACCGGCCTGATCGGCCGCGACCGCCTCGTCGACGACGCGGGTCCATTCATCCTGGGTGCGCCCCTTGGCCCGGAAGCCACCATCGACATTGATCGCTTGCGGCCGCAATCCAACATGCCCCATGACAGGAATGCCGCGCTCGACCATGTGGGCGATCTGGGTGGCGGCATAGGCGCCACTTTCAATCTTCACCGCCTGACAGCCGGTTTCCTGCATGATCCGGGCGGCATTCAGGAAGGCCTGATCCGCATTCGTTTCATATGATCCAAATGGCATGTCGACGACGACAAAAGCTTGTTCAGCGGCCCGCATCACGGCCTGGCCATGCAGGATCATCATGTCCATGGTCACGCCGACCGTGGACGGCAAACCATGCACCACCATGCCGAGACTGTCCCCAACCAGCAATATATCGCAATACGGGTCGAGGATTCTGGCCATTTGAGCGTCATAGGCCGTCAAGCAGACAAGCGGATCGCCGCCTTTAGCTTTGGCAATGTCGCGCACGGTCTTGCGGCGCAGCTTGGTTTGAGCGGACATGCAATCCCCACCTTATTCTACTAATGCGTTCGCTTTATCAGAGCGCTCTTTCAAGACAAGGCTGACGGCTGCACAGGTGTCAGCTCAACACGGTCGCCGCACTGGAGCCATGAAGCGCGATGACACAACCGATCAGCGAGACGACGCTGTAGATTCCCAGAGAAGGCGCTTCGCCGAATCGAACCCGGACAGGCAGACCAAAAAAGAAGACGAGTCCCAAAAGATAGAGTGTCATGCGCGGCGCCCTCCGTGTCCATACAAGCCCAAAAAAGCGTTCTATGACAAAGGATTCTTTGCCCGGACGACCTTTTCTTTCAAAAAGTTCATGATTTAGGAATTGCCCTTTTTCGATAATCTGTTATTGAAAAACAATAATCAATTTAAGAGGAACGATATGAAAACCCTTTTCAAAGTTGGCGCGGTTTTGACCCTTGCAGCTGGAACCCTTGGCTTTGCTGCGCACGCGGCGGACGCTGAAAGCGCCTGGGCTGCCGGAGAAAACAACGGAAAGACATTTCTCTATGCCGCAGACGCATCCGGCCCGAGCCTGACCCTTAATTGTTCCGATACAATGGGCATTCAAGCGGTCGTATACCTGAACGGAAACGGCATGGATGATCTGACCCTGTCTTCCAATTCACGCCTTGGCACGCGCAATATCGAGCTCGATTCCGACACCACGGATCCGAAGGATGGCGACTGGGCCTATATCCGCAGCGCGAAAACACTGATCTCTACCAAGAGTTGGCAGGGCAAGCGTATTTTCAATGCCGCCGTGACCGGCAGCCCCGTCACTCTGGATATTGCTCGCGTTGGGTCGTACACAATCACACCGCCTGCCGTGAATGACGAATTCAAGACATTCGTGTCAGACTGCGACGCCATCTAGGCGCCACGGATCAACGCTGATTATTCTGCTGCGGCGGGGACGATGGTAACGCTCTCGCCGCAGCCGCACGCGTCCGTCTGGTTCGGGTTCGTGAAGGTGAACTTCTCATGCAGGAGCGTCGTTTCATAATCGACGACCGACCCCAGCAGGAACAGAACCGCCTTGGCATCCACGACGATCTTCACACCTTTATCCTCGACAATCTCGTCCAGCATTTCCGGCGCATCGACATAGTCCATAACATATTCCATGCCGGCACAGCCGCCATTGGTCACGCCGACACGTAGAAACCCGGTGCCCTTTTCGGACATGATTTCAGAGACGCGCGTGGCCGCAGCATCTGTCAGGGTAACTAGTTTGGGTCTCGGTCGTCTTGCCATGGCTCTTACATAATAACGAAACGCTTGCGCTTCAATTAAAGCATATTCAGCGCCAAACGCGCTTCATCGGACATTCGTGACGGATCCCAGGGCGGATCGAAGGTCAACCGCACCTCAACGTCAGAGATTCCCTCAACCGTTCGCGCCGCGGTTTCGATCCAGCCCGGCATATCGCCTGCAACCGGACATCCTGGCGCCGTCAGCGTCATATCGATATCAACCTTGCGATCATCATCAATATCGACTTTGTAAATCAGCCCCAATTCGTAAATATCGACCGGTATTTCAGGGTCATAGACGGTTTTGAACGCCGCAATCAAATCATCGGTAATACGATTCAATTCGTGCTGCGGAATCGCTGATTTCGTCTCTTCAGGCGCATCGGGCACCGAGACATCGATCACATCACGAGGGGTCATATCGTCAGCCATACTGAACTCTATATAAGCATCCCGCGCGCTTTGTGTAGCGCTTCTATGAACGCATCTACTTCTGCTTCCGAATTGTACAGCGCAAAACTGGCCCGCGCTGTCGCAGATACGCCGAGATGATCCATCAGGGGTTGGGCGCAATGGTGCCCGGCCCGGACCGCGACCCCGTAGCGATCCAGGATCTGCGCCAGATCATGCGGATGCGCCCCATCGATGGAGAAGGACAGGACCGCGCCCTTGCCCGGCGCCGTGCCATGCACACGCAGGCCATTAATGCCTCTGACCCCGTCATAGGCGCGTTGATAGACGGCCTGCTCGTGCGCCAGAACGGCGGACTTGTCGAACTGGTTCAGCCAGTCGAGCGCGGCACCAAAGCCAATCGCCTGCAGGATGGGCGGCGTTCCGGCTTCGAATTTGTGCGGGGCTTCATTATAGGTAACGCGCTCGCGCTCGACGATTTCGATCATCTCGCCGCCGCCCTGGAACGGGCGCAGTCTGGCCAGCGCGGACGCTTTTCCATACAGCGCGCCAATCCCGCTCGGGCCGTAAATCTTGTGACCCGTCATGACATAATAATCGCAATCCAGCGCCTGGACGTCGATGTCGAGATGGACGCCGGACTGGCAGCCATCAAACAGGACTTCGGCGCCGGCAGCATGTGCAAGCCGGACAATTTCGGCCGCATCCGTGACCGTGCCCAGCACATTCGACATATGCGTGATGGCGACCATTCTGGTTTTTTCGGAAAGCGCGGCTTCGAACGCCGCCATGTTCAGCGCGCCCGTATCATCAACCTCGATCCATTTCAGTACGGCGCCATAGCGTTCGCGCAGGAAGTGCCAGGGCACGATGTTCGAGTGGTGCTCCATGATGGAAAGCACGATTTCGTCCCCGGGCTGGATCTCATCTGCAATGCCATTGGCGACCAGATTAATGGCTTCGGTGCCGCCTTTGGTGAAGATGATCTCGTTCACCGACGCCGCATTGATGAACGCACGGACCTTTTCGCGGGCACCCTCATAGGCTTCGGTCGTTTCATTGGCGAGCGAGTGAATGCCACGATGGACATTGGCATAGGCCGTTCGCGCCTGATCGGAAATCGCATTGATCACGGCGTCCGGCTTTTGCGCGCTGGCCGCATTGTCGAGATAGACCAGCGGCTTGCCATTGACCTCCCGCGACAGGATGGGAAATTCTGCGCGGATCGCATCTGTATCAATCGGTCGCGTCATTTGAACCGCTCCGACAGGAAGGCCCGCGCGGAGTCAAGCAGCGCCTCATGGACGCCGTCATTCGCGTCTTCGAGCGCCTCTGCGATGAACGCTTCGGTCAGCAGCGCTCGCGCCTCGGCCTCCGGAATGCCGCGCTGGCGCATGTAAAACAACTGGTTCTGATCCAACGCGCCGGACGTGTTGCCATGCGCACATTCGACATCGTCGGCGTAAATTTCGAGCTCTGGTTTGGCAAACACGACAGCGCCATCTTCCAGCAGCAAAGCCTGATGTTGCATGTCTGCGTCCGTGTATTGCCCGACCGTGCGCGGGACAAAGAACTTGCCCTGAAACACACCGGTGCCGCCGTCCAGAACGGCCCCTTTCGTCACCTGGCGCGTGACGGAGGATGGCGCGCCATGTCTGACATGACTCGTAAAGTCCGCATGATACCCTTCGGCACACAGATAGGCCGCGTTCAGGGTTGCATGCGATCCGCTATTTCTATGTGTGAGCCGCGTCTCGATCCGCGAGACTTGGGCCCCAAAGGCAAGGGCTGTCTGTGTATATTCCGACGCCTCGCCTAGATTGACGATCGCCGTCACGGCTTGCGCTTCATCCCGGCCACCTTGTTGCAGAAGCGTGCGGCGCATCTGACCGCCCTCCTGCATGCCAATCTCGATCAGGAAGGATGAAAAGCCGGCGCCGCCCAGATGGCTTTCGATCAGGTCCAGGCTGGCACCCGGTCGGACAATCACCACCACGCGGGCAAAATTGGTTTCGTCGCGATCGCCGCGCGTCACCAGGTGCAACGGGGCCTCGGTGGGATCCGTCACTTCGATGATCAGGGTATCGAGCCCGCCAACCCTGCCAGCGAGGGCAGCGGTCATCGCGCCGAGCGGAACATGTTCAGCGTCTCCGAGTGCCTGGGCCTCTTCGCGCGTGTGCAGCTTGATCCCGGCCGGGAGATTTTCCGGCACGCGCACCTGCGTGCCTGCAATTTCGATGACGGGATGGTCCCCGCTCGGCAAGGCAGAGCTCTGGCTTGGATTGGCGGAGGCCTCGACGGCGCGAACCACCTGCTTGAAGTCGGTCCATTTCCAGGCTTCCAGACGCCGGTGTGGCAAGCCGGTTTCGGCAAAGGCAGAAAAAGCACGCTCGCGCTGCCCGCTTTCGGGCAGCATCGCATAACGCGCGATCAGTTCCAGTTCGACCGGCCCCGGATCACGAAACTTCTGTTTGAGCGCGTCAATCGACAGGGTCACTAGGCCGCCTCTTCCAGCACGCCGTCATAGCCTTCGGCTTCAAGGCGGTGGGCCAGGTCCGGTCCGCCCGTCTTGATAATCTTGCCATTGGCCAGGACGTGTACCTTGTCTGGTTTGATATGGTCCAGCAGGCGTTGATAATGGGTGATGACCAGCATACCGCGCGCCGGATCGCGCAGCGCGTTCACACCATCCGCAACCGTTCGCAGCGCATCAATGTCGAGACCGGAATCGGTCTCGTCCAGAATCGCGAATCGCGGTTCCAGCATCATCATCTGGAAAATTTCGAGCCGCTTCTTCTCACCGCCCGAGAACCCGACATTGACCGGGCGTTTGAGCATCTCAGTGGAGAGGTTGAGCTGTTTGCCAATCTCGCGCGATCTCTTGATGAAGTCTGGCGCGGAGATCTCCTCTTCACCGCGCAGCTTGCGCTGGGCATTCATCGCCGTTCGCACGAAGGTCATGACCGGCACGCCGGGGATTTCAACCGGATACTGGAAAGACAGGAACAAGCCCTTGGCGGCGCGTTCTTCGGGATCCATGTCGAGCAGGTCCGTGCACTCCAGGGTCGCCGAGCCGCCGGTGACCTCATAGCCGTCGCGGCCAGTCAGCACATAGGACAGCGTCGACTTGCCCGCGCCGTTTGGACCCATGATCGCATGCACTTCGCCCGCAGGTACGTCGAGAGACAAACCATTGAGAATGGTCTTGGCTTCATCTTCTTCGCCGACAGTGGCGCTCAAATCGTCGAGTTTTAACATGGGGCGCATGTAGAGCCGATTGGCCCAGATTCAAAGTGCAAAAGGCCGCATCTGCGGCGAAAATCAGCCGGGCCAGTCGCGGCGATCCATGCCCAGCAGGTCCTGACCGGTTGTCGCCGCGTCGAGATCGACTTCATTGATCAGGAAATTCCCAATGAAATGAACGCTCTCTTCCTTGCCCTGCACCACGCGCTTCAGGGCCGTATTGATGGGTGTCGCAGCGCCTTGTGAGCCCGCCAGCACAAACAGATCGAGGCCCGGCGCGCGGCCATAATGCTCGGCAAAGGTCGGGTTTGCAGCGAGGAAGGTGTCAAACCGTTCCCACTGCCAGTTCAGATGGGAATTCGCCCGGATGGTCTGCCCGAGATAAAGCCCGGCCAGAATGACGGAATTGTCGCCGCGCCCATCCATGACGAGCGACTCGCCTGCCCTTCCCGTCTCAGACTGCAATCGGTTCACAGTGTGAATATCGGCCAGCCATTTGTCGATCACCAACAGACTCTCAAGTGAGAAATCCAGCTGGCTACGGTCCAGGCGATTGGGCAACAGGATCAGATGGTCACTCTCGGCACTCAGAAACTGGGTCAGCGCATCATCAATGCCAGCCACATCGACAGAGCCCATAAGGGGCTGAGAGACAGATCCATTGGGCGACAGATAAATGCGCTCCTCAACCGGCGCAGATGCGCACCCGGCCAGCGCAATCGCCGCCACGCCCATCACAAAACGGGACAGTTTCGTTAATTTTCGTCTCTCACGCGAATTCATGACCCTGTCCGGAGCAAATGTCGTGCCGCGCGCAATTCCTTGACGCCAAGCCCTTATTTGGAGCCGTCCAGCCGCCGCTCCAGCCGGTCCAGCCGGTCCAACCGGTCCAACCGTTTCTTGATCAGGGCGACTTCGACATGGTCGCGATCCTGCAGCGCCGCCATGCCCGCCACAATTTGACGGGTCGCGCGCATTTCAATGGTGAACGTATCCATATGTTCCGCCACGCGCGCAATATCAGTACGGATCGCGCTCAAATGCTCATCTTGTGTCTGTTTGCTTGCCATGCCCCAAGCTAGCACAAAACAAGAACAAATCAAGTGATATTCGATCGATTTCTTATGAATACTTCAATCTGGGGATCGGGGTCAGAGTCGACGGGGTTCTTGAAAATGACCCTCATTGTTCTTATTGTTTATCAATAAGAACAAGAAAGGATAATTCTCATGTGGCTGTTTCTACTCTGGTGGTGTGTCGACGATCATATCGCGCAGGCATTCGAAACGCCCGGACTCGGGGAATTGCCAATATGGGTGCCATTGATCCTGTCACTGGCCTTCTCTTTCACGTTCAGCCAATCGCGGAGAAAGGGCTAATGTCGCCTTGAGACCCGGTGGGTTCAGACAATGTCAGCTAATGTCCGAATTGGTCTCACATCGCGTGCGATGTGGCGTCCACGCATCCCAGGCCCAATGCGTGGCCTGCCAGGAAAACGTATCGTCTGCTGTCATGTACAATCGCCACTCAACCAGTGCGCCAGAGTCCGTGGCTCGTTCTTCATTATCGTATTTGATCAAAACCGCCGGAATGAGTCGATTATCGGCGCCGGTTGCCTGTCTCAAGCTTGATCTGTGCAGCAGGCCTTCTCCGTGCTCGTCACTGTAGAATTGGGAGTAGTAGACCCGACCGACCGGCTCTTCCTCGATCCAGATCGATACCGTTAAGCGCGCGCAATCCCTTATGATACGCCCATCTTCTTCAAACGGAACCGCCCACTCTCCTGATATTCTATTTACGATGTCATCATAAGATAAAAGCTGCGCGACCGCAGGTCCCGAAAGTACGGACCAAAACAAAAGGCTCGCCAAAATTTGCATGCGGCCTGTTTTTATTATCCGATTGATCAGCCTTGTCTTCATGCCCCGTTCGAACACAAATCAAGATATGGGTAAAGTCGCTCTTGAGGTGTTTAGCCCACCGACCCTTCCAGGCTCACTTTCAGCAGGCTCTGCGCCTCCACAGCGAACTCCATTGGCAGTTCCTGCAGGACTTCACGGACAAAGCCGTTGACGAGCAAGGCCACCGCCTCTTCCTCGCCAATGCCGCGCTGGCGGACGTAAAAGAGCTGATCATCGGCCAGTTTGGTGGTCGTCGCTTCATGCTCAAGCTGCGCATCGGCGCGGCGGTTTTCGACATAAGGCACCGTGTGCGCGCCGCAGCGGTCGCCGATCAACAGACTGTCGCATTGCGTGAAATTGCGCGCCGCTTCGGCCTTCTTGTTGACCGAGACCAGGCCGCGATAGGTATTGTCTGACTTACCAGCACTGATCCCCTTGGAAATGATCCGCGAGCGCGTACGCTTGCCGAGATGGATCATTTTCGTCCCGGTATCGGCCATTTGCCGGCCATTGGTCACAGCGATCGAATAGAATTCCCCGACACTGTCATCGCCGCGCAGGACGCAGCTTGGGTATTTCCAGGTTACCGCAGATCCGGTTTCGACCTGGGTCCAGCTGATCTTTGAACGCGCGCCGCGGCAGTCGCCGCGCTTGGTGACGAAATTATAGATCCCGCCTTTGCCATTCTCATCACCCGGCCACCAATTCTGCACCGTTGAATATTTGATCTCGGCATCTTCCAGCGCAACCAGTTCCACAACCGCCGCATGGAGTTGATTTTCATCC
>JBCBBC010000048.1:0-28002 GCA_038532145.1 Pseudomonadota bacterium | reverse complement strand
TATCGCCAAACCGGCCCGAGGTTCCGGCCACCTGTTTGCCGCCAATGAAATGGCTCACGTCGCGCATCGCGCTCTCCCGATTTTGAATTCTTGTTTGCCGGTGAGATCGCGCATTCAGACGGCCAAGGCAAGCCTTGTCGTCGGGATCAATGAATTGTGAAAATGGGCTGGCTCAGCCCGCCATACGCCCGCGTAGTTCGACCGTAGAAACATGCCCCGCGGCGCGCGACATCAGGACATCGGCTATCGTCGCGACCAGTTCGGGCCCGGTAAGCGGTTTCTTCATGGCGCGGTCTGCCCCCATGGCGATACAGGCCTGTCGTCGACTCTCGGTCGTATCCGCGGTCAGGGCAATGATCGGCGTTGCGGCATTGACACCGCCCCGGCGCCTCAGGCCATCAATGAAATTCATTGAATTGCCATCGGGCAGATGCAAATCCGTGATCACAGCCTGGAACTTGGTCAGCGCGACATAGGATTCCGCGGCATGAAGGGTTCCGGCATGGTGAACGGTCCAGCCGGCCTGTTCCAACGCATTGATGACAATCATTGCCGAGGCTTCGTGATCTTCAACCAGCAGGATGTCGCCAAGCTCGAACTTGCCGCGTTTCGGCACCGTCGGTTCATCCAGTTTGGTGGCTGCGCTCGGCACCCGCTCGACCGGGATACTCAGTGTGAAAACGCTGCCCCCTTCCGGATTGTCGGCATGGGTCAGCGCGCCGCCGAGGCCGGTCGCCAGCGCACGCGAAATGGTCAGGCCAAGGCCCCAGCCTTTGACGCCATCAATCTCAGGGCCTTTTTCGAACACTTCCATGAAACGGTCGCGTTGCTCTGGCGTCAGGCCTCGCCCGGTATCGGCGACGGACAAGGTCAGCATCAGAACGCCGCCCAGGGATTGAGTCGATAGCGTCGTAGAGACCTCACCTTCCTTGGTGAATTTCAGAGCATTGGAAATCAGATTATTGGCGATCTGGCGCACCCGGCCTATGTCGGTCTGAACATAATGTGGCCCATCCGGTACGAATCCGATCCGCAGGGCGAGACCGCGGCGCGAGGCTTCTGAGGCCCATAGCCGGCGCAGATCATCTGTCAGCTCGGTAAGATCAGCGGCTTCTTTATTGACGTTCAGCTTGCCCGCCTCAAGCCGGGCAAAATCCAGCGTGTCAGTCAGAATGCGATCGAGCGTGTGGCTCGAGCGGACAATGGTCTGGGCGAGATCCTTCTCATAATCATCACGAACCCGGCCCGCCAGCATTTCCGACAGACCCATAATCGCCGTCAGCGGGGTTCGGATTTCATGCGCAAGCGTGCCAAGCAATGGCACCTGCCGGCTATTTGATGAAAGTTTGCTTAGATCCGGCGACTCCGGCACACGGGTCGGCGCATCGTCGAGCGCAGCGATCAGCGCCTCTTGCAATTTCGTCGGGCTGAGGACGCCCTTGAAGCGCTTGTCCTCAACAATGATACATCCGCGAGAGATAACCGCATCAATATGTTTGCCAGCCCGGGCCACGAAAGACTCGACGGTGGTATCGGCCTTAAGGATCAATGCGCGCGCCGTGATGAGATCGCCAATCGCCAGAGCGGCATGATTGTTCTGGCCAGCACTGGCAGCGAATTCAAACGTTAGCGTCCGGCTGATCAGGCCGGCCGGTCGTTTGTCGCGCACCAGAATGAAATACTGGGCATGCGGGTCGTTCAGAAAGCGATCAACCACCGCGGCGAGCGGCATACTCGCCGATATTGGTTTCGCGCTTTCGGCAAAATCGCCCAGACAAACCGGCATAAAAGTCCCTCATACTCTACGTTCAGGTATGAGAAATTGCCCGCAATTCCTTTACGGCTTGCAAACCGGACGGTTTTTTTCTGCTATTTGATCTCACTATGGTGTGAAACGATCTTGCTGACGAGGCCGTACTCGACCGCTTCCTCGGCGCTCATCCAGTGATCGCGATCGGTATCTTCCACGATTTTTTTCAGCGACTGACCCGTGGCTTCGGCGAAGATCTTGTTCAGCCGCTCACGCATGCGCACGATTTCCCGGACCTGAATTTCAACGTCAGAGGCCTGGCCACCAACTCCGCCGCGGGGCTCGTGCAACAGGAAGCGCGTATTCGGCAGCGCGAACCGGTTTTCCTTCTGAGCGGCTGCATAGATCAGCGCACCGGCGCTGGCGACCCAACCGGACCCCAACACTTTTACCGGCGCTCCGACAAATTTGATCATATCATGGATCATGTCGCCAGACTCGACATGCCCGCCGGGTGACGAGATCACCAGAAGAATTGGGTCTGAACTGTCCGAGGCCAGGGCCAGAAGGCGCTCACACACGCGCCGTGCCAGCTTATCGTCAACGCCACCCGTCAGCATAATGGTCCGGGCATTGAACAGCGCTTCTTCCAGAAACGCGTTCGGCTCGGCCATCGGTTTGGCGTCCGCTTCATCATCAAGGCGTGTCATGCACTCTCCGCAAATATCCTGGGCAGAGATTTGAGGTGCCAGAGGCGCTGGGTCAAGCGGCAAGATGCCTATTTTGTGTGGGTAACCGTTAACCCAAAGATCTCGATGATCTCTTCTGGCTCGGGTTCATCCTCATAGCTGTCCATCAATTCGACCGTGATCGGGGTGGGCGGTGCCGATCGGACTTCGAAACTGCCGCCGGATTCGAGATAACTGGCATAGGCTTCAAGCCAATCCGCGGCGGGTGGGAATTCGGCGGCTGCAGCCGACTTGCCCATCCGCATCATGGTGCCGAGATAGGTCCGCAATTGCGCCGGTTCCATATTGCCCAGCATCGCGCCCCAACCCTGATCCGGATATTCCTTGCCGAGCGCATTGGCAAAGGCGAACAGTTTGTCATAGCCGCCTTTATCCTCTTCGAAGAAACGCGCGCCGCGAAAGGCAAAAGCCTCCTGAAAGGCCGTTTCAAAGGCAGCGTCCCGGTCCTCAGACTCATAGGCCGCGAGCAGCGCGTCATAGATTGGCAGGGATAAGGAGAGGTCAAAAGCACTGGTGCCGAACCCATCCGCGTCAAACGTCATGGCGAAATCGGTTGGCCCTGAATCGGCGTCCCATTTGGCGCTTGCGGAAAAGTCGAAGGGCAGCTTGTCGAGGCCATGCTCCGGCAGCAGCTCGATCGCTTTTTCAATGCCTTCGCGGACCATTTCCAGTTCCGCGGCTTCCGCATCACCTTCAGGCATGATGTCTGGATTGCTCAGAAACGTCTCGAACAGGATCTGGAAAAAGCCGGTCAGCTCACCGGTATTGAGCATGGCCCCTTCCATGCCAAAGCTAAGATCGCTTGGAATAATCCACTCAAACTGGTCGCCATTGAAATAGCCGCGCTCTGCGGTCAGGATTTCCTTGTCATTGAGCTGCGCCTCATAGCCGGTCACTTCCCACACGCCGAGGCTCATCAGATCTCGCTCGTCCATCTCCGGCAGTTCCGACCGGGCCAGAAAACCCATCAGCTTATCCAGACGCAAATTGGAAATGGAAGATCCGTCATAGCTTTCCGCCTGAACCATGGTGAAGCCAGCCGGGAAGCCGGCCATGGGAACGACTTCACCTGGCAGGGTTTCACCCGAATAGGCATTGGTCTGGGATGAGCGGACGCCGCGGGCCAGATTGGTGTCGATGTCAAATCCCCGCATGCCTGACGCGGCAACGAGACTCATGTTCATGGACATGGATAGGTCCGCGCCAGGTTGGCGCATATCCATATTGACGATCGTATTTTCCGAAACGCTTTTTTCGACCGATACGGATCGTCCAATCGCCACCAGCCATTGCGCGGTGTGAATCGCATCGATCGCCATTGGCGGGATATCCTCGTCCAGCGCGGAAAGTGTTTCTGATGAAAGCGGAGACAATTCCCAGGGTCGTAATCCCACATTCGACACGACGATACGCTCAACGTTGCTCTCAAGCCGCTCGAAGGCGACTTCGAACCCTTCTGGTAAATCTTCATCCATCTGGGAAAATATACTGTCGAACAACGCGTTAAAGGCGAGGTCCACCCCGAAATAGGACGCATTTGTCGCCTCCATTCGGGTGAAAATCAGACCGGACTCGGATAACCGTTCCCCCCCAAGCCGGGCGACCAGCAAGTCGTCATCATAGCCCCACAAACGGGCATCCTCGAGCGTCATGCCGAATTGCGGATCCGTGCCAAACCCGATGGACAGGCCCTCGAACACCGTCGCGCCAGAGTCCGCATCGAGAGATTTCGCGTCCCAGGTGATCGCGGCATAATCCGGCAGACTGGCCACCAGGCCCGAAAGATCGGCCTCGCTGGCACCTGCCTCGACCGGGCTTTCATTTGCGAAGGCCATGAAGTCAGCCACAACAGGATCGCCGGTCGCGGCTGAACCCGTGCCTTCGACGGGATCCTCAGGCGCCTCTGCCTCGGGCGTACACGCGGTTAGCGACGTTGCGACGATCGCTGCAAAGGTCCAGGTCTTAAGAGTCATCAGATAGTCTCCATTTGTCAGTGGCCATCAAAGGCCATCAGCGCATTCACATTCAATCCATGGCCGCGCAATCGGTCGGCGCCGCCCAGATCAGGTAAATCAACAAGAAAGGTCGCCGCCACAACACTTGCATCTGCCCGGCGCAGCAATTTCAGGCCAGCCTCTGCTGTGCCGCCCGTGGCGATCAAATCATCCACCAGCAGGACCCTATCGCCCGCATTCAGCGCATCCGTATGCATGTGCAATTCATCGGTGCCATATTCGAGCGCGTAGGTCTCACTATAGGTGTTCCAAGGCAGCTTACCCGGTTTCCGCAATGCCGTGAACCCGGCATCGAGCTCAATCGCGAGTGCGCCGCCAAGAATGAATCCGCGGGCATCGATCCCGGCAACCTGATGGATATCCTGGTCCCGGAAGGGCGCCGCCATGTCCTGAACGGCGTGTTTGAATGCCGACGCATGCGCCATCAATGTGGTCACATCGCGAAACAGGATGCCCGGCTTGGGATGGTCGGGAATCGTCCGAATAAATTGTCTGAAATCCATATGCCTAGTGAACTGCTCCGGGGGTTGGAGGCTTGGACTGAGGCGTGGATTCGACATTGGATTCAACCGGTTCGGGCTCCGAGGTCGGCACAGGAGTTTCGGCTGCTGCGATTTTAGGCTCCGGTTCCAGTGCGGGCTCTGTCTGAGGCGGCGGCGTTGGTTCGATGGCCGCGGCAGTTTCTACTGTTTCCGTCGCTTCAACCGTCTCTGGCCCTTCGCGCGCCGGCGCCGTCTCAGTGACGGTTTCTGGTGCCGCGACCGGATCGTTTGTTTCTACGGTGTCTGCGACCACAGCGGCAGCGGCTGCTGCCTCCTCAACCGGTTCTTTTTTCTTTTTGCGTTTCCAGAACGGGGCGTTCGGGTCAGCCTTGCGGTCATATTGCTTGGCGAAATACTCGCTGGCCGTATAGGTCAGCGGCTTCGGCGTCAGGGTCATGCCGTCCTGGCGCAAGCGCTCGACCACCTGGTCGCGCAAATGCAGGCCGGGCAGCAAGTTCGCATGGAACTTGTTGGCCTTCATCCAATCGCGCACATCCCAGCTCCGGGTCGAACGCGCGGATTCTGCCGCGCAGCCCTTGTGCTCTTCCCAAAGGTACAAAGTTGCAAGCGATCCGATCACAGCATCGACGGCAACATTGGCCGGGCGATCTATGTCGCTGTGACTGGCCAGAGCGGCCCGCAAGGACTGCTTATGCGCGCTCAGCTCATTATAATTGCCGCGAATGACCGTCAGGCCGCCGCGATCCGCCTCGTTCGGCCGCGATAGCAGGGCATCCAGCTGGGGATGGACAACCGGAACCAGTTCAAAGTCCCGCTTCACACTGCCATTGGCGAGGCCCGCCAGTTCGGTCATCATCCGCTTCAGATTGTGCCGCAGCTCATAGCCGACACCGTCCATAGCGCGTTTTTCCATATCGCGCTCACGATCGACCCAGCGCCAGGCAGACCAGGCGAGATAAGCGATGGCCGCGATCAATACGAGCAGGCCGGAAACTAAAAAGGTTTCAAATGTTGCGTCGGACATAATCCACTCCCCTTTGTTAACCAATTAGCAAAGGTTGGAGACAAGGGCCACTCGCAAAAACGTTAAATCAAACCGCGACGGGCGCCTTGATATGCGGATGTGCTTGATAATCCACGAGTTCGAAGTCCTCATATTCCCAGCCGAACAGGTCGTTCTTGGCCGGATTCAGGATCATTTTCGGCTCTGGATACGGCTCACGCGTCAATTGCAAACGAGCCTGCTCAACATGATTCGAATAGAGGTGCGTATCCCCGAACGTATGGACAAAATCACCGGGTTTCAGGCCGGTTGCCCGCGCCATCATCAGGGTCAGCAGCGCGTAGGAGGCAATATTGAATGGCACGCCGAGGAACACGTCCGCGGACCGTTGATAGAGCTGGCAATTCAACCGCCCGTCCATGACATTGAACTGGAACAGGCAGTGGCACGGCGGCAGCGCCATGGACGGCACATCCGCTGGATTCCAGGCTGACACCACCATGCGCCGCGAATCAGGATTGGTCCGAATTTCGTCCAGGACCCACTGAATCTGGTCAATCACCCGGCCGTCCGGGGCCGCCCAACTGCGCCATTGTTTGCCATAGACCGGCCCGAGATCACCGTTTTCGTCGGCCCATTCATCCCAGATTTTGACTTTTCGGTCCTGCAGCCAGCGGACATTCGTATCGCCGCGCAAGAACCATAAGAGCTCTACAATGATGGACCGCAAATGCAGCTTTTTGGTCGTCAGAAGCGGGAAGGTCTCAGACAGATCGAAGCGCATCTGGCGGCCAAACACGCCCAGTGTGCCGGTGCCCGTGCGGTCGCCGCGGGCGACGCCATTGTCGAGAATGTCCTGCAAAAGATCGAGATATTGTTTCATGCCGCCTGCAAATCATGACTCGCTGGCCAAGGCCAGACACAGCGCTCAGGTATGGTGAATTATTCGTCGCGATCGCTCGGCAAAATTACCGTTGCGCCAAAACAAAACTGAAAGAGATTTTTTCTACCTCTAGTTGAGCGGGACGTCCAACGCGAGTGCGCGAGGTGTCCTATGTTGCTCCGTAAGTTCACATCCGACCGATCCGGTCATGTTACGTCCATCTTTGCTTTTTCTCTCCTGCCTATCTGTGCCGTGATCGGATTCAGTCTCGATCTGCAGAACCAGATACAACGCGAACTTAAAACGCAGGCTGTGCTGGATTCAGCCGTGCTCGCAGCGTCCAAAGCCATGCAGACCGGGGCATCCGACGCCGAGATTGAAGAAACTGTGGCAGATTTTGTTTCCTTGCACGTCGACTCATTGCCCGGGCTCGACTGCGCCACGCCGACCGTCACCATGCCCTCGGACGATACCTCCATCGAGGCGTCCCTGGAATGCACGCAGGACACCACTCTGATGCACATTATCGGTCAGGACACGTTGCCCGTTGAAGTGGAGTCCGTTTCAACCTACAGTTTGACTGCGATCGACATCGCGTTCATGTTTGATCTTTCTACGTCCATGAACAATAATAATCGCCTGGTCGATTTAAAATCTGCCACCACCGATGCCCTGGATATTTTGCTTCCGAGTAGCGCTTCGGCTGACGTGACCGAACACACGCGCATCGCAATGGCGTCCTATGGCAACTCATTAAATGCCGGACCGTACTTTGAGCAGGTGACGGGCCTAAGCCCCACGCGATCTTATTCCGACACTGTCTCCGTTGAAATTGACGACAGGGATATCAGTGATGGGCTGACGAGTTATGCGGCGATTGACGTATATCTTTACGATGCGGGTTCCGGTGATCGCATCGCCGAGTTCGGAAACGGCGCACTGATCAAAGTCGAACCAGAACAATTGAACAATATGACCATCGTTGTCGAACCCAGAAGCAGTTATTACCGGTTCGATGAGTTTGAGAGTTTTGAGTTTCGACTGAGCGGGACCGAACATAAAAATGCAACCGAGAGTGTTGAGCCATTCACCCTTTATGGCGACAGCGGAATGTCCAGTCTGAACGGTGAACAATGGTCGACCGGGCAGTTCGAACTGAAGCTGCGCGGCTTTGACGGAAATGGGCTCACCGGCGCTAAAATTCTAGATAAGACCATTGAGTTTGAATTGTTCAAAGAGGGCGACGTTCGCGAGAGCGATGAAAGTCACACCATCACCTCTACCTGCGTCTGGGAACGGGACGGCGACGAAAGATTTACCGATGCACCACCCGCGGCCGGCAGCTATCTTTCGGCCAATAGTGCCTGGTTTCGTCAACTCAACGCCGACTCACCGAACGGCGTATGGGAAGTTGGGTTTAACGAAAATGGTGAGCGACAAACAATCGGTACCCGCTGCCCGAACGCCGCGCCTGTGGAACTGACGAACAATCGCACCGCGCTCGACACCTATGTTTCAACCCTGAGCGCCGGCGGCGGTACCGCGGGTCATCTGGGCGTGGGGTGGACATGGTATCTGATTTCGGATCGCTGGGCCTCTGTGTTCGATGGCGCGGCCGAGCCCGCTGCATTTACCGATCCCGACATCACAAAGGCCGTCGTCTTGATGACGGATGGCGCCTTCAACGCCGTCGGGCACCGGGATCAGGGCGATTCTCAAACCCAGGCGCGCGCGCTCTGTAATGGCATGAAGAACAAGTCCATAATCGTCTACGCCGTAGCGTTCCGGGCCCCCACCGCCGGTCAGCGCATCTTGCAAGACTGTGCCACCAGCCCGACCACTTACTTTAGCGCAAGCAATCGTGACGAATTGAAAGCGGCCTATAAGGAAATCGCCGTGCAACTCTCTGATCTGCGGTTGTCGGAGTGACCGCACTCCAACAACCAGAACTAGAGTAAAAATTGTCTCAATGTCTCAAATCGAATCCGCATGCAAAAGCTAACGCGGCCTAAAACACGGTTCGCTAAAACGTCAAAAAAATAGGGACGTTAGAGCGCGCACGCGCCTTTCGAAAATGAGCATGTTTGCAAAGCTGAAAAATGACAGCCGGGGCAATGTATTGATGATATTCGCCCTGTGTATTGTCCCCATATTGACCGTGGCCGGTTTCGCGATTGACTTTCAACAGACAGTCAAGCGCAAAGGGAAAGTTCAGGTCGTGCTGGACTCAGCCGTTCTCGCGGCTGCGCGCGTCAAGCAAACCGGAGCGACAGATGACGCTGTGAAACAGTCGGTCCAGGACTTCATGGATGCTCAGATTGACGGCCTTGGCGGCCTGACCTGTGATCCGGCCGTGGTCGTCGTGACCCAGAATGAGGAAGAGATTGACGCCAATATTACCTGCAAACAGGACACATATCTGATCAGAGTGATCGGTCGCGACCAGGTCACGTTCAACGTTGCCTCTGGCTCGGAATACGGAATCGATAAAATTGATGTCGCCTTCATGTTCGACATTTCGGGGTCAATGAATAGTGCAAGTCGTCTGACGAACCTGAAATCGGCAGCAGAAGAGGCCGTAGACGTCCTGCTTCCGGACGGGGCGTCACAGGAATTGCTGGACAATACGCGCCTGGCAATGGTGTCCTACAATGCCATGGTCAACGCAGGTGACTTCTTCGAGGATGTCGCGGGCGTGACACCGACCCGTACCTATACACATGATCTGGTGGTCACGGTTGAAGGATCGGATGAGTCAGACACAGGTAACGAGTTTGATGATATCAAGATCGGTCTTTACGATGCCAGCAGCAATGATTTGATCACCTATTTTGGTGACAATGCGGTCCTGGCCGTCGATCCGGAGCACATGGACAATATCACGGTCGCAGTGACGATCCCGACCGGCAGCGATTTTTATCATGATCATGATAGCGTGTTCCTGCGCGTACGCGGGGAAGCCGAGCATGAACATACCGAAAATGCCGAACCGTATGCGCTCTATTCGGACAATGGCGGGAATTACGATGGCGAAGACTGGGATTACGGTGAGTACCGGATGCGGTTCATCATCTATGATGGCGCGAATGGTGGCGGCGACGAATTGTTCAATGAACGGATTGAATTCGAGCTCGTCGAAGCCATTGAGGAAGTCACGGAAACGGAAACCAAGACTTATACGCTCACCTCAACCTGCGTCTGGGAGCGGGACGGCGATGAAAAATTCACCGACGGCGCTCCGGCCGAAGGCGCTTACCTGGCGCACCAGCAAGCCTGGTTCGTCGAAGACCCCGACCAGGATGATGGCGGCGACTGGAAGGTCGGACATCCAAATCGTGTGGATAATGGTCGATACGACGGCGATGAGTGCCGCAGCGCCGAGCCTGTCGAATTGACCAATAACAAGACTACGCTCGACACCTATATCACCCTGTTGAATGCCGGTGGCTATACCGCTGGACATCTCGGTGTGGCCTGGACGTGGTATCTGGTCTCGGAAGACTGGAACCAGGTCTTTGACGGCACAGCGGCGCCGCTTGATTATTCCGAGCCGGACTCTGCCAAGGTCGTGATCCTGATGACGGATGGTGCCTTCAATACCGAGGTCTTCCCGGAACAAGGCAACTCGGCAACCCAGGCCCGTGCCCTTTGCGACAATATGAAAGCCAGGGATATCAAGGTCTACTCAGTTGCCCTGAATGCGCCGACAGCTGGTAAGGAAGTCCTGTCATATTGCGCGTCTGGAACAGACTATTATTTCGAACCGGAAACGGGTGCTGAACTGACCGACGCCTATAAGCAGATTGCGATTTCGATCTCGGATCTACGCATCTCGAAATAGGCCGATACGCAAAATATCAAACACCCCCTGACTGGTCAGGGGGTGTTTTCGATTCGCTCAGGCCGCCGCGATCAGGGTCGTTGTCGATTTTGGCAAGGTCCCATGCGGCCAATGCTGCCACAGCTCGGACTCCTTCTCGGCGGAGAGGGCAATCGCGTTTTCTTTGATATGACCATAGCCACGAATGCCGTCCGGAATCTCCGCGATCGCGACCGCCAGATCGAGATTTTTCACGGTCAGTCCGGTCAGCAAACGGTCGATATTGTCGATATATTGATCGCGAATCTTGCGTTCCAGTTTCCGCTCTGCCGTCCAGCCAAATGGATCAAACCGCGTGCCACGCAACCATTTGAACCGTCTGAGGATCTTGAACCCGGTCTTCATCCAGGGGCCGAACGATTTCTTCTTCAGATGACCATTCTCATCCTTCTTGGAATTCAGCGGCGGTGCCAGGTGATAGGCAATCTTTCCGCCTTTGAACTTCTTCGCCAGATAGGCATCGAACCTGCCGTCAGTCCACAGCCGCGCAACTTCATACTCGTCCTTATAGGCCATGACCTTATAGGCATAACGCGCCACCGCCTCTGACAGCCGCTCGCCCGTTCCAATTTCGGTCTCTGCCGCGATGACCCGCTCCATCAGGGCATGATAGCGATCGGCATAGGCCCCGTTCTGATATCCTTTTAAGCGGGTGACGCGATCCGCGATTAACTCCTGCAGTGTCTTGGGCTGAATGTGCCCGCGCGGATCTTTTGCGGTTTCCAGACGCTCTGGATCATAGGCCGCAATCCGACCAAGATCGAAGGCCGCCATATTGTCATCCGCTTTGACGCCATTCAGCTTGATGGCGCGATAGATGCCGCGCAGCGAGACCGGCACCTGACCTTTTTGCCATGCATAACCAGCCATGATCATATTGGTATAGATCGCTTCATTGAAATACAGAATGGCCAGCGCTTCCGCGTCGAAGGTCGCAAAGTCAGAGGCTTGTCGTTTCACCCGCGCGGACAGCAAGTCGCTTTCAAACTTCTTTGAACGATCGCGAATGAATTCGCTGGTCGGCGTGACATCACTATTGGCATAGGCCGCGGTCCGCTCGGCATCCATCAGGTTCAGCGCATCGCCGCCCGCCGCAACCACCAGGTCACAGGCAATCATGCAATCCGTGCTGGCCGGCGGCACACGGCCGGTGGAAATCATTTCCGGTGTTCGGGCAAAGCGCAGATGGCTCAGCACCGGTCCGCCCTTTTGCGCCAGGCCCGTCATGTCCAGGCTAGAGGCCGCATGGCCATCGACATGCGCGCCCATGGCCAGGATCGCCGCGACGGTCGTCACGCCCGTACCGCCAACGCCGGTGAACAGGACATTCCAGACCCGTTCCAGGCTGGGCGTGTCAGGCAGGGGCAAGTTGGTCGCATCAATGTCCGGGCGCGGCTCATCCGCAGCTGTGAACTCACCATCTGTCACGGTGATGAAACTCGGACAGAAGCCGTTCACACAAGACAGGTCAGTATTGCAGGTCGACTGGTTGACCCGTCGCTTGCGCCCGAGTTCCGTTTCTACTGGTTCAACGGACAGACAGTTCGACTTGATCGAGCAATCGCCGCAGCCTTCACAAACCTCGGTATTGATCAGGACTCGCGTGCGGTCTGGCGCCCGCAAGCCGCGCTTCGACCGGCGGCGTTTCTCGGTGGCACAGATCTGATCATAGATCAGGACCGAAACGCCGGGCGTTTCGCGCAATTGCTTTTGCACCTTGTCGAGATCGGCCCGGTCGTAGATTCGCACCCGGCGTGGCAGACCCTTCACGGCCGCATAGCGCACGGGATCTTCAGTGACGATCACAATGGTCTCAACGCCCTCACCTTTGACCTGCTGGGCGATCTGTTGCGGCGTCTGACCGGATTCAACCGTCTGTCCGCCGGTCATCGCGACAGCATCATTGTAAAGGATCTTGTATGTGATATTGGCGCCCGACGTCACCGCCGCGCGGATCGCCAGTGACCCGGAATGCGAATAGGTGCCGTCGCCCAGATTGACGAACATATGATCTTCATCCGTGGCAAAGTGCTGTCCGACCCAGGCAATCCCTTCGCCGCCCATCTGACTGGTCATGTCGGTGTTCCGGTCGGGCATGAAATTCGCCATATAGTGACAGCCAATCCCGGCCAGCGCCCGCGATCCTTCCGGCACCACGGTCGACGTATTGTGCGGACAGCCGGAGCAATAATGCGGTTTGCGAACGGTTGGTGTGGCATTGGTTCGGGCTGCATCGCCAGACCGCCCGACACGGGCAAAATACGCATCTGCTTTTTGCGTATCCCAGCCTTTCGGAAGCACGCCGCGCAGCGCTTCGGCGATCTCAGGCACCGGGATAGAGCCGGTCTGTGATAGAAGCGGAAGACCGTCGACAGTGCGTTTGCCTTCCAGGAGCGGACGTTTCTTTTCTGGCAACGGATATAAAGCCGCGCGCAACTGATCCTCGATCAGAGGGCGCTTATGCTCAATCACCAGGACGCGCTCCAGGCCGGCACAGAAGGCTCGTATGCCCTCCTGCTCAAGCGGCCAGGGCATGGCAACCTTATAGATGGAGACGCCCAGCTTCGCCGCCTCATCCGGCGATAATCCAAGCGCGGCCAGCGCTTCGAACACATCCCGCGCCGCCTGTCCGGAGACGATCAAACCGACGCGTGGCTTGGCGCTGGGCAGGATCACGCGGTCGAGCGAATTGGCGCGCACCCAAGCCTGGGCCGCTGGCAATTTATAGTCGCGCAATCGGCGTTCTTTTTCCAGCGGCGGATCGGACCGGCGCATATGCACGCCATCTTCCGGAAACTCAAAGTCGGGACGGACGAAATTCATCCGATCCAGCGAAACGTCGACCACAGCGCCGCTATCCATCGTATCGGCGAGCGCGATCATCGCACTCCAGCCGCCACTGAACCGGCTCATCGCCCAGCCATGCAGACCATAGTCGAGCACGTCCTGAATCGAGGCCGGGCTAAGCACCGGAATCTCAGCATCCTGCATCGCGAATTCTGACTGCGATGGCAGGGTCGAGGACTTGCACATATGGTCATCGCCGAGCACGGCCAGAACACCACCCAGGGCAGACGTGCCAGCGGCGTGTGCATGCTTGAACACATCGCCAGTGCGGTCGACGCCGGGCGCCTTGCCATACCAAATGCCAAACAGGCCATCGCGCTGCGCGCCAGCAAACAGACCGAGCTGCTGACTGCCCCAGACGGCCGTCGCGCCCAGGTCCTCGTTCAGGCCTTCCCAGAACTTGATATCATGCGCATCAAGCCAGTTCTGAGCCGCCCGCAATTGCTGGTCATAGCCCCCAAGCGGTGAGCCGCGATAGCCGGAGATGAAACCTGCCGTGTTGTGCCCCGCCTGCAAATCGAGCCGCTTCTGATCAAGCGGCAGGCGGACCAGGGCCTGAATGCCCGTCATATACGCTTTGCCCTCGACAAGATCGTATTTGTCGTTCAGCGTAACTTCACGATGTTCCAAAGCGCACGTCTCCAGTGTTGCGTTTAGGTCATATATCCCAACAAAATGCCGAAAAAGCTTGCCTTGTTTGCTCTAATCGGGCTATTTCAAGCAACAAATTGCCAGAAATAACACTTTTCGGGGGAAAGTTTGTCAGAACCATTAGACACCATTGATGCCAAGATTCTTGATTTGATTCAAAAAGACGCGTCGCTGTCTGTCGCTGACATTGCCGAACGCGTCGGATTGTCATCTTCGCCCTGCTGGCGCCGCATCAAACGGATGGAAGAAGCTGGCATCATCCAGGGCCGCGTCACGCTATTGGATCGGCAATCTCTCGGGCTCGGGTTTGAGGTCGTGGCCAATGTCAAGCTGGCGTTGCCGAGCAAGGAAAACCTCGAAGCGTTTGAAGCGCTGGTCGGCAAATGGCCGGAAGTCATGGAGTGTATGACCGTGACCGGCGCGGTCGATTATATCATCCGGGTCACGACCACCGACATGTACGCCTATGACAAGTTCCTGAGGGACAAGCTGCTTGGCTCCGCCCTGGTGTCGGACGTTCAGTCGCGAATTATCATTAATGTCGCCAAGCGGACCACCGCGGTCCCACTTGGCCTGGTCAGTGATTATGTTCCAGCGGGCTAAGGCCGCAATATCCTCGAGCGTCGCCGCGCTCTTGGTTCTCACTGCCTGCGCTCCAAATTCCGTTTCAACCCCTGGCGCGGAGACGGACACGACGCCTGCTCCAGCCGTATCGGTCGAAACCAAAGACGGCTTGCTTGCCCAGGTCGCCGCCGTACGCGCCGAGCATGATTTAGTCGCGCTTGGCGCAGTGATCGCCTCATCGCAGGACGGCATTCTCGACCTCGCGGTCGATGGGTTCCTAGCGAATGACGACGCCAACCCGGTTCAAATCACAGACAGATGGCATCTCGGGTCCAACACCAAAGCGCTGACCGCCCTGCTCTATGGACAATTGGTAGAGCGGGGTAATGCCAAGTGGGGCGCGACGCTACCTGACCTTTTTCCTGAAATCGCCGAGACCATGGATCCCGTCTGGCACAATATCACCATCGAAGACCTTTTCGCGCACCGTACAGGGATGCGGCAAATGGGGGGCTTCTGGCTAAATGCACGCCGCAATGATGATCGTCCAGTGACCGAGCAGAGGCGCGATATCGCTCACACCACTTTATCCGCCCCGCCCAGCAAGTCTCCCGGGGAATATGACTATAATAATTTGAATTATATTATCGCCGGGGCCGCGATTGAGCGGATATTGGCGGACCACGAGGACCTGCCTAATTCGTGGGAAGAAGCGATGCAGAGTCTGCTCTTCGATCAACTTCCCGAGCCAGACGCCCGGACCGCCTTCGGCTACGGTCCGCCGCCGCAAGGTCTCGTGGGTCATAGATCGATCCTCGGCGCCTTTCCAACTCCCGTTGGCCGCGGCAAGACAGCTGACAATCCAGCCATTCTCGGACCTGCAGGAACGCTGCATGCTACGCTCCAGGGGCACGCGATCCTCGCGCTCGAATTCCTGCGCCCTGACAGCGCGCTCGTACCAGAGCATTTGCGGGCGCATCTCTTCACGCCTTATCCCGATGAGGAAAGCATATATGCGATGGGCTGGGGGGTAAATGATCACGACCGGTTTGGCCGCATCTATCGGCATAGCGGATCAAACACGATGTGGTTCTCGATCATCGTCATCGCACCAGACCTGGATCGGGTGATCATCGTCAATTCCAACATTTTTAATGATCGCGTCCAGACAGCCGCCAATGAAATCGCCCGCACGGCGCTCAACGACGCATTGGCTGAGCGACCAGACGAGTAGAGATTCACCGAGGCGGCACCCCGCCGGGCACGGTAAAGACTTGAGCGGCTATGCGCGTTCGACACACATGGCGATGCCTTCACCGCCACCAATGCAGAGCGAGGCAACGCCTTTCTTTACATCCCGGTCTTCCATCGCGGCGAGCAGCGTGATCAGGATCCGCGCGCCGGAGGCGCCAATCGGGTGACCCATGGCACAGGCACCGCCATTGACGTTGACCTTGTCGTGGCTGAGGCCGAGTTCCTTCATCGCAATCATCGGGACGACGGCGAAAGCCTCATTGATTTCCCAAAGACCAACATCATCCTTGGACCAGCCCGCCTTGGAAAGGGCTTTTTCCATCGCCGGAACCGGCGCCGTCGTGAAGTTTTCCGGTTCATGCGCGTGACTTGAAGAAGAGACAATCTTGGCGATCGGCGTCAGACCGCGTGACTGGGCTTCTGACTCTTTCATCAGTACGAGCGCCGCAGCGCCGTCGGAAATCGCCGACGCGTTTGCTGCTGTCACGGTGCCATCCTTGTTAAAGGCCGGGCGCAGGGACGGGATCTTGTCCGGGCGTGCGGTCCGTGGCAACTCATCGACCTCAACAGTCGTTTCCCCTTTGCGGGTCTTGATCGTCACAGGAGCAATCTCGCGTTTAAACTTGCCGCCCTCAGTGGCATCTTGCGCCCGTTTCAGCGTTTCCAGCGCATAGGCATCCTGTTGCTCACGCGTGAACTGATACTTCTCGGCGATCATGTCAGCGAAGGCGCCCATGGGTCCGCCCGCATAAGCATCGGTTAGCCCGTCCAGTGCCATATGGTCCTTGGCGCCCATGTCGCCATATTTGTGGCCTTTGCGCACATCCATCAGATGCGGCGCATTGGTCATGCTTTCCATACCGCCAACAATGACAATATTGGCATCGCCCGAAGCAATAGACTGACGCCCCATGACCGCCGCCTGCAGGCCCGAGCCACACATCTTATTAATGGTGGTCGCTTCCAGGCCTTTATCCATGCCAGCCTTGAACCCGGCCTGGCGAGCCGGTGCCTGGCCCTGACCTGCCGGCAGACAATTGCCCATGATAATCTCGTCAGCGTCTTCTGCGCCCAAACCTGCTTCCTCGACCGCGGCCTTGACCGCAATCGCACCGAGCTCATTCGCGGACAGGGCCTGCAAGTCGCCGAGCAAGCCTCCCATCGGTGTGCGCGCCATTCCAACAATCACGACTGGATCAGTGTTCGACATGGTAAGCCCTCCTAAAGCTTGTTCGGGGTTTTGCATTTTTGTGCAGTTGCGAACAAATGCAGGCGGACAGGGGGTTCCGTCAAGTCACCTTTTAGTCGAATCTGACGCCTCAAGGCGTGAAGGTGGCACGGCGACGGCCTCGATCAGCTTGCAGACAAACATCATGTCATCGAGCATCCGGGCAAAATAATTTGGGTCATCCAGGGTTTTCCAGATCCGTCCGACCTCGAACCGGTTGCCTGTCTCGAGCGCCAGATATAGCGATCCGTCCATGATGACGCCGCGCGGCGATTTCAGTCCGTGCTCTTCGGCCAGCTTGGCCAACCCTTCCAGCCGGTCGGGCGGGATCGCCGCGCGACCGAGGACCTGGTCCTGGGCATAGAAGCTGATGGTCTGATCGAGCGGCTCGCTGACTGTGGCGATCCGTTGCCAGTCGGTCTCGGACGCCAGCCCAAATCGTTCCAGGGAAACACTGGGCGCAAACAGGACAGGTGTTTCATGCAATGCGCGCCAATTGATCCGGACCAGAATCCCTTGAAAGATTAGCCTGCGATGACGCCCGCGCCCGACGATAATACTCGCTTCGGTGAGCGTGAACCCCACGCCATAGCGCCGCCCGTAAATCACGTCCTCGCTGGTTACAGTTCCATTATCTGGAAGAAACTTGGCCCGCTGCATGACATTCAGGACAGTGCGTCCATAGGCATCTCTCGGCATCTCCGCCACGGGTTCATAAGACAGCCCCCAGGCATCGGCGGCCGCTTGCCCGACGAGGCGCTTCAGAGCGAGACGCCGCGGCGGTGCGGAAATGTAGAACAGCCACAAAAAGATCGCACCATTCATCGTGATCAGCAGAGTGGCATGTTTGAACGCTTGCCGCGCCGAGCCCAGATCACCGCGAAGCCAGGCGAGAAAGTACAAGCCAAGGATCAGGCCCACAGCGATTTTCGCGAATAATACCAGGCGCTTCGGCGCCGCCTCGCGCCGTTCGTCTTCAAATTTCAGAATCTTCGGTCGAAGCCAGGTCGCCCAAAGCCCCTCCATTTGTTCAATCGTCGGATGTGAACGATCTGACCGCATGCCGGAATGCTAGCGGCAAGGGCTGCACATTCCATTTCCAAATCAGGTCAAATTCGATCGATGCGAAACGCTATCGCACCCGCTGCGGCGCCGTTGCGTCCAGCGTGACGGCACGATCCATGATATCGATCAGCTCATCATTCACTTCGGCGACCGAGTGCACTTTGACATGGCGAAGCGACTTGCCGGTGCCTTCAATCCGCTCATAGAAATCATCGGCCAGTTCCGCCCCTTGCCAGAGCTGCAGGTTGCAACGGGCGGCTTGCCCGATGACGGAGAAGACGCGCTCACTGCCACTCCAGCAGGGAAAACCCCAGGCGAGTTTCACGGTCAGGTGTGGCCAATGTTTCTTGATGACGTTTTCGAGCGCGATGGCGATGGCGTGCTGGTGAGGGTCAAGTCCGTCAAAATAAGCGCGTACCGTCTTTGGCTTCGGCATGACCCCATCCCATCGTTTCTTTCACGAAGTTAACCTTACCCCAAAGTGCGCTGCACAAACCATAGGTGAACGGACTTTTTTTCGTCTTTTCTTCACAAAAAAAGGGCGAGCCGAGGCTCGCCCTTCGATATGAATTGGCCTGGTGTCTTACCAGATCCGAATCCGCTCTTCCGGTGGCAGGTAGAGCGCGTGGTCCGGGCCCACGTCGAAGGCTTCATACCATTCGTCGAAATTCCGAACGATGCCATTGACGCGATAATAGGGCGGCGAGTGCGGTCCGCGAATAAGCTGCTGACGCAGAGCTTCTTCGCGATACTTGTTGCGCCACTGTTGGGCCCAGGACATGAAAAAGCGCTGATCGCCGGTGAACCCATCCAGGACAGGCGCTTCTTCATCGGCGCTGATTTCGCCATCGCCATTCGCGTCGAGGCTCATCTTATAGGCTTTGTACGCCATTGAGAGTCCGCCCAAGTCGCCGCTATTTTCGCCCAGGCCCAAACGCCCATTGACGCAGGTTTCGCCATCATCGAGCGGACAGAAGGCGTCATACTGCCCAACCAATGCATCTGTGAGATCGACGAACGCGGCTTTGTCTTCATCCGTCCACCAATTGCGCAAAATGCCATTGCCATCAAATCGTGAGCCCTGGTCGTCGAAGCCATGACCGATCTCATGACCAATCACGCCGCCAATCGCACCATAATTGATCGCCGGGTCAGCATCGATGTTGAAGAAGGGCGGCTGCAAGATTGCAGCGGGAAAGACAATCTCGTTGCGCGTCGGCGAATAATACGCGTTCACGGTTTGCGGGAACATGCCCCATTCCGTCTTGTCGATCGGCTTGCCGAGCTTGGCGATATTGTCCTCGAACGCCCACTTGCTGGCCGCCATGGAATTCTCGAATGCCCCGTCGCCAACTGTCAGAGCATCATACGTCTCGAACTTTTCGGTATAGCCAATCTTGGGGGTAAACTTCGAGAGTTTCTCATGGGCCTGGACTTTGGTCGTGTCGCTCATCCAGGTCAGGTCATCAATATTGTCCGCCATGGCCAACCGCAGATTGGCCACCAGGGCATCCATAGCCGCCTTGTTCTCAAACGGGAAATAGCGTTCGGCATAGACTTTACCAACGCCTTCCCCCAACGCCCCTTCAACCGCCGAAACGCCGCGCTTCCATCGCGGGCGCTGCTCTTCCTGGCCACGCAGTTTCTTGGCGAAGAATTCGAAGCTCGCATCGTCTATGCGCTGCGGCAGGACGCTCGCATTCGAGGCCAGGAAGCGCGCTTTCAGATAGGCTTTCCAATCGTCGAGCTCCGCGGTGTTCATGACCTCAGAAATGGCAGCGATACCGCCACCGGATATCTTTTCCAGCTCATCCTCACCCAGCTCAAACTCTGCGATCTCTTCATCTGTCGGCATCACTTGCCGAACGACAAAGAATTGCTCTCCAGAGACGCCCGTTTCATCAAGGAAGGCGGCAATCGGAAACGCGCCATTCAGCGCAATCAACTCATCTTGAGTCAGCTTGTTATAGACCAGATTGGCGTTGCGATTCATCGTGCGATCCCAATGGGCTTTCGCAATTTCCGTCTCAAGCGCCAAAATTCGAGCCGCGGCATCGGCCGGCTCTTCATAGCCGAGCTCGTCGAGCATGATGGTCAGAAATTCCAGGTATCCGTCTCGGGTTTCCTGGTTCTTTTCATCCTCTTTAAGATAGTAAGACCGATCTCCCAGGCCGAGCCCCGACTGGCTGATATAGAAGATGTTGTTTTCCGTGTCCTTGGCATCGATTCCGACACCGCCGCCGATCGGGCTGGCATAGCCGACTTTTGCAAACACACGCGCCAGATCTTCGCGCGTTTCGATCGCGTCGATCTGATCAAGATAGGGCTGCACCGGCGCCAGGTCGGCGGCTTCAATTGCGTCTGTATCGACATAGGCATTATAGTAAGCCGCCACTTTACCTTCCAGAGTCTTTGGGTCGGGCTTCGCTGCAGCGAGATCATCAATGATGAATTTTACGCGCTGCTCTGATTTCTCGCGCAACAGCGTGAATGAGCCATAGCGTGTGCGATCCGCTGGCATTTCAAACTCGTCATACCAGGTGCCATTCACAAAACGGAAAAAGTCATCGCCGGGTTCTGTCGCGGTATCCATCGAGTACAAGTCGAGACCGAACGCGCCCCAATCATCGCGCGAGGTCGGCTCAGCCACGCGCTCGACGTCTGCGCTGTCTAACGTCGCAATGTCCACACTTGCCGCCGTCTGGCTGGCTTCCTGACCGCCGCACGCCGTCAGGGCGAGCGCTGCAGCGCCCGCCAGTAAAAGCTTTTTCATTCGTTTCTCCCTGAACGCAGCTCTTATTTTTATCTCTTACTCCGCCGGCATCGGGCGAGGAGATTCCGCACTTGTGCCGATCAATTCTTCGCTATCGATCGTGACTTCGCCAGTATAGGACTCGCCGATCTTGCGATACGGTCGACCGCCCCAGCTCCACCGGAACACACGTCCGATTTCGACGCCGACCGCATACATGGTTGGCACCAGGAAGAGTGATACGAAAATCGCGAAGGCGACTGCATAGCCGAGCGAGATCACCATTGGCTTGAGGAATTGCGCCTGGATCGACCGTTCGGCGATCAAGGGCAAAATGCCGACAAAGGTGGTGACCGAGGTCAACAGGATCGGGCGGAAGCGCGACACGCCGGCATCGATCAAGGCCTGGACCGCGCCAATCCCTTCTGCCCGTTTTCGATTTACAAAATCGACCAGGACAAGGTTGTCATTAATGACAACCCCCGCCGCGGCCGCGACCCCGAACAGGGAGAACATGGCCATGGATTCCCCGGTGATCCAGTGACCCATAACCGCCCCGGTAAAGGCGAACGGAATCGCCGTCATCAACAGGATGGGCTGCGCATATGATCGAAACGCAATTGCGAGCAGAATATACATGCAGACAATCGCACCGACACCGAGCATGTTTAACTCGTTGAAGAATCTCTGCTCTTCTTCGAAGCCACCCGCAAAGCCGCGTTCAATATCCGGGAATTGCTGCTGGAATTCAGGCCAGAAATTCAGATCCATATCCGCAATGACCTCGTTCCGGCCGCCATCGCCAAGCACTTCGGCGAAGACTGATACGGACCGTGTGCGGTTGCGTCGAATGATCCGATTGATGCCGGGCGCATAGGTAAAATCGGCCACCTGGGTGATCGGCACAGAGCGAATCTGACCATTCGGGTCCCGAATTCGGATCCGAAGATTCTCGAGACTGTCCAGATCGGTTCGAGCCGATTTTGGAAGCCTCACCATGACGCGCACGTCCTCGCCTTCACGCGGCAAGCGTTGAACTTCCTGCCCGAAATAGGCCTGACGCACTTGTGTTGCGACATCCGAAAGCGTGACATCAAGCGACTCCGCCCCCGGCTTCAGCGAGATCTGCAATTCGTCCGCAGATGCCGTGAGATTATCGCCAATATCATAGGCGGCGGCATAACTTGCCAATTGTTGCTGAACCACAGCGGACGCTTCACGCAAGCGATCGAGATCCGGATGATTCAAGGCAAAGCGAACACCGGTATCATTTTCATTATCGGTGAAATCGAAATTGATTTCCTCAGCATCCTGGATTGGACCAACCAGTCCTCGGATCGTCTCCGAGATCTCGCGCGTAGAGAGGAGTTCAGGGCGATTTTCCGGTGGGACGAGCCCGATCCACGCTTGAACCTGACTGTTCGATGCGACGACGGACGCGCCATCAATGATACCGCCATCATAGGTCCCGACACCTCGCAGGATCTCATCGCCCCACTTGCGATCAAGCTCAACTCTCGCCGTATCCACACCCGCCTGCAACTGATCGCGGATCTGCAACGTGCGCGAGAAGGCGGTGCCTTCGGGCAGATCGATGGTGACCTGAACAAGGTCACTTTCAATTTCCGGCATGAATTTAAAGGGCACGATCCGGTTCATCACCAGGGCGAAGCTGAACGCAAAAATGATGAAGAAGAAGATGATGGTTGCGTAGCGCATCCGCAGCGCGAACTCGAGCGCCGGCTTGTAAATATTCTGCGCAAACCAGATCAGACTGTCGGCGATGCGCTGCTGTGTGCGGATCAGCCAGTTCCGCTTCGTCTTGTCCTCTTTCTTGAGATGCGCCAGGTGCGCCGGCAGGATGAACATACATTCGATGATCGAGAAGACGAGCGACGCGATGACGACGAAAGTAATCTGTTGTGTGAATGCGCGCGTTGGCCCGGTTAGAATGGCCCAAGGCGCGAATGCGATAATCGTCGTCAAGACGCCGAACACAACGGGTTTCAAGACCAGTTGCGTCCCGACAATTGCGGCATCCAGGCCTTCTCGTCGTCCGCTCTCAACTTCCCTGTGTATATTTTCGCCGACAACGATTGCGTCATCGACGATCACGCCAATGACCAGCAGAACAGCGAAGGTGGACAAGACGTTCCATGAGACGCCCAGCAAAGGCAGCAGCATGATTCCGCCTGCAAATGCGGTGATAATTCCGACCGTCACCCAGAAGGCCACGATCGGTCTGAGGAACAGAATCAGGACCAGCATCACCATCACCGCACCCAGCAGCGCGGATTCGGAAATCAGCTTCATGCGCGCTTGAAACGGCTGTGAATTGTCCCACAAAATATCGATTTTCATCCCTTCTGGCAGGATGCCAGTGGCAGGATTATTGGCGCGGTCAATATATTCGCGGAAACTCTTCGCGTAGGTGACAATGTCCATTTTGTCGGGTTGCACCACCATCACGAACGCGGTCGGTCGATCATCAAAAGTGGCTTCCAGATCGGCATCCACAAATCCGTCAATAACCTTGGCAATATCGCCAACGCGAATGGTGCCCTGATCGGCTGTCTGACGCACAATGATGTTCTCAAACTGCTCCTGCGTGTCGGCCAGGTTTCGAGCTGTCATGCTGACATCGCCAACGGATGAACGTACTTGTCCGCCAGAGGAGTTGAGCGAACTCTGCTGAATCGCAGCGGCCACTTCATCGAAATTGATATTGTGACGGCGCAAGGCTTCTTCCGACACCTCGATCGACACTTCCTCGCCAAGCACGGCTTGCACAACGGCCAGCTCACCGCCCTCAATCTGGGCGATATCATCGCGTACTTCATCCGTAACGCGCTTCAGGGTGAGTTGATCCACATCGCCGTGAATGGCCATGCCGAAATACCAGTCGCGCTGTTCCCAGCGCGTGACCTGGGGCTGAAATGCAGCTTGCGGCAAATTATTGATCTGGTCGACGCGAAGCTTAATCTCGTCAATGAAGACCTGCATGTCGATGTCGTCACGCCCGCGTACATTGACGGTGCCGCCGCCTTCATAGGCAATCGAAGTCAGGCGGTCCAACCCGTCAATGTCCGCAACGGCTTCTTCGATCCGCGTAATAATTTGTTCTTCGACATCTTGAGGCGATGCGCCCTGCCAGGTCATCGAGACCGATGCGCCCGCCACCGCGACGGACGGAAACATTTCGCGTTCCATCGAATTGTAACCGAGAACGCCGCCCAAAAAGGCGACAACCATCAGCAGATTCGCTGCAACCGCGTTGCGCGCGAACCAGGACACCATTCCCATCATGACTAACCTCCGTCTCCTGCTGATGCGACAATGTCTGAAGTCAGATTTGCCGCCCCCGTATCAGAGCCGCCGTCTGACTTGGCGGCATCATTGTGATTCTTGATCGTGCCATCTTCCATCCTTTGCAGGATGTTGATGCTCATACCTTCATTTGATCCGCGGATCGGGCTGACGATCGAAAGGGCTCCGGGCGCCACTTGATCGCTGCGAAACCAAGCCCCGTCCGGTGAACTGTAAACCAGATCGACTTCAACGATTTTAAGGGTTCCCGAGACCGGATCACCAATAAAAATATTGTTACCCCCGCGGATCGCCGCACGCGGTGCGACCAACAGGTCTTCGATCCGGCTTCCGGCGATCTCGGCATTCACGAACAAGCCGGGTGCCATCGGCGCCCCCTCATCCGAGCCGACGCCATAGGGATCGTCCAGTTCTGCGATGACATTTATGAAGCGCGTGCGCGCATTGACAGCAGCGGCGGTCCGGGTGACGCGACCGCGCCACTCTCTTTGCTCACCCGCCACCGACGCCGAGAAAATCACAGCCGGACCTGGCGCCGTCTCAGACTCTGCAAAGGCCAGCGGTAAGTCGAGTTGACCCAGTTGATCATCATTGATCGGCAGGACGACTTCAACGACATCCGTCGCGAAGACCCGGCCCAGGGATTGTCCCGGCGATGCAAACTGACCGACATCCACCGTCTCTTCGCGCACCCGCCCATCAAACGGCGCCACGACGGCAGTCCGATCCAGGGCCAATTCAGAATCCGCCAACTGCGCCTTGGCCGATTCCAATGCGGCCCGGGCTTCGGCCAATTGCGGCTCGCGCCGCGCCAGAGGGCTTGAATCCGTGATGCCCAGATTGATCAGGTCCTGTTGCGCAATCTCAGCCTCAGCCTGCTCGCGCGCGAGACGCTGTTCAGCGCTGGCCACTCCTGATTGTGCGCGCACCACGGCCAATTGGTAATCCGCGGTTTCCAGGCGCACCAGAACCTGCCCACGACGGATAAATCCGCCATCGATGAAATCCGGCGATACATAAGCGATACGGCCAGCGATTTGCGGCGCGACGACAATTTCGCGTTGCGGCCGGACCTCACCCTGAACCGTGACGGTGAAATCCAGGTCTTCGTTCGCAACCGGCTCGGCAAACACCGAGAGCCCGTCAAACTTCTCTTCCGCCTGTTCCGGCTCGGGCTTGAGCACCTGCACCGTGGTGAACGCCACCGCGCCTAATCCAAGCAGGACAACAATCGTGATGATGATGGAGATGATGCGACTCATGGGAGGATGGCCTCTTCAGGGCTATTATTGCTCGCGGCCACAGGTGCGGCCGGTGTTGGAACCGGCAACCCTCCGCCAAGAGCGAGGTGAAAACTGACACGATTGGTGGCACGGGCGGACCGTGCGGCAATAACACTGCTTTCTGCTGACAATCGTCGGGTTTGGGAGTCGATCAGATTGAAGATCGAAACCAGGCCGTTGGTGTATTGACGGGTGGCCAATTCCTCGGCCAGGCGCGCTTCTTCGAGCGCACGGATTTGTGCCTCTTCCTGCTGCGCCAGCAGGGAATCGGCGGCCAGCGCGTCTTCAACCTCGCGCCAGGCGGTGAGTGTAGTCGCAGCATAATTCTCGACCGCGGCGCGGGCTTGCGCGACCGCGGCATCGCGATCTGCATCCAGAGCGCCACCATTGAAAATCGGCGCTGTCAGGCTGGCCACGAGTCGTGCTGCAATGCGGCTGGGATCAAACGCATCCGCAATATCGTCCTCGGTTGTCGACAAAGTACCGGTCAGACGGAAGCTTGGCAGCATGGCCAGGCGCGCCTGTTCCGCGCGCAATCCCGCTGAGGTCACGCGCGCTTCCGCCGCTGCAATATCCGGACGGCGCGTCAGCAGCAGGGTTGGGTTGCCTGCTGGTGGCAAGACGCCCAGCTCCGGCAATTCCGCCATCGCTTCCAGCTCAGTGCTCGGATACCGGCCGAGCAGGATTTCGAGCCGGCGCGTCGCATTCTGGCTGGCCAGTCTTTGTCCGGCAATCGACGCTTCAGCGGAGGCTTGGGTGGTCCGCGCTGTACGTACATCCAGAGCTGAAGAAAGGCCGCGCGAGAGGCGGCGTTCGGTCAGTTCCAGCGCCCGGGTTCGCGCTTCATAGGTTTCAACCGCCACGCGTTCTTGGGCCAGGGCTTCGTTCAGGTCGAACCAGGCCGAGGCCGTTTGCGCGGCCAGTGACAGACGCGCCGACGCCAGATCGGCTTCGCTGGCGATCAGATCAGATTCAGCGGCATTGATACTGGCACGCAAGCGACCCCAAAGGTCGAGTTCCCAGTTAAGGTCCAGTCCGAGGCCGTACAATTCACCGGAAACGCGGCTGTCCGTCGCTTCGACATAGGTATCGGTTCCGGTCACTGATCCGGACGCGGACAGGCTCGGCAAAGTCCGGCCATAGGTGCTGCGCGCCTGGGCGCGCGTGGCCTCAACCGCATAATATTGCGACCGAATGGATGGATTTGCCGCCAGCGCTTCATTGACCAGCGCGACCAGCATATCGTCATCGAATTGCGTCAGCCAGTCGGCGCGCGGCGCTTCGCCAACAACGCCATTGGCCGCCCAGGTGTCCGGAGCATCAGGGGCGATTGGGAAAACGACCAGGCGATCACCGCCAAGTGTCGGCATGCTTGGCATGCTCGGTACGGTGGAGCACGCGCTCACCGCCAACAGTCCCAATACGATACGCGCTTGCTTCATGAAAACCTCTTCAGCCTGGACCGTGGCTTTACGCCTGCTCTACTCGACTGTCAACAAATAATTATCGTTTTTCAATAATTGTGACGAAGCTTTCAGGCTTGCTCATCACAACCACCCCTGTATACGCCGAGAATGGCCTCGCGGACCATCAATTTCAGGGATACACTGCTCTCATGTCGCAACAAAAGGGACCCGCGCAACCCGACCCGCCAAAGCGATTTCAGGACTTTTTCGTTTTGACATCCGGCGCCGTTGCAGTGCTGGCTTTATTGTTCCTGACCGGCGCCATCGGCCTGGTTGAATGGGCGATCGGGGCCGTCGTGATGACGGCTGGCGCGCTCGCCTTCTATGTCGGCTCAGCGCCCGCTCCGGAGAAACAAGGGATCGCCCCTGTGCTGGAAACCCCGCCCAGCCCGCCAACCCAGCGCGCCGAAGACAGCGTTGAGCCCTTTATTCTGGCGCTTCCGCTGCCTGCTTTGCTCATTTCTCGCGAAGGGCAAATTGTCACCGCCAACAAGCATGCGCGCAATCTGTTTCGATTCGAGCCGTCCAACCTGACCTTTCCCGTCGCGGTCTTGAGACAGCCGGACCTGCTGGACGCCGCGGAACGGGTTGGCCGCGATGGCGCCAATGAACGAGTCGAGTTCACGCAGCATGGCGATGCCGAAGTGTGGATGGCGCATGTCCGGCCCGGCCCGGCCAGCGGCTCAGTCTTGATGGTGTTCGAGGACCTCACCGCGGTCCGCCGCGCCGAACGCGCCCGGGCCGACTTTCTCGCCAATGCCAGCCATGAGTTGCGCACCCCC
>JBCBBC010000047.1:0-28236 GCA_038532145.1 Pseudomonadota bacterium | reverse complement strand
CAACCAGCGGGTACGACCCGGTGGCGAAGCTGGAATTATCGGAAGCAGAGACCCTGGCGGCCCTGGCCATGTTTGAGAACAGCCCGCGATCCGAACCGCCGACCGAAACGCCGGACGAAATTCGCGCCTGGGCTGCGGAGGTAAGACGAGCGGTTGAGGGGCGGTTGCCCGCCCCCGACTTTTTAACCGACGAAGAGGTCGAAGCCATCAAAGCCCGCTTTCAAATTGCGCGCGCTCGCCTCTAGACCCAGACCCTTTTTTACACGGAGATCCGCACCATGAGCGGAGAGTTTCATAAAATCCGGCGCCTGCCGCCTTACGTTTTTGAACAAGTCAATCGACGCAAGGCCGAGTTGCGTGCCAATGGCGCCGATATCATTGATCTTGGCATGGGCAATCCGGACATGCCCGCCCCGCCACATGTGATCGCAAAACTGGCCGAAACAGCGGCCAAACCAAATGTGCACGGCTATTCCGCCTCGCGCGGCATTCCCGGCCTGCGCCGGGCTTTGGTGGAGTATTATCAGCGCCGGTTCGATGTAAAGCTCGACAAGAACCGAGAGGTCGTTGTTACGCTGGGGTCGAAAGAAGGGTTTGCCAATCTTGCGCAAGCGATTACTGCGCCTGGTGATGTCATTCTGGCGCCGGACCCAAGCTATCCCTTGCATCATTTCGGTTTCATCATGGCCGGGGCGTCGATCCGCGCCATCCCGGCGCCGACGCCGGAAGCTTATTTGTCGGGGATTTCCAAGGCTATTCGCTACTCCGTGCCACCGCCAACAGCGATGGTACTCTGCTATCCTTCAAATCCGACCGCCGATGTGTGCGACCTCGAATTCTACAAGGATGCGGTCGCGCTGGCGAAAAAGTATGATCTCTATATTCTCTCGGATCTGGCCTATAATGAGATCTATTTTGAGGAACCGACGCCCTCCATCCTGCAAGTGGATGGCGCCAGGGACATTGCGGTTGAAACCACGACCATGTCCAAAACCTATTCCATGGCGGGCTGGCGCATTGGCTTTGCGGCGGGCAATGAGCGCCTGATTGGCGCGCTGGCGCGGGTGAAATCCTATCTCGACTATGGCGCCTTCACGCCGATCCAGGTCGCGGCCTGCGCCGCGCTGGATGGCCCGCAGGATTGTGTCGACGAATTCCGTGCGACTTATAAGTCTCGTCGCGATGTCCTGATCGAAAGCTTCGGTCGAGCGGGCTGGGACGTGCCGTCGCCAGCCGCGTCGATGTTTGCCTGGGCGAAGATCCCGCCGCAATGCGGGGACATGCGCAGCCTGGAATTTGCGCTCAAGCTAATGAATGAGGCCGAAGTTGCGGTCGCCCCGGGCGCTGGCTTTGGTGAGCATGGTGACCGACATGTGCGCATTGCCCTGGTAGAAAACGAGCAGCGCATTCGTCAGGCGGCCAGAAACATCAAGCGCTTCCTTGCCAAAGCGGAACAGGAGGGGCAAAGCACCCCCCTGCAAAGGACGGGATCTTGAAAACAGTCAAATTGGGAATTGCAGGGCTCGGTCATGTCGGCTGTGGTCTGATCGAACTGGTCGAACGCCAGGCCGAGTTGCGGCTGCCTGGCAAAGTCGAAATCGTCGGCGTTTCCGCGCGCACGCGCAATCGTAATCGCCCAGTCGATATTTCCGGCTATCGCTGGTTCGATTATGCGGCCTCGCTGGCTGAGGATCCCGACGTTGATGTCTTCGTTGAACTGATTGGTGGGTCGGATGGACCTGCCAAATATGCCGTAGAAGAAGCGATCAAGGCGAGGAAGCATGTCGTCACAGCCAATAAGGCATTGATCGCCATGCATGGTCAGGCGCTCGAGGCCTTGGCCCAGGCGCATGATGTCGATCTGATGTTCGAAGCGGCTGTGGCGGGCGGCGTTCCCGTCGTCCGGGTGCTTCGCGACTCGCTTTCGGGGGTCGCCATACAACGCGTCTCCGGCATTCTCAACGGGACGTGCAACTATCTGACGACACAAATGCTGGAGACCGGGCGGTCGTATGACCAGGTCCTCGAGGAGGCGCAACGGCTTGGCTATGCCGAAGCCGATCCGACTCTGGATGTCTCCGGCATGGATGCGGCCCACAAAGCCGCTATTCTGGCCTCGATCGCATTCACCGCAGACCTGGACTTTGACAAGGTCGCCGTACAAGGCGTTGATACAGTCGAGTTAATCGATTTGACGCTCGCGGATCGTTTGGGTCTGCGCATCAAGCTGATCACGGAAGGCATTCTGACCAATGACGGCGTCGTTTGCCGGGTCGGGCCCATGGCGATGCCGACCGATCATCCACTGGCGCGTGTCAATGGCGCGCTGAATACGGTGCGGGTTGAGGGGGACCCCCTTGGAGCTGTAACCCTGACGGGGCCCGGCGCAGGCCCCGGACCGACCGCGAGTGCTGTGATGGGCGACGTCTCGAAACTGTTTTCCCCGACCGCACGCAGCCCATTTGGGCGCGCTGCGCACCATAATACGCGCCGTTTCATTGCCGCCGAAGCGGCGGAACGGTCGGCATTTTTCTTGCGGATCAAGCTGGCCGACCGGCCGGGCGCCCTGGCCAGTCTGACGGAAGCGCTGGCAGCGCATGATGTGTCGGTCGACAAGCTGTTACAGGAGTCGGCTGATGACAGCGATGTCTCTCCTGTTGCCATTGTTACGCATGTGTGTTCTCGCGGTGACATAGAGGCCGCGCGCATGCGGGTTTCGGCACTGGAAGCGAGTGTCGGTGCTCCGCAGGTCATCCCGATTGACGCGGTCAAACAGTAATTAGTGCTGGGTCAGGAGTGGCCTGGGGGAGAATGAGATGAGTGAAAGCGTTTTGATTCCGCATCTGGCGGACGCCATGGTGCGCGTGACGGAAAAAGCAGCAATTGCAGCAGAGACTTTAGCAGGCCGCGGCGACGAGAAAGCCGCCGACGCCGCTGCTGTAGATGCCATGCGAACCGCCTTCAACGCGGTGGATTTCCAGGGTCGCGTCGTCATTGGTGAAGGCGAACGCGATGAAGCGCCCATGCTCTATATTGGCGAAGAGGTGGGCACAGGCAAAGGCCCTGAAATCGATATCGCGCTTGACCCACTGGAAGGCACGACTCTGACCGCCAAAGCCATGGCCAATGCGCTTGCCGTTCTTGCGATTGCCCCACGTGGCGGGCTTCTGTTCGCACCTGATACGTATATGGACAAGATTGCCATCGGGCCGGGTTATGACGCGGGTATTATTGATCTGGACGCGTCGCCGGCTGACAATATCGCCGCCATGGCCAAGGCCAAGGGAGTCGCGGTCAGCGATATGACGGCATGCGTGCTGGACCGCCCGCGCCATGCAGAGATTATCGAGAGCCTTCGCGGCGTTGGCGCGCGGGTCCACCTGATCTCGGATGGCGACGTTGCCGGCGTGATCAATACAACGAATCCATCGACCGGGATCGACCTCTATGTCGGGTCAGGCGGCGCGCCGGAAGGCGTTCTGGCCGCAGCGGCCTTGAAATGTGTCGGGGGTCAGATGCAGGCCCGTCTGGTCTTCCGAAATGATGATGAGCGCCGCCGCGCTGACCGCACCGGCATCACTGATTATGACAAGAAATACGATCTGCACGAGCTCGCTTCGGGAGAGACGGTCTTCTGCGCGACCGGCGTGACCAAAGGCGGTCTGGTGGACGGCGTTGTCCGCCAGAATGGACATATCGAGACCGATACGCTGGTCATGAGCAGCGCCGATGGCATGGTGCGCAAGATTAAGAGCTGGCACCGCGCATAGAGCACGCTTCCCGGAGGTCGTAAATCATGCGGCTGAACGGACGGACTCGAACCCTAATTGCGACCGGGTTTTATCCATAAACTCGGAAAATGGGGCGTACTGCATCGAAGTATCGACCGGTTTTAGTGGCAGTTGGAACATGGCGCCGGGGCTTGTCCCAAAGACGCGCTGAACTTTGCGGTTGAAATCAACATTGGAGCTGAACCCCCAGCGTTCGGCGGCTTGTGTGACTTGCCCACGCCGTAACGGATTTGTCGAAATCATATGGATCGCCCGAAACAGACGCCGCGTCGTGATATAGCGTCTCACACCACCTTCTGGTTCGAACATGCGGAACAGACTGGCACGTGAAACGCCGAACGCTTTCAACAAGCTGGCAACGGTCAAGTCGGGAGACTCGAGATGCTTTTCTATGTGCTCGCTGATCAAATCCCGCAGAGCATCGCGCGCCTTCGCTCGGACGTCTTTGTCTTGCTGGCCTTTATGGACGGCCATTTTCAGGCACGCGCTAAAACGATCAATGCGGTCGATAGATAGCGATCTGGCACCGGCCAGGAGCGGCATGTACATGCGATCGAACTCATTATGTAGCACCTGTGTCAGGGGATAATCAGGCGCGAGCACAAGCGGGGCGAATGGCGTGTCCGTCTCCAGGTCCAGCGTGGCCCGCGAGATATAAATGCTCTGAGTCAAAGAATCGTCGTGGAGCGCCTCATAAGGATTAGATTGATCGATCACGGCAATCATACCCGGGCGGATCTCAAATGGGACATCTTGAAATTGCCCGATCATGCCACCGCTGAAATATCTCTGGATTCGGACAATGTGTCCTGTGTCTTGGATATGCCGGTTTGCGTGTATCGCAGCTTTTGCCCCGTATTGCGTTTGACTTAAAAAAATGCGGTCCGAAAAGAACTGACGTAATTGGAAAAAATTTGTTGTTGGCAGGGGGTGAATAGGTGTGGCATCGCAGAAGTTCGATACATTCTCCCGCCAAAAGTCAAATTTGCCAGATACGGTGCGAGTCTCGAATTGAAGCGTATCGGCCTGCGAATCTAATGGTAAGCGTGTCATCTTGCGTCCCCGTATTACGTCATTAGAAATTATTTGTTCCTCTACTTCTAGTTTACACTAGACGAGTCGTTTACCACAGATCTTATCGTGGAGTCTCAAACTTACTCTGCCGAAAAGGGGTTGTGCCTGGTCCGACTCTAGTCAGGTTTGTTTGCTATGACCGCCATTGCTCCCGATATTTCTGCCTCCTATGGCGCGCGTTACTGGACCGTGAATGCGCCGGATGAGGCGGCGGTGCGGGCCTTGGCGCCGCAATTGGGCGGCAATGATTTACTGGCCCGTTTGCTCGCGCTGCGAGGTGTTGGGGCGTCTGACGTCGATACCTATTTGAACCCGACCCTGAAGGCGCTGTTTCCGGACCCGGCGAGCTTTCAGGATATGATGAAAGCGGCGGAGCTTACGCTCGATGCCATCATTGACGGCAAAACCGTTACCGTATTTGCCGACTATGATGTCGATGGCGGCACCAGCTCTGCCATTCTAACGCGATATTTCCGCGCCTGGGGACGCGAGATTGGCCTTTACGTTCCAGACAGGTTAATGGAGGGCTACGGGCCCAGCCCGGAAGCGTTTCGACATCTGAAAGAGACCGGCTCCGATTTAGTCATCACGGTTGATTGCGGGGCCGCCGCGACGGCGGCTTTGGCAGAAGCCGAAGCCATCGGATTGCCGGTGATTGTGATCGATCACCATTTGATGGGCAAAACACCGCCACCTTGCGCAGCTTTGGTCAACCCAAATCGCGCCGACGATACGAGTGGCCAAGGGCATCTGGCGGCTGCCGGGGTCGTCTATGTTTTTGCCGCGGCGCTCAACAAGCTGGCGCGCGAGCGAGGCATCGCGCCACCGGATGGATTGCCGGATATATTGCATTGGCTCGATCTGTGCGCGCTCGGGACGCTCTGCGATATGTCGCCCCTACGGGGCGCCAACCGGGCCTTTGTCAAACAAGGACTGAAAATTCTCGAACGTGGTCAGAATCCAGGGCTGCGAGCGCTCGCTGATATTGCCGGGATTGGCAAGATTGAGAGCGTCTACCATGCCACGTTCGTGCTCGGTCCGCGCTTGAATGCGGGTGGACGCGTTGGCGATCCGTGGCTCGCCGCGAAACTTCTCGCCACGGATGATCGCAGCGAGGCGATCGCTTTGGCCGAACGTCTGCACGCGCACAATGATGAGCGCAAGGCGGTTGAAAGTGCCATCCTTGAGCAAGCGACGGTGGCGGCGCAGAAACAGCTGGATAGCAATCCGAATACAGGTGTTCTGATCGCAGCGGGTGAAGGCTGGCACCCGGGCGTTATCGGTATTGTCGCGGGTCGATTGAAAGACCGGTTTCACCTGCCAGCAATCGTGATTGGGTGGGGGCAGGGCCTTGGCCCTGTAGCCAAGGGCTCAGCGCGATCCGTGCGCGGAGTGAATATTGGCGACGCCATTTCGGCGGCCGCGAAAGGGGGCGTGATCCTTTCCGGCGGTGGACATGCCATGGCCGGCGGATTGAGCCTTGAACCTGATCAATTGGACGGACTAAAGACCTGGATGCAGGAGCATATGGTCGAGTTCAAGGAAGAGCGCGCGGCGGCGCGGGAACTTGCTATCGATGCCATGCTGGCCCCCACCCAGGTCAATACTGAAACCTATGATCTGATCCAGACCATCGGCCCCTTCGGACAAGGCGCGCCGGAGCCTGTCTTTGCGATTCAGAATGCCGAAATTACGCATACGCGACCGATTGGTGAAAACCACCTGAAGCTGACGGTTGAGGATTCCGGTGCACGGATCGAAGCGCTGGTCTGGCGCTGCATGGGCACGCCGCTGGGCGACGCCTTGTTGCAACGTGGCAAGGTCCACCTGGCCGGGCGTCTTAAGGAGAATGTCTGGAACGGTCGCCGGACAGCGCAGTTTGAAGTGATCGACGCCGCGGCGGCCTAGCGCCCCTATGGCAAGGCTTTCAACATATTCAGGGCACTATCAGCGATGGGTCTCAACGCCTCATTCTCGCTGAGGCTGGCATTGACATAGAGCACCCGCGCAAAGGTTTTGAGATTGTGCAGCCGGGCGAGCTCCACTTCGGACTGATAGGCGTCGCCCCAATTTGCCAAGGGTGCGGGGTCGGCGAGGCGCTCGAACCAGGCGGTCCACATCTCCGGTTCAAACGCTTCGCGGTTCGCCATGAAAAAGATCGGACGGGCGAGGCGCTCGGGCTCACCATGCCTGAAAGCATAGCCTGAGCGATTGGTGATTTGTTCTGTGACGGCTTGTTTCAAACCTTCAAGCGAGCCGGTCTCGACATTTGGATTGAGGGTCAGTTGCATCGCCACATCTGCCCCGTGCGCGACTCCGTGGCGCCAGCCTTCCTGGTCTGAAAACGCGCGATAATCAGAGACGCTGGCGAGGTAGGTTGCTGTGATGTTCGCGATATTAACCCGCTCGTCTGGCGTCAGGAACGGCTCGACCCGATCGGTGCGGACAAGTTCTGACAAACCGAGGGCGGAGAAGGGGGCGAGAAACCCATCATCATCTTTCGCGCTCAGGTTTCCGCTGAGATCGACAATCAGGTCGCGGCGCGTCGCTTCGGAAACACTGCCCGCGCGCAAGGCGGCGGTGAGCCCTTCATATCCGATCTTGTCGCGCAAGAAGGGATCTGGATGCCCGAGACAGCTGGCAAAGTCGCGCGCGTCGGCATCCGACTGCTGCGACGCGAATCCATCTTCGCGCGATTGTTCGAGCATTTCAGAATCGGCGGTCGCTAAGGCGCACCCAAAGTCTGCTGCGGATGTCTGATCAATGGCGAAGGTGCTTGTGCATCCGATCAAAAGGCTGAGTGCGAGCGCAGCAAGATATGCGTGTTTCATGCACGTGCTTATCTCACCGTGTGCGGCCACCGTCCAGAGTGTGGGCTAGACCTGCCAGGCGTTTGGATTCCGATTCAACAAGTCGTGGATCCGGTCCTCCGCCTCATCCGACTGGTACAGCGCCACGATGCAGCCGCCAAAGCCTCCGCCGGTCAGGCGTGCGCCGAGCGCGCCATTGTCTATGGCATCCTGAACCAGGTCATCGATGACCGGTGTCGAGGCTTCGAAATCCTGAGCGTAAGATCGGTGGCTTTCATTCATCAGGCGCGCAAATTTTGCCAACTCGCCAGCCTGCATAGCCGCAGTTGCCGCAACCGTGCGCTTGTGTTCCGTCATCACGTGGCGGGTCCGCTTGCGGAGATTTTCCGGCAGGTCCGCCATGGCAACGACTTGTGCCTGGTCGAGCCGGCAAAGCTTGGTCGTTTTCAACGCGTCCGCAGCTTGCTGGCATTCTTCAAAGCGCGCTTTGTAGCGTCCGTCCGCTAATTCCCGGCGCACCCCGGAATGTATCACGGCGAAGGTCCAGGTCTGCGGAATATCGATCACCTCATAGCTTAAATCGCTGGTGTCGAGGGCCAGCGCCTTGCCATGGTCGGCCAGCCCAACCGCCATCTGGTCCATGATGCCGCAGGGCATGCCGATATAGTCATTTTCGACGACGCGGGCGTATTTCGCGATGTCGACCGCGGTCGTCGCAACTTGTCCGATAATTGCTGCGGCGCGCAGGATTGCTGTGATCAGGGCCGCGGAAGATGACACACCGGCACCATCCGGGACATCGCTTTCTATATGCAGGAAAACGCCGCCTCGTAGCCAGCCCAGCTCGCCCGCTTTCCACAAGGCGCCCATGGCATAATCCGTCCAGTCCCCGCGTTTTGGGTCGCCGACAGGGCGTTCAATCTTTTTATCAAAGCGCGTGGATTTGATGACTACAGTCGGCGCGTCATGTTTCGCCATTGCGATCTGGATCCGGCGCTCCAGGGCGGCGGGCAAGACCGCGCCGCCATTATAGTCAGTATGCTCGCCAATGAGATTCACCCGCCCGGGCGCCGAAGCAGCGATCAAAGGCGGACAGCCAAACGTCTCCTTGAAACCGTTCACAGGGTTCATATCGCACCTCTCAATCGGTCAGCGGCCTGGCGGGGCATGACATCGACGGTGAACACGCCCGTCGCCTGTTCCACGGAAGCGAGATATTTCACGCGCTCGGGCGCGCGCAACAGTGGATAGAATTGTGCTGTGAACTGGAACCGGCCATCGCGGCCATAAGGGGCGGCGTGCAGGCTGAGCATGCAGGGCGTTTCCCGGCCGAAAAAGGCATCATAGCGCCGAACGGTATCACCCAGCAGGTGCGCGAACCCATCGGCTTGTTCTTCCGTAAATGCCCAGGGGCCTGACACGGGTTCCAGAGCGGAGATCCAGACCTCATAGGGAAAGCGCGCATAGCGGGGGGCGTAGCTCGCCAGACCGCCCGCCTGACTGACCCAATAGGTCTCACCCCAGGATTGCACATCACCGGCAAGATCGTATCCGGCTTCAAACGCATTGGCGGCGTGCTGCTGCGGCGTTGGTACGATCGGAAAGCCGTAAATCTGCCCATGCGGATGATGCAGGGTCACCCCGACCTCGTCGCCGCGATTCTCGAACGGCAGAACAAAAGCGCAGCCAGCATCGAACATGGCCGCATAGCGATCGATCCAGGCTTCAAGCAGCAGGCGTCGACGGGCTTGCGATAGGGTGGCGAGCGACCCCTGATCATCCGGTGAATAAACGATCACCTCGCAGGCGCCTTGGGCGGCCCGAATTTCAACCCCGGCGCCTTCTATTTCCGGTGCACTTGGATACAGGCTCGGAAAGCGATTGCTGAAGACCGCGAGCTCAAAATCGCTAAATGGGATTTCGGTCAGAGGTGCCCCGGGTTTGCTGGGCGCCAGAGGGTTGGCCGCGGCGCTCGGCTTATAGGTTCTGTTCTGTCGGCCCGCCGCATAGATCGACCAGTCGCCGCGCAAGGGGTGCCAGCGTAATTCAGACCCGGCCGTCGTCTGTAGATCTTCGCCCTCAACACGCGATGCCGTGTTGGGCTCATAGCCGTAGAGAAACAGATCGCGACCATCAGACTTGCGGTGTTGGCGACGATGTATATCACATCCGTCTACCTTGCGAGACAACATAGTCATTGGATCGGTCATCGCACTATTTCCATCTCAAGCCTTGATCGGGGGCCGGGCATTTAAGTCTTAATACGTTCGTATTCGATCATGAGCAAAATATCCATCCTGATTTCAGTTCTTTGATGAGAAATTTCGCGAAACCTTTAGGAATCTGCTGTTATTGCTGCGTTTGCAGACTGAGCATGACTCGATCCTGCGATTGCGCAGACGTCCGCTGGCGCGTATAAAGACAAAGATCTTTCGGTTCAATTTGTTCGAATACGATAATATTATTATCTATTTCCAACATTGGCGAGGTCTGTAATATGGGCCATGAAGAGACGTCAATCAGAAGGGGCGCTGGCACGATGACCGACCAAGAAGGCTACGTAACGCTGACCGCCGGAAACACGAGTCTGGTCCTAGATTGTGCGATCGGCGCGCGTCCAAGCATCCTCTATTGGGGCTCCAGATTGAACAAGTCCGATCCGGACATCTTGCGATTGATGACGACAAGACAGCATGCGCCCGGCGGCGCGGATGCCGAAGTGGGCAGCTCGCTCCTGAACGAGACCGGATCTGGCATTGCCGGCCTGTCAGGCTTTTCCGGGCATCGCAATGGCACGGCCTGGGCCAGCCTGTTTCGGGTCACTGAAGTCCGTCGTCCCAAGCCGCACCGGGTTGAAGTGGTCTGCCAGGACGAAACCACGAAAGTGCGGGCCACTCATTTTATCGGCTTCAACCCGGATAGCAATCTGATGACGTGCCAGACACAGATTGAGAACCTAGGCGACACACTGCTCGCGATCGACTGGTGCGCTTCTGCCAGCCTGCCACTCGATCCCCGCGCGACGCGGCTTTTTGGATTTACCGGCCGCTGGTCAGGGGAGTTCCACCTGGAAGAGGTCGCGCCTTTCCTTGGCAGCTATGTCCGCGAGAACAAGAATGGTCGAACCAGTCATGATAATTTTCCAGGCCTGATCGTCGGCACCGAGGAGACGCATGAGCAGGCTGGGCCGTGTTTCGCGTTCCACCTGGGCTGGAGCGGCAATAATCGGGTGCGGGTTGATCGCCTGAGCGATGGCCGCGCCTTTGTGCAAATGGGCGAGTATTTCTTCCCGGGGGAAATGTCGCTCGTCCCCGGCGAATCCTATCGCACGCCGCGGCTCTATGCCGGTTTCACAAGTCGCGGGTTCAGCGCCTTGTCGCGCAAATTCCATCACCACTTGAAACATACGGTCATGGATGGCCGGATCGATCGCAAGGCTCGCCCGGTTCACTACAATACCTGGGAAGCGGTGTATTTCGACCACGATCACGACACTCTGTTCAAGCTGGCGGAGAAGGCGGCAGCGGTCGGCGCGGAACGTTATATACTGGATGATGGCTGGTTTGGCTCGCGGCGGAATGACAAGGCAGGGCTTGGCGATTGGTGGCCGTCGGAAGATGTCTATCCCGAAGGCCTTGGGCCCCTTGTTGATCACGTCACGGGTTTGGGCATGGAATTCGGGCTTTGGTTCGAGCCTGAAATGGTCAATCCGGATAGCGAGCTGTTTCGCACACACCCTGACTGGATCCTGCATGCTGAGGGCGTAGAGCAAGTGCCGTTTCGAAGTCAGTTCGTGCTCGATCTGACCCGCCCGGAAGTCAGCGACTATCTGTTTGATCACATGCACAAACTGCTCAGCGCGCATGATATAAGCTACGTCAAATGGGATATGAATCGCGATGTTCACCATCCGGGTAGCCGCGGTCGTCCCGCCATCAATCAACAGACGCGGTCCCTCTACGGTTTGATCGAGCGTTTGCGAGCGGCGCATCCGGATCTCGAAATTGAAAGCTGCTCCTCCGGCGGTGCGCGGGCGGATTATGGCATCTTGCGGCGGACAGATCGTATCTGGACCTCTGACAGCAATGACGCGCTCGACCGTCAGCGCATTCAGCGCGGCGCCTCTCACTTCTTTCCGCTGCAGATTATGGGCGCGCATGTCGGGCCAGAAATCTGTCATATCACAGGCCGCCGCCTGACCATGAACATGCGCGTGGCAACCGCGCTGTTCGGGCATATGGGCATGGAGCTGAATCTGCTTGAGGAGCCGTCCGAAAATCTCGACACGCTAAAGGCCGGCATCACGCTTCACAAAAAGCACCGGGCGCTGATTCATGGCGGCGACTTTCATCGATTGGATACACCCGAGCACGTCAATGCCGTCGGCGTCGTCGCCGCGGATCAATCGGAAGCCTTGTTCTCCTGGTGCAACATGAGTGGACACAGGCAGACCATTCCAGGCCGGATCTATGTCCCGGGCCTCGATCCAACGCGGACCTATCGCACGCGGATTGTCTGGCCCATGCCGGTGCGATCCGTGTCCAGGCCTTCAATCCTGGAGGCGCTGGACCTTGGCGGCGCAGGCGCAGAATTGCCCGGCGAAGCCCTGGCGCATGTTGGGTTACAGATCCCCCTCCTGCATCCTGAAACCTGCCTGATCTTCCATTTTGAGGCGGTTTAGTGCGGAGGCGCGGGTTTGACACGGGACTTGCATGAGGCAAAGACGATTGCAGAGTGCAATAAAGGTGGGCCGATATGAGTGATGCGGATGTCTCCAATCTGCCAGCGCGGCAGAAACAGATTCTGGAACTGATCCGGTCGCAAGGCTATGTCGCGACCGAGCAGCTGGTGAAACAGTTTGGCGTCACCCCGCAAACCATTCGCCGCGACATCAATATGCTGTGCGATCTGGAACTGATTGAGCGGTTCCATGGCGGCGCCGGCCGGATCGGCAATGCCTATAATCAGCCCTATCAGGACCGATTGCAGGAAGGCATGGATGCCAAGCGCAAGATTGCCCGCACCGTCGCCAAACGCATCCCGGACGGCGCCTCCCTGTTTCTGAATATCGGGACCACAACAGAGGCGCTGGCGGCCGAACTGGTCGGGCGCACAGACCTGCGCATCGTCACCAACAATATCAATATCGCTAATATGATGCGTGAGTCTGATGGCTCAGACGTGATGATTGCCGGCGGCTTCGTGCGTCAATCTGATGGCGGAATTGTTGGCGAGGCAACAACCGAGTTCCTGAAACAGTTCCGACTCGACATTGGCGTGATCGGGATTAGCGGCATTGACGAGGATGGCGCGCTGCTCGACTTCGACTATCAGGAAATCCGATCGGCCCAGGCCATCATCCAGAATTCCCGCACCGTATTTCTTGTTGCCGACCATGCCAAATTTGGACGCCGGGCGATGATCCGCCTCGGGCAGTATAATGACATCGATCATTTGTTCACAGACCGCGCACCGCCAGAAGAGTTCATGGATGCCATTCGTGACGCGGAAATGGAACTCCACGTCGCGGGCGATGATTAGCGCCGGAGCCTATTCAGCTGGAGCCGGTGACGACTGACCAATCGTCAGCTCAGCCTTGCGACCGAACACGACCAGGTTTGACAGCAATGCGGTGCCAATACTGACCACCAGCGTGACAAACATATAGTGAATATAGTGCACGCTCGCGAGTGTCGCGCCGAGACCCTGATCGGGTGAAATCCCGATATATTGGTAGAGCTGGAAGCTGAACACGGCATAGACGAGCACGCCCGTGACAACACCGAGAATGGCGGCCCAGGCGCTGACATTGCGGAAAGCCAGGCCGACAATAAAGGCGGATAGGATGGGCATTGAGAGCAGGCCGTAAAGCTGCTGGACCGTATTGATGATGCTTTCCTGCGACGCAAAAATGGGCACCAGAACGATGGCCAGCACAGTCATAGCGATCGACACATACATGCTCAGTTTCGGAACATCGCGCGCCTCATCAATGTAGGACTCATGGAAGTCGCAAACATACAGCGCGGCGGATGCATTCAGGATGGAATTGAACGTCGTCAGAACCGCCGCCGCGAGCGCCGCGGCAAAGGCGCCAGACAAGATGGGCGGCAGAATATCGCCGACAATCATGCCGTAAGCTGCATCGCCAACATCGCCGTAAAGCTTGTAAGCTACCACACCTGGAACGACGGCGATGATCGGCACGATCAGGAGACGGATCCCGGCCGCGGCCAGAATGCCCTTGCGCGCTTCTTCCACCGTCGGCGAGGCCATGGCGCGCTGGGTGATGGTCTGATTGGTGCTCCAATAGAAGATCTGGATGAAGATCATACCCGTGAGCAGTGTGTGCCAGGGGATGGGCGTTTCGCTGCCATCCTCCAACTCATTGCCCAGGAACATGTTCAAGCGCTCAGGAGGAACGTCCGAGAAGTCCCAATTGATCGCATTCAATGCCAGGACCACCACAAGGACGGCCAGAGACAGGATCAGGACGCCGCTATAAGTATCCGACACCGCGACCGCGCGCAGTCCGCCCAGAATGGCATAAAGGGCGCCGACAATGGCGAACGTGATCGCCATCACAAATATGGTGGAATCGACCTCAACCGGCGATCCAACGAACAGGCGCTCGCCAAACACGCCGGAAAAATCCGCGCCGGTCGTCGATTTCAGAAACAGGGACCCGCCATACAGGATGGCGGGCAGGAAAATAAACAGATTTCCGAGCAGGAACAGAACCGAGATCACCGCGCGGATATGCTTATTGTCATATTTGCGCTGGAGCAGTTCCGTCGTCGTCGTGCAATTGTTGCGATAATAGATCGGGATGAAGACATAGGCGAGGATGAACAGGCCAACCACCGCGGCCAGTTCCCACCAGGCCAGAAGCAGCATCTGATTGCCATTCATGCCCACCAACTGATCGGTTGAAAGATTGGTCAACGTGATGGAGCCGGCCACGAAATACCAGCTCAACCCGCCATTCGCGAGGAAGTAATCATGATCTGATCCGCGATCGCCGGAGGGCGCATTGCGGCAGCTCAGATAGGTCAGAAAGCCGATCAGGGCTGTGATGAAAAAGAAGATTCCCACCTGAAGCGTATTCATGCCTGCATTTCCTCGAAATATTATTTTTATCTTGTTTGATGATATGTCAGCGCGAAGTCACCCCCGCGCTGACACAAAGTACGCTTCCAGGAGGATCGAGAAGCGTACGACGTCCCCCATCCGCGCCGGCCTGGTAGAGGGCAGGCGCAGACAGATGCGCGGCTTTAGTAAGACGCGCGAACGCCGAGCTGGTAACGCGATCCGGTATCTGAATAAGTCAGGAACCGGTTCTCGAAGCGCGAGAAGTCCCGCGTATCTTCATCCGTGATGTTGATGCCTTCGAAAAAGATCTGGAAGGTATCGTTGACATCATAGGAAGCAGAGAAGTCGAGTTGGCCAAAGGCCTCACGCTCTCTTGGCTCAGAGAAATTCGAGAAACACTGGAACAGGAACTCGTCGCGATAATTATAAGCGAGGCGAGCGGAGATTCCGTCTTTCTCATAGAACCCGCTCACGTTGAACGAGTTAGGTGACAGACCGTTATAGTCACAGTCAGACGCCCCCGAGTTCGGGTCCCGGTCAATATTGCTGGTCACATAAGTGTAGTTCGCAGCAGCACCGAGGCCGTCCCATGGCTCAGGCAGTTGATCGAAGGTGCGCTGATACGCGACTTCGAGGCCTGTGATGGAGCCGGTCTCGCCGTTCCGGGTCCGTGTGTCCTGGAAGTCGACATCGACCAGGATTGGATCCGGACCAGTTGGGTTTTGCGGGTTGCCGACAGGGATCTGAACTTGCCCGGGCACCGGCAGGGTCTGAGCTTCGAGGAAGTTGTCGAAATCCTTGTGGAAGGCCGCGACCGAGAAATAGCTCACATCGTCAAAATACCACTCGAACGAAGCATCCCAGTTGGAGGACTCAAACGCTTCAAGCTGTGGGTTACCGCCGCCAGAAACAGGTGCGTTCGAACGTCCACCAAATGTGTTGTTCACACCCAGGGCGGTCAGCGTCGGACGCGTGACAGTTTTCGAGTAGCTGAACCGAACGACAGTATCTTCGCTTGTCTCCAGCTTGACGTTCGCGGAAGGTAGGAAGTTGATATAGTCATTCTCGACCGACACCGCCGTGGTTGGACCGAAGTCGACCAGAAGCTGCGTGTCGCCAGGCGTTTCGCGGAATTGCAGGACCGGTTGGTCAAAGCCGCTTGAAACCAGTTCTGTCCGGGCTAGACGGAAACCAAAATTGGCGGCCCATGGCAAGTCACCGCCAAAGTCACCTTCCCATTCCGTATTGGCGTAGAAGGAGGTGATTTCCTCTTCAACGCCAAAGCTGCCGCCCGGATTGAATTCAGGTGTGTAGAACCCGAAGACCGAGTTGCCAGCCGCATCACGACGCGCGATCAGATCCGCATCATTGGCGGCCCGATCCGCACCAGTCAGACCGTTGCGGTTTGGATCAGTGATGTTGGCGGTGTCGTTCAGCTCTGCAAAGGCATCCGCAATCGAGAAGCCGAGAATTTGCGAAGGCACCTGACCCGAACCTGCGACGCCGCTGAGGAAGCCGTCAAACGAGAAGGGTGACAGGATGCCAGGATTCTGAAGCGCAACATTATAGCCGCAATAGGCACAGAAAATATCGCCGCCTTGGGTTGGCGAGAAGTTGGTGAAATTATCACGCGTCTTCTCACGATCCGTATAGCTGGCGCCAAACCCGATGGCCGCGAGCGGTCCGCGATTAATGTCCCACTTACCGCTGGCCTGGAATTCAAGCACATCATCCTCGACCATATTGCGCTCGACATTGACGAAGTGCAGGCGTTGGATCGATGTATCTGTCAGACCGGACAGGTTGGTAATGGTTGAAATGCCATCGCTGTTCGGCAGCTCAATCAGTGGTGATGTTGGCGCCAGCGCGCCAATCACGATGAACGGATTGGTGCCGTCCCGCTGTGCATTCGATGCAGACAGGTCGAAATCGAGTGACAGGGAGTCGGACACTTCCCATTCCAGATTACCGCCAATCTGATAGGTTTCAGCCAGACGGTTATTGGAGGTCACGACATTGTCGTTTTGTGACAGGCCGACCGTCGCCGCGATGGCTGGGTTCCGCGCGGCGAAATCCTGACCTGGGCGACTGAACGAGACCACGGTTCCATTGGCGTCGATGACGGGATCAATGAAAGGCGGGCTGAAGAAGCCGGAGAATTGTGTGGCAAAGGACTGGACGTCAAACTCTGAGTACAAGCCGTCCAGGGTGAACGTCATGCGGTCATTTGGCCGGAACTGTACGGCACCGTTCAATGTCAAGCGCTCGCGATCCTGAATGTCTCGGCTATGCACCACTTGTTGCTGCACGCGGGCGCCATCTGCGAGCGCGCCAACCGTCGTCAGACCGGATGAACCTTCTGGCGCCAGCACCGCTGGGTCACCGCTCCGAAGCGCGAAACCATTGGTGAACGAGCTGTCTTCCTGAACCGCACGATCAGAGAAGGACGCGCCGGCCAGAATGCCGAAGGTCCGATCGAGATTGGTCCATGATCCAACCGCCGTGATGTCGGGGCTGACTTCTTCGCGCAGGGTGTCATAGGTGCCGGCAACAGAGGCCGTGAAGCTTTGACCCGGGCGATCAAAAGGACGTGCCGTGACAATGTTCACGGTTGAACCGATACCACCTGATTGCAGGTTCGGCGTCGCCGTTTTGAACACTTCCGCGCGCTGAATGATATCGGACGACAGGACGTCAAACGAGAATTCGCGTCCATCATTGTCCGTCGCAATCGTGCGCCCGTTCAACAGCACTGTGTTGAACTCAGGTCCAAGACCGCGAACGGTGATGAACTGACCTTCGCCGCCGCTGCGGTCGATGGCGACACCTGTGATCCGCTGCAGGGATTCAGCAACGTTGGAGTCCGGGAATTTGCCGACGTCTTCCGCGGAGACCGCGTCGACAATCTGGTTGGAGTCCCGCTTGACATCGAGAGACGCTTTCAAGCTCCCGCGAATGCCTTTGACGGTAACAGTCTGGAGTGTTCGTTCGTCGGCGGTCTCGCCTGTTTCGCTTGCGTCCTGCGCGATGGCAGATCCGCTATACATCAATGCGGCGACGCTCGCCCCAATGATCATCTTGGTTTTATGGCCCATGATTATCCTCCCGTGAATAAGCTCTTGTTTTTTCGGATGTGTGCCTGGGCGGGCACGTAGATTAAGCAACGAGCCGATTGTTGAACTGCTCGTGCAAAATGGATTGCTCACCAGGGGTTAGATGCAGGCCAAGCTTGGTTCGGCGCAGCAGAATATCCTCTGGTGACCGCGCGAATTCGCGCGCGATTAAGTAATCAACCTCCTTTTGATAAAGTCCGCCGCCATAATGGTGGCCGAGCTCTGAAATGGATTGTGCGTCCCCCAGAAGCGCGTGAATGCGCGTGCCATATGTCCGTGCCAGACGGTGCCGCGTGGCTTCGTCCAGCCAGGGAAAGGCTATCGCGCAGCGCGCTTCGAACGCCTCGAAATCTGCTTCATCAATGTCGCCGCCGGGCAGGGAGGCCTTGGCCGTCCATGCTGTGCCGGCGTCTGGAAACTTGTCCTGAACGAGTTTCAACGCATCCTCGGCAAGTTTGCGATATGTGGTGATCTTGCCGCCAATCACGGACAGCATCGTGGCGCCATTCGTCTCTTGCAGTTTCAAGACGTAATCGCGCGTCACGGATGAGGCATCCTGGGCTTGATCATCAAATAGCGGTCTGACCCCGGAATAGGTCGACACGACGTCTTCTGGCGAAATCTGCTTCTCGAAATACTCGTTCGAAACATCGCAAAGATATTTGATCTCGTCTTCCGATGCCTGGACCGCGTCCAGATCCGCTTCAAACGGCAGGTCTGTTGTGCCGATCAGCGTCAGGCGACCCTCTTCATAAGGGATCGCGAAAATCACGCGGCCATCGCCGGCCTGAAAAATAAAGCATCGCTCGTCTTCGAACATTTTGGGCACAATGATGTGGCTGCCTTTGACCAGTCTCACCTGCGGGGCATTGCTGCGCGTGCCCACCTGGCCAGCGACATGGTCGACCCATGGACCGGCCGCGTTGATCACCACTTTGGCGTCGACCGTCATTTCGGAGCTGCCATCAACCCGAAGCGTGGCGCGCCAGTGATCGCTTTTCGCGTCCAGGCTTTTACACTCTGTGCGGGTCATGATCGTTGCGCTGCGTTCTGCTGCATCAATCGCGTTCAGGATCACGAGACGTGCATCTTCGACCCAGCAATCCGAGTATTCGAAGCCTTTGGTGAAACGCGCGCGCAGCGGATCAAACACGCGGCTCGACTTGCGGGACAAGGTCTTGGTTGCCGGCAGCAATTTACGGCCGCCAAGATTGTCATAAAGGAACAGGCCGAGCCGAATCAGCCAGCTTGGACGAAGGTCCTTGTGGTGCGGCAGCACAAAGCGCAGTGGCCAGATAATGTGCGGCGCCGCGCGCAATAGGACTTCACGTTCCTTCAGGGCCTTCCGGACCAGCGCAAAATCATAGTGTTCGAGATAGCGCAAACCGCCATGGATCAGCTTGGTGCTGGCCGAAGAGGTGTGCGAGGCAAGGTCGTCTTTTTCGCACAACAGGACCTTCAAGCCGCGTCCCGCCGCATCGCGGGCAATCCCAGCGCCGTTAATGCCACCACCGATAATCAGAATGTCGTACAAATGACCTGACCTTGCTTACTCTGAGATTGGCATATCCAATTTTAAAATGTTCGTAAACGACTAATTTGCGCTCGTAATCGAAAATCCTAACATTTATGGCTTTCGTGACACTGCTTTTCGCGTTATTCAAACAGAAGGTTGTTCGAAAACGAACATGGTGATGAGGGCGATTGCCTCTTGGCACTGCATTGAAAAAGCTCGTAATAGTGCTGACACAGCGCGCGATGGGAGGAAAAATGGCGGCGGAAGACATGATTTTGGTCATTGATGAAGGAACATCGTCGACGCGAGCGATTGTGTTTAATCAGGCCTTCATTCCGGTTGCGCAGGCGCAAATGGAAGTCGGGCTCACCTATCCCGATGATGGCTGGGTTGAGCAGGATGGCGCCGAAATCTGGGATAAGACTCTGCATGTCTGCCGGGACGCCATTGCGGCGGCGGGCGGCGTCGAGCGGATCGCCGCAATCGGCATCACCAATCAGCGCGAAACGACCCTGGTCTGGGATCGTCAAACCGGAACGCCCATCGCGCCAGCGATCATCTGGCAAGATCGACGGACCGCGAGCGTTTGCGCCTCCCTGGTTGAGGCCGGTCATGAGCCAGCCATTCAAAACGCCACCGGGTTGCTCATCGATCCATACTTTTCAGGCACCAAGATTGGTTGGCTATTGGACCATGTGGACGGCGCCCGTGCAAAGGCGCAGGCTGGTGCACTCGCTTTTGGAACCGTTGATTCCTTTCTGATCTGGAATCTCACGGCTGGGGAGGTCCATGCGACCGACCTTACCAATGCATCGCGCACACTGCTTTACCCGCTCAGTCTTTCCGAGGACTATAATTGGTCGGCAGAAATGCTGGACCTGCTCGGCATTCCAGACGGTCTGCTCCCCCGTGTTTTGCCGAGCGGCGCGCAGTTCGGTATGACCGATCCGACCCTGTTTGGCCGGTCTATACCGATCCTGTCCGCCATTGGAGATCAGCAGGCGGCTCTGGTGGGACAATCCTGCCTGGCACCGGGGACAGCGAAAATCACCTATGGCACGGGTGCATTTCTGGTCGCGAATACGGGACAGGACGTGCCGCGTTCGGAGAACCGATTGCTTGGAACCGTCGGATACGGGAACCAGGGCGGCAGTTCCGCCTTCGCGCTGGAAGGCGTGATCTTCAATGCCGGCACCGTGATCCAGTGGCTGCGCGATGAAATGGGTCTGATTGCAGACGCGCCCGCCAGCGAGGCGAAGGCTGCAGCACTGGCGGACAATGGTGGCGTCTATCTGGTGCCTGCCTTCACCGGATTGGGCGCGCCGCACTGGGATGCCAATGCGCGCGGCACGATTTCCGGCCTGACGCGGGCGGCGACCGCGGATCATATTGTACGCGCTGGACTGGAAGCGGCCGCTTATCAGACGCATGAGTTGCTGGAAGCCTTCGCAGCGGATGGCGCCGATGTTGAGGTCTTGCGTGTCGATGGCGGCATGGCCGCGAATGACTGGTTGATGCAATTTGTCGCCGACATTTGCAATCGCCCGGTCGAGCGACCTGACTTTATGGAAATGACAGCGCTGGGCGCTGCGGCTTTGGCCGGCATTCAATTGGGTTGGCTAACAGAGGACGCATGGGCGTCGCGCGCCGCGCTCGGTCGGCGATTTGAGCCGCGCATGTCTGCAACCGATCGCGCCGGGTTGCTGGCGGGCTGGAAAGCGGCCATGGCGCGCACGCTGACCGACTAGCGGTACAGATCAGATCCGAGCCAGAAGGCTGGCATTGCCACCGGCAGCGGTGGTGTCCACGGTGATGACGCGCTCCAGCACGAACCGCTCGATTTCGTCTGTATGAGAGAGGAGGGGCAGAATAGGGCCGTCGCGCTGTGCCAATTGCGCGATGGCGATTTTACGCGCGTTCCCATCGGCCACCACGCCTTTAAGGGATCTGTCGCGCAGCGCGATCTCGATCGAACCAGATGAAACAAGCACGGGCTCGTTGCCACTGTCGCACACGCGCTCGATTTGGGCTTGCAGGACATCCGGCGTGTCGCCACCCAGGCAGAGGAGGCGGCCCCTTGGGACAAGGCGCAGCGTATTCCTCTCCCCAGTCGGTCCCGGAAGTTCCACCGGTCTTGTAATCGCCTCGTCTTCTGGTTTCTCGGTCGGCCTCGACAGTCGCTTCAGGTAAAACGGACCGCCCGCTTTCGGGCCGGTGCCGGACAGGCCTTCGCCGCCAAACGGTTGTTCGCCAACGACGGCGCCGATCTGGTTTCGATTGACATAGAGATTGCCAACCCGGGCCAGATTCCGGGTCCGTGCGACACGTGCGTCGATGCGGGTATGGAGGCCCATGGTAAGACCGAAGCCACGTGCATTGATCTGTTCAATCGTCTGCTCGAAAGCTTCGCGCTTGAAGCGGACGACATGCAAGACCGGTCCGAAGACTTCTTCATCGAGATCTTCAATCGCATTGAGTTCAAATGCGATCGGCGATGTATAGGGACGGTCGGTTCTCGCCGGCGCGGGCGCTTCGCCAATCAGCTTATAGGTCTGACGGCAGGTAGAGATGTGGCGATCGATGCGGTCCATGGCCGGTGCGTCGATAATCGGTCCGAGATCAGTGGACAACAAGGCCGGATCATCGGTTCGCAATTCGTCCATTGCGCCAGACAGCATCTTGATAAAGGGCGCCGCGATATCTTCCTGAACACACACCAGGCGACACGCGGAGCATCGCTGTCCGGCGCTCTGAAAGGCCGAGGCGATGACATCGCGGACGGCTTGCTCCAGCAAAGCCGTTGAATCGATCAGCATGGCATTGATGCCGCCGGTCTCGGCGATCAATGGAATGTCCCCGCGCCCGGTCTCAGCGAGGGATGAGGCGATATGTATCGCGGTGTTGGTGGAGCCGGTGAAACAAACCGCGCGTATATTGCGATGCGCCACCAAGTCCGCACCAACGCGGCCATCTCCAAAAAGCACCTGCAGCGCGTCCCTGGGAATGCCAGCTTCGTAGAGCCGTTTGACGGCTTCCAGTGCGATCACCGGCGTTTGTTCGGCGGGCTTGGCCAGAACAGTATTGCCGACGCTCAAAGCCGCGCTGACCTGTCCGAGAAAAATCGCCAGCGGAAAGTTCCAGGGACTGATACACGCGACCGGGCCGAGCGGTGCGCGGTGCGCAGCTGGCGAATGTTCAACCTGGTCGGCATAATAGCGCAGGAAGTCGACCGCCTCCCGCAACTCGGCTTCCGCATCCGGCCAGGTTTTTCCAGCTTCATGCACGCAAAGCGCCATCAGGTCCCACCGGTCGCGTTCGAGGAAGCTTGCGGCCTTTCGCAAGCGTGCGACACGGTCTTGCGGTGACGCGCTCGCCCAGACGCTGTTTCGGGCAGCTTTGACCGCTTGCGCCAAATCCGGAGCTTCGCGGGCTTCGATTGAGAGTGTGGGAGGGGCGATCGTTTCAATCGTTCGAACAAAAGTCGATTGTGTGAGGTCCACACCTGAGGCGACAGCACTTGAGTCGCCGCGCCGGTCGCACGGGGTCTGCAGGATCGGGTGCGACGAAAATCCATGATCTGATGCGATTTCAACCGGGTTTCGGATCAGCCCGTCAATCTCACCTTCTGCGTCCAGTATCTGATTCACGAATGAGGCGTTGGCACCATTCTCCAACAGACGTCTGACCAGATAAGGCAGGAGGTCCTTGTGACGCCCGACCGGGGCATAGGTCCGGGTGGCAAATCCGTGATCCTGCACCAGCCGTCGGTGCAGGCCGTCGCTCATGCCATGCAGGCGCTGAAACTCGAGGTCGCGGCGCGGGCCGGCCATGTGCGAGATGGCGGCGGCGGTATGCGCATTATGGGTTGCGAATTGCGGATAGATCCATTCCGACGCTTCCAGCAGTTTGCGGGCGCAGGCCAGGTAGGAAATATCGGTATGCTCCTTGCGCGTGAATACCGGATAGGCGTCGAGGCCATGCTCTTGCGCCCGTTTGACTTCGCTGTCCCAGTAAGCTCCTTTGACGAGCCGAATGGTGATCTTCTGCTGGTGACGCCTGGCCGTCTCGAGCACCCAGTCAATCGTGGGAGCCGCACGCTTTTGATAGGCCTGAATCGCGAGGCCGAACCCGTCCCAGCCCCGCACGACCGGGGATCGAAGGACGCCTTCAATGACCTTCAGCGATACTTCCAGCCGGTCGACCTCCTCGGCATCTATGGTGAGACCGAGATTTGCCGTCTTGGCGCGTTCGCACAATTCGAGGATCCGGGCGGTGAGAACCGGAACGCACCGATCCCGCTGTGCGAACTCATATCGTGGATGAAGCGCGGAGAGTTTGACCGACAGCGCAGGCGATTGATGCAAGTCCTGCTCTACGGGAGATGTTCTTGCCAGGTGCGTCAGCGCGGCTTTGTAATTGTAGAAGTACCGGTTCGCGTCAGCGGTCGTCATCGCCGCTTCGCCCAGCATGTCATACGAATAAGTCGCGCCATAGTCAGACAATGATTTCGCCCGATGCGTCGCCCGCGGCATCGAGGTTCCAAGCACGAAATGCCGACCAAGCAGGGCAATCGCCTGGCGCACGGCCGCCAGCATGACCCGATCTCCGAGCCGGGCGAAAAGATGCTGCGCAGCGACACCGCCGCTCATGCTGACCCATCCTTTCGCAAGGCTTAGCCCGAGCGTGCCCAGCTTCACCAGAGAATGTGATGCAGACATATGGGGGCGCCATTTGCCGGCTGCGATCTTGTCGCGCAGGAGATAACTCGCCGTATTGGCGTCGGGTGTGCGCACGAGCGACTCGGCGAGCCGCATCAGTAGGACCCCTTCTTGGGAAGACAACTCATACTCGTTCAAGAATGCATCGACCGCGGAGAGGTGGCGGGCATCATCCAGCAAGCCATGTGTCAGTTTGCTGGCGAGAGACTGCACGTCCTGATGGGCGCCTGTTATGAGGTTCACGGCTTCGGCGAGCCGCGTGACCAAAGCGGTCTCGTCCGTGAGGTAGGCATCGTTCAGAGGTTTGAATCGATCTGTTGATCCATGTGTGCTGAACGGCATGCAATGACTCCTCTTGGATAGACCAAGAATATCACGCGGGCAAAGTCTGTTTGGATTGCATGTTCGCCATATGCCACTCATTTGATCCGAAATTATTGAATTATTTAGTTAGAATGATTAGTGATTGGCGCATGTTAGAAGATCTAGACCTGTCCGACCGAAAAATCCTCCGCGCCATGCAAGAAGCGGGGCGGCTTTCCGTTAGTGATTTGTCGGAACAGGTTGGGCTCAGCAAGACGCCCTGTCTGACGCGATTGCGACGACTGGAAGACCAGGGATATATCCGGCGCTACAAGGCGGTGCTGGACCCCGCCAAGATCCGCCAGGATTATGTCACCTATGTGCAAGTGAAGCTATCCGCGACCACGCGTCGACACCTCAACGCGTTTAGCGATGCGGTCCAGAACGTGCCGGAGATTCAGTCCTGCCACATGATGTCGGGGGGCTATGACTTTCTGCTGAAAATCCGGACGCGGAACATGCGCGCCTATCGCGAATTGCTGGGCGATGTTTTGTCAGAACTGCCCGGCATCGCCCAGACCTCGACCTTTCCAGTTATGGAAACGGTGAAAGAGACCGACGATCTGGTGGTCGTTGAGCCGGATTAGGCTGGCGCCGGATCAGGGCACTTCGGTCCCCAGCGCCGCCGTATAGATTTCATACCAGGTCTCACGATCGATCGAAACGTCAGCCACCCGACCGAGGGCGCGAATGCGATCGATGGAATTGGTCCCGATAACGGGCACAATATTCGCAGGATGCGCGAGCAGCCAGGCATAGGCAAGCGAGGCGAGATCGGTCTCCAGTCGCTCACCGATACGCGTGAGTTCTGCCGCCACCGAGGGCGCCGGATCGCCAAACAGAGCACCGCCGCCCAGCGGCGACCAGGCCATGGCCGGAATGCCGCGCTCTTGCAAATGCGCCAAGTCACCATTTGTGAAAGCGCCAATCGCCATCACGCTGATCTCAATCTGATTGGTCACCAGGCGTGACGTCATTGCCGATTGCAGCAAGGTCCAGTCATGCGGTTTGAAATTGGAGACGCCAACCGCCTTGACCTTGCCGGACTTGATCAGCGCGTCAAGCGCGGCACCGGTTTCATGATGATCCATCATCGGATCCGGGCGATGAATCAGCAGCAGGTCAATCTGCTCAATCCCCATGAGTTGCAGTGACAGATCCACGGAGTGATGAATGTGGTCGCGGCCTGTATCATAATATTTGACGGCTTTGTCGGCATAGCGTCCGAACGGCGCCACGATGCCGCATTTGGTCACGATTTCCACGCGTTTGCGCAAGTTTGGGCTCGCTTTCAGCGCGGTTCCAAGCAGCTCCTCCGCGCCATAGGCGCCATAAATGTCGGCTTGATGCAGGGTCGTGATGCCTTGTTCGAGGCAAGTTTCGATCTTGGCCTGAATGCGCTTCACGGAGGTATCGGCATCATCCCCCAGTCGCCACATGCCATAGGCCAGACGAGAGATGGAGAGGTCTTCGGACAGGCGTATTCGGTTCAGCATCAAACGCGGGCTCCTGCGCCAAGTGGGGTGTCAGGCATCGCGCTCGAAACGCGGCCATATATGTCAGGAAGAGAGCATGTGTTCATGTGTGGAAGGACCAGTTCGCCAAAAATCTTGCACTCCTCAATATGAGGATAGCCGGACAGGATAAAGGCCCGAATGCCCATTTTTTGATAGGTCTCCAGTTCACTCAAAACCTGATCGGCTGACCCGACAATCGCGGCGCCGCAGCCTGATCGCGCGCGACCAATACCGGTCCAGAGGTGCGGCTCAACATAACCGAACCTGTCCGCCAATTCACGCGCCTTGGCCTGGTGCGCGACGCCCAGGCTGGTGCTGTCATGGGCCCGGTCGCGGATCAGTTTGCCATACTCATCGTCAAGTTCCGCGACCAGATGCTCGGCATAATCGCGGGCTTCGGCTTCAGTCTCACGCACGATGACGTGGACCCGCAAACCGTAATCAATCACCCGGTCAAACTTTTCCGCTTGCGCGTTCACCGCACGCATTCGCTCCGCGAGCTGTGCTTTCGGTTCCGGCCACATCAGATAAACATCACAGTGCTCACCGCACAGCTCCAGCGCGGGTGGGGAATAGCCTCCGAAATAGAGCAGGGGCCCATCGGTCTGGTATGGTTTTGATGGCGCCGTCGGCACGTCTTCGAACGTATATATTTCGCCCTGGTGGTTGATCGTATCCGACGTCCAGGCCTGTTTGAGAATTTGCACGACTTCGCGCGAGCGTTGATAACGATAGGCGCTCTCGGCGGTCTCGCCCGGAAAGTCGGAACTGATAATGTTCACCGTCAGGCGACCCTCAAGCATATGATCAAGGGTTGCGAGCGTCCGCGCCAGCATGATCGGTTGCATCTCCCCGCACCGCACCGCAGCGAGCATATTGATCGATTGCGTCAGTGGCGCGCACCCGGCGACAAAGCTCAGCGTATCCTGTCCGACTTGATAGGAAGAGGGGCAGAGAATGTTGCGAAAACCCTGACGCTCGGCTTCCAGCAAAATGTCTCGGCAGTGCGCCCAGCTGGATTTCAGCGCCGGGTCGGGGACGCCCAGTTGGGCATAGTCATCCGAGCATAATGCGGAAAACCATGACACTTCCGCCGCGTCGAGATCGGCGGATCGAATGGGGACGATGGTCATGTGGGATCTCGTGGAATTGAGCTTGTCTTGGACGACCAGAGGTAACATGCAGGTTAGATTAAATCAATTATGTATCAATTTGCGACTGGGTGGATCGGGGGCGACCCGTCCTCGTTTTCCGGACTCTCTGGAGTAAAGCCTCAAAACCAGATTAGAACGGGTCTATTAAGCTCGCTCGTATTGAAGGAATAATCGTGCACAATAAAACCCTCGTCATTGCTTTTGCCGTTTTTCTCCTTTCTGCCTGCGTGTCCAACGTAAAAAATCCAATCGGCACCCAGGTCATGACAAGTTACAATTCGAAAGCCGTAAATGTGATCCTGTTGGCAGGGGAGAAGATCCCGGACCGGTATGACGAAGCGGTTCGCGATTATTTGAACGACACCGCAAGTGATTCCATAAGAACTGAGTTCCAGGCATATGCGCTAGGACTGGAGCCGTCTGCAGATAGCGATGAGGACTACACAGGTGAGGCCTTTCTCACATGGCTTATCCAGCGTCAGCTGGACCGAAGAACGAAGCTTATGTTGCGGGGAGATACCGAAGCCACGTTAAATGTTGAGCTCAAATCAACGACCTGGCCCAATACGGCGACCATGATGTTGGTTGGGGAAATGATCGGAACGAAATTTGAGTTTCGTCTCACGGACGACTCCGATGAAGCTGTTCTTGAATCCGTAGGGGAGATCAGTCCTTTCGTTCAAAGAGGTGTCGGCGCGGGCCGCGGTGTGGTCGGATTGGCACTGCGCAGCGGCAATTCTCAGCACCTAACCGACTTACAGCGTGTCGCAGATGCAACCGCGGCACTTGTGATGGACATCTTAACGGGTTCGGACCTGCCACAAACGACACTGAAGTCTTACAAATTCATGGGTACGATCGCTGCGGAATTGTCTTTGGAGTAGTCGCCCGAATGCCTAGTGCGGGGCACGGGTGCGACTGACTGATCTAGATCTGGCTGCCCTTGGTTGATAACGGGCCAAGGAAAGGAGCAAACATGCATCCGTCAGCACGAAAGAGCCTCCAATAATGAATGCTGCAAACATCTAGAAAAAGCTGGCTCCGCGAGTAGGACTCGAACCTACGACCGGGCGACTGTTAATCGCCCG
>JBCBBC010000046.1:0-28285 GCA_038532145.1 Pseudomonadota bacterium | reverse complement strand
CCGCGTTTGAACCAAGCGCGCCTTGCCTTTGCCAAACCCTCAAGGCCAAAGCCTGTGAGGCACTTTGGCGTGCGCGCCGGAAATGCGGGGCGGCCCCTACCCCACCACCGGGATCGCCATTCCTTTTTGCACGCCCTCCCGCGCCGCCATACGCTCATGCCAGGCGGTGACATTGGCGAAGCTCTCGCCGCTGCCGCCCTGGATCGGGGTCAGCGCCACCGCCGACCAGGGATAGATCGCCATGTCGGCAATCGAATAGGCGCCGGCGACAAAATCATGTTCGGCCAATTGCTTGTCGAGGACTTTGTAAAGCCGGATGGCTTCGTCAAAGAAGCGCTGAATGGCGAGCGGCATTTGCTCATCGGCGCGGTTCATGAAGTGATTGAGCTGGCCCAGCATCGGCCCGAATCCAGCCATTTGCCACATCAGCCATTCCAGAACCCGGGCCCGGTCGGCCGGCGCTTGCGGCAGGAATTGGCCACTCTTCTCGGCCAGATAGATCAGGATGGCGCCGGACTCGAAGACGCTGACTTTATGGTCCTGATCATAAATGGCCGGGATCTTATTGTTCGGGCTGACGGCCAGGAAGTCCGGCGTGAATTGCTGATCCTTGCCGATATCGATCGGGTGGACCGTATAGGGCAGGCCCATTTCTTCCAGGGCGATGGAGACTTTGCGGCCATTCGGCGTGGTCCAGGTATAGAGATCGATCATCGGGAGGTCCTTTGAAATGATCTCAAAGCGTAGTGAAGGACGCGCCGAACGCCAATGGCCGAATGACGATGCAGACGCGACGGCAGCCGGTTCGGGCCCCGCCTATTTTCCTCCCCGGAAAGGCTTGCACCGTTGGCCGCGCAACATAGATTTTCTGGAACGCGCCAGAGCCCGGCGCAGCGGCGATAAGGAGATGGGCCAGTGTCCCCGGTTCCAGCAAATGTCAATTACACGTTCAGCGCGGCCCAGATCGAGCAATTGAAAGCCTATGGCAGCATCCAGGTGCATGATGACGGCGCGCTGCTGACCGAAGAAGGTCAGACGGATCAGGACTTTCTCGTCACCCTGTCCGGTGAGACGCATATTTTTATCACCACGCCGGATGGTCCGAAACGCCTTGGCTGGATGGAGCCGGGCCAGTTTACCGGCGACATTTCGGTGATGACCGGCAGCGCCTCTCTGGTCCGTGTAACCATGGGCAAGGCGGGGGAATTGTTGCACATAAAGCATGACCGGTTGCAGGATCTGCTCGTCGCCAATTCCGAATTGTCCGACATTATCGTTCAGACCCTGACCGCGCGGCGGGCCTTTGCGCGCAATGCCGACCATGGCTCGGTGATTGTCATCGGGGCGCCGCAGGACCGGCTGGTCTTTACCGCCCGCAACCTGTTGTCGAAATTTGGTATCCCGCATCGCTGGCTGTCGCCGGAAACCGATCCGCTGGCGCAGCGCATGTTGCAGGCCAAGGGCATTGACTCCGCCGATCTGCCCGTCGTGTTCCGCGGCGGCTCGGACGTCTTGGTGCAACCGACGGCGAGCGAAATCTCGCACGCTTTTGGATTCGACCAGCTAAAAGATGGCGCCAGCGCCGATGTCATCGTGGTCGGCGCTGGACCGGCAGGTCTGGCCGCCAGTGTCTATGCGGCATCGGAAGGGCTCAGCGTCATCGCCATCGATGCCGGCAATCCGGGCGGACAGGCGGGGACCTCCTCCAAGATCGAGAATTATCTCGGTTTTCCGACCGGCGTCTCAGGCCAGGAGCTGACCGAGCGGGCCGTGACGCAAGCCCTGAAATTTGGCGTCAGCCTGACCGCCCCGGTCAAGGCGGCGTCGCTGGAGCGCGTCGATGACGGGTTCGCGATCGGCCTAAGCGATGGCCGCTCCATCTCGTCCAGGGCCGTGGTGATTGCCACGGGCGCCCAGTATCAGCGCCTGCCCCTGGAGCATATTGAACGGTTTGAAGGCCGCGGCATCTATTATGGCGCGACCCCGATGGAGGCGCAATTGTGCGGCGGCTCGGAAGTCGTCGTGGTCGGCGCCGGAAACTCGGCGGGCCAGGGCGCAGTCTTCCTGAGCGGTTCGGCGGCGAAAGTCCACGTCATGTATCGCCGCGCCGATATCAGGGAGACGATGTCAGAATATCTGGTCAAGCGGCTGGAAGAGACGCCGAACATCGTCCTGCATGCGGAGACGGAAATCTCTCACCTGCATGGCATTGAAGGCGCTGATGAGGTGGACGATCGGCTAATCTCGATCAGCCACAAGCATCGCGCCACCGGCGCGACCGGCACGTGCGCCGCGCCCTTTGTGTTTCTGTTTGTCGGGGCCCGGCCCTTCACCCGCTGGCTGCCGGAACATATGACCTGCGACAAGAGTGGCTTTGTTCAGACCGGCACAGACCTCGCCAATATTGACTTGGTCAAGGCCGGCTGGCCGATCGAGCGCATGCCCTCCGAATATGAGACCAGCTGGCCGCGCGTCTATGCGGTCGGCGACGTCAGGGCCGGGTCGGTGAAGCGGGTCGCATCTGCTGTGGGTCAAGGGTCTGTTGTGGTCAGTCACATTCACAGCGCGATTGCGGAATTGGACGATGAGTAACATACGGCACCAAGAGGACCTGCTCCGCCAGGAAAATTGAACACGCCGCGTTTCTCGGCTAGCCAGTATGGACTAAACCTTTGGAGGGGCGCCTTGAAATATCTGATCCTTATCATCGGCGCCGCATTGGTCATTGCGGCCAGCGCGTTCGTCACGCGCGCACTTACCCTGAGCAGCTTGACCAATCAGGCGTCGATTTTTGACTCGTTCGAACGGATCAAGGGACCCTGGCTCTACTCCGACAAGATTGGCGCGGCAGCAGCCTCCGATGTCGAACGCGCCCGCGTGGCGATTGGTGGCCCGCTCGGCCTGTCTGCGAAAGAAGCGGTCTATTTCGCGGCAACGGAAGACAATGCCGGCACGCCCTTGCGGTCTCAATGCACCTATCGCGTGACGGGCCAACCCATGGACACAAGATGGTGGTCCCTGACCCTGTATGACAGCATGACCCAGCATTATGTCCCGAATACGGAGAACCGATCGAGCTGGAACAGCGTCTCGGTGCCGCGCGACGATAATGGCGACTGGAAGATCCTGGTCGGCCCGACGCCTTTGGATGGCGCCTGGTTGCCATCGCAGGACGCGCCCGACCAGGCGTTTGAGCTAATGTTGCGCGTATATAATCCGAGCGACGCCATGCGCGCCATTCTTCCCAATATTGAATTGCCAGATGTGGAGCGGGTCTCATGCTGAATCGGATCGTGATTTACCTGCTCGGCGCCGCGGCATTGGCCGCGCTGACCTTTTTCGTCACGCGGAGCTTCATCGTTCAACAGGCGCCGATCAAAGTCATGTCGACCATTGAAGCGCGGATTGCGGCCGGCGCCGGCGGCTGGAATGCCTGCTTCCACAATCAGGTCTATGGTCCACGCGCAAATGCTGCCCGGCGGGCCAATCCGGACAGTATCATCTCCTCCATGGCCTATGATCTCAGCGACGGCCCGGTGCGCATTTCCGGCGAGACATGGCCGCGCTATTGGTCGCTATCGGTCTATCAGCAGAATTCGGACAATTTCTTTGTCGTCAATGATCAGGCCCTGGCCGATCAGAGCTTCGATTTCGTTCTGGCGCTGGCGGAACAGTCGACGGAAGATCTCGACGGAACACCGATTGTCTCGCCCACGGCCAAGGGTATTTTGCTGATCCGGCGCTTTGCGGCTGACGCATCGGACATGCCTGGCATCATCGCCAATCAAGAGGCGCTTTTTTGCGGTCCAGCCTAGGCGTGATCACTTGCAAGCTTCTGAATCCGACCGGGTTCAGGCGCGCTTATGTTCAACGCTATGATCATTCAGACCCCGCGCCACGATGAGCAGAAAAAATGGTCGTGTGCCGCTTAGTCCTGCCAGATCCCGTGCTCGATGCCGCCCAGCATATAGATGGCAAATGTCCCTTCCCCGGGAATGGGCGTGGCCCGCATAGCAAACTCTGCCCCAGCCGCTTCTGCCGCGGCGATCGCGGCCTCAATATCCGACACCAGAAGATAAGGCCGGACCACGGGCGTCTCATCATCGCGCAATGGACCACGGACAGATATCCGGCCCCCGCCCGCCAGATCTGCGGTGCGCGCATTGCCAAGCATCGGCACGGGCTCGCCAAATGTCACGCCATGCTGCGCCGCCAGTGCCTGACAGGTCGCATCGACTTCTGGCGTAACGATTTCAAGGTATTGAACTTGCACTGTTTTCTCCTCAATGGATCCGTGGTGTTCAGCCATGACCGGGGCGCTGAATGCCAGCGCAGAAAAGGCCACCACGAGACTCGCGATCCTGATTTTCATATCGTCCCCTCTTTAAACCGTGAGACGGGAGCTAACCATAGGTTCCGGAAGACGAAAAGAGGGGCGATCCTATTAACGCCTGATCTCACGCATCGGACTTTAGCAAAAAACTTTGTAAGAAACCCGATCCGTCCCAGACTAACCCAAGCATGAAGCCAAGTCAGACCGCAAATACGCGCTATCATGAGGCCGCCGACCAGTTCGCCCACGCGATGCAAAGACTCGCACGGGCAACGGAGGCCAATGCTGAACGGCGGTTGGACCTGCTGCAGGACATGCATTTCCAGCTTTGGAAAAGCCTGTCTGCATTTGATTGCCGGTGCAGTCTCAAAACCTGGGTCTACCGCGTCATCCACAATGTTGCGGCAAGTCATGTCGATCGTGAAAGACGGCGCCCGGTCATGGGTATCGACTTTGACGAACTCGAACAGATGCCGGGTCTGACCGACCTGAGCGGCCTGGTCGAACGCGATGATGCGCTGGCACGGCTTCATGCCTGGATCCGCAAACTCAAGCCGACAGATCGGCAGATCATGACGTTGTACCTGGAGGATTTGAGCGCGGCAGAAATGTCGGAGGTGACAGGCTTCAAGCCGGGCGCGATTGCCACCCGCATATCGCGTCTGAAATCCAAACTTGCCCAAGACTTTAAGGAGGCCTCGAAATGACAGACCATGACCCCCTTCGCGATCTGTGGGCATCGGACCAGGAAGAGAAGTTCACCATGTCCATTACAGACCTCAGCGCGCGCTCGGATCGTTTCCAGTCGCGTATCAAACGCCGCAACCTGATCGAATATCTCGCCGCCGCCCTGGTGGTCGGGGTATTTGGCTGGATGGCCTTCATCATACCCGTTCTGTCGATCAAGATCGGCGCCGTGATGATCATGATGGCGGCGATCTATATCAGTTGGCAACTCAATCGTGTTGCATCCCTGTCGGCCGGCGATACGGCGGGCGACACGCTGGCCAATATTCATCGCCGAGAACTGGTGCGTCAGCGCGATGCGCTGCGATCCGTCTGGTGCTGGTACCTGCTACCCTTCGTTCCCGGAATCGTGGTCTTCACGCTCGGAACGACGATGGAGACCGCAACCGATGTGCCCATCTGGGCCGTCATTACATCCTCCGCCGTCAGTCTTGGCTTTGTCTCTGCCATATTTGTCGGGGTCTGGGCAATGAACGCGTATGCCGCGCGAAAGCTGGACCAGGAGATTGAGGCTCTGGACAAGGTCCGAGTCATCGGATGATCCGCGCAGCGATGTCGGTCGAACACACAAGCGCGGAAAAGTTCCTGCCTGTGTCAGTTTTGGCCGACATCAATCGTCTAGACATATGGACCTCAAACCGAAGGAGACCCTTATGTCAAAACTGATCCCTGTAATCGCAACCCTTTGCGCCTTGTTTGCCCCTGTTTACGCGGCAGCTGCGCCAGCCTCATTCCCGCTGATCGGAGACTGGCAAGGTGCCTGTGATGCCTGGGGTGCGCCGGCAACCTGCACCACGGTCTGGCATCCTGGACAGCACGAGTCGCATCTGGTGCAGAATTATTCAATTGTCAGCGATAAAGACGGCGCTTTGATCTTTTCAGGCCGCGGCCTGTATCGAATTGTCGATGGCAAGGTCGACGGCATCTGGGAAGACTCACGTGGCCATATCCTGCCGCTCGGAGGATCCTTCGCGAACAATACACTGACCGTGATTTGGGGTGACGCGACGAGCGAGATCGGACGATCGATTTATCAATTGCAGGATGATCAACTGAACGTGACGGATTCGGTATTGGTCGACTCAGGCTGGCGCAGTTTCATGCGCATTGAATACGCGCGCAACGAGTAAGGTTGCCCGCTGATGCCTGATATGACCGATTTGAAATTAGCCACCCAGTCCTTTGGGACAACCGTTTCGAACGCAGCCATCCAGGACTGACGCCCAGACGCGATATCCTTCATCGTTCAGATGCAGGTTGTCATATGTGAGCTCCGGACGCAGTTCTCCATTCGGCGCCCGCATGGCCTGCGCCAGATCGAGATAGACAAAGGATCGATCTGCTGCGGCCTCGCGCACCGTCTGATTGAAGGTCGAAACGACCCTATTGTTCGGCTCATTGCGCGGTAGAACGGACACCGCGTATAGCTCGGAATTCGGCATTGCGTCCGCGATCGTGTCTATGATCTTGATCGTGTTTGTGCTCACCGGGGACGCATCGAGGGCATGGTAGGTATCATTGGTTCCGATCATCAGGAAAATGCGCTCAGGTGCATGTCGCGTGATCTGGTTCATGCGCAGCAAAACGCCATTTGTCGTGTCCCAGGCAATGCCGTGATTTGCGGTTTGAACATTCGGAAACATGGTATCCAGGGGCGCAGCCTCGGTGATACTGTCGCCGATGAAGAGGACACCACCTTGCATGACGGGCAGAGCTTCAATCTCGTCCAAACGTCGATTGACATGGTCATGTGATTCCGGTGGCAGGCCGGACCAGAGCACGCTGCCAGAGGCGCGCGCGTCCGCAGCAGGAGCAGCTGGCGGGGTCAAGCTGGCGCACCCGACCGGCATTGCGGCACAAGAGGCGAGTATCGTTGAGCGGAAAATCATCAGAGGCGCTCCATCATGGTCGTGGACCGAACCGCGTCGTGCCCGTCTCCAAGGCGCGCCACGCATGATGTACAAAGTCGACCAGGAGAGGTCTTGTATCGCGCGGGTCGATAATCTCTTCGGCATAGAAAGCTTCCGCCGTGCGGAACGGCGAGGCAATCGCGTCGAAGCGCTTATACAGGCTTTTCAAGTAAGCCTCCTTATCCTCGGCTTCGAGAATTTCCTTGCGATAGGCCGCTTCGATTCCGCCTGCCATGGGCAGTGAGCCCCAATCGCCACTTGGCCAGCAATAGCGCCACTTCGCTTTTGACGGATTGAACATGGCGCTGCCGGCCAGGCCATAGGCCTTGCGGATCACGACGGCGCAAATCGGCACCGTCGCCTGATACACGGCGGCCATGGCGCGGACGCCCTTGCGAGTCACGCCGGCCGTCTCATGTTTTACGCCGCAGGCAAAGCCGGGGCAATCGACGAAATGAATGACCGGCAGATGAAAGGTCGAACAGAGATCCATATGCCGCGTGACCTTATCACAGACATCCGCTGTCCAGGCACCATCCAGGAAGAAAGGATCGCCGGCCAGAATGCCGACGGGGTGGCCATCAACTCGCGCAAAGCCCGTCACGATGCCGCGGCCCCACTGTTCACCAATCTCGAAGAAACTGCCTTTGTCGACGGTCGCCGCAACAATCTTGCGCGGCATGTAAGGCGTCTTGCCATCCGTCGGTACGATGGACAGCAAGCTTTCATCCTTGCGGTTCTGGTCATCCGTCGACGCCCGGACCGGCGGAAGGTCGTGTACAGATGAGGGCAGGTAAGAGAGAAATTTCCGGGCCGCTTCGAACGCGTCGGCTTCGCTGTCGACCACCGCATCCACGGTGCCATTGCGGGCCTGAATTTGCCAACCGCCCAATTCTTCCTTGGTGACATCTTCGCCCAGCGCCCGGGTCACCGGTGGACCGGCAACGAAAACCTGGGACAAGTCTTTGACTAGAACAGAGAAATGGCTGGCCGCCAGTCGTCCGGCACCCATGCCCGCGCACGGACCGAGTCCGAGAGAGACATAAGGTACCTCCGACATGCCGGTGACAATGTACTCCCAGCCCGGCGTTTCCGGGATGTAGGTTCGGGGATCCTGCTCAAACATCTTGATCGAGCCGCCTCCACCTGTCCCGTCAATCAGCTGCACCAGCGGCATGCGATACTCCTGACTTTGCTTCAGCGATTGCAGCAACTTGCCCCGGATAGAGGCATCCGCGGCGCCGCCTCGAACCGTAAAGTCATCGCCAAGTATGAAGACCGGTCGATCATTGATCCGCCCCCGTCCGACGACGGAGTTGGACGCCATAAAGTCTTCCAGCTCCTCATCCGTATCATAGACCGCGCGACCGGCGATTTTTCCGATCTCGTGAAAACTGCCCGGATCGGCAAGAAAAGCAACCCGCTCGCGCACAGTCAGTTTGCCTCGGCCCTTCTGACGAGAAACGGGTTCGTCCCCGCCCATACGTTCCGCAAGCCGCTCACGACGGCGCAGTTCTTCGATTGATTTTTCCCACGACATAGCTCTGTTTCGAAACCTTCCGCAGCGGCGGGTCAAGGCCAAATCGATTCCTTGATTTGAAACGAATTTCCAAGTTGCTGCTGTTTACGTTAGCGGCACCCTTGCATCGCCTTGTCAGGCCTGCTTTATCGACAGCAGGAGCATTAGACAGGGAGGCTTCCTCATGGATCTCGCAGAATTGACCTCAAAAGCCGCCGCAGCCGTTGCTGGCGGGGACAGTGGTTTCGCAAAGAAAGTAAAGTTTGACTTTGGCGATGTTGGCAAACTCTTCATCGACGGCGCATCTGGCGTCGCGAACAATGACGATGCCGAAGCAGACGCGACGGTGAAAGTCGATTGGGAAGACTTTGGCAAACTCGCCGCGGGTGAAATGGACCCGACGATGGCATTCATGCAAGGCAAGCTGAAAGTGCTCGGCGACATGTCTGTCGCGATGCAGTTGCAAAGCATTATGAGCAAGCTCTCATAAGCTTGATCAGTAGATGATTTGATTGACGGCCTCATCCGGCTTAGACGCTGGATGAGGCCTTTTTCGTTTTGGACCGATGCATGCTCGAACAGTATCCCGATCGCATAGTTGATGTGCCTGGCAATCCTCGCCCGGAAGGCGCTCGGATTATCTGGTTTGAGGGGGTGGGTGGACGTCGTTTGCGGGCCTGCCTGTCGCCGGCAACGGCGGAAACGCCGCGCGGAACCTGTATCGTCTGCCCGGGGCGAACGGAGTTCATCGAAAAGTATTTTGAAGTCGGCCGAGAGCTTCAGGATCGCGGCTTCGCGGTGTTGATCATCGATTGGCCCGGTCAGGGGTTGTCGCAGCGATTGCTGGAAGACCCACAAAAGGGTCATATCGACCGTTTTGAAACCTTCATGGGCGCCTTACGCAATGGCCTGGACGCGATGGAAGAATTACCAAGACCTTATGTCTCCCTGGCCCATTCTATGGGCGGCGCAATTGCGCTAGCGGCGATTGGTCAGGGTCTGGTTCGAGTCGAAGCAGCAGCGTTTTGCGCGCCGATGTGGGGCCTGCCGCTTGGACGCGTGCAGCGTTACTTTATCTGGGCGATGCGGGTCATGGGGCGATCGGATGATTTCGCGCAGAAGCCAGGACCGCCCGAGAAATTTGAAGACAATATCGTCACATATGACGAACCGCATTGGCAGATGAACCGTGCCCTGACCGACACGGCGCCGGAACTGTCGCTGGGGCCAGTGACCTGGGGCTGGCTCGGGGCGTCGCTGGACATCTTCAATCGGATTTCACGACCGGAGGTCCTGCGTGCAATTGATATCCCGGTCTTTGTCGCGAGCGCGGCGGATGAAAAACTGGTCGATAACCGTTCGCACGCTCATGTCGCCAGTCACCTACCCAAGTGCGAGCATGTCACCGTTCAAGAGGCGATGCATGAAATCCTGATGGAAAAGCCGGAAAAACGCGCTGAGTTCTGGGCCGGATTCGACCGAATGCTGGCGCGCGGTAAGATCTGAAATTTAATCAGCTTTGAAGCCAGCCGCGTTATGGGCGCCATCACAGAATGGTTTGTTGGCCGATTGGCCGCAACGGCAGAGATACGCCTTACGACCAGACCAGGCTCTTCGGCCGGAGCCAGCGCGAATAGTGAAATTCCCACTGACTTCGATCGGGCCATCTGGAATGCGTTTAATCTCAAGCGGACCGCCCGCTTCGATTGCCGAAAATCCCTTTTCGCCGACCGCTCCGGCATCCTGGAAATCAATGTCACGATGGGAATTGTCGCAAAAGGGCTTGTTTTTGGACGCGCCACATCGGCATAGGGCCGCGCGGCGCGTCGCGCTTTGCATATCGCCACTGGCACCATCAATAGACAAATCGCCCGAGATATAGAGCGGACCATCATTGGCGATTAGGACTTCATTTTCCGCTGGGGCTGCTTCAATCACAGCAATCCCATCCTGGTCCCGCACGGCAAGCGCGCCCGTTGGACAGCGCGCAACCACATCCGCAATATCGTCCCGGTCCGAAACATTGGGATCGCACCAGGGGTCACGCCCGCCGACAAACAAGTCACCTTTGGCGCTACCACACTCGCCAACATGTATGCACAATCGTCGATCCCACGTGACCGTTTGAGCATCGCCCGCATACTCAAAAATTGTGGTCTTCGACATGGTAGTCCCCTGCTCAAATGTGTGGATTAATGCGCATTCGCCTCAGATTGGAGTTGAATATAGCTCTTGATTCCGATGCGTTCGATCAGGTCGAATTGTGTTTCAATATAGTCGACGTGCTCTTCCTCATTATGGAGAATCTTGCCGAACAGATCACGACTGACATAATCCCGAACGCTTTCACTGTGCGCCATCGCATCGCGCAACAAGGGGATCGCGTCTTCTTCCAGAGCCAGGTCGCATTTGAGGATTTCTTCGACACTTTCACCGATTCGCAATTTGCCGAGATCTTGCAGGTTCGGCAGACCGCCCAGGAAGAGAACGCGCTCAATCAGCCAATCGGCGTGGTTCATCTCTTCGATGGATTCCTTATACTCATAATCGCCAAGCTTGCTGACTCCCCAATCCTTGAGCATGCGGGAATGCAGGAAATACTGATTGATCGCAGTGAGTTCATTTTTCAACGCCTTGTTGAGAAACTCTATGACTTTCTTGTCGCCCTTCATATGGCCACTCCGTTAAAACACCTATTGCCGGGAAAAATAGCGTGAATTCGCGAAAAATCAAGAAAAAGTACAATAAAAACAATTGATTATGATAGTGCGAAGCATTTGCAAGGCGACTGAAAATCAATCTCAATCCGCAAGTCAAAAAAGCCGTTCGAAATCACGGTGATACCATTTTGCTTATCCAGCCGCGGCAGCCGTCCGCATGGCATAGATTTCGTCCAGCCGTGCATCCATCTCGGCGGCAACCATGACAACACTCTCAACCGATCTTAGAAACCAATCTTGATCGATGCGCTCAAAATCGTCGGTTGGCTTATGGTAATCGGGATGATCTTCGACCCCGAAATAGAGATGAGGAATCCCGGCGCGGAAAAACGCCGCGTGATCCGACAATAAGGTCCAGTCTTCGCGCCCATCGCCCTCATCAAATCCCATTTTGATTGCAACGGGCGCGCGGGCGGCGATGTCGATCATGATCGGTTTCATGCCTGGCCAGTGATGCGTTCCGGAGGCCCAGAGCGTACCATTGTCCCCACGCGACAGCATATCGAAATTGATGTTCAGCGCCACATTGTCCAGCGGCGCGTGCGGGTCCGCCACGAAGGCAATCGCCCCACCCAACCGATCTTCTTCGGCATCAAATGCGAGGAAAATGACATCATGCTCAGGCGCGTTGTTAGAGAAATACTCGGCCGCCGCAAGCAAGCCGACCACACCGGAAGCATTGTCATCAGCGCCGTTGTAGATTTCACCATCGATGACCCCGACATGGTCGTAATGAGCCGTGATGATCATCGAAAGACCAGTCTCCGACGTGCCCGCAATTCGACCAATGATGTTGACCCCGTTTTTGGCCGGCGCAGCGTCCGCGCCTGTTTCCGGGTCGGCAAACGTGCCGTAGATAAAGGGGTGTTCGAAACTGTTCCCAACTGGTGACACGTCCAGCCCTTTAAACCGGTCGATAATTATGGCGCGCGCGCGGGCGTTTTCTTCCGTGCCGACTTTTCGGCCCCGCAGCTCATCCGCACTCAACGCTTGCAGCATTTCGATAGCGGGTTCTGCGGAAAAGCGTTCCGACTGAAACCCTTTGTTCGGCGAACAAGCCGTCAAACCGGCGGCGATTAATGTGAAGATAAGACTACGCGGCGACATCGCAATCGGTCCTCCCAAGACTCAGTCTGATCAACATGCTGAATTCGGTGGAAACCGCCATAAAAATATTTTGATCCAGTTTCGAGTAGTGTGCGTAAAGGGTTTTAGAGAGAGTCATCTCTCTTCGCATTGGTGGGCGCGAGACGTTTCCTCCCTCCCAGTTTCCGCCAACAATGCGGGCTTACTTCTGGTCCATCGGAATTATGTGCGCTTCCGCCATATATTCGATGGACCTCATTTCATGTAGTCGACTAACCGTGCGCTGAAATTCGAAGCTGCCATCGCCCTCAGGGTATAATTGTTCGGGTTCAGCGGCCGCGCTGGCGACCAGTTTGACCTTTGCTTCGTACAACGTGTCAATCAAAGCGACGAATCTGGCGGCTTCGTTTCGCTTGCTGGGCTGCAGAACCGGGATGTTCTCCAGCAACACTGTGTGAAATGTTGCCGCGATCGCGCGATAATCCTCGGCCCATAGGGGTTGAGCGCAGAGCTCTTCAAAGCTGAACCGGGCGACGCCAGCAGCTTCGCGTGTCACGGGAACCTTGCGGCCCTTGACCGTCAGCATGCAGCTTTGTGGCGCTGCACCAAGCGTCAACCGTCCGAACGCCCGATCCAGAGCGGCCACTCCGTCCTGCGCCGTGTACCAGACCGGCGCTTCCGTCAGGCGTTCAAGACGATAATCGCGTTCCGACGCCAGCTCGAAAACATCCGCCTGCGACTTCAACAAGTCGATGAAGGGCAGAAATAGATGACGGTTAAGGCCATCCTTGTAGAGCTCATCCGGATGACGGTTGGACGTCGCCACGATCGTGACGCCGCGCTTGAACAAGTCTTCAAACAGTCCCGCCAGAATCATAGCATCTGCGATTTGAGTGACTTGAAACTCGTCGAAACAAATTAGCCTCGCCTCAGCAGCAAACTGTTTGGCGACGGGGAAAATCGGATTGCTAACATCGCGACGCTTGCGCGCTGCATTCAGCCGGTCCTGGACCCGGCCCATGAATTCATGAAAATGAACCCGCATTCCTGCAATGGGAGCCTCGGCATAGAACAGGTCCATCAACATTGACTTGCCGCGTCCAACCCCGCCCCAAAGATACAATCCGCGGACGGGTTTCGGCCTCGAGAACCACCCGCCCTTGCCGTTTGAGTTCAGGCGATCAAGCACATCGTCCAGTTTGAGCGCGGCTTCGATTTGCGCTGGGTCGCGGCTCAAGGCGCCGTCTGCGATGCGCTGGTCCAGGATCGTCGATACCGCTCCCAAATTCAGCTTCCTCCGAGCGCTTGCGCGAGCTGGTTGGCGAAGTCGGAAAAGGCGCCGGGCGCGATCAGGATAGTAGCGATAATGCCTGCCAGGGCCCCGCCCAGATGCGCTTCGTGGCCGATCGTCTTGTTCTCACGTTGGGCCAGGATCGCCGACCCGACCAGGAACAGAATGCCGATCAGGACAGCTGGCATGAAGAATGGAATCGGAAAGATCATCAATTGCTCAAAGGGTCTGAACAAGATGAAACTCATGACAATGCCAGAGGTCGCGCCGGAGGCGCCCAGGGCGCGGTAGGAGATCTTGTTCTTGTTCTCCAGCAACGCCCAGGCATTCCCACCAAGTAAAGCCGCAAAATAGACGAGCAGATAGCCCGTGGATCCGAGTTCCAGTTCCACAGAGCCGCCAAACATGAACAGCACATACATATTCACGAACAGATGCAGGAATCCACCGTGCAGAAAACCGCTCGTCACCATGCGGTGATATTCGCCACCCGAAAGGATCGGTCCGACATGAAACAGATTCTTTTCTAGGAAAGCCGGATTGGACAAAGCGTATAGGCTGGTAATGACATTCGCCACGATCAATAGCGAGGTGACGGGAATGAGCAGAAACTGATCCATTTCAACGCCCTAACCTATTGCGGTTTCATCTGCATCCCGTTTTATCAAAGATCCCCGCTTTTTGTGTTGAAATGCCGAAAACCGTCACAAAGAAGGATGCTGTCTCTCTGAATTCTCTGGTTGGCGCTCGCTCGACCGCGGCCGATATGTTCTAAACCAAATCATCATAAAGATCCGGCCGTCGATCGCGGAAAAACCCCCAGGCCGCACGTTCCCGGTCAATCTGATCCAGATCGAACACCGCCGAAATGACGCCCTCTTCCTCCCGATTGAGCTCGGCAACGATGTCGCCGACCTCATTGGCGATGAAACTGGTGCCATAGAAAACTTGTCCATCTTCATCGCCGACTCGGTTCGCGGCAATGACTGGTATCACATTGCTCACCGCATGACCCTGCATGGCCCGGCGCCAGCGCGCAGCGGTGTCAAGGCTGGCATCTTGCGGCTCAGCCCCTATCGCCGTCGGGTACAGAAGAATGTCCGCGCCGAGCAGCGCCATGGCGCGCGCCGCTTCGGGAAACCACTGATCCCAGCAGATCCCTACTCCGACGCGCCCTTTCATGGTGTCCCAAACGCGGAAGCCTGTATCGCCGGGGCGAAAATAGAATTTCTCTTGATAACCGGGGCCGTCGGGAATGTGGCTCTTGCGATAGACCCCCAATAGCGCGCCATCGGCATCCACCAATACGACAGAGTTGAAGTATTCTGGCCCCTTTTTCTCAAAAATTGAGACCGGGATGACCACCGACAGCTCCCGCGCTACATCCTGCATGGCGTCAACCGCAGGATGATCTCGCCAAGGATAAGCGTTTGCAAAATGCGCCTCATCCTGCGTCTTGCAGAAATAGTGGTCGCTGAACAATTCCGGCGGCAATATGATTTCCGCCCCGCCACGCGCCGCACGCCGTGCGAACTCTGCCACGCGGGAAACATTGCGTCCTGGATCGCCTTTGGTGAACGCCATTTGCAATACGGCTGCGTTGATTTGTCGGCTCAAAATCGCTCCTCCGTCAGCGCCGGCACTTGCTGGGTCATGCAATGAAATGCGCCTCCGCCGGACAAGATGTTGCGCGCTGGCAATCCGATGATTTCATAATCTGGCATAGTAGCCTCCATCGCGGTGAGCGCCGTTCGGGACAGAACTTCGTCGAAAACCGGCATAAAGACCTTTCGGTTACTGATCAGGAAATTGAGGTGGCTGGCCGGCGCAATCGCGCCCGCATCATCCGCGATCCGACCGGGCGACGGAAGCGCGATCACCTCAAGCCCTGCGGCGCGAAGGTCGGATTGAATGGCCGCATAGGTCTCGGCATTCGGATCATCTGGCCCTGACGCGTGCTGGCACAAGACGCGACCGTCTCCAACAAAGCGGGCGATATTGTCGATATGTCCATCCGTATGATCATTTCGCAAACCCTCGCCGAGCCAAATGACCTGCTCGATCGCGAAGGCTCGTTTTAGTTCGGACTCGGCAATCGCCTGCGTCCAGCCCGGATTGCGATTGGGATTCAGCAGACATTGCCGTGTGGTCAGCAACCGGCCAGCGCCATCCACATCGATCGCACCGCCTTCCAAAACGAAGTCATGCGACTGTCGCTGTACGCGTTCAACGCTGGCAATGCCGCCCGCAGTCATCGTGTCGCCTGACATGACATATTTCTCGCCCCAGCCATTGAACCGAAAGTCGAGCGCGATGCGCTTGTCACCGCTATGCGCGAAAACAGGACCGGTATCTCTGAGCCAGATATCGCCCGCTGGCAGGGTGTGCATACTGACACGGTCCGTCATGACTTCAGCTTCAAGCGCAAACCAGGCGCTGCCAAAAGCTTCCCGCGATCCACAGGCAATCCGAACCGGGGTGACGGCACTCAAGGTGCGCACGAAATGAGCAATCTCATTTCGCGCTGCATCAAATGCCTGCCCCCATTCGCTGCGCAAGTGTGGCCAGCCGACCCAGACAGCGGACTGGGGCGCCCATTCAGGGGGCAGAAACAGGTTCGGCTTCGTCATCGCCGCGCCTTTGCCACATGCGCGGCAAAAGCTCAAAGAAAAAGGGCGGTGCCTTCTGCACCGCCCTTCTTCATCAGGTCATGTGACCAAATTAGAATTCGTAACGGACCCCGAAACGAATTTCCCACAGTGATGCATCACCAATCCGGGATTCAGCGTCCTGCGACAGAGCGCCTGTTGCTGGGTCAGCTTCAACCGTTGGCGGGAAGTCCGGCACACGCAGAATGCCCCATTCGTCATTGATAAGGTTGGTGAGGTTATCAACAACGATAAATGCAGACGAACGGTCCTGTGGGCGAATGCCCGGGAATTCCTGTTCAAAGCGAACATCCACTTTGCTGAACCAGGAGCCTTCTTCTCCGTTGCGCTCTGCGCCGGGGATCAGGATACCTGGAGGATCAACGAACGGCGTGAAGCCAAACGCTGCCACGCTCTGATCATCACGGATCAGTGAGAATGGTTGTCCCGACCGAGCCGTTGCAAACGCAGAGACCGTCGAAGCATAGCCTTCGAAGAATTCACGCTCATAGTTCGCCAGCGCCGTGAAACGGTGCGTGATGTTATAGTCCGAGGTGGACAGAACATCTTCCTGCGGGCTGGTATAGGCACGGTTATTATAGTTCGAGAAGGCCACCGAAGACGTCATTGGCTGAACGTCTTTCGCGTCATTGTATGAATAACCGAACGACCAATCGAACCCATTGCCATAATCCTTGGCGATGCTGAACGAAGCGGTCAGCGACTCATTGCCAACATTGGAATTGGTCAGCACGAATGCGCTTTCCGCGACACTATCAAACGTGACGATGCCTTGATCATTGAACCCGGATTCAACCAGGTCCGCACGGAGCACCATCGCGGAATTGTCGCTCTTCGAATAAAGAAGGTCAGCATTGACCACATATTCACCGCCGAGGAAATTCTCGATATTGATCTGTGGGTACCAGGTCGCTCCGATCGAGTATTTCCACTCGGATGGGATCTCAAAATCAGGATCAAGGAAGTTGATCTCGAAATTCGAACCCTGACCACTTGCAACGGCATCGGCCAACACGGTTGGGACACACCAACCTGGTCCGACAGGAACCCCGTCTTCACACGCTGTGTAGTCAATATCGAACAGCGAAGTTACGCCATTTTCGAGACCAAAGCCGCCGCCATCCTGGCCAAATTGCAGGACATTATTGTTCGAGTAATTGTTGGACAACCAGACGTTCGGGTCACCACCGGAATAGAGGCCAAAACCACCGCGAACGGTCAGGTTTTCCTTGGCGTCCCAGGTGAAAGCGAAACGTGGCTGCAACAGGCCTTCCCCGTCCAGAGTCTGACCGTTGGAGAATCCATAATCGGCGAGGAAGTCAGGATTGGTCACCGGCTCATCGTCGGTTTCCCACCAGTCATAGCGCAGGCCCAGAATAACGCTGACATTGCTGCCTACATCAAACTCGTCCTGCAGGTATGCAGTATTGACGGCGTAACCCCAGTCAGCAGCGGCATCACGTGGATTGCCTGATGGCGCATTGTTATAGTTCACATTGTCCGCGAGACCGAGCTCAAAGTTGACGATGGCAGGATCGCGCGTGTCGGTTGGATCAACCACTCCCGGATTGTCATCGAAGTCAATTTCCGTTTCGGTATGCTGAATGAACAGGTTGAAAATATCCAGCTCTTCACGCTCATAACCGAACGTGATGGCGTGGTCGTTGAGCTGATAGAAGCCTTTGAACGCCATGTTCAAAATGCTGTAATTCAACTCATTAGACTGACGAGAGTCATCGCCGCCGAGATACACGGCGACATCGTCGCTCGGGTCATCGGTATCTCCACCAAGCTCGACTGTTATCTCACCAAAATCTGTTCCGCCAATTGAGTTCTGACGATTCTCGAGATCAACATAGCCGAGACGAACTTCAGTTGAGAAATTGTCTGTCCAATCGCTATAGAGGAAGCCTACATATTGATTGAGTTCCGCGCCCCGCTCATAAAGGTGGTTGGAGAATTCGAATTCATCAATGTCACCATCAGACTGTGTAATGTTGAAGCCATCATTATAGTTGTAGGTGAAGGCCGCACGATGCTGGTTGTTGATGTTCCAGTCCAGCTTGACGAGAATTTTCTCATCTTCATTGTCAAAACTGGTTGGAATACCACCTGGATCAAAGCCATAAATATCACGCGCGATCCGGGAGATTTCGTCTAGATCTTCTTGTGTGACGTTCACCTCATTGATCGCGCCTGATCCGATTGGACCACGGTCGAATGTATTCGCACCTTCGAGCTTCTCATACGCTACTGAGAAAAAAAGCGTGTCCTTGACGATCGGTCCGGCGATCTGGGCACCATAACGATACTCATCGAATGGATTTGCCTGAATGCTGCTGCCTTCCAGGGAGTCGCCTTGGAAATCATCGGACGCGTAATCGAAGAAGGCAGAACCATGGAATTCATTCGTACCAGACTTGGTAACCGCGTTGATGTTACAGGCGGTGAAGCCACCATATTCAACATCGAATGGAGACAGCTCAACCGCGACCTGTTCAATCGCGTCGAATGGGAAAGGCTGGCGCTCGGTTGGGTAACCATTGGAGTTCAGACCGAACCCGTCATTCAAGCGTACCCCATCCAAAGTCAGTGAGTTAAAGCGCGGGTTCTTACCACCACACTGAATTGGGTTGATGTCGCCGCGACTTTCATCAACGTAGATGCGGGGATCAATCCGCAAGACGTCGGTAATATTGCGGTTGATGGTCGGCGCGTTTTGAAGTGTTTCGAGACCAAAAGTGGCGCTCGGGCCGACGGCCGTCTGGATAAGGTCGGTCGCAGACGCCGTAACAACGATCGTGTCCAGTGTTCGATCAGCATCAGCCGTCAGTGTAAAATCGAGATTGGTGGTGTCGCCCAGAACCAATGGGACGTTGTCTACTTGCTGGCTCTGCAAGCCAGTTGCTGACACTGTCACCTGGTATGAAGACGAAATTGGCAGGTTGCGGATGGCGTAAGCCCCAGTCGCACTGGTCGTCGTCGAGCGTGTCAGACCCGTTGCTGTGTCTGTGATCGAAACAGACGCGTCAGAAACAACGGCGCCCGAGTCACTGCTAACAGAACCGCGAATTTCAGATGTTGTGACCTGAGCCTCAGCCGGAGCGACAATCGCTGCGGTCATGATAGAGGCGGCGGCCACTCCGGATAGGAGTTTCCAATTGGACATGAGTTTCCCCTCAAATTGCCACTAAGCAGGCCGGGTAGGATGACCCGAGTACACTACTTTTCGAGGCATTAGATCTCGCAGATTACAGAAATGTGACAGTCGTGTTAGAGTTCTGTGTAACCACTGACTCAATTGGTTGGCATTGCAAATAAGCCACACATGCGCCGAAGGGTTTATGTCGCGGAGCAAGGCGCGTAAGGGGAGATCATGGCCGCCAATTCTTCCGCCGCAGACCGCTTCAGCCAACTTGCAATCGTAATCATTGCAGGCCTCTTGGCCGTACGAATCGTTCTCGCCTTGTTTTCGCCGCTGGAACTCTATGCCGACGAAGCGCAATATTGGCGTTGGGGGGAGTCGCTGGAATGGGGGTATTACTCGAAACCCCCCATGATTGCCTGGATGATCCACGCATCGTCCGGACTGTTGGGTGATTCTGAATGGGCCATCCGATTCCTTGCGCCCGTATTTCACGCGATTGCATCTGTGTTTCTGTTCCTGCTGTCCCGGCGGATGTTTGGGAACCTGGCAGGGCTTTTCACCACGGTCACTTACCATTTGATGCCTGGCATCATTCTGTCTTCGGGCGTCATCTCGACGGATGGCGTTCTGTTTCCCTTCTGGAGCCTGGCATTGTATCTTTTCTGGCGGTTGCGGGAAGATGATCTCGGATGGGGTGGGACACTCTTGCTCGGGCTCGCCATCGGGGCTGGCTTTCTGTCCAAATATGCGATGCTCTATTTTGCCATCGGAGTGGCGCTGACCAGCCTGTTTGACAAATCGACCCGAAATGCCGTGCTGAGCGCAAAAGGCGCAGCCTTTATCGCTATGGCTGCGACCGTATTCGCGCCGCATCTGATCTGGAATGCCGCGAATGAGTTCCAGACCGTCAGCCATACGGTAGACAATGCCAATCTGGGCGGCGATCTGTTCAATCTGGAACACTTCCCCGAATTTGTCGGCGACCAGATGGGCGTGTTTGGACCGGTCTGCTTTATCGCTCTGATTACGGGTCTGATCTTTCTGCGTCCAAAACCAGAATTGGCCGATATCGGGGATGCTGCGCACGCCCAGGGTGCGAAGGAGCGCTGGCTGGCCTGTTTCATCCTGCCGGTCCTCATCATCATCGCCATCCAGGCTGTGCTGTCTCGTGCACACGCCAACTGGGCCGCTACCGCGTATCCTGCCGCCAGCGTGTTTATAGGCGGGTTCCTGATCCGCGCCCGTGGCTGGCGAGCAGCGTATTGGGCCGGAATCGGACTGCAGGCCATGGTTGGCGCGCTGGCCATCACGCTCGCCCTGGGTCCACCAAGCTGGAGCGCCGCGCTTGGCCGCGACAATGATCTCAAGCGCGTGCGCGGGTGGGAAGATCTGTCTCAACAATTGGCGCGTGACATTGAACGGCTGCAGCCGACGGCCATTCTGGTCGACGAACGCGAGATCTGGCACGGGCTCGATTACTATTTGCGCGATCAATTGGACGTGCCATTGATCATGTGGCGCTATAATCCAGGGCCGAAGAGTTATTCGGAAAGCGTCGATCTGGCAGATTTGGACAGTCGCCGCGTTCTGGTCGCCAGCTATCGATCGCATTTGCGCCCGCGCATTCAGGCAGATTTCGCTACCTGGAGCCCGGAAGGATTGGTCGGCGTCGATCTGGGGCACCGTTCGAATGGTTGCCCCTTGCGGCGTGAGCTGAGGCTCTACGTCGCCAGCGACTATCAACCTTTGACCCGCAACCGCGACTGGCTTGATCAGTTCAAAATCGAAGATGGGGATGGAAATCTCGTCGACTCGCACATAGATCAGCCCGAGCCGTGTGCAACCCGCTAGAACCTGCACGCATCTTTCCTCGGATAATCTCATCATATGGCCATTCTCAAAGCCATTCTTGGCCCAACGAATACAGGAAAAACGCATTATGCGCTGGACCGCATGATGGGTCACACGACCGGCATGATCGGTCTGCCTTTGCGTCTGCTGGCCCGCGAAGTCTATGACCGGGTCGTGGCCGAGAAGGGCGACCGCGCTGTCGCCCTGGTCACCGGCGAAGAACGGATCGTCCCGGACCGGGCACGCTATTGGGTCTGCACGGTTGAATCGATGCCGACAGATATCAACGTCGAGTTTCTGGCCGTGGACGAGATCCAGATCGCCGATGATGATGAGCGCGGGCACGTTTTCACTGATCGAATCCTGAATATGCGCGGCACGCAAGAGACCCTGTTGCTCGGCGCTGAAACCATGCGCGATGTGCTCCGTGATCTGGATTTCGACATTTCGACAGACATCCGCGAACGTTTTTCGACCCTGTCTTATGCTGGCCAGAAAAAGATCACCAAATTGCCCAAGCGCACGGCAATTGTCGGATTCAGCGCCGACAAGGTATATGCGATCGCCGAAGTGCTGCGTCGCCAGAAAGGCGGCTGCGCGGTGGTTATGGGCGGCCTCAGCCCACGCACGCGCAATGCTCAGGTCGCGCTCTATCAGTCTGGCGAAGTCGATTATCTGGTCGCCACTGACGCCATCGGCATGGGTCTGAATCTCGATGTGGATCGGGTCGCGTTTTCCGGTCGGTCGAAATTTGACGGTCGACGTCATCGCTGGCTGAGCGCCGCCGAGATCGGTCAGATTGCCGGGCGCGCAGGCCGCTTTCGTGACAATGGCGAATTCGGCGAAACCAATGATTGTCCGGATTTCGAAGACGACCTGATCCGCGCCGTCGAAGATCATCGATATGATCCCGTGGTCGACCTGAACTGGCGCAATAGCGATCTCGATTACAGATCGATCAGGACCCTGATTTCCAGTCTCGCCCGACCAAGCCCGCATCCGAGCCTGCGGCAAAACCCTCATGGTCTGGATGAATGGGTGTTGCGCCGGATGGCAGAAGACAGCGCGGTGGGCCCGGGCGTGCGCGGACCAAGAAATGTCAGGCGGCTTTGGGATCTCGCGCGGTTGCCTGATTTTCGCAAAGCTGGGCCTGAAGGTCATGGTCGGCTGATTCTGGGTCTGGCTGAAACGCTCGCGGATCCGGATGCCCGCCTGGGCGACACCGCCATGGATGAACGCCTTAATGTTCTGGATGAAACGGTCGGCGATATTGGCTTGCTGCAACAGCGTCTGGCGATGATCCGGACCTGGACATACGCAAGTTTCCGGGCTGACTGGCTTGAAAATCCTGTCTATTGGCGCGAAAGAACGCGAGAGATTGAAGATCGGCTGTCGGACGCGCTGCATGAGGCGCTGACGCAGCGCTTCGTTGATCGGCGTACAACCGCCCTGATGGCAGGGCTGAAAAGGGAAGATCTGTTGAGCACTGACGTTTCTGAAACCGGGGAAGTCACCATTGAAGGACACAAGGTCGGCAAACTTGTCGGTCTGACCTTTGAGCCTGATTCCAGCGCTTCGGATCTCGAAGGCAAAACGCTGCGCAGCGCCGCGATGCAGGCGCTCGAGCCGGTGATTGCCGAACGGCTGAAAGCGATCTCGGGGGCACCGGAAAATGCCTTGAGTTTGAACGAACAGGCCCAGATTGTTTGGAATGATGCACCGGTCGCCCAATTGGCGAAAGGTCCCCATTGGCTGGTGCCGTCCGCGAGCCTGATGGGTGGGCAGGATGCTGAAGCCCATCAGCAGGACGCCGCCCAAACGCGCTTGAACGAATGGCTTGGGACCGAGATCCAGAAACGTTTGCCGACCCATTTCAAGTTGAAATTCTCACCGGATGAAGCCGCTCTGGATGGGCTGGCGCGCGGCCTGGCCTTCCGGTTGCTAGAAGCCGGCGCGGCCTGCGATCTGCGCGGCGAAGATCGCAATCTGCTGCCCGGGCCCGAAGATCGGGCCAAACTGAAAGAGGCGGGAATTCGCTCAGGTCGCATCGCTGCGCATATTCCCGACGCACAAAAGCCAGCGGCGCAGAAACTGATGGCCTTGCTGTTAGGCCTCGCAGACGGACGCGACCGCGCCGTGGCCCCGGAAGGCGCAGGCAGTTTCGAATTAGACGGATCCTGGCCAGACGAGGACCTAGCCGCGCAAGGCTATCTGCGTTTTGGGAAGCGCGCCGTGCGCGCGGATCTGGCCGAGCGACTCGGCTGGGAATTGTCGAAACGGCGCAAGGAAGCCGACCAGGCCAAGTTTGAAATCCCGCCGGACCTGGCCTCGATGGTGTCCTGCCCACTGGAAGACTTTCACAATGTGCTGAAAGGGTTCCGTATCGCGCCAGCAGAAAAGGATCCGGAAACCGGCGTTGTGAAACTGTGGCGGTTCCAGTCCAAGGCGCATCTTGAGGCACAAGAGCAAAGACGGGCGGCCCGCAAACAGGCGCGTCCCAATCCTGCCAAGGCCGGACCCCGAAAGAAAAAAGAACGCCAGCACGGCAAGCGTCCGCATCATGGCGGCGGCCAGCGTCGACCGGCGCGGCGCGAACCGGACCCGGACAGTCCATTCGCTGTTCTCGGCGCGCTTTTGCCGGACAAACCAAAGCCGAAACCCAAACCCAAGAAGCGCAAACCAAAACCTGCGAAACCAGAAGTGGTGGCGCCGCAAGCGACAGCTGAGCCAGTGACGACGCCGGACCCCGCAACTGACTCCCCATCGTCGGACACACCCTCATCGAATGAGTGAGACCGAAGCGGAAATCCGCGTCGACGTCTGGCTGTGGCGCGCCAGATTCTTCAAAACGCGAGCGCTGGCGACTGATTATGTCAGTCGCAAAGGGATTCGGATCACGCGGCACGGCCAAACCCGAAAAACCACCAAAGCCGGCCAGAGAATTGCGCCTGGGGATGTTCTGACGTTTTACAAAGCCAAGGCGATTGAGACGGTTGAGGTATGCGAAATCGGCGAACGTCGGGGTCCAGCAACTGAAGCTGCGGGGCTTTACAGACGTGTCATGCCCGGCGCATAAGGCGAATATGCTAGGATTTCTGAAGAATTTTTTCGGTGATGACACGCCGCAAGCGCCGATACGGGACCTTGATCCATATGAGGCAGCAGCTGCGCTCCTGGTCGAGGCCGCGCTGGTCGACGGCGTGTATGCCAATCTCGAAAGCGACATGATCGCAGAAATCCTTGTGACCAGTTTCAACATGGACGCCACGCGCGCCGACGAAGTCTTGCTGAATGGCGAACAAATCGCTGAGGACGCAACCGACACGCATGCGTTGACGCGGCATGTAAAAACGCTCCCGAAAAGCGAACGCTCAAGCGTGATAGAGGGTCTGTATCGCGTCTCCCTGGCCGATGGAGAGGCTTGTAAATACGAAGAGTCTTTCATCCGGCACGTGGCCAGCCTGTTGCATATTGATGACGTAACGCGCGCCCACGCTCGCAAAAGAGCAGAACTAAACGCACCGTGACAGTCCTGTGCATTGACTTGTCCCAGCTCCGAAGCCATGTGCTGCGCTGCATGATCAATTTCTGAGTTTGTAAATGACCTACATCGTCAAGGATGCCTGCATCCGCTGCAAATATATGGACTGTGTTGAAGTCTGCCCGGTCGATTGTTTCTATGAGGGCGAAAACATGCTCGTCATCCACCCGGACGAGTGTATCGATTGCGGTGTCTGTGAACCCGAATGCCCAGTCGAAGCCATCACGCCGGATACGGACGATGAGCCAGATGCGAAATGGCTGAAACTGAACACGGAATATGCGAAAGTCTGGCCAAATATAACCCGGATGAAAGAACCGCCTGCCGATCGTGAAGAGTTCGCCCAGAAGACCAATAAGCTGGCCGAATTCTTCAGCCCGAATCCCGGCGAAGGCGACTAAACCGCGAATAGACTGGCGCACGTCGGCATTGACGAACCACCGGGAAGCTCGAACAGTGTCGCCGAGGCGAGCTGGGAGCTGATTTTGATCAATACCATCCTCTTGTGTGCGGCCGCATTGCTGGCTGCTTCGACTGCCGTGCTTCATGTATTCGCTGGCGGCGTAAGGGTGGTGCGTCCATTGCTGGCAATCGACACCGACCCGCAAATTAAATGGCTGTCTTACCTGATGTGGCATCTTGGAACCGTAACCACTCTGTTCATCGCAACGGGATTTGCGACCGCCGCGATCTTTCCCGCCAGGCTCGACTATGCCTGGATCGCCACAATCGGGGCCGCGAGCTTCGTTGCGGTTGCCCTATTTGTCGTGATCAAGTCCGGTCTGCCCGCGCGGCGCATTCCCGTTATCCCGATGTTCAGCCTGGTCACTGTCCTCGGCACGCTGGGCATCTTACTCTAGATTTTGATAGGGGCGCGTTCACCGAGGATCCACCGGAGCAGATCCACGACATCAAAGGCGAGCGAGATGCCGATAATGATCGCGGCCAGAATCATCCATCTCGAAAACAGCGTCTTGTGATAGGTTTTCCAACCTCGAACTGTGATGATGTAGATCAGGGTCGGCGTCCAGAACAAGATATGTCCGAGCCCCATTAATCGCGTAAATCCGAATAAACCATAAGCCGCAACCGTGCCCAACATACCGAGCACTGAACCCAGCAGAATCCACCGCGCTTCGCGATACGAAAAACTGAACGGGATAGCGAGGGCGAGGATGATTACCATCACATTCACCCAGACTAACACCCAACGCGGGCTGTTCGCGGTCATTTCCGCAAAAAACTGATTGAAGAGGTCCATACCGGTCTCCTGCTATGCCCCCAGCTCAATCTGCTCCGATCCCTCACGATCAAGGAATCTGTCGAAAAATCGCCTCCAGAAAGCGAAAAATGGTTACTATTTTTCGAACAAACGTCCGAGATCCGCAAAGGCCTTGAGTTCGATCGCATTACCCGATGGGTCGGTGAAGAACATGGTGGCCTGTTCGCCAGGTTCGCCCGCAAACCGAACATAGGGTTCGATAATGAAGTCCACCTCGCTGGTCAGGCGGTGCGACAGGTCCTTCCAGGACGCCATGTCCAGGACCAGACCAAAATGCCGAACAGGAACCTCTTTCCCGTCAACCCCGGAGGTCCCGGTCGGATCGCAATCCGCTGGCGCAAGATGCGCAACAATCTGGTGACCAAAAAAGTCAAAGTCGACCCATTCGTCACTGCTGCGGCCTTCCGGGCAGCCCAGCAAGTCGCCGTAAAACGCGCGCGCCGCGCCGAGATCATGGACCGGAAACGCGAGATGAAATGGCGGCATCAGTGACCTCCTCAAAGATCGACATAGAAGAAGAACGGGGTCTTGTCCGGATCGTAAAAGCCGAACTCGTAATTGCCCCAGGGCTTGGCTTCAAGCCTGGCCGAGATAACCCCCTGCGGTTCCCATTCCGCGTACAAGGATTCCAGATCGTTGCGGCTGATAAGACGAATCCGGGTCGCCATGGTCTGCGTGGTCTGGATCTGGTCAGGCGTAAAAGTCTGCAAATGCAGCTCAAGCGTGTCGCGCTGAACGCCGGCATACGAGGCCTGCGAGAGGTCTGCATGATCCGCAAACACAAGGTCAAAGCCAAGCCTGGTCCAGAACGCCACCGTTTTGGGTAAATCGGTGGTCGGACAAACGGGGGAGACGGCGACAAACATTTGCGCCAATGTGGCGCAAAAGGGCTCCGCCGCAAAGAGGGGCCAGATGAAGATCGCGCAATACAGCGCGAAAGCGAGGCTGATCCATGCGCCACTACTTCCTTGCCCCCCTCCTGAGCCTGACGGCTCTATTGACGCCCATCGCGACGAGCGAAGACGCCGCGCCCGACATGCTCGCCCCGATTGATCTGTCCAGCCCGGAAGCCACCGCGTTCTCCATGATGCGCGCCATGTATCAGGGCGATGCTAGCATGGTCGATCAGGTCTTTGCCGACGGCGCCACGCTGCGCCGTGTGACCGATGCGGGCGACTTGCGCCCGGATGGCCTGCAGCGCTGGCGCGACTGGGTCGGCACGCTCGAGACTGGCGCGGCCCACGAGGTGCTGTTCGGCGTCGAGACCGAGACCTATGGCACGCTTGCCAGTGTCTGGGCCCCGTTCACCATCACGGTCAATGGTGACCTGGTCGGCTGTGGCATCAATCAGTTGACCATGGCCCGGCAGGCGGATGACTGGCGCATCGTGTTCGGCATGGACACCAATGCGCCGATCTCCTCATGCGATACGTTCAAGGAGGGCTATCTCGCCCGCCACGATCAGGGCGCACAATTTTCCGACCATTGAACGAACATTCCGAACACTTCTCGTGTTGCTGTATTATAGTCGACCAGAAGCGGCTTGTTAGCGGCGCCGGCGCGTTCGAGCGTGGTCAGAATACGATCCCAGCGATTGGTTTCCAGCGTGCTCGCCAGCGGCAAGGGATCGCCGTCCGGGACAAAGCGAATGGCATTGCCTTCAAAATTGAACGTCTTGTCGCCGGATGAGGTCGCGATCACGAACTGGGTGGAAATCCGGTTCAGCCCCTGAACATTGTAAACCTGATGCTTGATACATCCGGCCGCGCGGGATCGGTCCACAGTGTCGATGGCGTCGGGGCCAAGGCGCGGCTGCTTTGCCGGCGGGGTCAGGATTTGCTGCGGCAATTGCAATTCCTGAAGCTGTCTGGGTTGGAGCTTTTCGCTCTCCTGCGCCTGGGCCAGGCCGGCGGCAGCAAAAGCGGCGAAAGCGGCCAGGGGGGCCACCCAATGGAGGTTTGTCATTCTCTCTCTCCTGTCTCCCCCAGCCAAGGGAGCCTAGGCGAGACGAAGAGAAGGGTCCAGATTCAAACCTCGACGCAGCCCAAAGTGCCTCACAGGCTTTGGCCTTGAGGGTTTGGCAAAGGCAAGGCGCGCTTGTTTCAAACGCGGGAGTGAACTGCCTTCCTTTCGGAGAGGCTTTTAAGCGCCTGAGACCAAGCGCGCCTGCGATGGCATATTATCATGC
>JBCBBC010000045.1:0-29565 GCA_038532145.1 Pseudomonadota bacterium | reverse complement strand
TCCCGGCGGAAAAGACCCTGTCTTATCCAAACGGCCTCGCCGATCAGCTGGATGAAGTCTTCAAGGGCAAGGCGACGATTACTGAACAGCATTTTGCTGGCCTGGTCGAAAGCGATGATGGAAAAGTCGAATGGGCAATTGCCTGGACCGCTGCCGGATTTGGTGAAACAGACGGCTTTTCAAGGTCTTACTGTAACACAATTCCGACCCCGGATGGCGGAACCCATGAAGCCGGCTTCCGCTCTGCGATCACCAAGGGCTTGCGCAATTATGCTGAGCTGACCGGACAGAAAAAGGGCACATCAATCACGGCAGACGATATTATGGGCCATTCAGGCCTGCTCCTGTCTGTCTTCATCCGAAACCCGGAATTTGTCGGCCAAACGAAAGACAAACTCTCGACGACGGCGGCCTTCCGTCTGGTCGAGAATTGTGTCCGCGACCGGTTCGATCACTGGCTCGCCGCCAGCCCGAAAGAAGCGGACAAGCTGCTGACCTGGGCCGTCGAACGTGCGGATGAGCGCGCCCGGCGCCGCAAAGCCAAGGAAGTGGCCCGCAAATCCGCGACCAAAAGACTTCGCCTGCCCGGAAAACTGGCCGATTGCGCGGACAGCAAGGGCGACACCGAATTGTTCCTCGTTGAGGGCGACTCAGCCGGCGGATCAGCCAAACAGGCGCGCGATCGCAAGACACAAGCGATTCTCCCGCTGCGCGGCAAAATCCTCAATGTCGCATCCGCCACCGCGGAGAAAATGGATAAAAACCAGGAGCTTCAAGACCTGCTCCTGGCGCTCGGCACCGGCACCGGCTCGCGCTTCAACATTGATGATCTGCGCTATGAGAAAATCATCATCATGACCGACGCGGATGTTGACGGGGCGCACATCGCGGCGCTGCTCATCACATTCTTCTACAAGATGACGCCTGGCCTGATCGAAAGCGGGCGGCTCTATATGGCGATGCCGCCGCTCTACAAGCTCTCTTACAAGGGCAAATCCGTCTATGCGATGGATGATGAAGACAAAGAACTGCTGATGGAGCTCGAATTCAAGCCCAATCAGAAGGTCGAATTGAGCCGATTCAAGGGCCTGGGCGAAATGAACCCAGGACAGCTGAAAGAGACCACTATGAACCCGGAAACGCGCACCCTGGCGCGGATCACGCTGCCCGACAGCATTGATGAGCTGACAGAAGCCAAACCGGCTGAGCTGATCGACACATTGATGGGGAAAAAGGCGGAACATCGCTATCGCTTCATCCAGGAAAATGCGCACTTCGCCGAAGAACTGGATATCTAGCGCCGGTCTCGCACTCACCTGACAGGCGAATCTGGACCCAAACTTGCATCTCGCTCGGGAATTGACACTCGAATGCGTGGGGATGCTTTATGTTTGTGGATTGGCCAGACCATTCTGAATGGGGTTTCGGACAGGAAACCCTGCTCGCCGAACACAATATTGCGCAATCAAATCTGTTCACAGATGATGGGTTAGCGCACCTGATTGACGAGTATCCACGGGAGAATCTCGACATTTGGGCCTTCTCGGAACAACGCGAAGGCGAAGGCCCGTCCATGCGTGGCCGAGCGCCTCATATGAGTGGGCAAGACATTGTCGAAGCCGTGAAGAACGGAAAAATCTGGCTCAATTTAAGACGGGCTGGCGAAGAATTGTTCGATCTGGAACATATTTCTGCGACCATTTTTGACAGTCTCGAAGCGGCGACAGGCCGAAAAACCATGAAACGGGACATGGGATTGCTGATTTCGTCTCCGAAAGTGGAAGTCAATTACCACCTCGATATCCCCATGGTTTCGCTGTTCCAGTTGCGCGGTGAAAAACGCCTATGGGTCTATACCCGGGACGAGGACCTGGCGCCCTCCTCCTACATAGAAGACATTATCCACATGACGCGGGACGAAGAGTTGCCCTATCGCGTCCGCTTTGATGATCAGGCGACGGTGCACGATTTAACGCCGGGTATGGGGCTGACATGGCCGCAATTCGCGCCTCACCGTGTGCGTAATGCGGATTGCGTGAATGTCTCCCTGTCCTGCGAATTCATGACCCTAAGCGCGCTGATGAATGCGAATGCGGCCTATACGAATGGATTGATGAGGCGCAACCTGAACCTGTCCCCAACGCTGACCGGCGATGTTGGGCCCATCACAGTCGCAAAAGCCGCGTTTGCGCAGGTTCACAAGACGCTGTCCGGTCGTAGGCCACGCATGTCACCGACGCCGATCACGTTCGAAATCGATGTGACACGAGAAAATTGCGTAAAGCCCCTTTGGGCTTGATTGGGTTTAACTTCAGTCACCCTTGAATGAAGGATCGCGTTTCTCCAGAAAGGCCTTGATGGCCTCGGTTTGATCATCCGTTGTGGCCGCGAACGCAAACTGATCTCGATCCATGAAACTGGTGGCATGGCCCAGCGGATTCGCGGCAACATTGATCGCCTGTTTGGTCATGCGCAGAGCAATGGGAGGCACGCTCGCATATTGCTGAGCCAATTCCATCGCACCCGCCATGGCTTCGCCAGACGGTGTGACCTGATCTACCAATCCCCAGGCGAGCGCAGTTTCGGCCGGGCATGGTTGGCCAAGAATGGTGAAAAGCTTCGCGCGCGACGGTCCAACCAGAGCCACCGTCCGCGGGTTGGTTTGCCAGCTCATATTCATGCCCAGCGGGATTTCCGGCAGGCGGAAGAACGCATCCTCAGCCGCGATGCGGTGGTCGCATGCAACCGCGAGCGCCACGCCCCCGCCGATGCAATAGCCTTCAATCGCCGCAATGGTGATCTGCTCAAGCGCCTCCCAGGCGGCACACATATCAGGGCCCAGTTTGAGAGATTGACGCTGTTCCAGCCGCGTCTTTTCGCGCATATCTGCACGGTCCGGGTCTTTGAGATCCGCGCCAGCTGTAAACGCCCCACGACTGGTTAGGACAACCACGTTCGACTCTGTATCCGAGATGAGGAATTGCGCCGCATCGGTGAGCGCCTGCATGGCCTTCAAAGACAGCGCATTACGGCCATCCCCGCGATCCAGCGTGACCACGGCAATGGTCCCGTTGCGGGTCAGTTCAACACTGTCTCCAAAACGCTTTGTCATTTGCTTTTGGCAACATTAGCAACCCGCTGCAGGGGCTCCATATGCTGAATGTAGCCGGCCTCTTTGGGAATGTGCAGACACGGCGCCCCGACATCGTCCTTTCCGACCACGGGCAGCACAGTGACAACAGACTCAGACGCAAACCGGTCCAGAGCTTCTGACGTCGTCGCCGTCTCTGCGAGTTTGCCGAGATTCATCCGGGTCGGGAAAATGATCGTGGCGGTGCCCGCCTCCTCCATATCCAGCGCCTGCTGAGGTCCAAGCCAGACGGCCTCTGTCGTCTCGCGGCCATCCTGTTCGGCGACCTGCTCTGGCGGAGTCGCGGCGAGATAGAAATGCGTATCGAACCGTTTCGGCATCATGGTCGGTGTGATCCAATGCCCGAAATGCACAAGCGCATCGAGCGCCAGAACAAGGTCATGCTGCTGGATCAAAGCCAGGAAGCTTTGCTCGCGGCGATCCACAGGCCCACGCATGGGATTGAGCGCTTCTGCCACATCCGATCCGACTAAAGTGGCCCCAGCACCGCGCGCGGACTTGGCGCGCGCGAGAATGATCCCGGCCTCTTCATAGGCTTCGCGAATAGCGGAGATCCGCGCGGCTTGTTCGGTCCCGGAAAAGTCGCCATCGGTCCAGTCGGACCAGGCCGGATCGCTGTCTTCCTCATTCGCCTTGCCGCCCGGAAACACCAACGCACCCGAGGCAAAGTCGATTTCATAATGGCGTTTGACCATCAGCACCTGCAGGCCTGGATCATCGCGCAATAATAAGATCGTCGCGGACAGGCGTGGTGGGGCTGACTCAGACATGGGCACTCCGCAAAGAAACTCGATCAAATTTGACACAAATCATCACGCCGTCATGCGCGTGATTTCAACGATGTTTTTGTAGGTAAGGCGCTTGTCGCAACGTCACGGAAGCAGAATGCGCCTTACTCACACCACCCCGTTTGAAGCCGCCAATCCGGCGCCCGCTCGAAATCGTCTCTTGCCAGTCATGCATATGGAGACTGGGGAAGCTGTGTTGCTGTTTGCCGAAACCGAGAAACGCTTCGAAGAGCGCGCGGTTTTCGGCCGAGCGGCGCTCGCTGCAGAACGCAGCGAGCCCGTCTCACCTGCCACCTGGATGGCGGAACATGTCGAGGACGTCGCCCACGATGCACACAATCGCACGACCGAGCGTCCGGTCATCGTTGAAATGCCCCTGGTTGCGCTGATCCATCCCGACACGGCGGTCGCTTGCGACGCCGCCATTGCCCGGACTCGCCTCTGCCCTCAGGAAATCTGTTTCGAGATCCAGGACGCGGCTCTGGCTCTGCCAGCGGCGCAAAATGCGCAGGATGGTGTTGAAGCCTTGCGTCGATGCGGGTTCCGGATTTCGCTGAATGCGACCCGGTCCTGGCAATGCCCGCTCAGCCACTCCATGCGGCTGTTGCTGGACAGTTTGCGGGTTGATGCCCGCAAGATCGAAGAAGAGCCCGAGCTTCAGGATCGTATTGAAGCAGCTGTGAGTTCCGGCATGCTGGTCATTGCCGAGCATGCCAATTGGCGTGACAGCTACTTCCTCGGTGAACTTGGAGTGGAATATGGCTTTCGGATGCGGGCTGACGCCTAAGCGGCGTTCTCATCGCGGCGCTTGGCTTGCTCCGCATAAGCATCGAGTTTTTCCAACAGATAATCGAGATCCGCTTTCGGAATAGCCTGGAACTGGGTCAACACCCGTTCAATCATGCGCATGCGAAACCGTGCCCGGTCATTCGCTTCGCCATCAAGTTCCAGTTCGTGATAGACTTTCACAGCGGCTCTGAACGCGGGCAGCAGTTTCCGATGCAGACCCGCACGATCAAAGATCGCCTGCAGCCCGAGCGGCCCGGCATCGTGGATCATCAACCAGGCGCGCGCGTGTGGCACGCCTGACAGTTCCGCCAGCGCATGCTCGACAAAAGGCATATGCCCGACGCACAAGGCCCTCATGATCAGGGAATGCGTCAGACGACCGTTCAAATTGAGCTGTGAGACGAAGCGCGGCATGTCATGCGTCCGTCCCGCCTGCTCGACCAGATCAATCGTCGCCCGTTCGCGGGCGCCCGCCGCCAGATCGATGGCCATTTGCGCCGGCAGTTCGTGGCGATTGATCAACAGGTCAAACACCTGGCCCGACACCAGAGACACCATTTTTTCGGCAATATGGACCGGAATATGATCCCGCAGCACCAGATTCTCATGCATGGTCTGATTGGCTGGGAAGCGCTCAACCGAATGCTCCATGGCCCGATCGGTCAGATCGGCGCCAGAATTTCCGGCAATGGTCTCAACCGCGATTTCGGAGGCATGTTCACAAATGACTTCGGACAAGGCGCCAGACACGGTTGCCCGACCGGCAATTGCCACCTGTTTTGCAGCGGTCACAGATAGAACCAGCTCGATCAGGTCTTCGTCAGAGAAGACGGGAGAGTTTTCCAGCAATGGAATCGCCACCGATTCCACGTCCTGTGCCAATTGTACGGCGACGCTGTGCGGCAAGCGGGGCGAATTGCGCAACGTGACGGACAGGGTCCGGCGCACCAGTTCGGCCGTATCCTTGGCGAGGATCTGGATGATTTCATCAGCGAAAAGGCGCTCATCGTCGCTCAATACGTCGGTGGCGATACGGCGGCAGAGGCGGTGCGCGACGGTTGCGCGCTCCTCAGACGTCTCGCCTTTCATCAGGCGAATAATATCGCCTTCACTGAGCTCTGGACGCATGCTTTGTACAGTCATATCGCGGGGGTATCCCTGTCGCCGATCTAGATTTGTGAATAAATGGACTGAGCGGGTTAATACCTAGTTTACCAAAAGGCGATTGCCCAAAGAAGACAAGAGATAGGATGCGCCTATGCTAGACGGCATCAAAGTAATCGAACACGCCACATATATGGCCGCACCGGGCGCCGGGAGCATTCTGAGCGACTGGGGCGCCGACGTGATCAAGATTGAACCGCCGGGCGGGGATCCGATTCGCAACTTTTTCAGTACGATTGGGACGGATATTCAGGACAATCCGGTCTTCGACTTCGACAATCGCGGGAAAAAGTCGATTGTGCTCGATACACGGACGGAAGATGGACAGAAAATTCTGCGCGAACTGGCGAAAGATGCGGATGTCTTCCTCACCAATGTTCGTCCGGGCGGATTAACGCGGTCAGGCCTGGACTATCAAAGCCTCCACAAGATCAATTCGAAACTCGTCTATTGCACGCTGACCGGATACGGCCTTGAGGGTCCGGATGCAGACAAGCCGGGCTTTGATGTCGCCTCATTCTGGTCGCGGGCCGGGGTCGGACATCTCACCGTGCCGAAAGGACAGGACCCGTTTGCCCTGCGAACCGCCTTTGGCGATCACACGACCAGCATGGCCGCGGCCGCAGGGATTTGCGCCGCGCTGGTGAAGGCGCACCGAACCGGCGAAGGTCAATTGGTCGAAGCCTCTTTGCTGCGCGCCGCCTTGTTCGCCATGGGATCGGATTTCGCGATTCAGCTCTTCTTTGGCCGGATCGGATCGACCAAATCCCGCCACGAACAAATCCAGCCGCTGATGAACTTTTTCAAGACCAAGGATGGTGCGTGGATTTGTATCGTTTCCCGCCAGGGCAATGTTGACTGGCCCCCTTTGTGCCGGGTCATGGATCGGGCTGACCTGATCGAGGATGAGCGGTTCACAACGGGTAAGTCCCGACGCGCCCATGCAGCGGAGCTGGTGACATTGATGGATGCGGAGTTCGGCAAATACACCAAGGCTGAAATCGCCCAGCGCCTGGACGATGAAGCCATTGCATGGGCTCCGGTACAGACTTTGGCCGAAGTCGCAGCCGACCCGCAGGTCGCTGCCGCGGGCGGGATTACTCAGGTGCCCAGCGCCAGTGGTGATGGCTCAACATTCGCGTCTCCAGCCTCACCGATCCGCTTTCCGGGGGCAGATGACGGCCCCAAAGGCGCGTCACCGCGCCAGGGCGAGCACTCGCGCGATGTGCTGAACAAGCTTGGTTATGATGCTGACAGTATTGACGCGCTGTTTGCCGCCGGCGTCGTGACCTAGGCGAATTCGTCGGCCACGTTCGGCGCTCCCCCGCCGCGCGGATCTGTCTTGGCAATCAGAGCAGCAGGACCTGCCCAGACATACAGGAACAGGGCCTGAACCACTGACATAAGCAGGAAAAAGACCACGAACATAATCCCCAATGATTGTGGATTGCCGAGCATTGCGAGAGAATCCGGATCGCTGAAATTCAATCCGCCCCCGAACATGACGGCCATCGCGATCCCGACGACGAAGAAGTAGGCAATCAGAACGAAGATAACGAGGACCAGATACGCGCCGAGCAGCGGCCAAAACCGACCTCTGGTCGCGGACCAGGAATCGAAAAATTTGATTTTCTTGTCACGGATTGTCAACGCGCTCGCGGCTGAGAACTTCACTGCAAGCCAGATCCACACACCCAGACCGCCGAAAATGCAGGGTAGAAGCAGCAACACTCCGACGTTCGAACTGACGCTGCCCACAACAAAGGGTAAACCAACAATGACCAGGGCCAAACCTATGTAGATACCAAGAAAAAACAAAAACCAAAGAAGGCCAACGACCAATAAACGAAGCTCATCTCCGCCAAACCTGATCATGAAGCCCTCATCGAGCACGTATCGACGCTGAACAGATGCTTCAAACACCGCCCAGAATACGCTGCCAATGGCCATCAAAAGCAGATAATAGAGACCGATGGCACCAAACTGGCCGGGCGACGACACTCGTCCACTCGCCATCTGTTCTGCGAGGCCATTCATGGAGCCAAACAGCAACATCTGAATGCCGAAATTGACCGCCGTGAACACCGCGCTAATCAATAAATAGGCGATCAGAAATTTGGGCAAGAATCCACTTGCGCCATCGGTGCGCACAAAATGAAATGCGGCATTATCAAAACTGAATTTCCTGGCCAATCTACCCTCCCACACAGATGGCAGGGGTAATCAGCTCTCAGCTTTCGTCAACTGGCGTTTCTGGTGCCAACCGTTCGAAAACACTCGCCGCGAAGGCATGCCCCAGCCAGGCACTGGGCAGCAGGATCAAGGTAATAAAGGCCACCGAAATCCCCGTTTCCAAAGGCGTTTCCAGGGCGCTAAACATGGCGGCATTCGCGAACTGAGCGATCATTGAGAGACCCAAGATCGGGAGGACGACAAAGCTGGTCATCAGTGGCGCCAGCACCCGAAACTGGCCTTTTGTCCAATACCAGGTGCGGAACACGTGAACCTGCCCACGCAAAGCGCTTGCTCCCGCAAACAGCATCAGACGCACGGCAAACCAGAACAGGCCGACCAAAGTGAAGAGAAAGAGCGCGAAGAGGGGCCAGAACGTCCCACCCGCGCGCATTTGAGCGGTCATGTCGGTAATCTCCCGCCCGGCTTCCCCTGAAGCGACGCCGAGGCTCGCGCCGATCAGGGAGAAAAACAGAACAATAATGGTCGCGGCGATTGCGGCGACGACCATAACCAGGAGCCAGGCTAAAGTCAGTTTCCAGGCGCTGTTCAACAAACCGTTTTCAGCTGGCAGGACGGCTCGGTACATCGCGGCAGAAAACAGGCTGTGGGCGAACAATGCACCGAACGCCAGGGCGACAAAGAGAAAGAACCCGGTTCCACCATCGGGCAGTGCCCCCGCCCCCCATACCAGAACACCGCTTGCGATTACAAAGGACACGCCAAACGGCAAGGACGGCACAATTAATTGCGCCGTCTTTTCGAGCGTGTCCGTAGCGAGTTCGCTGAGCGAAAGGAGCCGTGTCATGCCCGCCTAGGTAAAGGCGAAATAGAGGATGGCAAGCGACACAATGCCCATCGCCGTCCAGGTCAGCACCATACCCAATTGCCGCAGAATGATTGGCGCACCGCTCATCCCGAAGGCATGCATGATCCGTCCAAGCGTGAAACCGATGCCAAGTGCGTGCAGGGCCCAAACAGGCGCATCCAGGAATGCCAGGGCGAGCAATCCAACCAACATGGGCGGAACATATTCAGAGGCATTCCCATGAACGCGAATGGCGCGCGCCAGATCGTCTGACCCGCCGTCCCCCATGGAGATTTTCCCCCGGAACCGGCGCGCCACAACGCGTAAGCCGAACCAGACAAGCATCAAAATATTGATCGCGATATAGACGCCAGCAACTTGTAATGCGCTCATCTGCACCTCCGGGGAAATCTGTGATTAGTCGTCGCGCCGGGCATCCGGCAAGCGGTCATTGATATCATCACGAATATCTAAAAATGTAACGATCAATCCGCAAACAAGGCTTGCCGCAACCCATCCCAGGAAGCTGAGCCCGATCAATGTCAGAAATTGCGCCGCCGGCCCCTGCAGACCGATATTCAGCAATTCGACGCTACTCTGTTCCAGAACAAAGCCATTATAATAGCCCATGGCCACACCGAGACAGATGATCACGATGTAAGCGATGTAAACCATCAAGCGGAAACTGTTGATAATGAAGAATTTCATGTCGTCCTCTTTCCCTCATAGACAACCCGGACAACTGAATTCTCTCAGGGTCCGGGTTGGCTGACACTAAATTCGGCAGACTGCCTTACATTTCCATGCCGCACTCAGTCGCGGCACTCATCATTACGGTCATGAATGATGTCATTTCTTCCGGGCTTAACTCGCCCATTTTAGACATCATGAACGCATCTTCGTCTTCCGCTTCGGTCGCTTCGACGAGGATGTTGACCAATTTCGGGTCCAATTTGTCGACTGCCACATCAGCCATGCAAGAGCAGGTTGTTTCGTCGGTAGATCCATCATCAAGGCACGATTTGACGAGCGCCGCCTTAGCGCCGCCACCACCGCCGCCACATGCTGCCAATCCCAGAGCAAACATAGACGCAATAACTACTTTTTTCATTGGCGAACCCCTTTCCTCACTGTTTCGCACAGGGTTAACGTTCCACGAATCCCGCGCCAAGGCCAGTGAAAAACGCGCCTATTCTCTGCGCAGCAAACGATCGAGTCGCCACTTCGCCTGCCCGGATTTTAGGAAATCCGCTTTCACTTGAACCCGGTCATATTCCGTCTGCAACCAGTCCTCGAAGCCGATCCCGCTGGCTTTTTCCGCCGCCAGATAGGCCTCAAAGAACGCGTCCAGAAGCCCGGTTTTGCCTTCCCGCAAGTGCAGATATTTCTTCGAAAGTTGCCGGATGGCGACGGATACCGGTTCATCAAGCCGAAAAATCGCGTAAAGGACGCTCATCAGCCCCGCGCGGTCCGCGCCAGACTTGCAGTGCATTAAAGCGGGATATTCGATCGTTCCAAACAGCTTCTTCGCCGCCATCACTGTATCGACAGTTGGTGTATCGCGCGAATAGACCTGAAAATCGATCAGATCGACGCCATTCTCTGCGCACGCTTCCTTTTCCAACAGGTAATAGCCCCGTGTGCTCGGCCCGCGCAGGTTGATGATCGTCTTGATTCCGCGCAATCTCGCATGCTCTGCCACTTGCCGCGTGTTTGGTTGATTTGACCGCCACATCTCATCGCTGATCTGATGCAGGTTCTGAAAACTCTCGCGCAGGAACCCGTGATCCCCGAGTATCAATTCGCGTTCCGCCCGAATGCGGCCGGGTCTGGACGATAGGTCCGCCGCGACATGCGTTCGCTTCTTGTGACCTGGCAGTTTCATGGCTTCGCGTTACCCGAGCGCTGCATCAGCGACAAGCCGCTGACATCATTAGAAACGCTCCAGTAACCCTCTTCGATTACGGTTATGGAAAATAAGAGCTTAAAATTTAGGGGATTCTGATGCGCTTTACTACTGCGTTGCGCGCGGGTTGCGTTGTTTTGGCGATGGCGGCCATGGCCGTTCCGGCATCATCATTTGGAATTGGATTACAGCCGACCACGATCGAAATGGCGATTCAGCCCGGCGAGCGCCAGCGCCAGGTGATCAATATTGGCAATGTCCATCAGGAAGATACGATTTCGCTGACTCTCGGCCTCGCCGACTGGGAACTTGATGAAAACGGTCAGATCAAACTCGACCCCCCCGGTGAAACAGACTCCTCCGCCGCCAACTGGGTGCGGTTCAGCCCGGCTTTTGTTACTTTGAACCCGGGCGAAACCGAACAAGTCATTGTCGACATGTCGGCCCCGATCCGGATTGATCGCCAGGGGGATTATCGATTCGCACTCATTGCTTCTACGCTTCTGCCCGAAGAGCGATCTGGTCAGTCCGGCGTCTGGAAAAAGTACCAGATTGCCAGCCTGTTCTATCTCACAATGGGTCATGGCGAGAGCAAACCGGAAATCACGGCCGCGACTCTGACGAAATCGGAAAATGGCGAGAACGCCCTAGTATTCCAACTCGAGAATAGTGGGAATGCTCATTCCCGTTTGCGAGGAGAAATTGAGATCAGCGGGGACTCTGGTGACACGATCCATGCGCCCATTAATAACCTCGTCGTCTTGCATGAAGCCTCTCGAAAGTACCGCCTACCACTGAGCGAGGACGTCCCGGCCAATCCGGAATTGCGAGTCATGCTGGAAGACATCCATGCGCCCCAGAGCAGCAGTGGGACCGTCCAGCTGGCGCCGTACACGACTGCCCTCTCCTTTGTCGACTCGGCGCCATTGATTGAGGCTCCAGAAAATGACGCGTCGAACCTGGACTAGTCTTAAAGGCCTGCTCTTGTCGGCCGGCGCGCTTTTGAGCGCGCCTGGCGCCAGTGCCTCCTGGATTGATTCCGATTTTTATTGTCGGGTCTATGGTTGCGTCGTGGTGCATGATGGCTTTTCTTTCGACGTCTATGACAATTTTGTCTTCGCGACGGGCGGCACCGTTCCGGCAGGCGACCGCATGATCCCCTGGACGGGAAACCCCTTTCAAGGCGCAGGCGGCGTCAATCCGGTCATTACCGGCACGCGCAACGAAGGCTTTCACACCGTGCCATTGGAAGATCAAAGCGTTCTCCTCGGCATCGACACAAATGGCGATGGCATTCCGGACCGATTGCCGAATGATGGCAACAGCAATGGCTTTCTCGATGCCGGCGACACGCTCGACCCGTTCAACGTCTCTTTGAGCACCAATCTCGTCGCCGCAGATACATCGGCTCAACGCAGTTTCTACTTATCTTCCCGCACCGATTTCTATCTCACTGCAGAAGCCCGCTTGATCGGCCCGACCGACAATTTCAACACAGCCAATCTGCTCAACCGGGTCGCGTTCGATTATGGCGTCACGCGGCAAGGCGTCGATGATGGCATGGCATTCGGCGCCGATACCCGAAATGGCAACTACATACAGTCACTAACAAATATCGACACCGTCGGCGACCTGTTTGGAAGCCCGACCCAGATCATGGAGTTTCGCAACGATATTCGTCTGCGCAATGCCGCTGACTTACCGTCACAATCGGTGCGGTTCGACTATGTTTATGGATTTGCCGACTATGACCTGTCCATGGGCGATGGTCATTTGCAATATGAGCTCGAATTCGACTTCTATAATCGGTAACCAAGCCCTGCCAGCAGCTGCGCGGTTTCGTAGACCGGCAACCCCATCACGCCAGTATAGCTGCCCGTAATCTGTTTGATATGCGCCCCAAACGGCCCTTGAATGGCATAGCCGCCGGCCTTGCCCAGCCCGTCCTGAGTTGTGACGTAGGCCGCAATTTCGGATACCGATAAGCGTTTGACAATCACGCGGGTATCGCTCAATCGCGCCGCGGTCTGCCCCTCCGGCGCAATAAGACAGACGGACGTCATCACGTGATGCGCGCGCCCAGAAACCAGCTTCAGACAGGCCTCTACCTCCGCATCGGTTTCAGCTTTCGGCAGGATACGCCGCCCGACCGAAACAACAGTATCGCCGGCCAGTGTAAATTGGCCAGATACGTGCACGGCTTCGGCTTTCTCACGTCCCATTCGGATGGCATAGGCCCGCGGTGACTCGCCGAGTCTCGGCGTCTCATCAATATCCGCGGGCGATATTGAGTCCGGCGTAACGGAAATCTGGGCCAGGAGTTGCTGCCGCCGTGGGCTAGCGCTGGCAAGCACCAATTTACTCATAGGATCTTGAACGTTGCGTTCGCCATTGCGACCGGCTTTTCATTGCTGCTGATGATAGCCCGCGCAAAGCAAATCGATCCCCCGACCTTGACCGGCTCCGGGTCGATCAGCAACCAGTCGCCAAGCTTCGCACTTCCGAGATAATCGGTCCCCAGCGAAACCGTGACCAGCCCTTTGCCGACATCCCTGTCCGCGGCGCGTAAGGATACTACACAGGACAGACCCATGGCATTATCTGAGAGAGCCGCGATCAGTCCGCCATGAACCAGGCCACGCGAATTACAATGTTGCTCCGCCAGGAACAGGCCCATCTGAATGCGGTCCGGTAATTGTCGTGAATAGAGCGGTTCCCAGGGGTCGGTCAGTCCGGAGCGACGAAAGTGCCGCTCAAATCCGTCTGGAACCTGCGCTTCGCTCAAGGCTGGACGCCTATTTGAAGCGATATGTAATCCGACCCTTGGTCAGATCATAAGGGGTCATTTCTACCAGAACTTTATCTCCGGTGAGGATACGAATGCGGTTCTTACGCATTTTGCCGGCTGTGTACCCAATGATCTCGTGATCATTTTCCAGCTTTACGCGAAACGTCGCGTTCGGCAGAAGTTCAACGATCGTGCCGTTAAACTCGATGATTTCTTCTTTTGACATCCTGTCTCCATAAAAAGCGACGCGCGATGCCGCGCCGCAGCAGATATGGGGTGCTTCGTAGCTTTCGTCACCCCATGGGGCAAGTCCGGGAGTGACTCTTCGCAGTTTCCATTGAATTGGTGTGTCCTGCATGCGTCATCATGGACCCAATCAATACTTGCTCGTTAACTTTCCGTCTGCTTTTCTAGGCGATGGATGGGGACCGTTTTGACAAGACAATATTTTAAAGAGTCGGGCATGGCGTCAAAAGAGCTTCCATTCACAGCACAACAACTTCGCGCGGCGATTCCGGAGCGGTGCTTTCAACCGAGCACAATGCGGTCCTTCGCTTACCTCGTCTTCGACCTGGTGGTGATTGCGGGCCTATATGCGATTCTCTCTCAAACCACGGCCTGGTACATCGAGTGGCCGGTGATCTTCCTGATCGGCACAATGCTCTGGTCCCTCTTCGTGATCGGGCATGATGCTGGGCATGGCTCATTCTCCAGGAACCGGACAATCAACACAATTGTCGGCATTCTGGTGCATGGCGCGATCCTGGTGCCCTATCGTGGCTGGCAGCTTAGCCACGCGCTGCACCATATGAAGACGGGTCATTTTCGCGAAGAAGAAGTGTTCCGCCCAGCGGGCAAAGGGGAAGACACGCTGTTTCGGAAAATCATCTTCCGGTCCGGCATCTTCGTGCTGATCGGCTGGCCGATGTACAAGATCGGCATTCGCAATCTGACCACTTACAAACCGGTCACGGGCAGTCACTACCTGCCGCAGAGCGATCTCTATACGACCTCCGTTCGGATCTCCTGGTATTTCGGACTACTCTCCCTGATTGGATTTCTCAGCCTGTATGTCGCGCTCGGGTTCATGTTTGGCTGGGTTTTCTTCGCCAAGTATATCCTCGCGCCTTATCTGATCTATGGCGCCTGGCTGACCTTCGTCACCTATATGCAGCATGTCGATCCGGACGTTCCGGTCTATGATGCAGAGGACTGGACCCGGTTGAAAGGCGCCCTCGCCTCAGTCGATCGCAATTATGGGCCGTTTAATTGGCTGACCCACAATATCGGCAATCTGCATGTCATCCATCACATCTTCCCGACTATTCCGCATTATCGGCTGCAGGAAGCAACTGATGCCGTCAAGCCGATCCTCGGCGCGCATTACCGTCACACCAATGGCTTCGTACTCACCGATTTCGTCAGCAGCCAGCTTCGCTGCCACTTCGTCGTGCCGGATGACGGGTTTGAGCGGTATGAAAGCGCGTATAGTTGGTTGAACCCCCGCAAGGGTTGAGCCACTAACTCCTTGGAGGATGGTACAGCCTCTTGGGTTCGAACCAAGGACCTCCGGCTCCACAAACCGGCGCTCTAACCAACTGAGCTAAGGCTGCACTGAACGCGTCTCATACGCCGGAGCGCGCGGACGTTCAAGATTGAATTGTGTTCTGGTCTGCTATTCCGCAGCCACCGGCACCGGCTGGGCCACATCGCTGACAGTTTCATGCGCACGGCGGAAAATCAGCGATCCGTCCTCCAGCTTGCCATGGCGCATCAGGAAGATGTCGCGGGCATAATTCTGTGTGATCAACCAGGGCGCATCCTTACCCTGTCGTGGGAACCGCTCCAGCGCGCGCTGGACATAGCCAGACGAGAAGTCCAGAAAATCGGCATCTGCCTCGACGCCGTCGGCGACCGGCCGCGCTTCGACATAGTTCTCGCGTTCGAGATGGTTGAGCACCTTGCACATGTATTCGCTGGTCAGGTCCGCGCGCAGGGTCCAGCTGGCATTGGTATAGCCAAACACCGTCGTCATATTGGGGATGTTCGACACCATGGCACCGCGATAATTCAGCAATTCGTTTGGTTGCTGCTTGCGACCATCGACGAAGAAATCGGCGCCGCCAACGAATTGCAGGTCTAGTCCGGTCGCTGTAACAATGAGATCTGCCTCAAGCTCTTCGCCGGATTTCAGCTTGATACCGGTTTTGGTGAATCGCTCGATATGATCGGTCACCACGGACGCTTTCTTCTCATTCAGCGCGGTGAACAAGTCACTGTCGGGGATCAGGCACAAGCGCTGGTCCCAGGGATTATAGGTTGGCGTGAAGTGTTTCTCGACCATTTCGGCGCCAATCTCTTCCCGTGTCAGGTCGAGCAATCGATCCTTGACCTTTTCAGGTCGACGACGGGTTTGATTGTAAATGAAAAGCTGCATCAGCACGTTGCGCCAGCGGGTAATACCATAGGCCATCATACCTGGTAGAAACTTGCGCAAACCATTCGCCATCTTGTCGACAGATGGACGAGACACGACATAAGTGGGCGAACGTTGCAGCATGGTCACGTGTTCCGCCTTGTCGGTCATCGCGGGCACCACGGTCATGGCCGTCGCCCCCGATCCGATCACGACAACCTTCTTGCCCGAATAGTCATAATCTTCGGACCAGAGCTGTGGGTGTATGATATCACCCTCGAACTCGTCACGGCCTTCAAACTCCGGCGTGTAGCCTTTTTCGTAATTATAATAGCCGGCGCACATATGCAGCCAGTTACACGTCAGTTTCTGTTTCTGACGCTTGCCTTTGACCTTAACCTCGACGGTCCATTGCGCCGCATCGCTGTCCCAGGAGGCACTGACGACTTTGTGGCCATAGCGAATGTTCGGATTGACGCCATACTCATCCGCGGTTTCGTGGATGTATTCGCGAATGGCCGGACCATCTGCGATGGCCTTCTGCGCTTTCCAGGGTTTGAAATTGAAGCCCAGCGTGTGCATGTCGCTGTCGCTGCGAATCCCCGGATAGCGGAACAGGTCCCAGGTGCCGCCCATGGCGTCTCGCATTTCGAGAATTTGATAGGAGCGACCAGGGCTGCGTCTCTGCAGATGCGCGGCGGCGCCGATGCCGGAAAGCCCGGCCCCGACGATCAAAACGTCGTAATGGGTCTTATTCATGACGCCAGTGTCACTTTTTTTGCGCAATCTGTCCAGACCTATCGGTGCGGCAAGTCGCGTCAGCGTTTAATCCAGCACGCGCACGCCAACAGAACTGGTCCGCCCCGTCGGATCGACGGCTGACACCTGATAGAACCCGGCCTCGATCGGTCGCCAGCTTGGCAGACCGCCATCATCGAGGCGCACAGGGGCGCCATCGACATACCAGCGTAACGCCCCTTCCCCGCGGCCCGCGAAGACAAATGGCCGTGCGGGTTGGCCATCCACTTTTCCGGCCCAGAGTTCGGCATTGCGGGGCGGGAACAGGATCTCAGGCGGTCGCGCCTCGCTATCAAACTCGGCCAAAGCGCCCTGCGCCTGGATCGCGTGTCTCCGGATCAGTTTCGCAGATGCCGCCCCGGACGGTCCGAGGTGGTGGCTCGCCCGGTCCACCGCTTCAAATAAAAGCGGCAGCGCGGCCTTGCGTCCGGTTTGGCCCGGTCGCGGCGCCCCATCCGCCCGCCCAACCCAGACGATGATGGCATATTCGCCAGCCACACCCGCGGCCCACGCATCGCGATAGCCGTATGAGGTTCCGGTCTTGAAGGCCACTTCGGGCGCATTGGCGGTCAGGCGCGCTGGCATCCGTCCAGTTGGCGTTGGCGTGTCCTGAAGGATCTTGATAATTTGCTCGGCACTGTCAGCGCTCATCAAGCGATAGCCATCAAACGGCGCCACCAATTGATCCTCGTCCCAGATTAAGGGGCGCGCCAGACCACCATCGCCAAGCGCCGCATAAAGCACTGCCAATTCCTGCGCCGTCAGTCCCGCCCCGCCAAGGGCCAAAGCCAGACCAGGTTCTTTCCGCGCGGCCCCGCCAATGCGCGGATAAGCGCCAGCCAGAGTCAAAGCCGCGGCAAACCTTTGTGGGCCGATCCGGTCCAGTGTCAGAACAGCAGGCACGTTTAATGAATGCTGCAGTGCTTCGGATATGCGCACATCACCACGAAACAGGCGGTCGAAATTTTCGGGTTGATAGGACGCAAATCGTTTGGGCAAATCAGCGATCCGGGTCGACGGCGCAGCGCTGCCATCATCAAATGCCAGAGCGTATATAAAAGGTTTCAACGTTGAGCCTGGCGACCGCGCCTGAGCGGTCAGATCGATCCAACCGCCTGGTCGGTTTCGGTCCGCGGATCCGACAGCTGCGCGCACCGCCCGCGATGGGATATCGACCACCAGAATCGAGATTTGAGCATCTTCTTCCAGGGTCACGGCATGCCGTGCTGCCAATTGCTCCAGCTCGGCCTGCAAGCCTGAATCCAGGGTCGAACGAACGTCTTGTCGGCGGTTTCCAGCGGCATTGCTGGTGGCGTGCCAGGCCCTGGCGGGAAATGTATATCGGCGCCCTGGAATGTGCGCGGTGCGCGCCTCATCCGCACGGTGCGGTGGGAAATAGCCGAGCCGTTCCAGCTTCGCGACGATCTCATCGCGCCCTTGACGCGCCCCGTCTGGACGCAAATCGGGTCGTCTCACTTCCGGCGATTGCGGCAAGGCAATGAGCAGTGCGATCTGGTCATCGGAAAGCCGGTCCGGCGCACGTCCGAAATAGCGCCAGCTGGCCGACCGGATGCCTTCAAGATTGCCCCCATAAGGGGTGAGCGTCAGATAGAGCTCGAGAATTTCACGCTTGGACAGCCGCCATTCAAGCTGATGCGCGCGCCAGATCTCAGCAAGTTTGGCGCCTACGGTTCGGTTGGGTCTGGGCTCCAACAATCGCGCGGTTTGCATCGTGATGGTCGATCCACCGGACACAACCCGACCCGCCTGCGCGGAGCTGAGTGCAGCGCGCGCCATGCCTACCCAGTCCGTGCCACCGTGCGACCAGAACCGTTTGTCCTCGACTTCGAGCAAGGCCTCGATGAAGACGGGATCAATCTCATCGAGATCCGCCGCGAAGCGCCAGGTGCCATTGTCCAGCGGAAAAGCCCGCAATGGACGGTCGTCACGATCCGAGACCAGAACGGAAACCACTCGGCCCCGCTCAATCGGGGGCGGGAAGATCTTATCGAGGACGAAGATCGCAGCCAGCGAAACCGCAATCGCGATCGCCAGCCGCTTGAGCCAGATCATCTGCTACCACCAGGACCGGCGGCTTGCGGCGCAATCGTGATCTCTGTCGCGGCAGACCGTGCGAACACGTCCGGCCGATACATGTCTTCAGCGACCACGCCCGGCATCGTGTAGGTGCCTGGTGTCACCGCTCGGACAATGTAAGCCAGGGTCCGGGTATCTTCGACGACATCAATAGCGGCGACGAAACGGTCATCACGCGCTTCAGCTGTCTCGGCCGAGTCGATATCGCCAACCCAGGCAAAGACGCCATCTGGCCCGAATTCGCGATTGCCATCCGCTGGACGCAAAATAGTCTCGATCTCGAAGCCCGCTGGCAGAAGGTCGGCCAGGATGACCGGATTATTGCGTCGCTCGCGCGGGGTGAGCGTTAAAGCAACAACCAGCTGATCGCCCTGTGTGAGATCACCGAGATCGACCCGCTGGCCCTGCAAAGTCCGCACCCGCTTGCTGACGGACAATTTCTCGCTGGCCGGCTGCGGCGCCCGCTCGGGAGATCCGGTCACCATAACGGTTCGGAACATTGCACTAGACCCACGGCGCAAGCGGAAGCTGACTCCGCGTTCGACCTGGTCCGGCGTCACAAAATAACGCCGATCATTATCGCTGTTACGGCCCAGGCCATCGACATCCAGTCGCAAACCATCTTCCTGCGACAAGCTTCCAACGGCCAGCAGCATGAAGGCTTTTTCCTGCGTGGTCAGGGCGTCTGGTTCCGGCGTGTCCTGACCCAATTGTTCGGCAATGCGGGCGACATGATCATTCAACTCGGCTTCTGCAGCGAGCGCCAGGATACCGGACAGATCCCGCAATGGGGTCTGATAATAATCGCCATTATTCTCATATCCGATTGCCTCTTCCGCTGCGGTGAAGGCGCTGAAGGCCCGCGAACGATCGCCCATATAGGATAAAGCGGCCGCCAGATGCGCCTTCGCTAGTGGGGAGCGAATATCGCCGAGCTCACGATCATGCAGATAGCGCAGGCGTGAAACATCGGCTTTGCCAGCCCGCGCCAGTACATAGAGTGCATAGGGCGCCGCCCGCTGCATCAGCTTCTTCTCTGTATCCTCGTGATAGCGGCTTTCGTAGACATCTGTCTGATAGCCATAGACCCGCCAGGCATCGCCTTGCGCGATCGTGCGCAAGGATTGATAGGCGCGGTCGAGCGCCGCCTGCGGCACTTCATAGCCTTGCTCCTTGGCACGATACAGGAAGTCCGTGGTGTAGGCGCCGAGCCAGGGCGAGGCATAGCCATCGCCGGCGCGCCACAAACCGAACGCGCCATTCTCACTTTGTCGGTTCAGCACACGAGAGACTGCCGCCTGGACCCGATCCCGCGCCACAGGCTGGTTATCCCGCGCGCCTTCTTCGACCAGCTGCTCGGCATAGATGAGCGGCATGGCCCGGCTGATCGTCTGTTCGGTGCAGCCATAAGGATAACGCGCCAGTGAATTGTACAAGGCGTTAGGATCAACTGGCAGTCCGGAGAAGCTCACCGTCATCCGCGCGGTACCAGGAATGAATCCCTCAAACAGGCTTAGATCCGGCGCATAAGTTTGGTCTTCTTCCATCAAGGCGCGCTGGACATTGGTCACCGGCAGGAAGGCGGAGCGCGTTTCAATCTGATAATCGCGCACAACGCTGTAATTCCCTGGCCCGCTGACACTCAAGGTCAGGTCAGAAATACCGGAGCCATCGGCAGAGAAGCGCACGCCTTCATCCACCCGGGCCCCGTTCGGGACGGATTTGGTGAACTCTTCTGCTGGCACGCTGAGCGGTTCAGAGGCCGTGAAAGTCGCACTGAATTCGCCATCCGGGAGTTCGACATTGTCGATGCTGACCGTTGCGACGGCTTCATCGCCTGGCGCCAGGAAGCGAGGCACGATCAGATCGACCGGGGCTTCGCGTCGCACCGTCATGGCCTGATCTGCCGCGCCAAGCCCGGTCGCTGACCAGGCCACGGCCATGAGCCGCAATTCGCCGTTAAATTCAGGGACGGTGAAGTCAACTTCGACCTCTCCGCCGCGACCAATCTCAACGATGCCGCTGAATAGAGCAACGGTCTGGGTTGGCACGACGGACAGACCTTCGCCGCCAAGCTGGTCGCCACCGGTTCGGACTTCCGCCGGCAGGCCGAGATTGGGATCGAGCAGACGGCCATAATCATCATACAAAGCCAGTCCCATGGCTTTCTTGCCGAAATACCATTCTGTCGGATCCGGACTGGAAAATTTGGTCAAGCGCAGAATGCCTTCATCCACCGCCGCGAGCGTCACAAAGGCTTTCTCGCGTGGGCCGCCTTCGATAGAGACCGTGATGGTTTCGTCGCGTCCGGGACGGATCAGCTCTGGCGCATCGATTTCAACATTGAACGTGCGATTGTCCATGTTGACCGGCACATAGCCGACGCCGACGGCGCGGCGCGGTTTGGACTGCACCACAGGATCGCGCGGTGTGTAGACATTGACCATGACATAGGCGCCCTCGCCCCAATCATCAGAAACAGGGAGCGTGATCGATGTGCCAGAGGCTTGAACTTGCCGCGTTTCGATCGACAGGATGCGGTCGGTTGCAACGACGATCTGGGCTTCGCCATCATAAGGCGGAATGATAGTCAGTGCGGCCGGTCGGCCAGCGACGATCTGCTGTTCATCCACCACGACTTCAACACGGTCAGGCGCTTCAACGCCATCGCCGGAGACATCGCCGCCCCAGCCCACTCTGAAGGCGCGGCTGGCTGTGCTGCCATCTTCGGCCTCAATTGCCAGTTCGTGCGTGCCCCATTCCAGACCGGATACGGTAATCATGCCGGCGCCATCCTGGGTCCGCAGGCCGCCTTCATTGACGGTGCGAACAGTGCGCGAGCGACGCCACTTCCAGCGACCATCTTCGCGATACCAGTCATAATGGTAGCTGATCTCCAGGATTTTCCAGCGCAGATCCGCAATCTGCCCCTCGCCTTTCGCGTTAAGGGCCGCGATTTCGAAATTACCGTCTTCTTCAAACCCTAGGCGACCATCAAAGCTCGGCTTAATACCCAGATAGAGATCCCTTGGACGATACGGAATTCGAACACTCTCATTCACGGCCCGACCACCTGGCTCCAGGACGCTGACAACAGTGTTCAGACGCAACGGAATTTCGGCATTGCTGCCGCGATTGCCGGGCACGATACGGACCAGAGACTGCCCAGCCCCGTCCGTTGTGCGATCCGGCAGATCGATGAGTTGTTCACGGAAGCTACCATCATGGCGTCCCCAGCTAAACCCATCATAGCCGAACGGATTTGGATCGACTTCAACCCGCGCTTGCGATTGCACGGTCAGGGCCGCGCCCGGCGCGCCGTAAAGAAAACGGGCCGTAACATCTATGTCGCGGACATCATCACCTGGCAGAAACGGCGCATCTTCGACGTCCAGTTCAACCGCGATCCGCTGAGGCACAAAATCTTCCACGGAATAGCTCACGGAACCGGCTCGGCCGAGTCCGTCAATTTCCAGCACGCTGCGCCACATGCCGCGCGCAGCGCCGCGCGGCAGCTCGATGTCGCGTTGCAGGGATCCAGCTTCATCAATCGCGAACCGCACCCGGAAGGCTTCCATACCGTTCGGACGGTAAGTGATCAGGGTGCCATTCCGTTCTGTCACCGCACGACCCGCACGATCTCGCATCAGGGCGGTAATGTGCACGGTTTCACCCGGTCGATAGATGCCGCGCTCTGTATAGAGATAGGCGTCAATATCGCCGGGCGTGACACGGCCACCTGTGTTTAGTTCCGACAGGTCCACCGGCGCGCGGCTGAGATCCAGTACAGCCGTATCGCCTTTGAGACCGGAGGCGAGGATCAGTTTCGGCGTCGACGTTCCGGTCCCGGCAAGCAATTCCGGATTGAACGAGACGCGGCCATCAACCCCAGTCGCCGCTTCGCCCAGCACTTCATTATTGCGGGCAATCAGCTGGACCTGTGCGTTCGGCATGACGCGGCCATCCTGCAAGGACCGCAAGGTGACATCGAGACCAGACTCGCTGCGATAGGCGGTCAGCGCCAGATCGGTCAGCATGACCCAGCGTTTGGCTGAAGCCGGCGGGCCTTCATAGCGATCCAGCTCGATCGCGTCGGACAGTTCGATATAATAGGCGCCGGGTTGCAGCGTCTCGATCACGTCCGGCAAAGGGAAGACGGTGACAACCGGTGCGTTCTTGATATTCTGAATGTCCATCGTCCCCGACCAGACTTCGGAAGCCAGATCGCTGGGATTTTCGTCGCCATAGACATAAGAATATCGGCCTTGCTGGCTCTCCACGCCCTGGGTAATGGATTTGAACGCTAGAGCCCGGTCATTGACGCGAGACACTTTGACGGTGACACGGTCGACATTGACCGTCTCAATCGCCAGGCCATCCGCGTCCTCACGCGGCAGAATCACACCGGAACCACTAAAGCCGACATAAGGCGGGCGGTCCTCAAAGCTGATCTGGACCTCTTCCTCCCGACCGAGTTCAACGCCGTCTTCATCCGGCAGGCCTTCGGTCAGAGTTAGCGTATAGGACGCGGCAAAACTCAACCCGCTCAGGCAGAGTTGCTCGCCATTAACGCTATAAGCAACGTCGACATCCCCATCCATCGGCGCGTAGATCGAATAATCGATATCGGGATCAAGTGGCTCCGAAAAAACCAGACAGGCTTTCGGCAGACTGTCGCTCGTGTCTGGCGCATAACGGATATAGGAAAACCGGGTTTCGCCGTCGCGTTGGGCCAGTCTCTGGCGCTCGCGCTCGCGTCGGTCGGCAGCAACTTGCGCCGATCGCGACCGTTCCACAATCTGACCTTCCGCGTCTTCTGGCGGAGGTGGGACATCATCAGAGGTGCTATTCCCGCCGCCGCATGCCGCCAGTGCAAAAACCATTGCCCCGAGCAGTAGACTGCGAACCCCTGATGTCCGACCTGTCATGATCGTATCCCTTTCTCGCTGTTAACTCTATCCTTTACACGGCTTCGGCTTGCCGCCAACAGGGCGGAATAAAGACTTTTTCGCCATGATTGCAGGCAGAGGGATCAAGATTGCAGCAAGTCGATGTGTTGATATTAGGCGCTGGCGCGGCCGGCCTGTTCTGCGGCGCACGCGCCGCGCAGCGGGGCCGGACTGTGCGCGTGCTCGACCATGCCCGCAAGCCGGCCGAAAAGGTCCGCATCTCGGGTGGCGGTCGCTGCAATTTTACCAATCTTGAAACCGAACCCAAGCGATTCCTGTCCAGAAATCCGCATTTCGCCAAATCAGCGCTGGCGCGATATACGCCGTGGGACTTTTGCAGCCTGATGGCTGAGCATGGTCTGACCTGGCACGAGAAGACACTTGGCCAGCTCTTCTGCGACCAGAAGAGCGGGGCTGTGATCGAGATGCTGCTCAACGAACTCGAGACGGCAGGCGGCAGCCTTTCCCTGAACACCGAAATTGACTCCGTTGTAACGGACTCCCCCGGCTTTATAACGCGGACCTCCGAGGGCCCGATCCGGGCAAGCAGTCTGGTGATTGCGACGGGCGGCCTTTCGATTCCAAAAATGGGGGCAACGGCTTTTGCATATGATATGGCCGACCAGTTTGGCCATGATATTGTGACGCCGCGGCCGGCGCTTGTGCCGATGACCTTCACGGACGATCACCACGAGGCATTTTCGGCGCTCTCCGGTGTCTCCCTGCCGGTTGAGGCGCGGACGGAAACCGGACCGAGCTTTGTCGAAAACCTGCTCTTCACACATCGCGGTCTGTCTGGTCCGTCGATTTTGCAAATCTCTTCCTATTGGCAGCAAGGCGATGCGATCAGGATCAATCTGATTCCCGGCATGGCCGCGTTGGACTGGCTCAAAACGGCCAAATCAGAAACCCCCAAACGACCGCTGGGACAGGTTCTAACCGATCTCTTCCCGGCCCGGTTTGTCGACTATTTCTGCACTCGACTTGGTGGTACGGACTCAACACGACTGGCGGAGCTCTCGAATCGACGCCTGGACGAGATCGCGCAAAGTCTGAACAGCTGGTCCCTGAAACCGGCCGGAACCGAAGGCTGGCGAACCGCCGAAGTTACTGCTGGCGGTGTCGCTACGGACGCCCTATCTTCACGCACCATGGAAAGTCAGATTCAGCCCGGCCTGTTCTTCATAGGCGAATGTGTCGATGTCACCGGCTGGCTCGGCGGCTATAATTTCCAATGGGCCTGGGCAAGCGCAGCAGCGGCGGCGGAAGTCGCATGAGGTGGCTATGGATTCTGCTCGGTTTCACGTTTCTGGGCATTGGCGCGATCGGTCTCGTACTGCCGCTCTGGCCGACCACGATTTTCTGGATCGCCGCCGTGTTCTGTCTGGCTGAATCCCACCCCAAGGTGCGGGACTGGATTTATGCGCGCCCGGGTATCGGCCCGATCGTACGCGATTTTGTCGAGCGCGGCGAAATCTCGCGCAAGGGCAAATTTGCCGCGATCAGCGGGATGATCCTGGCCTGTGCGATTAGTGGATGGTTCCTGCGCGGCTCATCTGTCGGCCTGCTGATTCTGGTAAGTTCCATCGCGCTTGGGATCGGCTTTGTCGCAACACGCCGCGAACCCAAGGTCGAAAATTAGAGTCGCTTCTTTTCGGCACGCACGCGTCGGGACCGCACGCTATTCAATGCGCTGTAAATCCTGCGAAATATCGGTCAAATCATATGGATGACGATCCACTTCAAATGAGTAGGCCCGATCTGGGAGAAGACGAATAGGCTGGCCTGTGAGTTCGCGAAAAATCAATCTGAAATTATTGACCGGAGACCGAAGATCGCGCGCCGCCTCATAGTCCTGACTGGGCAAGTAGATTGCGTTGAAGACACCGTGCTTGCGTCGCTTTTCCGTGCGTGGAGCCTCGAGCAAGTTGTAGGGCGACGGGATCAAACCATTTGACGTGAGCACGAGCGATTCCGGGTATGGACCTTCATCTGACTGAATGACGAGAATGACATCCCTCGTCGAGTTCTGAAACACGGAATCAATCAGATCGAGCGAAATGCGATTAAAGTGTTCAATGTGATTGAGATAAGCCTGCTTGCGTCGTTCATAGTCTCTGGCAAAAACACGATCCGTTTTTTCGCTGCGACACGACCCGTTGTCTTCGAAAATATAGGGATCATGAGTGACCAAGGTATGCCAGAACACAAATTGCGGTCCTTCAGACTGCATCTGTTCGCGGATGAAATCGACTTTGTCGTCAATGACTTCACATGCCGTTTTTTGTGCTTCGGCCTGAGCGAGCAGAAATACCAATGGCGTGTAGCGGATATAAACCTGCGTCAGTTGATTGAACGGCAATCTCTGATCGCTGAAATTCTGATCCGCTAACGGATTAGCCTTGGTCGGCGTCCACCAAGCGCCGACATGCGTGTAGTCGTATCCGCGGGCCTGCAACGCCCTGCGCGCGGCGAAATCCCGGATCAACGGAGTGAGATAGCTGTACGAGGTCGCCTTTCTCGGAATCTGCTGCGTTAGTGGGTCCAGGTAGTCAGCGTTTAAAGTCGACGCCAAAGACATGAACGTCTTTGGGTAATTGGCATATTGATCGTCCCAAACATGAAATCCGCGGGCTTCCAGTTCCGACGTGAACGACGCGTTGGAGTAATCGTAGAGCGAACGCAGGTTTTCGTTGCTCGCATATCGGTCGGGAACGATATAAATAATGTGCGGTAAGTTTTCGTCGGCTTCCGAGGCGCCGGACATCGATGCCAAGTCGGTCTCAAACCCCGAGAGCGGTTGATTCAAGCTCTGCGTTGACAGAACCGAAAACAGTCCCGACGCCTGCATGCCGACCACGACCCCGCCATAAATCGCCGCGCCAAGCGCCGTCATATCAAAGTATTTTATGATCGCATAACTGACGAGGAACATGGCGCCGCCAATCATGGCCAGCTGCAAGACGATCGAAAGCAAATCAAAGGCGTAAATCGCGGCAACCAGATTTCCACCGAGCAGCCAAAACACGATGAAACAAGCGACTCCGAGAAAAGTCGGTTGCATTTTCCGGAACACAGCGAACAAACATAGGCTTAGAGCAATGAAAAACGCTGCTTTCCAGCCAAATAGCTGCAGCCATTCCGTACGATCTATATGTTCAGGATTTAACGCAGTAACACTTGCCAGCCGCCAATTCCACAGGAGAAACAAGCCAAGCCAGAGAAGGACCGTTGACCGGTCCGCTATGCGCCATTGACCGAACACGTTGGATCAGCGTGTCGGGAACAGTCCGCGAAAGGCTGTCGTCACTTTTGACCACCAATACTTAATCGTCACCAGCGCGGTAGCAGCTGCACCAATCGCAGCTTGAACGAACAGAGCACCCGTGCCCGGATCGATATAAGCGTGAGCAGCGGGAGTATAAAGAGCGGCGATCAGGCCAACCATCGTATAGTTATAAATCTTAGTCATCGCGTTTAAATTCAATCTTTTCCGTGAAGATACCAGTTATTTAGAATGATCGTTTACGACAGAATGATAAAAATCACTTTAACGCGAAGGGCGCTAATTGAATGAACGGCTCATCTCAAAGCTTGAAAGATCTCATCCCCGTATCCGGTTCGTTCCGGGACCCTAAGGGCCAAGTGGCCAAAACGGCCCTTGGAGACGTGTTTCGGGTCATCACGGAAGTCGGCAATGCAGAATTCGCCGATGTAGAGGAATCGGGCCTCTACGCGCACTTAATTGAACAAGGAAAACTGATCGAACATCATCATGTGCCGCTCACAGACGTAACCAATGTCTCGAATATCGAAACACTTTTGCGGCATCCTTCCCTGCCAATGGTCTCATACCCTTATGAGTGGTGCTTCCAGCAAATGAAGGACGCCGCGCTTTTGCAGCTGGATCTGTATTTGGAGAGCCTTGAGTACGGTAAGACCCTGTCCGATGCGACCGCTTACAATGTTCAGTTTCTGCGCGGGAAGCCGATCTTCATCGATACATTGTCCTTCATTCCTTACACGCCCGGCCAGTTCTGGCTGGGACAGGAACAATTTACCGAGCAATTTCTGAATCCGCTTTTGCTGACATCCTATTCCGGACTACCATTCAATGACATATATCGGGGGTCCATGACGGGCGTATCATCTGAAATGATCAGCGCCGTGACTCCGTTTCGCCGGAAGCTCTCCTGGCGTTACTTCAATTATATACACCTGCCTCGACAGTCCAAAAAACGTAGCCTGGAATCTGGGGCCGCAGGGGTTCGAAAAGTCGAAGGCAAATTGCCCAAGGAAGGCTTTCAGTTCATTCTGAAACAGCTCCGCAGCTGGACCGAGACACTGACAGCGCCGGAGGCGCCCTCAACCTGGATCGCCTATACACAGACCCGAACTTATGAAGACCAGTCCGTGTCGCAAAAAGTGAAATTCGTAGCTGAATGCGTCGATCAGGCCCGCCCGAAACAGGTCCTCGATGTTGGCTGTAACACCGGCGAGTTCAGTTTTCTTGCCCTCGATGCCGGCGCCGAGCACGTGGTTGGACTGGAATCAGACCAGCAGGCGCTATCGACGGCCTATGCACAGGCGGTTGAAAAGAGTGCTGCGTTCCTGCCGCTGCATCAAAACATCACCAATCCAACGCCTTCGCAGGGTTGGGCGAATGAGGAACGTGACAGCATTGGGCAGCGTGTTTCAGCAGACTTCATGCTGGCACTAGCCATTCTGCATCATATCGTCATCTCAGGGAATATTCCGCTGAAGCGCGCGGTTTCCTATCTCACCAATCTGGCGCCGCGCGGCGTGATTGAATGGGTGCCGAAATCCGACCCGATGGTGCAAACCCTGTTGAGAAATCGCGAGGATATCTTCGATACCTATAGCGAGAATATGTTCGAACGGATCCTCATTGAGACGGGTGTCAGCGTCCACAAGAAGCAGAAGTTGGAGAATGGTCGGACGCTTTATCTTTACGAGCGCTAAACCTGGCGGGCCGCGGCCCCGGCGACTGGATTGGTCGCGGCTCTCTTATTCATCAAGCGGTTTCAAGCCAGCCTTGAACCGCTTCCAATTGTCGACATAGACCTGCGCCGACCCCTTGATCATCATGATCTGGGGGTCGCTGATCTCTTTCACGACTTTGCCAGGCGCCCCCATGACGAGCGAATTGTCCGGAATCACCTTGCCTTCCGGGATCAGCGCGTGCGCGCCAATAATACAATTCTTGCCGATGACGGCACGATTGAGCACGGTCGCGCCAATGCCGATCAAGGATTCATCCCCAATCGTACAGCCATGCAGCATCACCATATGACCAATCGTGACATCCTTGCCGATATTGAGCGGGCAACCAATGTCGGTATGTAACACGCTGCCATCCTGGACATTCGAGTTTTCACCGACCATGATCGGGTCATTGTCTCCGCGGAGCACAGCATTGAACCAGACGGAGGCGTTTTCCTCGAGAATCACATTGCCCAGGACAGTGGCATTTTCGGCGACCCAGTAATTCCCTGATTGCGGCACAGTTGGGCAAACCCCATCAAAATCGTACAAAGCCATGTCAGTCTCCCATATTGTTTTATTTCGTCTGCGGATTGTCGCTGTCACACTCGGTTAACCCTCTTAGTGTGTAATTCAAGATAGAGATTCGGAAGGGACGATTGCCGATGGTCCATA
>JBCBBC010000044.1:0-30680 GCA_038532145.1 Pseudomonadota bacterium | reverse complement strand
TCACGGCGCTCGACGGCGTGACGGACCCTGAAGAGAAGCGCAAGACCATCGGCAAGCTCTTCATCGACGTCTTCGAGCAGCATGCGCGCGAGGCCGGCGATGCGCAGTTCCTTGCCCAGGGCACGCTCTATCCGGACGTGATTGAAAGCGTCAGCGCGATTGGCGGGCCGTCCGTGACGATCAAGAGCCACCATAATGTCGGCGGCCTGCCGGAGCGGATGAATATGCAACTGGTTGAGCCGTTGCGGGACCTGTTCAAGGACGAGGTGCGGGCGCTTGGTCGAGAACTCGGTTTGCCGGAGGCCTTTATCGGGCGTCATCCCTTCCCGGGCCCGGGTCTCGCCATCCGAATTCCGGGCGAGATCACGCGCGACAAGGCGGATACGTTGCGCAAGGCGGATGCGATCTATCTTGAAGAATTGCACAAAGCCGACTTGTACAATCAGATCTGGCAGGCTTTTGCGGTGCTCTTGCCGGTCAATACGGTCGGCGTGATGGGTGATGAGCGGACCTATGAGAACGTTCTGGCATTGCGGGCTGTAACCTCGACGGATGGTATGACGGCGGACTATTTCCCATTTGAGCATGACTTCCTGGGCCGCGTTGCGACGCGCATCATCAATGAAGTAAAGGGCGTCAATCGGGTGGTCTATGACATTACGTCGAAACCGCCGGGCACGATTGAGTGGGAATAGGCGGTACGCCGTATCCGCTTGCAATTTGAGCAAGTTTTGCTCGCCTGAAGGACAGTATGAAGCGCTTGGCCTCACTTCCAGATTGAAAGCGGTTTATTTTCGCGGATTTGTCTGCATAACCAACTTATGCGGGTGGACGAACGGTATTTGCGCTATGCATTGGCGTTGGCTTTTGCGCTGGTCGGCTTTTGGGCTTTCCTGGTCAGAGGGGAGGCTTGGCCGTTTGCGATGGAGGATTTGCGCCTTGGGCCACACCAGGCGCTGATTGCGGATTCGCAGATGGAGACTGCGCTCGAACAAGAGGTGTTGAATGGAGGCGTAATTACGGATCTAGCGCGCCGGATCTTGACGCACGAACCGCTCGCCGTTTACCCGTTCGAAGGGCTCTTAGCAGCTGAAGTAGATCGAGAACGATTGGTACCGGGCAGCATGGATGTGACGGCTGCTGACACTTATGCACATGCAACCTTGGATCGGGATGGTCGCAATCTAACTGCGCGCTTTTATTTGCTGGATAGAGCGATCATTGCAGGCGACTGGGACAATGCGCTAGCGCAGTTCGGTGGGGCGTTTGAGCTTTGGCCCGAAGAGCGTGGTGAATTGTTTTTCGGGTTGGAGCAGATGCTGGTTGAACCTGGAATGGTTGAAGCGCTCATTCGAGCTTCAGATCGCGGTGTCGCTTGGGTCCCTGGTTTTCTGCGGCAAATATCCATTGAAACGCTCGAGTCGGATCAAATCGAACGACTGTACCGGCCGCAACCTGACGCGCATGAACACCTCTTAGGGCGACTGACTCGCGCGGGACAGTTCGAACAAGCCTATCAATTTTGGTTCAGTTTACAGCCTGAGGAAGCAGCGAAGTATAGTCTAGGCCTAACCGACCCATCCTTTGAGGGCTCAGCCTTGCTGTCTCCATTCAACTGGCAAATCGACTCAGAGTTCGCGGAATTTTCACCCGAACAAGAGGCGCTGCTGATCTATTATCGCGGCAGGGGACGCGCGGTTTTCGCCTCACAAATCACGCGCGTTCCGATGGGGGCGTATGTTTTTCGCGCAAACATAGACTCGATTCCTGATGACACCGGCGGCGATTTCGTCTGGCAAATTCAGTGTCTGACGAGCGATGAATTCCCACTCGAAGTATCGATCTTTGATTATGCCGAACTAGTGGGTGATGCGGGTATCCCGTTCGAAATCTCCGAAACGTGTTCGTTTCAAGAACTCTCAATTCGGGGCTATCCAGGCCAGTTTACTCGGAACGCGATATTGCAAATTAACGATCTTGAGATCTCGAAGGCGGAGGTAATGCCATGAGCGAGTCTCGACGACGGCGACGGCATCGCGGTTTTTCCGCTGCGCGGATTGTCGCCATGTTCGGTGGTCTGGCGACTTCGCGACAATGGAAGGTGGCTTTATTGCCATGCTTGCTCACTCTGTTTTTGATTTTCGGAGGCGCGAGTGGTGAGAGCTATAACGTGCATGCGCTTTTGCTTTGCCTATGCGGGGTGATTTGTGCGGTCGCTATCTTGGGCTTGCGATGGGATGCGATCCCAATATCGGCAAAGTGGCTCATCGGGTTCCTATTCGGCTACACGCTTTTAGGCGTGTTGCATTTGATCGAGCTACCAATCGGGCTTTGGAATTTGCTCGGCGGACGGGAGATGATCAAAGAAGGATGGGACTTACTCGAGCTCAATCCGTCATTTGAGCCTCTCAGCGTTGCGCCAGCGCGAACGCACAACGCGCTTGTCTACGTTTTGATTCCTTTAGCGGCGGTCCTTTTGCTGCTTCGCTTGGGATGGCGAGCGGTTGTGGCGTGGTTGCCATGGACGGTCGTCGGGCTGGGGGCCTTCGGCGCCTCTCTTGGCTTGGCGCAAGTCTTATTGCCGAGCGATGCTGGACTTTACATCTATCAACATACGAATGAGGGGCTGCCGGTCGGCCTGTTCGCGAACGTCAATCATCAAGCCAGTTTCTTGCTAATGAGTTTGGCCTTCTCTGCAGTTTTGATTGGAGAGTTGCGATCGCGAGAAAAAATCAGCGATGTGGATATGGCGAAACGTATTGTGATCGGTTTGAGCGTCGCCCTACAAATTCTTGGCGTGCTGACAGCCGGGTCTGTGGCAGGATATCTGTTGCTCCTACCGGCCCTCGCCATGGGAGTCCTGATCGTCCAAAGTCAGCGGCGAGAGTTCCGGATCGTCCGTTTGGCGATTCCCGCAATGATTATCATTCCGATGATTATGTTGGTCGCTTACAGTCCGCAACTTTCTGGTCTCGGGGTCACCTCGATAGAAAATGATGGCCCGACATCGCGGGCTGGTATCGTCGAGATCAGCGTTTCTTTATTGCAAGACCATATTTGGTTAGGCGGCGGATTGGGCTCGTTTGAGCCGTTATTCAAGGTCTATGAAGATCCTGAAACTGTGGGTTTAGTGTTCGCCAATCACGCTCACAACGAATACTTGCAGTGGGCGATCGAAACCGGCCTTGTTGGGATGAGCTTGTTGGTGGTCTTTCTCGGTTGGCTGATGCGGCAACTCTTCCGCGTTTGGCGGTCCAGCGGCGACCGAACTGTTCGGTTGCGGCGGGCGGCGGCGACGGCAATTTCCATTTCTCTGCTGCACAGCTTCGTGGATTACCCTTTGCGCAGCCCTTCGATCTTATTTTTTGCAAGTGTTTGTGTAGTGTTGTTGATTCTTCCACAGCGCCAGGCTGCGAAGGCAGGTGAAGCACAACAATCGAGCAAGGCATTAACACTCTGACTGAAGCGCAAAAATGTGGGTAACTCGGGCATGACGGCACGAATTCTGCTCAAATTCGATCGATCTCCTCAAAAAGTAAGGAATTCTGGAAGATAACAGGCCCGGACCATTGCCAAATCGCTAAAAATGATACACTGGCTTTAGGGAGACGTTCCAAAGAACTTGGATGGGGATTCATCATGTTACGTTTGATTGGCTTGCTACTCTTGTCGTTCGTAATGGTCGGTGCTGCTGCGGCGGCACCAGAAACGGGTGCAACTGCTTCGAGTTCGAATGCGTCCGCCAATATTTTAAATATGTCGACGGCATCGAACATGTCTTCGACATACGGCTCTAACTATTCTCACTCTGTAACCTACAAATTTAGCAAGAAGTATGGCGGCCATGGCTGGAAAAAGCCACCGAAATACAAAGTTGTTTATAAAACTTGCAAGAAGTGGAAAAAGAACAAGTGGTGGTGGGGATATAATAAACGCGGCAAACTTGTTAAGTATGTTTGCAAACCGCACCGTCCGGTATCCTGCTAGCGCGAACCTATCTGGTTCCAATTCTTATTTTTGATCGGTTAGAACCGTTTCCGATTCTATTTGAACTGAGGGGCAAGCTCGTTGCGCTAAGATAGGGACGGGTTACCCTATAAATTCACCAGCAAAATCAATCCCCAATCCTTAATGACACAAATTTAAGGCCCGCGCGAAAGCGATGCGGTTAACCTCTTAGGAGGTTGTTAAGGCTCAGCACCGATTTTCAGTAGAGTTAATTTTAGGGCCGACTTTGTTAATGGGATTGGGCAAATGAGCAGGAAATCGGTGCGCTGGGGCGCAGACATTGGCTATCAATCAGCCATCAAGACGTTCAAAGGCAATGAGTCGCTGCGCAAGCATGGTCTAAAGGGCAAGCTGGCGGAAGGCGATCTCAGCTTCAGTCGCGGGCGCACGCGGAAAATCGCGCAAGCCGATGCCGAGGATGCCGTGCCGGCCTCGGAAGCGATCACTGAAGATCAATGGAGCGAGCGCGAGCAGGAAATCGCTGAGCGCGCTGGCGGCGTCCGCCGCGGACTTGAGACCTGGATGAGCGGCACCATGGCCAGCGTCCGCAATTTCATCCAGGACTGCACACCTGCCGACATCCATCCGGAACATTTGCGCGAAGTCATCAAAGCCGAAGAGAATGAGTTCCGGCATTACGAGGTCGATGATGCTGAATCGGCGCGCGATCATCATGATGCCACTGTGGTTGAGTTGCAGCATTTTAAACAGCAGCATGGCGACCGAATTGGCAAGCGTACGCCGGATATCAAGAAAAATGTCGAACAGACCCTCGCCATTCTCCTGCTGATCATGATCGTTGAGGGCTGTTTCAACGCCTTGCTGTTCAAAGACGCTCAATCCTCCGGCCTGCTTGGCGGGATGATGGTGGCGTTCGGCATTAGCGCTGTGAACGTCATGACTGGCGTGCTCGTAGGCTTTTTCGGACTGCGCTATCTCAATCATCCGGAACGCGGGTTTCAGATCGCGGGCGGCGTGATTGCCGGACTGTTGATCGTGTTTGGCATTATGTTGAATTTCTTCATTGCTCACTTCCGTGATGCGGTTGAAGTCGCCCTGCACGCCGCACAGGAATCGGGATCACTGGCCGGGTTCTCAATGTTTGATATTGCACCGGGCGCCGTGATTGCGAGCATGTTCCCGAACATTTTCGCGCTCAATTCGCTGGTCGCGATTGCGCTGCTGCTGATCGGCCTGACCATATTCGGGGTGGCCGTTTATGAAGGCTATGACCGGATTTCGGACCGCTATCCAGGCTATGGCCGAGTCTGGCGCAAGGAGCGTCTGGCTTATGAGCAGCGTCAGGCTGTGCGCAATGGCGTACGCGATGATCTGTCTGATTATTTCACGCGCTGCCGGTTCTGGTTCGAGACTCAGCACAAGCGCCACACGGCGGCGAAACGCGAGATCGAGAAATCGCTCAACGTGCTTGAGGCCTATCGTGATCGCGCGGTCGGGATTGCGGCGAAAGCCGGCGACCAGGAACGTTCACTGAAAATTGCGTATCGGCAGGCGCATCGCCGGGCCCGTAACAAGTTTCGGGACAAGCTTGGTGAACAGGCGGCTATTCCGGCCTATTTTGACGAGATCGTCACGCCCAATCTGCCCGGCTTCGACCTGACTAAGGAACGCGAGCAGGCCAATGCCGCGATCAAAACGATTGAGCAGAATCTGACCGCCATCAATCTGACGCGTGAATGGCTCGAAACCCATATTCAGAGTGTCCAGAAAGGACTCTCATCCATCCAGAAACAGGTGAATAAGGAAGTCGCAAAAGCCCGTGATGCCCGCATGGCGCGCGAGCAGCAAAGCGATGTCCGCTCCGCCTGAAAGGAAGAAGACCCGGAGGTAAACGATGCCCCGTCCTAGAGAAAGAGGCCCCTGGTTCTGGCGCAGCGCCATCGGCGTGATGTTGATCAGCGTGATCGGATTATTTTCCGTCGCCGCCTTCAATGCAGCGCCCGCGCTGGATCCTGAAAATGCGTGCCGGATGGATCGCAATGATCCGGCCCATACGATCCTGCTGATTGATCAGTCGGATCCGTTTTCGGACAATGATCTCGCCTGGGTGGATGAACTGATCGATGCGGAAGCGCGCACCTTACCCCGGTTCGGGCGGTTGACGGTTGTGTTGCCAAACAGTGCCCAGCCTTTCGATCCAAAGACGCTCTATGCGCATTGCTCACCGGGCAGCGTCGATGATGCCAATCCGATCTTGCAGAACCCGCGCATGATTGATGACACCTGGCGGGAGCATTTCTACAAACCGCTCTCGAGCACCGTTGGCGAGACGCTGAAAACGACCAGCCAGCCGAGCTCTCCCTTGTTCGAAGCGCTCTATGCGGTCGGCGATCGCGCCGACTTCCAAGCCAATCGCAAGAACCGGCGTCTGGTCATTGTCTCGGACCTGATGCAGCATTCTGACGGCTTTTCCTTCTATCGCAATGGCGCTGATCTCGCCGCCTATGGCGATACATCGATTGCCAGCCAATTGCCGAATCTGGACGGCGTTGACGTCGTCGCGCGGATTGTCCCGCGTCAGGAATATGACCTGCCGATCAGCGAACTGAAAGCGTTCTGGCGGAGCTATTTCGACAAGACCGGCGCGGTGTTTGGTTCAACTAATTAAAGGCGGCTGATCGCCGCCACTGGCGCGTCGAGCAGGAACAGGTCTCCGAACCGTTGGACTTGTCCTGTGACCGAGACCGGGTCTGCCACATAAGGCAGCAGGTCCTTGTTATGGCCATAGCCTCCCGACGTCATGATCATCAGGGCAGCTTGGTCTTTACGGTCTTTGACATAGAAGGCCGGCGGAATGCCGCCGCGAATGCAAAGACTGGCGCAAGACTTGTGGACTTTGCCTTCGGACGGGCGCATTGCGCCGAACCAGCATTTACTGTCCAGGATTTCGCCGTTCAGCGTCGCCTCGAATAGCGGTTCTGGCGTTGGGAAGGCGAGGTCACCGATCGTGCCGCCCGTATCCTCACGGATCCAATCGAGGCCATCAATCACGGCGATCATTGTATGCGGACCGCGTTGAATGAGCGAACCCTGCACCACAACCGGTTTGCCTGCGAGCGCGCCAATCTTGGCGCTGACCCCGCATTTGCCCTGGCAGCCGAGCAGTGCGGTGCGCGGCATGCCGTCCAGGTCCAGTGTGCGCAACATGCCATAGGGCTCTGCTGTGGCGATGCCGCGCCATTCGCGCACATCGCCCATGGCCCAGTCTCCGGGTCCCGCGGGACGTTGCAGCGCTGCGACGCCGCCGGCAATCGCGGCCGTCCCGGCCATCAGACCAAGGCCGGCGCCAAGGAAGAACCGGCGGTCCGGTTTCGGCGTTTCCGCCCAGCCAATGAAGAAATCATCTTTGCTCATGCGTCAGCTCCAATCTCGCTTGGCGCTTGCGGGGTGCCGGGGGGATTAGGATCAGGGTTCACGTAGACGACACCCTCGACAATCCGGGTCGCATAGGTGGCGATCTTCTCGGTAAAGGGCGGCGGTGATTGGCCGTCTTCCATCCGGTATTGGAACCCATGCCAGGGGCAGGTGATACAGCCATCGACAATCTTGCCTTCGCCGAGCGGGCCGCCCTGGTGGCGGCAGACATTGGAGACGGCTGTAACCTGGCTGCCATCGCGAAATACGGCAATGGCTTCTCCGTCGGCGGGACGAACGATCTTGGCGCGGGCATCTTCCATATCCGCGACGGCGGCGACTTTCAGCCAGCCATCTGTCTCAGCGCGATCGCGCTTACCCAGCGTGGCGAGACCGGTGCCAAGGTGCAGCGCTGTGACCACGCTCGCCCCGGCGGCGAGCAAAGCGACATAGACAGGGCTTTTCTCGAACTGAATGGCACCGAGGGCGACATGCGCGATGAGCAGGGCATAGGCGACATAGACGCCCATATGCAGCGCTTTCCAAGTGCCGGGGCCGAGATTAGCATTCCAGAAGTCGTGGCTGGTCGCGGCCATTAGAAACAGAATGATCAGCGCGACCAAACCCAGCACTTCAAATGGGAATCCTGCCAGGCTGTCATAGCGCGGATTGGAAATGAACACCGAGACCAGCGGATTGGTTTCAGAGAAGCCATGATACCACATGATGACCAAAGCGGCGTGAACCAGCGCGATCAGAAACGTCGTCACGCCAAGATGACGTCGATTATAGAGGAAGGGCTTGAACCGGTCGGTCAGGCGCGCCAGCGGCCCGATGCACAGAATGAAAGTGAGCAGGAGGAAGGCCAGTGTTCCGGTGGCGCGGATCACTGCTTGTACCGGTTGAATGCTCTCACCCGGCGGCTGGAAGATCCCGCCGAGCACGATGAAGAGAACCAGATAGACAGCGATACCGATCAACATCCAGCGATCGAAGCGCTTTTTGAACGGCGTCCACTGCACAGCTTTGTAATCGTGAGACATCAGCGCGCCTCCTGTGTGAGGCTGTCCGGCAAACGATCATTCACCACAGCATCGGGTCGGTTGAGCACCGCCAGGATGATGATGGCAAACATGGCCGGGCCGAGCAGGAGCCAGATCAGAAGATGATTTTTGCGATGCGCGCGTTTCATGAGAGGGGCGGCTCCTTCTGAACGAACAATTTGATCAGCATGATTGGCCAAAGTCCAATCACGCCTGGCAGGATCAGAAATCTGACGCGGATGGGCAGGCCTTTGCCCTTCGCTGCCGGATCAATTCGGCCGGCGCCGCCAAGTACGAATATCAGCCCGATCAGTAATCCGATCAGGAGGTAGATCCCCATGGCGAGGACGATGATTTCAGCGGCGGCTTCGCTCATCGGCCAACCCCCGCATAAGCGACGCCGGACAGGTCCGCCATTTCGCGGCTGAACGTGGTCAAGTCGTCCGGATTGAAATCGTTGAGGCTATGATGCCCACAGGCGCGCGCCATGACTTTCATCAAATCGGTCGTGGCTTCGAAGAAATTCTTCAGCCGGTGGGCGGATTTTTCGATCACGAGGCGCGAGACCAGATTGGGTTTTTGCGTGGCGATTCCGACAGGGCAATTATTGGTATGACAGGCGCGCATGGCGATACAGCCAATCGCCTGCATGGCGGCGTTTGAGACAGCGACGGCATCAGCGCCGAGGGCCATGGCTTTGATGAAGTCACCGGGCTTGCGCAACCCGCCCGTGATGATCAGGGAGACATCGCTGCGTCCCGAAGTGTCCAGGTGTTTCCGCGCGCGGGCGAGGGCGGGGATGGTCGGTACAGAGATATTGTCACGGAATATGATCGGCGCGGCACCGGTGCCGCCGCCGCGGCCATCGAGAATGATATAGTCGACGCCAACCAGAAGAGCGGCATCAATGTCTTTCTCGATATGCTGGGCTGAGAGTTTGTAGCCGATCGGAATGCCACCCGTGCGATCGCGGACTTCGTCGGCAAAGTCCTTGACCTGCAAACAGTCTGTCCAGTCCGGGAAGCGGGGGGGCGAGATGGCTGCTTCGCCTTCTTTCAGGCCGCGCACTTCAGCGATTTTACCTTTCACCTTATTGCCCGGCAAGTGACCGCCCGTACCGGTCTTGGCGCCTTGCCCGCCTTTGAAATGGAACGCCTGGACCTTGTCCAGCTTGTCCCAAGAGAAGCCAAACCGGCCTGAGGCCAGCTCATAGAAGTAGCGGGAGCAGGCTTCCTGTTCTTCCGGCAACATGCCGCCTTCGCCGGAACAGATGCCCGTGCCGGCGAGCTCTGCGCCCCGGGCCAGCGATACTTTGGCAGGTTCCGACAAGGCCCCGAAACTCATGTCCGAGACAAAGAGCGGGATATCCAGGTGGAGCGGCTTCTGCGCGTTTGGCCCGATCACGACCTTCGTGTCGACGGGTTCGTCATCGAGCAGGGGCATCTTGTGCAGCTGCGCGGTGATCATCTGAATATCGTCCCATTTGGGCAAGTCATCGCGCGGTACGCCCATGGAGTCTGTGATGCCATGGTGACCAACCTTGCTGAGGCCATCGCGCGCATATTGCTGGATCAGGCTATTTGTGGGTTCCGGATGCGGCGCGTGGCTCGGGTCCTGATAGAGGCCAAGATAGTCGTCGCGCTGATAGGGCTGGGGGTTGGCGTGGCCCCAGGCATTGATCTCGTCAGCATCGACCAGCACATCGCCATTCTCGATCCAGGCCTGGAATTTCGGCAGCGCTTCGGAATTTTCATATTCAGAGACACCGCTATCTAGCCGGTAATCCCAATTATGGACGCCGCAAATCAGATTGTCGTTAGCATCAACATGCCCGTCAGACATCAGCGCGCCACGGTGCAGGCAGCGGCCATAAAAGACAGAAACGGTGTCATCGAACCGCACAACGACCAGATCGACTTCGCCGACAATCGCATATTCGGGCTGGCGGTCAGACAGATCATCCCATTTGGCAATGGTGATTTTGTTCATATGAGTCTCCCCTCAATTTTGATTGCCTGGCCTCTATCGAGTGAGCCCATGACGTGCCAATCACAACCGCCCAAAAAATTGTGATCGACGTTTTATATGCCTAACATAGATAATTCCGATAAGTCCGCCAAAAGCAAGCGAGGGGTATGCAAATGTCTGAGAACACAACCACGTTGATCTGGCACAAGGTCGCCGAACCGAACGAAGTCGCTGACGGTCGCGTGAAATCTGCAACGGCGGGCACCCAATCGGTCGCCCTGGTTCACTTCAAAGGCCAGTACGCCGCGATGGACAATAAATGTCCGCACCAGGGCGGACCACTGGGTGAGGGCTCAATCGAAGACGGCATAGACGGGCAATGCTGGCTGCGCTGCCCCTGGCATGGCTGGGACTTTGATCCGTTAACAGGCAAACCGCCGGGTGGACATGAGGATACCGGCCAAGACATGTTCGAGGTCGATCTCCGCGACGATGGCGTCTATGTCGGGGTTCCAGCCCTGCCACCGCGCGAGCGGACGATTGCTGACGTGATGGCCGAGACTATGACCAATTGGGGCGTGACCAGTGCCTTCGGAATGGTCGGGCATTCCAATCTCGGCCTGGCAGATGCGCTGCGGGTGCAGGAAGCAGAAGGCAAACTTGCATATTATGGCATCCGCCATGAGGGGGCCGCCGCGTTTGCCTGTTCCGGCTATGGCAAACTGACCGGACACCCAGCCGCCGCGCTGACCATTGCCGGTCCGGGCGCGACCAATCTCCTGACAGGTCTGTGGGACGCGAAAGTGGATGGCGCCCCTGCATTGGCTTTAACCGGGCAGGTGCAGGACCAGGTGGTCGGCGTGCATGCCTTCCAGGACATTGACCTGGAAGCCGCCTTCGAAGCCGTCGCAGAGTTTTCGGAGACCGTCCATCTGACTTCGGATCACGCGCTACTGATGACGCAGGCGATCAAGACAGCAATCTTGCAGCGCGGGGTCGGACATCTGGTCTTCCCGGACAATGTTCAACCCAAGCCTGCCGCCGAAGGCGCGAAAGCCTACAGCCCCGCCGGACGTATGGCGGACCTGGCTGTGGCGCCGCCGCCATCGGCGGTCGACCAGGCCATGGCCCTGTTGAAAAGCGCCAAGCGGCCAATGATCATTGTCGGCTATGGCGCACTCGCAGGCATGCCGCAGGTCACGGCCCTGGCCGAACAACTCGGCGCGCCGATTGCGACGACGTTCAAAGCCAAAGGTCAGATTGGCGACGACCATGCTCTGGCGGCGGGCGTCATGGGACGCTCCGGGACACCGATTGCCAGCTGGTTCATGAACGAAGCCGACTTGCTCCTGGTGTTTGGTGCCAGCTTCTCTGACCATACCGGCATTTATGAGGGCGCCCCGACCATCCAGGTCGATACGGATCCGATGCGCCTGGCCAAACGTCATCCCGTGACGGTGCCGGTGATGGGCGATGTTGGCGTCACCGCAGCGCTCTTCCAGACGGCGCTCGAGGAGAGCGGTATAGCGGCCATGGATGTGCGCGGCGAAGTTGCGGAGCGCTGGAAACTCTGGCGCGCCGAAAAAGCCAGCCGCGTCGATGAAGACCGGGGCAAGGGTGTATCTGCGGCAGCGTTGTTTGAAGCGCTGACCCGCGCCGCGCCAGCGGATGCCATCCTGCCTGTGGATGTGGGCAACAATACTTACTCCTTCGGCCGCTATTTTGAGCCAACGGGGCAGCAACGGGTATTGATGTCCGGTTATCTTGGCTCAATCGGTTTCTCGTTCCCGGCGGCGATGGGCGCCTGGGCCGCGACGCAAGAGGACGGCCCCTACAAAGGGCGCAAAGTCATCTCGGTCTCTGGTGATGGCGGGTTCGGCCAATATGCCATGGAATTCACCACGGCGGTCAAATACGGCATGAACATCACGCATGTCCTGATGAACAATTCCGAGCTCGGGAAGATCTCCAAGGAGCAAAAAGCCGCTGAGTTTGAAGTCTGGCAGACCAGCCTGGTCAATCCGAGTTTTGCCGGCTTTGCCCGCTCCTGCGGTGGCATGGGCGAGCAGGTGAAGACCCGCGATCAACTGGACGAGGCCCTGGCCAGGGCGATCGCGCATAATGGTCCGTCTCTCGTCGAAGTGATCACCGACGCGGAATTGCTGTGATGGCCAGCGAAGAGAAAGCCCACATGATGGACGGCATGACTGGCGGCACGTCGCTGGAACACTTGCCATTTGGCCTGGATGAACCGGTTGCACACGCGCTGGAGGGGCTGGCCATTTGTATCGACCTGATCGGCGTGGCGCTGATCCTGTTCGGATTCTTCGTGGCTTTGTTTCGCCTTCTGGCGGGGCTACGCCATGGCATCGGCCTGACCAGGAATTTGAACAATCTCAGCGCGGCGCGGACCATTCTCGGCACGTATATCCTGACCGGGCTCGAATTCATGATCGCGTCGGACATCATCCATACGGTGATCACGCGCGAGCTGACGGATCTGATTTTTGTTGGGCTTCTGGTGCTTATTCGGACCGCGATCTCCTTCTTCCTCGGGCGGGAGATTCTGGAACTTCAGCACGAGCAGGACAAACCGCAGGCTCAAGCGGGTTAGTGATGGAAGGTCGCGCTCTTGATCAAAGCGTAGACCGCGCGGCCCGGCGCCAGGTCGAGGTCGCCCACCGCTTTGCGAGTAACGATGGCCAGCAAGGCTTGTGTGCCGACCGTCAATGAAACGGCCTGAAAGGCTGGGCGTTTGGTTGGTTCGATCGAGGTCACCGTTGCGGCGAGCATATTCTGAATACTGATCCCGGTCGGGGGCTCTAGCGCCAGTGAGACATCCCGGGCCGGGATCTTCAGGCGCACGTCTGAACCCTGCGCAAGATCAATATCCGCGGCCAGCCACAGGACCGCGTCGCCGACACGGACGGCGATTAAGTCGTCCTGGGCGGCGCTTTGATCGAGCGTGCCGCGCAAGACACTCGCCTTTTCGTACGGATTGCGACCAGCTTCCAGACCGAACCGGCTGAGCACTTCATCGGTACCGCCTTCCGCGATGACCCGACCCGCCTCCAGCATGATCACCCGATCCGCAATCCGGCTGACTTCATCAACATCATGGCTGACATAGAGGGTCGGCAAGGCGAAGTCGGTCTTCAGCGTTTCCAGGAAGGGGACGAGGTCGGCTTTGCGGGCGCCGTCGAGGGCGGAGAGTGGCTCGTCCAGCAGCAACAGGCGCGGGCGGGTCAGCAGGGTCCGCGCGATCGCGACGCGCTGGCGTTCGCCACTGGACAGAGTTTGCACCTCGCGGTCCAGCAAGGGGCTGAGCGCCATGGCATCGAAAATCTTGGCGCGCGGGTAGCCTGGCGCATCGGCATCGGCGCGCTTGTCGGCATAATCGAGATTGCCGCGGACGGAGAGATGCGGAAAGAGCTGTGCATCCTGGAACACGGTGCCGACCGCGCGGCGATGCGGCGGCACCCAGATCTTTGGTTGGGTTCGGGCCCAAACCGTCTCGCCGAAGAGGATCTCTCCGCGATCTGGGCGCAGGAAACCGGCGACCAGATTGAGCAGGCTGGTCTTGCCGCTGCCGCTTGGGCCGAACACAGCGGTCACTCCGTCGAGCGGTACCCGTGTGTCCAGGGCCAGCGTGAAATCGTCCAGAGCGATCTCGGCGGCGAGGGAGAGATCAGAGTCGGACATGGGCCGGGAACCGCCTATTGAACAGGAAGACGCAGAACAGGGTCACAAAGGAAATAACCAGGAGGATCAGCGAGAGCGCGTGCGCATCGGCATAGTTCAGCGTCTCAACATTCTCATAAATCTCAATCGACGCAACGCGCGTGCGATCCGGAATATTTCCGCCGACCATAAGCACGACGCCGAACTCGCCGAGCGTGTGCGCGAAGGAGAGGACAATGGCCGTGACAAAGCCGCGCGCCGACATCGGCACAGCGACAGAGAAAAAGGCGTCGATCCGTGACGCGCGCAGACTGGCAGCGGTACGCATTGCCTGCTGGACGGGGCCTTCAAAGGCGCTCTGCAAGGGCTGGATCATGAACGGGAAGGAGTAGACGACCGAGCCGATAACGAGACCAGCAAAGGAAAAGCTCAACGTGTCGCCGGTGGCCGCGAGCCAGAATCCACCAAACGGCGCATTCGGACTCATCGCGATCAGGAGATAGAAACCTAGGACGGTCGGCGGCAGGACGAGCGGCAAGGCGATCAGCGCTTCAATCGCCGGCTTGAATCGCGACCGCGTCTGGGCCAACCACCAGGCCAGCGGCGTTCCAATGATGAGCAGGACGACGGTCGTCACGAGTGCGAGACGGGCGGTGAGCCAGAGTGCGGTAAGGTCAGGCAGGCTCATGGCAGGCGATACCCGCTGCTGCGTATGATATCGCGCGCGTCTGACGTCTTGAGATAGGTCAGAAAGGCGGCGGCGACCGCATTATCCTGACCATGGTCGAGCAGAACGGCGTCTTGTGCGATCGGGTCGTGCAATTGGTGCGGGATGAGCCAATAGTTGCCCTCAGTCGCGTCCGCTAGCGCCAACACCTGCGCGGCGGACACGAGGCCAATTTCGGCATTGCCGGTGCTGACAAAGGCAAAGGTCTGGCCGACGCTTTCGCCATAGACAAGTTTGGATTGCCACGCGGTTTTGCGATCAAGCCGGTCGAGCAATTGAATCCCAGCTAATCCATAAGGCGCGAGGTCCGGATTGGCGATGGCCATGCGGGTAATTCCTGGATCATCGAGCGTGTCGGGCGAAATGTCGTTTCGGCCCGGACCCCACAAAGCGAGGCCGCCAATTGCATAAGTAAAGCGCGCTTCCGCCTGGTCGTTTCGCACCAGACGTTGCGGCCGAGTCTGGTCGGCGGCCAGGAACACATCATACGGCGCGCCATTGACGATCTGCGCATAGAGTTTGCCGGTTGACCCCGACACCAAGTTCAGCGTGTGGCCACTGCGCGCTTCAAAGTCGGACTCGAGCTGTTCCAGCGTGGTCTTGAAATTCGTCGCGACAGCAATGGTCGCTGTGTCGCCAGACTGAGGCGCTGAACAGGCGGCGAGCGCACTGAGCGCGACAGCAAAAAAGCAAATGAAAAAGAACCGCTTAATCGGGAGGCCTCTAAGTGCAGAATGAAAAAAAAGTCCTATTACCCTGAATCCAACGTGTCGATTCCTCAAAAAAAGAAGCCGGTACTCGAAAGTACCGGCTGGGGGAGTGAGTCGAGAGATGGTTTTGCCTATTCGGCCGGCACCATCTGGGGCCGTTTCTTGGCGTCGCGGCGGGCTGTTTTGATCGCCTGGGCGCGGGCTTCCTGTTCATCGAGACGCTCGAGATAGTTCGGATGCTCGGTGCCCATCCAGCGATCCCACCAGGTGAAGTAGAAGCCGAAATTCCCGGTGCCGCGCTCATGATGCATGTCATGATGCGTGACGGTGGTGAGCCATCCGAGAACCGGCATCCGGGCCCAACTGCGCGGGAACACTTCATAGCCACTATGCGCCAGGGCGTTTTTAAAGATCATGATCGCGAGCACAATGTAGAGGGCCAGGCTATGCGTCGGGATCAGCATAAGCGCGATCGGCACATACATATATTCGATGACGGCTTCCGCAGCGGCAAAATTATAGGCGGTGAAGGGCGTCGGATTGTGCGAGCGGTGATGCTGCATATGGGTCCGCTTGTAGAGCTTTGCGGTGTGCATCAGGCGATGCGTCCAATAGAAATAGGCGTCGTGCAGGATGATCAGCAGCGGGATCGAAACATAGAACCAGAGCATGCCATATTCGGCGAAATCATCATACTTTTGAAACAGGCCGATATCTGCCGCTTCGAAGATGAATATGTCCATCGCGACGAACACGCAAACAGTCTTGAAAGAGTGTTTCAATTCCATCTGAATCTGCTTCGCCCGAGGCGTTGCCTTGCGGATTTTGCGGGTTTCGATGAAGCGATGCAGAACAATCCAGAGGACAAAAAACGTGACCAGCGTGCCCATCGCGTATCGGGTCGATTCAAACTGAATGCCGCCCAGAATGCGGGGCCCCAGATAATCGGTAAAGAACGGTAATATTTCCATTTTTTGTCTCCTCGACTTTCGATGAGGTCAGACAATCAGAAATCGGGCAAAGCCTCTCCGCATCCGCGAAAATGACATCACAATTTCAAAAATGAGGATGGTTTTTCAAGATTGCGCAGCCGATTCCAGGGCCGTGGTGCGAAACGCGCTGGGAGTCGTGCCTTCCTCGGTTTTGAAGGCGCGATTAAAGGTTGCCAGCGACGCGTAACCGACATCCATCGCAATGGTCAGGATCGGCGTTCGAGCCTGTTCCGGATCGGCCAATGCAGTTTTGGCTTCGGCCAGGCGATACTGGTTTAGGAAGGACGCAAAATTGCGATAGCCGAGACCTTTATTGATCAGCGCGCGGAGCTGGTGTTCGGGGACGTTGAGTTTTGCCGCAAGGTCGCCAATGCCGAGGCCTTGTTCGCGGTAATGTTTCTCATCTTCCATCGCCGCGACGAGCCGCGTATGTGTGGCCTGATCTTTGGGGGCGATCGCCGGTTCAGGCACGATACTTGGTCGCACGGTCTCAAACAAAAACTGCTCGGGCTGGAGACGCAGGAACCAGAGCGCCGCGAACACTGTGATCGGGAAAATAATCAGAACCCTTGCAATTTTAAACCATTCCGGATCCGGTGCCGCTCCGGTGACGAAATATTGCGCAGTTTCCCCGCCGACGATGACGATGGCCGCGACGGAGCCTGCGAGCATGAACCAGAGCCGCGTGCGCCGGCGTTGTTCAACCAGGTCATCCCGATAACCCTTGATACAGATCCAAAAGAGATGCGCGAGCACGCCCAGCTGGATCGAGCGGTTGATCAATACCAACCAAAACTCGGGGAGCGGCAGATCGGTCTCCAGGGCTAATTGCAGCACCCCTAAAACGAGCAGGTGTCCAATGACGATTGCCCAGTGAGTGGGTTTCAGCTTGAAGCCATCAACGATCAGTGACAGGCCAAATAGCCACAACATGGTGATGTTGAGCGTGTGTATCGCCCAGGCAGTAGCTTGCCAGGCAAATGGCCGATCCAAAGCTTCTGGCAAGGTGTGCGCCAACATGCTGGCCAAACTGATACTCAGGACGGCCGCGAGGCGGCCTTGCAATAAATGCCGGGCGTCGCGGAGCGACAGCGCTGCGGTCAGCAGCAGAATGGTCATCGTCGCAAAGCGAAAAGTCACGTCCCAGAGAAGCATGGGCCTAGTCCTGCCAGCATTCGGCGCGGCGTCAAGCACCGCACTTGCCTCTAGCCAAGCAGACCGGTTGTGCATAACAGGATGAAAAGTCTCAAACGGATCAAAAAGATACGCTCATGCGCCTCTCCCGATATTTCATTCCCGTTTCGAAAGATGTTCCTTCGGACGCCACGATTGCCAGTCACAAATTGATGCTGCGCACCGGCATGGTACGCCAGAATGGGGCCGGGATTTATTCCTGGCTGCCGCTCGGGTTTCGGGTGCTGAAGAAGATCGAACAGATCGTCCGCGAAGAGATGGATCGCGCCGGCGCCATCGAGATGCTGATGCCGACTTTGCAACAGGCCGATCTGTGGCGGGAATCTGGACGCTATGATGATTATGGCGAAGAGATGCTGCGCATTACCGACCGGCATGATCGCGACATGCTGTATGGTCCGACCAATGAAGAGATGATCACCGATATCTTCCGATCATTCGTGAAAAGCTATAAAGCGCTGCCCATCAATCTCTATCACCAGCAATGGAAATTCCGGGACGAGATCCGGCCCCGGTTCGGGATCATGCGCGGGCGCGAATTCCTGATGAAGGACGCTTACAGTTTCGATCTGTCCGAAGCCGATGCGCGGATTTCGTATCAGAAAATGTTTGCCGCCTATCTCAACACGTTTGATCGAATGGGCATCACGGCTATCCCGATGCAGGCTGATCCTGGCCCGATTGGCGGCGATCTCAGCCATGAATTCCTGATCCTCGCGGATAGTGGCGAAAGCGAAGTCTATTGTGATAAATCGGTGCTCGATGTGCCGGCGCCCGGGGCGGACTTCGACTTTGACGATCTGGCCGCGCTGGAAACCGAAATGACCAAGCGGACGCAATTTTATGCGGCGACCGATGAGAAGCATGATGAAGCCGCGTTCAATGCGCTGCCAGCTGAGCGTCAGATCAAGGCGCGCGGGATTGAAGTCGGTCATATTTTCTATTTCGGTACCAAATATTCCGACCCGCTAAAGGCCGAGGTTCAGACCAAGGATGGCGATCTGGTCACCATTCATGGTGGCTCTTACGGCGTTGGCGTCTCGCGCTGTGTCGGTGCGATTATCGAAGCCAGCCATGATGAGAATGGCATTATCTGGCCGGATGAAGTGGCGCCATTCGGGGCCGGAATCATCTCGATGAAGCCGGATGCCGACGATGTCGCTGGCGTCGCCGACGAGGCTTATGCGAAACTGTCTGCCGCCGGCAAGGACCCGCTCTATGACGAAACCGCCGACCGGGCCGGGCCGAAATTTGCGCGTATGGAATTGATCGGCCTGCCTTGGCAGATCACCGTCGGACCGCGCGGTGTGAAATCGGGGACGGTTGAGCTGAAACGCCGTGCGACGGGGGAGAAGGAAGATCTGTCGCTGGAGTCGGCAATCAATAAGCTGACGAGCGGCTAATGCGCATCGCGGTCCCGTCATCACGATTTGTCCATATTTCCGCAATAGGCCTCAAATCATGAGCCGGGCTACCCCTTTTGGACAAGTTGAACGGACCTTGGCGTGGCGCTATTTGCGCGCGACACGGGCCAATGGCGGCGTGTCGGTCGTTTCGATCGTGTCCTTTATTGGCATCCTGCTCGCTGTAATGGCGTTGATCGTGGTGATGTCGGTGATGAGCGGTTTCCGCGCGACCCTGTTGGATGCCTTACTGGGCGGCGAAGGGCATATTTACGTCACGACTCAGGATGAACCAGAGGACAGCGTCGATGAGTTGGCAGAACGGTTCCAAAATCTCGCTACGGTCGATCTGGCCATGCCCATTATTGAACAACAGGTCCTAGCCTCGAGCGAACGCAATCAAAGAGGCGCTTTAGTCCGCGGCGTTCGGCTGGAAGATCTCGATGATCTGCCTTTCCTGGAAGGTGGTGCAGAAGCGGCCAGGGCATTCGGCTTTGGCGAAGGCCGCAATGGCGGCGATGTGATCATGATGGGCCGGTTCCTGGCCGCAGATCTGGGCCTCTATCCAGGGGCGAAGGTCACCTTGATTGCTCCTGATGGAATCCAGGGTCCGTTTGGGAGATTGCCGCGCAACAAAGTTTATACGGTTGGCCATTTCTTCCAGACCGGCAGCGTGCAGCTGGATCAGCTCTTCATTCTGATGCCGATCGAGCAGGCGCAACTGTTTTTCGGACGCAAGGATGTTTATGACAAGATCGATATTCGCGTGCCGGAAGCGATGCAGACCGAACAGGCGGAACAGGACATTTTGGAGGCGATGAATTATCGCTTGCCCGTGCGCAATTGGAAGACGCGCCACGAAGCCTATTTCGCGGCGCTGAACACCGAACGGTCCATGATGATGATCATCATGCTGATCCTGATCATGATCACCGCGCTCAATATCATTACCGGCGTCGTGATGCTGGTGAAGAACAAGACCCGGGATATCGCAATTCTGCGCACCGTCGGAACCTCGCGCGGATCGGTCATGCGTATCTTTCTGATGATTGGGGCCTTGCTCGGCCTGACGGGGGCTTTGATCGGGGCGCTGTTGGGCGTGATTGTGGTGCTGAACATAGATGTCGTGATCAACTCGATCAGCTTTGTCATTCAACGCGACCTGTTCCCGCCGACCGTTTACGGCCTGGACGGTTTGCCGGCGGAGCTGAATTGGTTCGAGGTCACCTTCGTGACGCTCTGGGCCATGTCTATGTCCATGCTGGTCACGATCTGGCCAGCCTGGGCCGCGGCGCGGCTTGATCCGGTTGAAGCGCTGAGGTTCGAATAATGACCACGGTGCTGGAACTCAGAAACATTGTCCGCGAATACAAGTCTGAAGCGGGCGTTCTGAAAGTGCTGGAAGGCGCCAACCTGGTGCTTAATCCGGGCGAATTGGTCGGTCTGGTTGGACCATCCGGGTCGGGCAAGTCGACCTTGCTGCATACGGCAGGCCTGTTGGAAAAACCGGAAGGCGGGCAAGTCTTTCTCGAAGGGGAAGACTGTATGAGCCTCAATGATGCCGGACGTACGCGCCTACGCCGCGAGAAACTGGGCTTTGTTTATCAATTCCATCACTTACTGCCGGAATTTAATGCTCGCGATAATGTTGCCATGCCGCTCATGGTGGGCGGTCTATCGCGCGGCAAGGCGCGGGTAAAAGCCGATGCCTTACTGGCCGATATGGGCCTGTCAGAGCGGCTGACGCATCAGCCCGGTCAGATGTCAGGAGGCGAGCAGCAACGCGTCGCGATTGCGCGGGCGCTGGTCAATGACCCGCGTCTTGTGATTGCGGATGAACCGACCGGCAATCTCGACCCGGCAACGACGGAGCGGGTGTTCGAAAGCCTCATCCGGATGGCACGGAGCGAGGGCGCTGCGGTGCTGGTGGCGACCCACAATATGGCGCTGACGCAACATATGGACCGCGTCCTGACCCTGAAGGATGGGAAACTCACAGAATTCAGCTGAGCGCCCGAAAGTTCTGCTTTTGTTCTTTGCCTTTTTCTGCTACTGATCTTCTCTAGCATCGCAGCGCATATGTGATCTGGTTTCAGGGTCCAGAATCAGGTCAGCAGAAGGCAGGTGCTGAATTCGGGTCAGGAGTGCTCTTTGAGTCAAATGCCATTCATCCATTTGTCGGTTCGAACCTCTTTCTCTCTGCTGGAGAGCATGATCACGACAAAGGGTCTGACCAAATGGTGCGTCGACCAGGCCATGCCCGCAGTGGCGGTGACCGATCGCAACAATCTGTTCGGCGCCCTGGAACTGGCTGAAAGCCTGTCCGGTGCCGGAGTGCAGCCGATCATGGCGGTCTGTTTCGATGTCACGGATGGCGCGCATCAGGAGACGATTACCCGGCTGACCCTCTATGCCCAGAACAAGGTCGGATATGAGCGGTTGATGGCGCTCTCCTCCTTCGCCTATCTCGACGCCGAGGATGGCGTGCCGCGCATTCACAAACGCTATCTGGAAGAGAAGACCGAGGGTCTGATCGTCTTGACCGGCGGCGCTGAAGGCGAGGTCGCCCGGCATCTTCTGCGTGGCAAGATGGCGGAGGCCAGGGCGGCGCTAGAGACGCTCACAGAGCAGTTTTCCGGCCGCTGTTATGTCGAGATCACGCGTCATGGCTCGCCGGAGGAAGCGCAAACCGAGCCCGGCTTGCTGGCGCTCGCTTATGAGCTCGATCTGCCCATCGTGGCGACCCACGATGTCCGCTTTATGAAGGCAGAGGATGCCGAGGCGCACGATGCGATGATGTGTATCGCCAATGGCGCCTATCTCGGTCAGGAAGATCGACCGCAGGTTCAAGGTCAGCAATATCTCAAGACCGATGCTGAAATGCGCGAACTGTTCGCTGACTTGCCGGAAGCGATTGAAACCACCGCGGAAATCGCCCGGCGTTGCGGCATTCGAGCGACCAAACATGCGCCCATTTTGCCCAATTTTGGTGACGGATCGCGGTCCGAGATCGACGAGCTGAAACTGCAGGCCAAAGAAGGGCTGGAGGCCCGGCTCGAGGCGGCGCCTCAACTTTATGCCAGTCGCGAGACCTATTTCGAACGCCTCGATTACGAGCTCGGTATCATCGAGGGCATGGGCTTCCCAGGCTACTTCCTGATCGTTGCCGACTTTATCAAATGGGCCAAGGATCAGGACATTCCGGTCGGGCCGGGTCGTGGATCGGGCGCGGGATCATTGGTCGCCTGGGTGCTCACCATTACCGATCTGGATCCGCTCCGGTTCGATCTGCTATTTGAACGTTTCCTCAACCCGGAACGGGTTTCGATGCCGGACTTCGATATCGATTTCTGTCAGGAACGTCGGGGCGAAGTGATCCGCTATGTCCGCGATAAATATGGCGCAGAATCGGTGGCCATGATCATCACGTTCGGAACGCTGCAGGCGAAAGCTGTGGTGCGCGATGTCGGGCGAGTGATGCAGATGCCTTATGGCCAGGTCGACAGGCTGGCCAAGCTGATCCCGTTTAATCCGGCCAAGCCGCCGAAACTGTCGGAAGCGATCGACGACGAGCCGAAGTTTGATGAAGAGGTTAGCCGAGACCCCCGGGTTGGTGAATTGCTAGACACGGCGCTGGCGCTGGAAGGCATGTATCGTAATGCCGGAACGCACGCCGCGGGCGTGGTGATTGGCGACCGGCCGCTGACGGAGCTCGTGCCGCTTTATAACGATCCGCGTGCGGATCTGCCGGCGACCCAGTTCAATATGAAGTGGGCGGAATCCGCCGGCCTGGTAAAGTTTGACTTTCTGGGTCTGAAAACCCTGACCGTGATTGACCGGGCGCTGAAATTCATTCGCCGGGATGGACAGGATGTCGGACCGGACTGGTTCAGCCTGGATGATCCGGAAACCTATAAGCTGATGGCGTCGGGAGAGACGCTCGGCGTGTTCCAGCTGGAAGGCCAGGGCATGCGCGACACGCTGCGCAAGGTGCGGCCCGGCAGCCTGGAAGATGTGATCGCGATCATCTCGCTCTATCGTCCCGGCCCGATGGACAATATCCCGGTCTATGTTGCCGGGAAGGAAGATCCGAACACGATCAAATACCAGCACCCGGATCTCGAGCCGATCCTGCAGGCCACCTATGGCGTACCCGTCTACCAGGAGCAGGTGATGCGGATGGCGCAGGAAATTGCCGGCTATTCGCTCGGTGAGGCGGACTTGCTGCGCCGTGCCATGGGTAAGAAGAAGATTGAGGAAATGGTCGCCCAGCGGCAGCGTTTCCTGAAAGGTGCGCATGAGCTGAAAGGCATTGAGGCGCCGCTTGCCAACGACATTTTCGATACGATGGAAAAGTTTGCCGGCTATGGCTTCAACAAGTCACACGCGGCAGCCTATGCCTTGATCGGCTATCACACCGCCTATCTAAAACGACATTTCCCGGTCGCCTTCCTCGCCGCCTCGATGAGTCTGGATCTACATAATACGGACAAGCTCGCCGCCTTCTTCCAGGAAGCAAAACGCCTCAAAATTCCGGTGGTTGCACCGAATGTGAATATTTCCACAGCGGATTTCGATGTGGCCGGTGACTCGATTGTCTACGCCCTCGGCGCGCTGAAGGGGGTTGGTCCCGAAGCCATGGCGAATCTGGTCCGAGAGAGAGAAACAAGTGGGCCGTTCGAATGCCTGCATGATCTCGCGGAACGCGTCGATCCGAAAGACATAAACAAGAAGTGTTTCGAGCAATTGTCGAAGGCGGGCGGGTTTGATGCGATGGAGCCGAACCGCGCCCGAGTTTTGAAATCGGCGCCGATCCTGGCCGCGACCTGCGCCTCATCGGCGGAAGATCGCGCTGGCGGGCAGGGCGGCCTGTTCGGGGATGCGGAACCGGCTATGCGCGCGGACCTGCCCAAGGCGGCGGCCTGGAACATGCAGGAAAAGCTCGATCAGGAATTTGCTGCGATCGGCTTCTATTTCTCCGGTCACCCGCTGGATGATATTCTCGACAGTCTCGAAGATGGCCGCATCACCTATGCCATGAATATAGAGGAGACCGCGGTGGATGGGCGCCCGATCGAACTGATCGGTGTGGTCCGTCGACGGGTTGAAAAACCGGCCCGCAATGGCGGCAAATTTGCTTTCCTGACCCTGTCAGATCCAACCGGCGAGGTTGAATTGATGGTAATGCCGGAATTGCTGTCGGATATGCGTGAGCAATTGGAGCCGGGATCGGCCGTGGTCATCCTCACCGAAGTCCGCCGCCGGGATGATGAGATCCGCCTGTCCGCCCGCCGGGTTCAGCCGATTGAACAGGCCCGAATTGCCAAAAAGGCGCCGGCCCTGTCCGTGAAACTCGAAAAGGGTGCCGATTTGACCGGTCTGGCGGCGATCGCCGCCCGTTTGAAAGGCGCGTCGGGTCAGGATCGCGGAGAGATTTTCGTTCGTATGCCGATCGAGGATGGCCGGGTTGTGACCCTGCGCCTGCCAGACACATATCCGACCGGGATTGAGGCCTTACGCGCCTTGAAAACCGCACCAGGGGTGGCCCGCGTCGACCATGAAGCCGCCTGAGCCGGCATATCCTGTCCACGCGGTGTTGCACGCGCGCCATTTTCATGTATAGACGCGCGCAATAACCCCGATGCGTGGTCCTTCCGGTGTCGGTCCTCATGTGAGGCTCGATAGGGACCATGCCGGTCAACCGGATAAGGAAAATTAAGATGGCATTGCCTGATTTCACCATGCGTGAACTGCTTGAAGCTGGCGTTCACTTCGGTCACCAAACACATCGCTGGAACCCCAAGATGAAGCCCTTCATCTATGGCGCGCGTTCTGGCATTCACATTATGGATCTGTCCAAATCTGTGCCGCTTTTGCACCAGGCGCTGGTCAAGGTTCGCGACACGGTTTCCAAAGGTGGCCGCGTGTTGTTCGTCGGCACCAAGCGTCAGGCGTCTCAGCCGATTGCTGAAGCAGCCCAGCGTTGCGCCCAGTATTATATGAACCATCGCTGGCTCGGCGGTACGCTCACCAACTGGTCGACCGTTTCCAACTCGATCAAGCGTCTGCGTGAACTGGAAGAGACCCTGGGCGGCAAAGAACAGTCCGGTTTCACCAAGAAAGAGCTGCTCAACCTCGAGCGTGACCGCGAGAAGCTGGACAAGGCGCTGGGCGGTATTGCCAATATGGGCGGCCTGCCAGATCTGATTTTCGTGATCGACACCAATAAGGAAGCGATCGCCATCAAGGAAGCTCGCAAGCTGGGCATTCCAGTTGTGGCTGTCGTCGACACCAATTGCGACCCAGACGATGCCGATTTTGCCTTCCCAGGCAATGATGACGCGGCGCGCGCGATTTCGCTCTACTGCAACCTGATTGCGGACGCCGTGATGGACGGCCTCGCCGAATCATCAGCAGGGCTCGGCATCGATTTGGGTGAAGCTGAAGACATTGAAGCTCTGGTTGAGGCCGACGTGGCTGCAGCAGATGCGGCTGAAGCTGAAACTGAAGAAACCGCCGAAGTCTCGGAAGACAAGACTGAAGCTTAAATACCCTAAGGGTTTGAACAGAAGGAAGACCGGGATGGCTCAGATTACCGCTGCCCTCGTCAAGGATCTGCGTGACAAGACGGGCGCAGGTATGATGGACGCAAAGAAAGCGCTGGTTGAAAATGGTGGCGACGTTGAAGCCGCCGTTGACTGGCTGCGTGCGAAAGGCCTGTCCAAGGCCGCGAAGAAATCCGGGCGCACCGCGGCGGACGGCCTGGTGGCCGCTGTTGTCTCCGATGATGGCAAGACCGGATCGGTGGTCGAGCTGAACGCCGAGACCGATTTTGTCGCTCGCAACGAGACCTTCCAGGGCGCCTTGTCAGATATCGCCAAACTGGCGCTGGCCACAGATGGCTCGACGGAATCCGTGGCATCCGCTGCCGCACCGGACGGTGACGGGACGGTCGAAGACTATATCAAACGCCTCGTCGGAACGATTGGCGAGAACATGACCTTGCGTCGTGCCGCACAAATCAAGGCGGACTCAGTGGCCGCTTACATTCACAGCGCTGAAGCCCCAGGCATGGGCAAAATCGGTGTTCTGGTTGGCCTGAACGGGTCTGGCGACCTGGCGGATGCCGGCAAGAAAGTGGCGATGCATGTTGCGGCAACGTCACCTGCGTCGGCGACGGTGGCGGATCTCGACCAGGATCTGGTAGCGCGTGAGAAACAAGTGCTTACCGAACAGGCCGAGCAAAGCGGCAAACCTGCCAACGTTATCGAGAAGATGATCGAAGGCCGGATCAAGAAATTCTACAAGGAAGTTGTTCTGGTTGAGCAGCAATTTGTTATGAACCCGGATCAGACCGTAGCGCAATTCCTCACAGATAGTGGCGCTGAATTGTCTGGCTTCGTAATGTTCAAGCTCGGCGAAGGCATTGAGAAAGCAGAAGACAATTTTGCCGACGAAGTTGCCTCAATGACCAAGTCTTAGGACATCGAAAATAAATGCTTTTGGCTCCCGGCGACCCATGACAGGTCGCCGGGAATCTTTTATGGGCTGATGCAGAATGGGAGACGCGCAAATGTCTGGTGAGACCGAGACCGGAAACGATTTGAAATACAAACGTGTTCTCCTGAAGATTTCAGGCGAGGCCCTGATGGGCAGCACGGAGTACGGCATAGACATGCCGACCTGTCTCGGATTTGCAGAAGAAATCGCTGCCGCAAGGGAGCTCGGGGTCGAAATATGCCTGGTCATTGGCGGCGGAAACATCTTTCGCGGCATGAAAGGCGCGGCCCAGGGTATGGAACGATCGCAGGCCGACTCCATGGGCATGTTGGCGACGATCATGAACGCGCTGGCCATGCAAAGCGCGCTGGAATCCATTGGCGTCCAGACCCGGGTCCAGTCCGGCATTCGCATGGACGAGATTTGTGAGCCATTTATCCGCCGGCGCGCGATCCGGCATATGGAAAAGGGCCGCGTGGTGATCTTTGCCGCGGGCACAGGCAATCCATACTTTACCACCGACACGGGCGCTGCCTTGCGTGCGGCCGAAATGCATTGCGATGCAATGATGAAGGGCACTCAGGTAGACGGCGTCTATTCCGCGGATCCAAAAACGGATCCGAACGCCATCCGATATGACACGCTGACCTATCAGGACGTGCTGGCGCGCAATTTGAAAGTGATGGACGCGTCGGCTGTCAGTCTTATGCGTGACACGAACATACCCATTGTGGTTTTCTCCTTGCATAATAAAGGAGCATTACAGGACGTGCTGGCCGGGAAAGGCCCGAGCACAGTCATCGCCGGATCGTGAGGAAGAAAAAATGAGTTACGACAAAAAAGACCTCGAACGCCGTATGGACGGCGCCATAGCATCGCTGCAGACCGAATTGCAGGGCCTGCGCACAGGGCGCGCTTCGGTCAATTTGCTCGATACTGTGCAAGTTGCAGCCTATGGATCCAACATGCCGCTGAATCAGGTTGGGTCAGTGTCGATTATGGATGCCCGTATGATTGCGGTAAATGTCTGGGATAAGGGCCTGGTCGGCGCTACCGACAAGGCGATCCGCGAGTCCGGCCTTGGACTCAATCCGGTCGTTGACGGACAGACATTGCGTATCCCAATCCCGCCCCTGAACGAAGAGCGCCGTGTCGAACTGACCAAAGTGGCCGGCAAGTATGCAGAAGCCGCGCGCGTCGCGGTCCGCAATGTCCGGCGCGATGGCATGGATTCGCTCAAGAAGATGGAAAAAGACGGCGATATCAGCGAGGACGAACATCGTTCCTTGTCGGATGACGTGCAGAAGCTGACCGACAGCTTCGTTGGCAAGGTCGATGATGCATTGAAGACCAAGGAAGCGGAGATCATGCAGGTTTGACCTCCGCGCCATCAGCCTCCCGGACCGGGGATGGCGGGCCAGACGCCGGCAAGATTCCCGATCACATCGCCATCATCATGGATGGAAACGGGCGATGGGCGAAAGCGCGCGGCATGCCGCGTGCCGTTGGGCACGAACGCGGGGTAGAGGCCTTACGTCGAACAGTAGAGGCGGCGCAGGAAATCGGGCTGAAAAATCTCACCGTGTATTCCTTCTCGACCGAGAATTGGCGGCGTCCGGTGGCCGAGGTGAATGCTCTGTTTGGCTTATTGAAGGCTTATGTGAAGCGCGACCTCAATCGCCTGGCTTCAGAAGGGGTGCGTGTTCGTATCCTTGGCACGCGTGCAGGGTTGCCAGACGATATACGCGAATTGGTTGACCGGGCAGAAGCGCGAACGGCGAAAAATGATGCCTTTAATCTATGCATCGCCTTCAATTATGGCGGACGCGAAGAAGTGGTGCGCGCGGCGCGCAAACTGGCCGAGGATATGGCCAGCGGCGCGCGCGACGAAGAAGATGTCAACGAAGAAACGTTTGCGACCTATCTCGACACATCGGATATTCCTGATCCTGACATATTGATACGGACCAGCGGGGAATATCGCCTGAGCAATTTCCTGATTTGGCAGGCGGCGTATGCGGAATTGGTCTTCATGGACGTGCTGTGGCCGGATTTCGGTAAGGATCAGCTGCTGGAAGCGATCGACATCTATCACACGCGAGAACGGCGTTTCGGGGGCCTGGCCTCGGGAGCCGCATAAGATGGCCATACAGCGCCAACATGACGGCCAGAAAGGCGACCTCGGCCTTCGCCTGGTCTCCGCGGCGGTTCTTATTCCGCTCGGTCTTTTCGTCGTCTGGCAGGGCGGTCCCTGGCTCGCCTTATCCTGCGGCCTGTTTGCCGCCCTGATGGGCTATGAATGGGTGCGCATGACGGCGTCGCCGTCGATGAAATCCTTCGTGCCTTTAACGATTCTGCCCTTCATTGCAGCCTGTATGGGTGCCGTTTTGCTGGCCGTCTGGTTGCTGTTTGTCTCAGTGCTGGTGGCGAGTTTTCTGCACCCTGTATCCCGCAAGCGCGGGGCCGAGGCGTTTGGCATGTTATATGTCGCAGGCATGCCTCTCGCCCTGTTTTTGATGCGAGACGGACCCTGGGATGGGGCCGCAGTCGCTCTGATCTTTATGGGCATTGTCTGGGGCTCGGACTCGGCAGCCTATTTTTCTGGCCGCACGTTTGGTGGCGCCTTATTACATCCGGATTCGCCGTCCAAGACCTGGAGCGGTGCGATTGGGGCGGTGATTTTCAGCGCCCTTTGCGGGATACTGGCCGCCTATCTTACTGGCGGTGATTCCGTCGTCTGGGTGGTCATGGGCGCCGCCATCTCCGTGATTGCGCAGCTTGGTGATCTGTTTGAAAGCTCGCTCAAACGGTCCTACGGCATCAAGGATTCCAGTGGTTTGGTGCCGGGGCATGGTGGATTGCTGGATCGTGTCGACGGTCTGGGCATGGTTTGCACGGTGACGGTTCTGGTATTTGTATTTGCACCGGGCCTTGTTGGCGTATTAGGGCTAGCCGGATGAATGGCTTGCGAACGATTTCGATCATGGGGTCGACCGGTTCTATCGGGACATCGGCCCTGTCAGTGATCGCACACGCCAATGCACTCGCGGATGATCCCGTTTTCGCCATTGATACTCTTGCGGCGGGAGGCAATGCCGACTTGCTGATCGAGCAAGCAAGAGCATTCGCACCGAAACGGGTCGTCATTGCCGATGAAGCAAAGCTGCAAACAGTACGCGATGGACTGTCTGCGCTCGATATCGAAGTCGCCGCTGGGAAATCTGAGATTACGGCCGCGGCCACACGGCCCGTCGATCGCGTTCTTGCCGCCATTGTCGGCATAGACGGCTTGTCTTCAACGCTGGCGGCGATCGAGGCTGGCAATTCCGTCGCCCTGGCGAACAAGGAGAGCATGGTCTGTGCAGGGCCCCTGTTAAATCGAATGGCGGAGGCGGCTGGCATTGCGATTGTGCCCACGGATTCGGAGCATAATGCGATGTTTCAGGTCATGGACCGTCGCGAGGATCTGTCCCGCATCATTTTGACGGCCTCCGGCGGGCCGTTCCGGACAACCAGCCGAGCCGATTTGGAGACCGTAACGCCGCAGCGCGCGCTGGCGCATCCGCGCTGGAATATGGGGCAGAAGATCTCGATCGACAGCGCGACCCTGTTCAATAAGGGCCTGGAACTGATTGAAGCCTGCTATCTGTTCGACGTTCCGGAATCACAGATTGAGGTGGTGATTCACCCGCAATCCATTCTCCATTCGGCGATCGCCTATCGCGATGGCTCGGTATTGGCGCAAATGGGCACGACGGACATGCGGACACCCATCGCTCACGCCTTGACCTGGCCGGATCGGCGCCAACCCACACCCGTCGAACCGCTCGACTTGATCGCGCTTGGGAAACTCGATTTTGAGTCGTTGGATTCGGAGAGGTTTCCGGCGGTTCAACTGGCCAGACAGGCTGTGATGGCCGGCAACGGCGCCCCGACAGTATTAAATTGCGCTAATGAAGGCGCCGTAGCTGCATTTCTTGCGGGCCAATGCCGATTCCTCGACATAAGCTGGGTTGTCGAAACCGCTCTTGAACGGTTTCTTAATGGGCCAATGGCTTGTCAGGATTGCGATAATTTTG
>JBCBBC010000043.1:0-30969 GCA_038532145.1 Pseudomonadota bacterium | reverse complement strand
TAGCACACACTTTGTGACAACGCCAAGCCCCGCAGACTGTTGAAAGTGCGATGAATTGGGGGATTTCCCTAAATCATCGCCATCCCACCGTTCACATGTAGGGTCTGGCCCGTCACATATGAAGCTTCGTCGGAGGCAAGATATACAGCTGCCGCTGAAATATCTGTTCCAACCCCCAATCGGCCGGACGGAATCTGGCCCAGAAGTAGCTCTTTTTGAGCATCTGGGAGTACATCTGTCATCGGTGATTCGATAAATCCGGGTGCGATCGTATTGGCCGTAATGCCACGGCTCGCGACTTCCTGAGCAAGGGATTTGGTAAAACCAATCATGCCCGCTTTGGAGGCGCAGTAATTGGATTGGCCAGGATTGCCGGTGACGCCTACGATCGACGCAATGCCGATGATTCGACCGCCGCGCGCCTTCATCATGGGGCGAACAGCCTTGCGACAAAGACGGAAGTAACTTTCGAGGTTTACCTGGATAATATCTTGAAAATCCTCATCTTTCATCTGCATGAGGAGTTTGTCGCGGGTTACGCCCGCATTGGCCACCAGAACATCCAGTTTGCCGCCGGCTTCGATCGCCTGGCCGACCAGAGCATCCGCCTGGTCCGGGTCTGACAGATCACATGGCAGGATATGCGTGCGGTCGCCCAGTTCGTTCGCCAGAGCTTCCAGTTTCTCAAGCCGGCGACCGGATAGCGCCACGTCGGCGCCCGCGGCATGCATGGTCCGCGCAATCGATTCGCCGATGCCACCGGTCGCGCCGGTCACCAATGCGGTTTTTCCTGTTAAATCGAACATTCTGCCCTCTCCTGCCTCTTATCCGTTGAGCCGTTCTGCGACGGCGGCAATTTCTTCTGGTGCACCCATCGTCATGCCTTCCAGAGCGCGCACCGTTCGGCGATTCATCACGCTCAGAACTTTTCCAGCGCCGGCCTCAATTGTCAGTTCGACACCTTCTGCCGCCATGAACTGGACCGATTCGGTCCAACGAACCTGGCCGGTGACCTGATCGACCAGCTGTTTGCGGATGGCGTCGGGATCGCTGCCGGCTGCCGCCGTGACGTTCGCCACCAATGGTGCACTTGGAGCCGTAATCGCAATATCGGCCAGTGCTTCCGCCATCGCATCAGCCGCAGGTTGCATTAAAGAACAGTGGAATGGCGCAGAAACCGGCAACAGGACCGCTTTCTTCACCCCCGCGTCTTTGGCACCAGAGATTGCCAGTTCAACTGCCGGCTTGGCGCCGGAAATGACGATTTGGCCTGGCGCATTGTCGTTTGCGATTTCGCACGGACCTTCGGAGGCCCCATTGGCGCAAAGCGTGGCGGCCTGTTCCGGGCTTGCGCCGAGCAGCGCTGCCATCGCACCTTGTCCGGCGGGCACCGCATCCTGCATCGCATTGCCGCGAATACGCAGCACCTTGGCGCAATCACCGACAGAGATCGCTCCTGCAGATGCCAGGGCGGAATATTCGCCGAGAGAATGTCCGGCAATAAACGCCGCTTTGTCCGCCCCGATGCCATGTGCACTTTCAAGCGCCCGCATCGCCGCGACGCTGACCGCCATCAAGGCCGGTTGGGTGTTTGCAGTGAGTTTGAGATCATCCTCTGACCCCGCCCAGATTAAACCGGATAAATCCTGCCCCAATGCCTCATCGACTTCTTCGAAAACCGCTTTGGCGGCCGGAAAGGTATCAGCGAGATCCTTGCCCATGCCGATAAACTGACTGCCCTGCCCCGGAAAAATAAACGCAAACTTGGTCATATGCGCTCCTCAACTCTATTTGGCGCTCGCTTAAGACGCTGCGCCAAAGTGCGCAAGTATCGGGTGGTAGAACATTTCGCTGGCTCGTAAGGTGCGTCCATTGAAAGAGACGCCCATGACCCATCAAACCGAAAAAGCCAACCAGTTCGCCGCTTTGCATCAATCCGGGTGTTTCGTGATCCCGAACCCGTGGGATGTCGGATCAGCCAAACTGATGCAAGGCCTGGGGTTCAAGGCTCTGGCCAGCACGAGCGCAGGATACGCCAGATCGACCGGGGTCAATGATTATGATCTGACAAGAGACCAGGTCATCGCACACGTTGCCGACCTCAGCCAAGCAACTGACTTGCCGCTCTCCGCGGATCTCGAAAATGGCTTCGGAGATCGCCCGCAAGACTGTTTCGAGACGATCCAGCTCGGCGCCAAGGCTGGCCTGGTCGGCGGATCGATCGAAGACTATGCCGGCGCGCCCAGGCAGCAATACGATATTGGCTTGGCAAAAGAGCGGGTCGTTGCCGCCGTCGAAGCCGCACGCGCCTGCTCGTTTCCGTTTACACTCACCGCGCGGGCCGAGAATTTCTTCACCGGCACCCCGGATCTTGCCGACACAATCGCGCGCTTGCAGGCCTATCAGGACGCCGGTGCAGATGTCCTGTATGCGCCGGGCCTGCGAACCGTCGAAGATATTGAAACGGTGCTCGCTTCGGTCGACCGCCCGGTCAATGTCTTGCTTGGACCAATGACAGAGCTTCAGCCGGTCTCTAAACTCGCCCAAATGGGCGTGCGGCGGATCAGCATTGGATCGATCTTCGCCAATGTCGCGATGGATGCGATTATAAAGGCAAGCCGCGGCCTGCTCGATGACGGATCTTTCGCCTTCATGGAAGGGCTCTCACCAAGCTCGGAGATCACCCGCCTGATGTTCGGTGAGTAAAGGCGAATACGGCGCCTCAAAGCCTGCAACAAAAGGCTTGATTTTGACCCCTGTCTGCGCTTTAAGCCGCGCTTCGCAAGGTTTGCGGTCCTCTAACTCGGAATGAGCCGAATGCGAGGGGCCATCGTGGAAGGGTTTTCCCGCCCATCTGCGCCGCAAGCTAAACTTTAGGGAAAGACAATATGGCATTATATGAGCACGTCCTCATCGCGAGGCCGGATATCTCACCTGCACAGGTCGAGGGTCTGATGGAAGAGCTCTCAACCTTCCTCGACAAACAAGGCGCAAAAGTCGCGAAATCCGAATATTGGGGTCTTCGTAATCTTTCGTACCCAATCAACAAGCAGCGCAAGGGGCACTATTCCCTGTTCAACATCGACGGCCCTGCCAATGCGATCCACGAGCTGGAGCGCGCGCACCGCCTGTCGGATGACATTATGCGCTACATGACCATCAAAGTAGAAGAGCTCGATGAGACCCCTTCTCCGATGATGAGCCGCAAAAATCGTCGTGACGACTAGAAGAAGGAACTGAGATTATGGCTTCTAGAAACACCACTGGCATGAACATCACCAATATTCCGGCTCGCCGGTCTTTTGGACGCCGTCGCAAGGTCGATCCGTTTTCCGGTGATAAAGCGCCGAAGATTGATTATAAGGACGTCAAACTGCTGCAGCGCTACATTTCCGAGAAAGGCAAAATCGTGCCGTCCCGGATCACCGCTGTGAACTTCAAGAACCAACGCAAGCTGGCCAAGGCGATTAAACGCGCCCGGATGCTGGCTCTGCTGCCATTCACTGTGAAATAAGGGAGACTGACCCATGCAAGTTATTCTCCTCGAACGTGTCGAAAACCTTGGCGGCCTTGGCGACGAAGTCAGCGTCAAAAACGGCTTTGCACGCAATTTCCTTCTGCCAAAAGGCAAGGCCCTGATTGCCAACAATCAGAACCGCGCCCGATTTGAAGCAGAGCGAGAAGCGCTCGAGAAGCGCAATGCCGAAGCGCGCGATGCGGCGACCACAGCCGGATCCAGCCTGGACGGCCAGACCTTTGTCATGATCCGTCAGTCCGGCGCGACCGGACAGCTTTACGGCTCTGTATCAGCGCGCGATGTCGTTGAAGTCGCCGGCAATGCCGGTCACACAATCAAGCGTGAACAGGTGCGTCTGAATGCGCCGATCAAAACGCTCGGTCTGCACGAAGTTGGCATTCGCCTACACGCGGAAGTCCGCGTCGACATCACCGTGAATGTTGCCCGTTCCGAAGATGAAGCTGAGCGCCAAGCCGCCGGCGAAGACATCATCGAAACGTTGCAAGCTGAACAGCAAGCTGCGGCAGATGAGCAGGCTTCAGAAATGGCGGAAGCCGCTTCCGAGCTTGATACCGCTCCTGAGGGCGACGAATAAGTCTCGATGGATTGCAAAAACTAAAAAGCCACCCGATCCATCGGGTGGCTTTTTTTATTGCGTCAACCGCAATGCGTTCACTTGTGACGCAATCGATTGGAAGGTCGATGTCAGGTCGAGACCCTCGACATGATAATAATAGGCAGAAGACGTGGCGCACTCTGCGAGGATGGTGTCTGGCAGTGACCCGGAACTGATCTGGAAGCCAATGGTAAAGATCAGGATGTTCTCGGCCTTTGCCGCTTCGCACGCTTTCTTGAATCTTCCGACGGAACTATTGTTATCCGAGGCCGTAGTGGCCCCGCCGCGTGTCCGCGTCGTCTGCATATTGCTGCGATTGCCATGATTGCCAAAAGCGTTCACGTGCGGATCATTGTTTGTGGCCCGGTCCGTGTGAACATTGCCGATCGTGATGTCTTTCGGTCGGTTCTGCGCCGTGATCACACCATCTGTCATAACGATCATGACTTTCTTGGATTCTTCGGCGTTGAAGTCGAGCGGGCGGTCAGTGAAATCTCCGCCCAGATGCCCGCGGAAACTCGGAGATAGCGTTTTCAAACCCCAAAGTGCGCCAATGTCCATGCCAGTACCATCGGAAAGCACCATTCCGTTCAGATGGCTCTTCAGGTCTTCTGCATTATTGGAATTCAGGAAGATCGCGCTCCCCGATTCCGGACACCAGGGATGATTGTTCCACCAACGCCAGAAGTCGGGAACCTGGCCACGACTGTTATTCGACAGCATCGCGGTGCTATAATCGGTCTGGATCGCCTCGATACACTCGTGTCCGTTGGTGAATCGGAAGTCTGATGTTTCGACGCTGGTGCCGATATCGTAATCGTCTTCGTCCGGATCGACCACAGTTCCGAATGCCGTAGTTTCGACAGCGAACTTATTGAACAAGGTCGACCCAATGTTCACCGTACCGCCGAAGGGCACGACATTGATCGACGTCGCATCCTCCGTCGTCTCATTAAGCATGATATCGACAAATTCAGTCGACGCGGCTTTGAGACTTGTCAGTCGGCTGCCGCGCATGGACGAAGAAATATCGAGCACCATGGCAATTTCGATATTGGGGATGGACTGAAATGCCGACGCGTGAACTTCAATCGTGGTTTCGTCGGTTCCGAACATATGCATGATCGCTGTATCGACCGTCAGGGTCGCCGTCGCCATAACAGATTTCGAGTTCAATGCAACGACCGAGTTGACCTGCACGGTCAAGGATTCCCGAGAATACCCAAACTGCTCGATCTGGGAATTCATCCATGTCTGAACCAGGGTCGAAGGATCTTCCGTGGAGGACAGGTTGGTAGCTGCCAAAACCGCCTGATCCAGAAGTGCTGCTGTTTGAATTTTGGCCGTCTGAACCCGATTGATATCGATCGCCGATCCAGCCACCGCAATGATCGGAATCAGCGAAAGGGCAAAGATCATGACGACATTGCCCTGCTCTGCGCGTGCGAGCTTTCGGATCAAGTTTAACAGTCCCAGCATATCGATTTGATACACTGAAAATACTAAATTCCACTTTAGATGTGGTTTCCAGTTTACTCAATTAATGCGTGAAGTTGCGCCAAAATTGTCATTTTGTCTCAATAGGTTGCCCTTTCGGGCTTACCCGGCATGCGCTTCGTATCGGAACGCCATCATCCTGGTCAGCAACGCGCTATTGAAGTTCCCTGGAACAGCTTTCTGGCCGATCAACCAAGCATAGACTTCCCAATCCGGCGTCGACAAAAGGCGTTCGAATTCGGACAAATCCTCATCGCTCATATCTGCGAGATGGGCATCGGCGAACGAGCCCATAAGCAGGTCCATTTCGCGAAAACCGCGTCGCCAGGCCCGAAATTTGAGCTTCCGGCGGCGTTCATCCAATACAGTTTCACTCATGAGGCGAACTCCTAACGCGGTCAATCTAGGTCAAAGACATGGTTCTGCACAGGGTTTTGGTGTCGCGGTGCGACATGACGGCTTGTGATTGGCCCGAAGATAAGCTCACTAAAGGCCATGCGCGACGAACGCCTCTTCCCCTTGTTCCAGCCATTGGACGCATTGCCCGGCATCGGGCCCAAGCTGAAGCCGGTTCTGGAGCGGCTGGTTGGGGGTGAGACGATCTGGGATTTGTTACTGCACATGCCGGAACGATGGCTGGACCGCCGGCCGCGAGACAATTTCGAGGACTTGATCCCCGACGAAATCGCTACGGTCCGCGGCGAGGTTCACGCGGTAAAAGCGCCATACAATGATCGGGCGCCCACCCGTATTCTCCTGTTTGATGGCACCGGATTCCTGACCCTGACCTATTTCAGGGCGGACAGTCGCTGGCTGCAGGGCCAGTTTCCCGTCGGCAAGGAGCGCATCGTCTCTGGAAAAGTCAGCGAATGGCAGGGTGAAAGGCAGATGAGCCACCCTGATTTCGTTATGGATCCGTCACGCGGTGAAATGCCACCGCCCGTCGAACCAATTTATGGGCTGACAGCGGGACTGACCAATAAACGCGTGCACCAGTCCGCGAAGGCAGCCATCGACCTCATTCCCGATGACCTGCCCGAATGGGTGGATCCGGATTTACTGAACCGAGAGGGATGGCCCGGCTTTAAGTCCGGTATGCAAGGCGTTCATGCCCCCACGGCCTGGGACGAGGAGGCGATTGCCCGCGCCCGTCAGCGATTGGCCTATGATGAGGCCCTGGCACGCGAACTCACGTTCTCCCGCGCCCGCGCCGCCCGGCGGTCGGGGGAAGCCAATATCGTGCCCGCGCAAAGCGATGCCTTAAATGCGCTGGTCAAAACGCTGCCCTACACACCGACACAGGCGCAAATCCGGGCCACCAAGGAAATCATGGCCGATCTCGGAGAAAGCTTCCCGATGCGCCGCATGCTTCAGGGCGATGTCGGCGCAGGAAAGACGCTGGTCGGCGCATTCGCAGCGGTGCAGGCTGCGGAGGGGGGATTTCAAACGGCGTTTATGGCGCCGACTGAAGTTCTGGCACGGCAGCAATTTGACACGCTGGACCAGCTCCTCTCTCCGCTTGGTTATACGGTTTCCGTGCTGACCGGCCGCGACAAGGGCAAGGCCCGGGAATCGACGCTTATGGGCCTGGCGGATGGGTCCATCCAGATCGTTGCAGGAACTCATGCGCTGTTCCAGGAAGGCGTAACCTTTCAACGCCTGGCAATGGTGATTGTTGATGAGCAGCATCGGTTCGGCGTGGCGGATCGGATGAAACTGATGAGCAAGGGCAAGTCACCGCATATGCTGGTCATGTCCGCGACGCCGATCCCGCGCACGCTGGCACAGACCGTCCACGGTGATCTGGATGTCTCCATCCTGGACGAGAAGCCCGCCGGCCGGCAGCCCATTGAGACGCGGGTCATTGCCGATACGCGGATCGAGGATGTGATCGGCGCGGTCGGGCGCGCCCTTGAACGGGGTGAACGCGCCTTCTGGGTCTGCCCACGGGTGGACACCGATGAGGATGATAACAGTTCCGCAGTCTCTCGCGCTGCCATGCTGAAGGATGTGCTGGGAACGAATGTCGGCCTTGTTCATGGACGCATGAAAGGCGAAGACAAGGATGCGGCCCTCGATGCCTTTCGAACCGGAACAACCAAGATCCTGGTCGCGACAACTGTGATTGAAGTTGGCGTCGACGTGCCCGAGGCGACCATTATGGTGATTGAACGCGCCGAGGGCTTCGGACTGGCCCAGCTGCACCAATTGCGCGGGCGGGTCGGGCGCGGCTCGAAACCGAGCTTCTGTCTCTTATTGTATCGTGCGCCGCTGACTGAAATGGCGCGAGAGCGGCTCGATACTCTACGTCGAACCGAGGACGGATTTGAGATCGCTGAAGCCGATTTCAAACTTCGCGGTCCTGGCGATCTGCTTGGCAAGGCTCAATCGGGATTGATCAATTATCGTCTTATTGATCTGTCGCAACATGGAGACTTGATCGAGATTGCGCGCAAGGATGCCGAATATGCGGAAACCCAGGCCGACACGATGGACCCGTCAAGGGTTGAAGGCTTAGGCCTGCTCAGCCAGCTTTTGAGTCCCGATCTCCGATTCAACGATTGAAGCGCGCTCTTCGGGCGTCTCATAATCGGGAACAACAAGGCCCGCTGTCAGGATCATTTTTGCGCCCTCCTCAACGGTCATTTCCAGTGGGATGGTCTCGGATTCCTCGACATAGATCAGAAATCCCGAAGTCGGGTTGGGTGTGGTTGGGACGAATACACCAATCTTAGTGGCGCCGAGTTTCGAGCCGATTTCCTGTTTCGCGTGCGACGAGACAAATCCGATGCACCAGGACTCTTTCTTCGGGTATTCGACCAGAACGCAACGATCAAAACTGGCTTGCTGATTGTTTGTGAGCACTTCAGTCAGCTGTTTCAGGGCCGCATAGACATTCTTGACGATCGGGATCCGGCTAAGAATACGGTCCGTTGCCGCCAGTAGAGATCGCCCGACCAAATTGGCCGTAACAGCGCCCAGAATGGTCAAGGCGACGACGAGCACCAGGACCCCAAAACCCGGTATGGCGTAATTCGTATAGGTTTCGGGCTTCAACAATGGGGGCAGCAAAGGCTTTACGCGATTGTCGATGAAGGTGATCAGAAATTGCAGGATGAAAAAGGTCGCCGCCAATGGCGCCGCGATAACCATGCCGGCGAAAAAACGCCCGCGCAGCCAGGCAAACAGCCCAACGGGCTTGGGCTTCCCCATTCCGGGGATCATTTCATCAGGGGTCTTACCCTTTGCCATATTCGAATCCTCAGCCAGGCCTGCCGCACCGTTATAGCTTGGCGATACCTAGTTTGACGTTAATTGTGGCGAAGATGGGAAGCAATTCTGAATTTGAAACCGGTTTGCACGCTCTTTTCACAAGAGTTTTCGGCGAATCTGCGGCGCTGGAATCAATCCAACGCCTGTCGGGCGGTGCCAGTCAGGAAACCTGGGCCCTTGGCGGTGGTGAACATGAGGTCATCCTGCGCCGATCGCCCGGTGGTACGAGCGCAGCGAGATCATCAGCCGCGATCGGTTTGGCGGCCGAAGCTCGGTTGATTGAGGCAGCCGCGACGACCGGTGTGCCGGTTCCCGATGTGTTGCATGTTCTGGATGATCACGACGGTCTCGGCGACGGGTTTCTGATGAGCCGTGTCCTCGGTGAAACCATTGCCCGCCCGATCCTGCGCAATCCGGAGTTTGAAAATGCCCGGACGAAACTGGCTGCGCAATCCGGGGCGGCCCTCGCAGCGATTCACGCAATCCCAACAGACACGCTTCCGCCCGAATTGGCTTTGAGCGATGGCCGCGCACAGATCGCTCAATATGAAGAGATTTATCGCAGTTTCGATGCCCCTCGCCCCGTCTTCGAACTGGCCTTGCAGTGGCTGAAAGCCAATACGCCGACGCCGCGCGACACGGTTCTGGTGCATGGCGACTTCCGGCTAGGAAACCTCATGGTCGACGAGACGGGTCTGGCAGCGGTTCTCGACTGGGAGCTGGCGCATCTGGGAGATCCGCGCGAGGATATTGCCTGGGTCTGCGTCAATTCCTGGCGCTTCGGCCAAAGTCAGAATCGGGTTGGCGGCTTCGGGAACCTTGGTGATCTGCTGAACGCCTATAATCAAAAGACAGGCCAGGACATCCTGGCCTCCGAGATTGACTGGTGGGAAATGCTCGGTTCGCTGAAATGGGGAGTGATGTGCATGATCATGTATGAAGCCTTCCGATCTGGTGCAGACGCAAGTGTCGAACGGGCTGCGATTGGCCGCCGCGTGTCAGAAACCGAAATCGACTTAATCAATCTTCTGGAGGCAGCCCATGCATGACCAGCCAAGCATCTCGGAATTGGTCCAGGCGGTAAAGAATTTCATCGACGAGTCCGCCGCACCAAACCTGACGGGCCACGCCGCCTTCCATGCCCGGGTCGCCAGCAATGCCCTCGCCACGGTACTGAGAGATCTCGAGCAGCGCCCGAACGCAGAAGTCGCAGAGCGGGCGCGTCTGATCACCTTGCTCGGCGCCGATGAAGATGCAGACATCAAAACATTGAATGCGGAGCTAAGCACCCGTATCCAGTCAGATGCGTTTTCGATCGAAACGGCAGGACTGCTCGCCCATTTGAAGGCAACGACTATGGCGCAGGTTGAAATCGACCAGCCGCGCTATTCCGGTTTGAAGACCGCCAAGACCTAAGCGGAACAGCTGCCGCCGCCGAGTACGCAAAAACTGGCGCAATAAGCGTGATTCAAGGCGACGCTCCGGCGAGCTTCCTGCAACGTGTTCCCCAACTCAAACTGCGGATCATAGGGCAGCAGTGTACATGCCAAGACCGAGGCTTTCCCCGCCCCTTTGCGTTTCACGATCATGCGTTGAGATGCGCACATCATGTCACGCGGATCCTTGTTCAATATGCCCCAGCACGCGGTTGTAATTTCCGGCGGATCGCCATCGGGGCGCATCTCCGGAAATAGTACCAGTTGTTTCGGATTGTCAGGATCAATCGCAAGACCTTCCGAGGCGATCAGGGCGGCATATCCATCGCGCGCCACATGTTCCGCTTCATCCCAGATCGTACGCCCAGCCAGCGCAAGTTTGAATCCATTTTCCGAAAGCCAGCGCAAGCCTTTCAGCGCCAGTTCGAAAGATCCTGCCCCGCGCTCTTCGTCATGCAGATCCGCCGAGAAATGGTCCATGCTGACCCGCATCGTCAGGCGGTCGCCAAAGTCCTCGTTCAACTGCATCAAGCCGCCCTTGATACGAGGGCGCATCATCGGCTGCATCGCATTGGTCAACATCAGGACAGAATGCCCCCGCGCGAGCACCAGGCGGATGATGTCCAGCATTTCGGGCGCCATAAAGGGCTCTCCGCCCGTAAACCCGACTTCGATCGCCGTTTCACCCGCAGCATCCAGCTCATCAAGGAAGGGCACGACATCTGCAACCGTCAGATAGACCAGCCGGTCGTTCTTTGGTGAACTTTCAATATAGCAATTGACGCATTCGATATTGCACAGTGTCCCTGTATTGAACCACAGGGTCTTGGTCCCCGAAAACGCGACCCGCGCCCGTACCTCCCCCTTGGCCGTGAGCTTCGGGTCCTGAAATTTTTCAATAAGAACAGTGTCAGGCATGTGATCTGTCTACCGGGTTTCGCACAGATGCGAAGTCACAATGGCGTCAGGCCGGGTTAAAACTCAGCTAAGCTCACCGCGATCAGGCCCATTTTCAAGAAACGCGATGACCGCGTCCCAATGCGCCAGGGCATCCACGTCACCCATAGCAGCCACCTCTGCAGCGCGCAGGGTCGCGATGACACTGGCATCCTCACCATATTGTGTAAGTAAGGACATGGCGGCGTCGCGGGCGCTCGTATCGCCACTCATCGCCAATGCTCTGCGATCCAGGGTGTGGGTTTCACATGTTTGTAGAATTTCTTGTGCAGCGGCGCGCGCCATTTGCCATCGCGGGCTTCGTCCGGATCGGGGCGCCCGGTGAAAGCGACGACTTTGGTTTCGGCGGGCAGTCTCGGAGTCTGAAACCAGTTCATCGGAAATTTCGGCATGAGAGAATGTTTGAAACTGACGCACCAGTCTTCCGGCCAGTAAATCTTGTCTGGGATCATTGCGGAGACATATTGCTGGCTGGCCCGAAACTCCTCATGGATGGGCGTGCTGTCGCGCATGTATTTTTCGAAAATCTCAGTATGCTCGCCAATCGTCCATTTATAGACAGACGTATTGCCAATCCCCATGCCCTTTTGAGTCCAGTTTTCAGCGATGCACATTTTGCCCGGATGATAGTCCCAGAACGGATCCATATTTCCGGTCACGATCAGATCGACATCAAGGAATAGAACTTCGCCCTCCAGACCCCCAAGGCCAGGCTGCCAGAGCGAAATCTTGCGCCACGGCCACCAGCGATATTTCTCCGGCAGGTCGATGGGCGGCAAGGGCTGGTATTCGACCTCGGGTAAAAGACCGTTCTCATCATCCGTAAAACACACAAACCGCAAATCGCCAGTCACATTTCGGCGGACCATATTGTACAACCGATTGGCAAAATGAGCCGGGTACCGCTCGCCCCATTTCATGCAAATCACAGTCTTGGTCATGAGCCTTTGCCTAAAGGGTTTCTCAGCCTGGCGCTACTCACGAAATTTGATCGAATGCAGTTGCAAACCAGTTTTTTGAAATCCGATCCGGAAAGTGTGTCGTATCAATATCATACAGCTTAAACGCGTGGAGATTGAGTCATTTCTGTTTCGCCATCAATGCCTGCAATCATGTGGTTTCGCCGCGATTTGCGCCTTGATGACAACCCGGCTCTGGCAGCCGCTGTGGCGGCTTCCGACAATAACGTGATCTGTCTTTACATTCTGGAAGATCAACCGGATGGACGCGGTCTTGGCGGCGCCTCCAAATGGTGGCTCGACAAATCCCTGAGAGCGCTGGCGGCAGAAATAAAAAAACACGGCGGAACGCTCATCTTGCGCAAGGGCGCAGCAAAATCTGTTTTGCAGGATGTAATTGATTCCACTCGCGCGAAATCGGTGTTTTGGAACCGTCGGTACGATCTGTCCGGTCGTGAAATCGATACGGACCTGAAAAGCCATTTCAAGGATACGAATATCGACGTTGAAAGCTTCAATGGGAGTGTCCTGACCGAGCCCTGGACGCAGACCACCGGCTCCGGCGGATACTATAAAGTCTATTCGCCATATTGGCGGGCCGTACAGGCAAATTACCAATCTCCGCCCGCAGCGCCGCGACCGACCGCGTTGAAGGCATGGGCGCTGCCAAGTGACGACCTCGACGATTGGCAACTCCACCCGACCCATCCGGACTGGTCAGCGGGGTTCGACGGGCCATGGCAACCTGGCGCGGACGGCGCGAAACAACGCCTCGCTGCATTTCTAGACGGCCCGGTCGCCTCCTATAAGGAGGATCGCAATCGTCCGGACATCGAAACCGGCACATCCGGTCTGTCTCCCCATCTGGCCTATGGCGAAATCAGCCCGGCTCAAATCTGGCGAGCAACCAAGGACCGGCTGAACGCTGGAGCCATCATTGAAAAGGGCGCACATACGTTCCTGTCAGAAGTGGTCTGGCGCGATTTTGCCTATGTGCTTCTTTTCCACAATCCAGAGCTTGCGACCGAGAACTTCAAACGAGATTTCGATCTCATGCCGTGGCGCCAGGATGAGGTTGCGCTGCGTGCGTGGCAAAAGGGTCAAACCGGATATCCGATCGTCGATGCTGGCATGCGACAGCTCTGGCATACGGGCTGGATGCACAATCGGGTACGTATGATTGTCGCCAGCTTCCTGACCAAACATCTTCTGATCCATTGGCGCCATGGCGAAGACTGGTTCTGGGATACTCTGGTCGATGCCGATCCCGCGTCGAACAGCGCTAGCTGGCAATGGACCGCTGGCTCCGGCGCCGATGCCGCGCCTTATTTTCGGGTCTTCAATCCGATCACACAAGGCGAGAAGTTCGACGAAACCGGCGACTATGTCCGCAAATGGTGCCCGGAATTGGCGCGACTGCCGCGCAAGTATCTCTACCAGCCTTGGGAGGCTGACCCGCTGATCCTGCAGGAAGCAGGGATCACACTTGGCGATACCTATCCCCATCCCATCGTGGCGCACAAACAAGGCCGCGAACGCGCGCTAGCAGCCTATGAAACCCTGAAAGAAAGACGAGACGCAGCATGAAACGGATCGCAATCATCGGTTCCGGTATTTCTGGCCTCGGCGCGGCTTACGCGTTGAAGGATACAGCCGATATCAAAGTCTTCGAAGCCAACGATCGGGCTGGCGGGCACGCCCATACGATGGACATCGATTATGACGGCTCCAATATCAGCGTGGATGTCGGCTTTATCGTCTACAATGCGCTCAATTATCCGAACCTGATCGGGTTTTTCGACGCGCTGGGCGTTGCGACTGAAGCCAGCGATATGAGCTTCGCGGTGTCCAATCCCGACGGCTATGAATGGGCGTCGACCCTAAACGGTATTTTTGCGGATCGGAGCAATTTCTTTCGTCCGAAGTTCCACAAATTCTGGCGCACCATTCTGAAATTCAACGACCTCGCGCGGACAGAATTGGAAGCTGGCAAGATTGACGATATCTCCCTCGGTTTCTGGCTGCGCAATCATGGCTTTGACCAGGACTTTCTCGATAATTACATCCTGCCCATGGGCGGCGCCATCTGGTCGACGCCGGAAGCTGAGATGCTCGATTATCCAGCGCGTTCCTTCTTTCAGTTTTTTGAGAACCATCGCCTCATGCACAAGGAGCGCCCTAAATGGCGCACGGTGACCGGTGGTTCTCGCAATTATGTAAACACGGTTGCCGACCTGCTCGGTCCCCGCCTGAAGCTTGCCCACGCCGTCAGCGCGGTTGCGCCGTTTGGCAATAAGGTGCGTGTGACTCTGGCAAATGGTGATGCCGATCTGTTTGATGATGTCATCCTCGCGACGCATTCCGATACGACCCGCGCGCTCCTCGATCCAAGATATGAAGATCAGCGCTTCCTGCTCAACTCAGCGCGATATCGGCCAAACCGAATCTATTTGCATCGGGACCCGAGCCTGATGCCAAAGCGCAAGGCGGCGTGGGCCAGCTGGAACGTCATCAAGCAAAATACCCCGGAAATGTGCCTGACCTATTGGATGAACCGATTGCAGAATCTGCCACAGGACAAACCGCTCTTTGTCACGCTGAATCCGGAAACACCGCCCGCAGAAAACCTCACTTTCGCGCTGATGGAGAAGGCCCACCCGCAGTTTGACGCGCCGGCAGAAGCCGCTGTTCGCGCCATGAAGCGAGAGCTTGGGAAAGATCATATCTGGCTCGCTGGCGCGTGGATGGGCAGTGGTTTTCACGAGGATGGCCTGAAAGCCGGATTGGCGTGCGCGCTTTCCTTGGGTGGACACGTGCCATGGGTCGCGGAAGCCGTTGAAGTGGCTGCGCCAATGACCGATGCGCCGGAAAATGCTAAAGTCGCATTGGGAGCTGTTTAATCGTGACGGAGCAACCTGCCCTTCGCCTCCTTAAAGGCCATACCGTGCACCAACGGTCGGTCCCGTTCACCCATCGCTTCAAATATGGACTCGGGCTGATCGATATTGATATCGATCGCCTTGACGAAGCCCGCAAGTCATCGCCGCTTTTCGACATCGACACGACCAGCTTGTTTTCGTTCAATCGACGCGATCACGGCGCCCGGAAGGACGAGGACCTGCGCCCCTGGGCCGAAGCAGAATTTGCACGCGCCGGGATCAACATATCTTCAGGCACCATCCGCCTTGTGACATTCCCGCGGCATGCCTTCTACAAGTTTGCACCGATTTCGCTTTGGCTGGGACACGCGGATGACGGGACCCTCAAGGGCATCCTTTATGAGGTAAATAATACGTTCGGCGAGACGCATGTTTATGCCGCGGCCACGCCTGAACAAAGTCGCCACCTGCATGCAACCGACAAGTTGTTTCATGTCTCGCCCTTCTTTGACGTCTCAGGCGCCTATCAGTTCACGCTAAAATGGACGGATGATATGCTGAACCTCATTATCGCAACCATGAAGGACGATCAGCAGACGCATGTCGCCACGATTAGCGCAAAAGCCTTTCCGGCTTCGTCCGCTGGCTTTCTTTCGCTCGCCTTTCGCAAACCCTTTTCCAGTCTCGGCGTGACCGCGGCGATCCATTGGCAGGCTTTGAAGCTGTGGATCAAGGGCGCCAAATATCATTCAAAACCAAAGCAATCGTCTGTGCGTACAACAATTGCAACACCAAGAAGTGCTGCTGCCAAAACAGCACCTGTCGGGGAGACCATCGCATGAGCTTCACAACCCTGGATCACGCCATTGAGGACCAGTCCAACCACGTCCTTGCGTCGCCCGAGACACTGCGCCAACTGACAGGCGTGCCCGCCGGGTTCCGTCTAGCCGGGATGATGCTGCTACGCGCCAGGCGCGGAACGATCCGGTTCGATCTGCCAGATGGCCGCCGGGTCCTGTTTGATCACGGCGAAAAGGGTCCGAACGCGGTGGTTGAAGTGCACAAGTTCGATTTTGCCCGGCGCGCCATTGCCGGCGGAGATGTTGGCTTCGCAGAAAGCTATATGGACCAGGAATGGTCGACCCCGGATCTGACGTCTGTTCTCGAATTCTTCTCGGAAAATTTTGAAGCAGCGGGTCAACTTGCCGTCGGCGGGTTCATGGTGCGCATGGGAAATATGATCCGTCACGTGTTCAATCGGAACTCGAAAGCTGGATCAAAGCGCAACATCGAAGCCCATTATGATCTCGGAAACGACTTTTACGAGCTCTGGCTCGACCAGACGATGACGTATTCCTCTGCGCTTTACACAGATGCCAGCCTCAGCCTCGAGGCGGCGCAGGACGCAAAATATGCGCGTATTGCTGACGAATTGGCGCTGGCGCCGGGTAAATCCGTGCTCGAGATTGGCTGTGGTTGGGGTGGTTTCGCCGAATATGCCGCAAAGCAGCGCGGCGCGAATGTCACTTGCCTGACCATCTCACCATCTCAGCGCGACTGGGCGCTGAAACGCATGCAGCGCGAAGGCCTCAGCGAGAAAGTCGACATCAAACTGCAAGACTATCGCGATCATAGCGGAAAATATGATGGCGTTGCGTCGATCGAAATGTTTGAAGCGGTTGGTGAGAGCTATTGGCCGAGCTATTTTGCGAAAGTCTCAGGCAGCCTGAACACGGGAGCGAAAGCAGCCTTGCAGATCATCACGATCCAGGACTCGCTCTTTCCGCGCTATCGCAAACGCGCCGACTTTATTCAGCGATACATTTTCCCGGGCGGCATGTTGCCGAGCGAACTTGCCCTACGTGAACAGGTCATGGATGCCGGTTTACGCATTGAAAATACGCACTATTTTGGACCCGATTATGCCAGAACGCTGCGCATTTGGGCAAAAGCGTTCGAAGAAAAATGGGGTCAGATCCAGGCCCTCGGTTTTGACGAAAGATTCAGACGCATGTGGCGCTTCTATCTTTCCTATTGCGAGGCTGGTTTCGACAATGGCCGGATCAATGTCGGCCACTTTACGCTAAACAAATCCTGAGCGGGGGAAGTTTGCCGAAGCAGTAAAGCCTCTCTTCAGACATTTCGCCTAAGATCTTGGTGATCCTAGGAGGAAGTAGAGTTATGTTGAACTGGCTGAAATCGCTTTTACACGTCGAACCTGCCCCACAAAAAACCATGGAATTACAAGCCAAACTGCTGCCGACCAATGGCGCGCACCTGTTTGGTGAGGCCGAGTTCGAGACCTATGACAATGATGGCTGGGAGCTTGAAGCTGAAGTCGACTTTCGCAATGGCGAACGTCCATCTCCGATGATCATGTATCTGAGGGGCAAGCCGGTTCTGAACCTGGCCCCGGATCATGATGAATCAGAGGGCAAACTGTCATCCCGACGTGGCGATATTCTCGGGGTCACTCCCACGGAAGGCATGCCCATCGAAATCAAAATGGCGGGCGAGACTGTTCTGTCAGGAACATTCGAGCGCCATCCCCGCTTTCAATAGATCGAATCAGTAAAGTTCGTTCAGGACATATTCGATGTCCTGACCGCGCACCTGGAATGCGAGTTTCACCCAGCGTGATTGCGCGTCATACCAAAGGTCGACTGTTAGGTCCGACTGCAAGCGGTAATGCGTTGCGGGCACGCTCTGGCCACCCACCATAACCGTGTCGTCACCAATCATTTCGACTTCAATGTCCAGCACCTCGCCCGTCTCGGTAGAGAGCATCTGATCCTGATAGACTTGTAGACGGTTCCAGTGACTGGACGGGATGGTTGTCAGTGGCAGCGTGCCGGTAAACTCTGTACTTTCGACGTCCAGTTTTCCCGCCTTTGTCTGAGCAGAAACTTTACCTTTGCGTCCGTCGCTATTCGATGTACCGGACAGCGACGTGAGTTGGCCATCCACCCAATTCTCGACGCTGTCGAGACGGTATTTGAACGCGGTAATTGGGCCAAACTTGACCTTCAAATCGACATCCGTTGTTACCGTCAAATCGCCATCATCGGACCGCTCAAAGGTTAGCATATGCCGACCGAAGGGCTTGCCTTTCCGCAAGACCGTGAAGTCTATCACCGCGCCGTCCGTGGCGACCCAGGGCGTGGGCAAGGATACTTGCTCTGCTGTTTCATCCGCATGAGCAGTAAATGCGATCAAGGCCCCCAAAACGCCCCCCACCGCAGTTTTCAGCATTAGCTAAGTCTCCAGAATGGCAACGCATCTTGCGCCACATAGCATATACACATTTCATTACCGTGCGCAGCCGGACGGTGCCGGACGCCAGGACGTCCGAGCACAAGATCGCCGCGACGATAGACACCGTGTCCATCCTCGAACTTCCCTTCTAGGACCACGGTAGCCTCCAGCGCTGAATGGCTATGCTCGGGAGCCGCTTGCCCCGGATCAAGGCGCATCAATTTGCCTTTGTCCCTGCCGCGCTTGGCATAATGCACCCCGGATAGACCCTTTTTCCAGGGTATCGTATCAAAATCGCCCACGGCGAGCTCCAGGGCTTCGGGCAGGCATTCGTGCTCAATCGCTTGAGCTTGATTGGCCCAAAGCCCGACCGCATCCCGCGTCGCGTGCCAGATATCTGCGGTCTCATGTCCCTTTTCAGACAGAAGAATATGCAGCTCAGCCGCCAAAGCCATGTCGGCGGAGAGGGCTCCACTGGCATGATCCAGCATAAAGGCGTGATAAGCGTCAGAATTCATTCAGCAAAACTCACAAAACTGTTCTATTGGTTTTTACGCAGGGAATCCCCAATTGGATCACCGCATGACAGTTGAATTCCAGAGGCGCTGCGCCTAGCGTGACGCCGAACAGAAAAGGCAAGATATGATCGTTACGTCCTCCGTCCTTGATCTCATAGGAAACACGCCACTCTTACGGTTGAATCGCCTGTCAGAAATCACGGGTTGTGAGATCCTCGGCAAATGTGAGTTTCTAAATCCAGGCCAATCGGTCAAGGATCGACCGGCCCTCGGTCTCGTGCGTGATGCGGAAGCGTCCGGACGCCTGAAACCGGGAGGAACAATCGTCGAAGGCACGGCCGGAAATACGGGTATTGGCCTCGCAATGGTGGGCGCAGCACTCGGCTATAAGGTGGTCATCGTCATGCCGCGCACGCAATCAAAAGAGAAAAAGGATGCGGTCCGAAATCTCGGCGCCAAACTGGTTGAGGTTGATGCGGTCCCCTATTCCAACCCGAACCATTATGCGCGCTACTCGGGCCGGCTGGCAGAAGAGTTGAATGAGAGCGAGCCGAATGGCGCGATCTGGGCCAATCAATTCGACAATCAGGCCAATCGACAGGCCCACTACGAAACCATGGGCCCCGAAATCTGGCGCCAGACGGACGGCAAAGTGGATGGCTTTATCTGCGCCGTCGGGTCGGGCGGCACGCTGGCCGGCACCGCCACATCCTTGCGCGAGCTGTCAGACGGCCGGGTGAAGATCGGGATTGCCGATCCCGGCGGCGCTTCGTTGTTTGAATATTACAAGAATGGGGAACTGAAGTCCGAAGGGACGTCGATGACCGAAGGCATAGGACAAAGCCGGATCACGGCTAATCTCGAAGACCTGACAGTCGACTATGCCTATCGCGTGCATGATCGCGAAGCGCTCGAAATTCTGTTCGACCTGATCGAGAGAGAAGGTCTTTGCCTCGGCGGATCGGCTGGGATCAATATGGCTGGCGCTGTCAAACTGGCAAAGGATCTGGGGCCAGGCCACACGATCGTGACCATTCTTTGTGATTACGGCAATCGCTATCAGGACAAATTGTTCAATCCTGAATTCCTGCGATCCAAGGATCTCCCGGTCCCGGCCTGGCTGGAGCAGTAAGCATGAGCGCCGATCCTCTCGTTTCTGCGGATTGGCTGCGCGGCAATATCGACGCCGCGAATGTTCGCGTCCTTGATGCAACCTGGGTGCCTCCGTTTTTGAAAGACCGACCCAATGGGCGGACGTGTTTTGCTGAAGGTCATATTCCGCGTGCGCAGTATTTCGATATTGACGAGATCGCAGATCAGGACACCAATCTGAGCCATATGTTGCCAACCCCGAAAGTCTTTGGCGAAAAGGTGGGCGCGCTCGGGATCGGTAATGACACGCACGTCATTGTCTATGACAGCAATGGATTCTTTGCCTCAGCCAGAGCCTGGTGGATGTTCCGCGCCATGGGACATGACCGGGTGCATGTCCTGGATGGCGGAATGGACGCCTGGCGCGCCGTAGGCGGTAGCGCGAGCACCAGCGTCGCGACTTATGACGTTGCGACGTATGAGCCAGCGTTCAATCTCGTCCTGGTCCGAGGACAACAATCCATGCGCGCGCATATTGATGCGAAAGACGTCAAGATCCTGGACGCGCGTGACATGGGCCGTTTCAATGGCACGTCACCGGAGCCACGCGCAGGCCTGCCATCGGGTCATATGCCCGGCAGTTTCTGTGTCCCGGCTTCGACGCTGATCACGGCGGACAAGCGCTTGAAGACCTCAGATGCGCTTGAGCCGCTTCTGCAGGACTTTATCTCTTCTCCAGTCGTCACCTCTTGTGGATCTGGTGTTTCGGCCGCCGTGATCGCTCTGGCCCTGGCCCGGCTTGGGAATTGGGATGCCGCGGTCTATGATGGCTCCTGGAGCGAATGGGCGAGCCAATCTGACAACCCAATCGCGACGGCGCCATGAAAGACGATACCCGCCTCATCCATACGCGCCTCGGACGCGGCCCGGTCAAGACCGTAAACCCGCCGGTTGAACGCGGGTCGACGGTGCTCTTGCCGACCCGGGAGATTCTGTATGGCGATGGCAAGGTCTATGGTCGAATGGGCCTGACCGTGCATCGCGAGTTGGAAGCAGCCCTCTGTGCGCTGGAGAATGCCAAACACTGCCGCCTCACCTCTAACGGCTTGCAATCGATCGCGCTGGCCGTTGGCGCCGTTCTGGAAGCCGGTGACCATATTCTGATCCCCGATTGCGCTTATGGGCCGTCGCGTCGCTATTGCACCCGGCGATTGCGGGCCATGGGGATCAGTTCAACGCGATTCAATCCAACCATCGGAGCGGGTATCGCAGATCTGATCCAGGATGAGACCAAAGCTATTTTGCTTGAATCCCCGGGTTCGCTGACCATGGATATCATGGACACACCGGCGATTATTGAGGTCGCGAAGACGCACAAGCTGATCACGCTGTTCGACAATACCTGGGGCGTGGGGGTGCTGCACCGGCCGCTCGACCTTGGCGTTGATATTGTCATGCAGGCGCTGACAAAATACCCGGTCGGGCATGCCGATGCGATGGGCGGCGCTGTCCTAACCAATTCAGACCGGTTCGCCAATCAGATCGCGATGTGCAGCGAGGATTGGGGCATCTCGCTCAGTCCCGATGACGCTTATTCCGGCCTGCGCGGTTTGCGCAGCCTGCACACCCGCCTGAAACAACACGAAGCGAGCGGTCTCGCGGTCGCCAAATGGTTGATGGATCGCCCCGAAGTCGACACCATGCTGCATCCGGCGTTTGAGAGCCATCCCGAACACACCATCTGGCAACGTGATTTTACCGGCTCGAATGGCTTGTTCTCCTTCACCATGAAAGAGGTTTCCACCGAAAACCTGGATCGTTTTCTGGAAGCAATGAAGCTGTTCGGAATGGGCTTTTCCTGGGGCGGCTTCGAAAGCCTGCTCATCTCTTGCGACGATCAGCTCGACCGAATCGAAGGCGATCGCATCCATGATCGAAAAGGGCCATTGATCCGTGTGCATGTCGGTCTCGAAGATCCGGATGATCTAATCGCTGATTTGGATCAGGCCTTTGCGGCCATGACCGACTAACGCACCTGTCCGCGCACCTGACCCTGATGCAGGGCACAAATCAGTGTGAAAAGCCGCCGCGACGTATCAAAATCGGTTTTCACCTTGCCCTCGAGTCGTTCGGCGACCAGGTCCGATCCTTCATTGTGAATGCCGCGCCGGGCCATATCGATGGCTTCAATCTGGTGTGGGGTAGAACTGCGAATAGCGTCATAATAGCTTTCGCAAATCATGAAATAGTCGCGAATAACGCCCCGGAACGGCGTCATTGAGAGCAGGAAAGCGTGGACAGCCTCGCCTGCCTCGGTCTTGATCTCGAAGACCAATTTGCGTTCCTGCATAGACAGTTTCAGCGCATAGGGGCCGTCATCCTTGCCCTCGACTTCGAACCGATTTTCTTCCAGCAGGTCAAAAATCGCCACGCGTCGTTCATGCTCCGCGTCCGGACCGGCCGCGGCGAGCGTATCTTCATCAATATCCACGCTGACCAGTCGGTGTTCGGCCATTGCTTCTTTCGCGCTCTAGTTTTCGTTCGTTCGAATAGAGACAGACCGCGCATGCGCTGGCAGTCCTTCCGCCTCTGCGAGACGCAATGCTGCTGGCGCCAGAGCGGCGAATCCTTCCGGACCCGCCTTTTGTACACTCATTCGTTTTAGAAAGTCATTCAAACCGAGCCCTGAACTGAATCGCGCAGCGCGGCTGGTCGGCAAAACATGATTTGAACCAGTGACATAGTCGCCCAGCGCCTCGGGCGTGTGGTGTCCTAAAAAGACAGCTCCAGCATGTTTGATCGCAGGTAAGAGGGCTTCCGGCTCCGCAATGGCAAGCTCCAGATGCTCAGCCGCGATCTGATTCGCGACATTAGCGGCCTGATCCAGCGTCTCAGTGATGATGAAAGCCCCATGCGTATCCCACGCCTGCCGGGCGCGGTCTTGCGTCGCGAGAGAATTCAACTGGCTTTCCACAGCCTCATCCACAGACTTGGCCACAGCTTCGCTGGTGGTGATCATAATTGATTGCGAACTGGTGTCATGCTCTGACTGGCTCAACAAATCCGCTGCGATCCAGCTTGGATTAGCTGTTTCATCTGCAATCACCAGGATTTCAGACGGACCCGCGATCGTATCGATGCCGACCTGACCAAAAACCTGTCGCTTGGCTTCCGCGACAAAGGCGTTTCCAGGGCCGACAATTTTGTCCACAGGTTTCAGACGTCCTGCGCCATAGGTGAGCGCCGCCACCGCTTGCGCACCGCCAATTGGGTAATACTCGTCGATACCCGCTTTCAATGCCGCATAAGCCACGGCCGGTGCGAGTTGGCCTTTAGGAGCCGGCGCGACCATGACCACCCGCTCCACCCCGGCAATTTTGGCGGGGACCGCGTTCATCAAAACCGAACTTGGGTAAGACGCCAGTCCGCCAGGCACATACACCCCGACGCTGTCGAGCGCCGTCCAACGCCAGCCAAGTTGCACCCCGGCATCATCGGTAAACTGGTGATCCTTCGGTCGCTGTTGCTCATGATAGGTGGCAATCCGTGCCGCTGCGAAATCGACGGCGCCCTTCAAGTCGTCCGGACAGGCATGAGCCAGGCGATGAAGGTCGACATTGTCCGACTGCAAGGTCGTCGGATCGAGTACCAATTCGTCGAATTTGGCGGTATAACGCGCAACCGCTTCACCGCCATTGCTACGAATATCGTCAATGATATCGCGAACGGTCGCAACGACGTCCTCTACGGCCCCGCGTGGCTCGGCGAGAAACGCTGAAAAATCAGTTTCAAAGCCCGGTTCTCGGGCGTCAAATGTGCGGGCCATGCCTATCGCCGTTTCTTGTCATGATCCGGACGGTGCCGGGTCGTCCATTCATACGCGCTGTCCAGCAGGGTGGCGTCAATGGTTTCAACATCGAGCGCCAGCTCACCATCACCTGCAAACAGGATGGAAACCTTGCCACCTGGCGGCTCATCTGCGGGCGCAAATGTCAAAGACAGGACAGAGAACACCATGTCCGGATCGACCTTGCTGACCGCCCGGGTTTTGACGCCGAGCACACCATCAAAAGCGAGAATAGCGCGAACGCGCCCCTGGGGACCGCGCTTAGACGTGGAATCTTCCCACTGAAACCGATTGAGTTCGATTGTGAAGCGGCGGCGTTTACGATCATATTTGAGATTTTCCGCTTTCAGAACAGCGTCCTGTACGGCGCTCGAAATCACTTCCAGATCAGCCATATCCGCTGCGATCAATCGCAATGCCCTGCCCTCAGCCATGAAACGCTTTAGTCTCCATCAACTCGCACAATATTGGCGCCGCAGCCTGTCAGTTTCTCTTCCAAACGTTCAAACCCGCGGTCCAGGTGATATATCCGATTCACCTGTGTCTCACCTTCGGCTGCGAGTCCAGCAATGACGAGTGAGACAGACGCGCGCAAGTCCGTCGCCATGACGGGCGCCCCGCGCAGTTGTGGCACGCCCTGAACGATAGCTTCCTTGCCTCGAACTTGAATATTGGCGCCCAGACGCGACAGTTCGGGCGCGTGCATGAACCGGTTTTCAAAGATATTTTCCCGGATCACGCTCGTTCCGTCCGAGATTGACATCAGCGCCATGAATTGTGCTTGCAGATCCGTCGGGAAGCCCGGATGTGGCTGCGTATCAATGTTAATGGCTTTCAGAGACGACCCATTCCGCTGAATTCGGATCGTGGCGGCGCTTTCGTCGGCGTCCACCCCTACCCCGCAACGTTTCAAGGCATCGATCAAGGCCCCCAAAGCGGCCACCGGCGCCCCTTCCAGAGTGACATCACCACCAGCCGCCGCAGTTGCCATTGCATAGGTGCCGGCTTCTATTCGATCCGGCATCACCGCGTGCTGGGCGCCAGACAGGCTCTCGACCCCTTCGATCCGCACCGTCGCCGTCCCAGCCCCGGAAATCCTGGCACCCATACTGTTCAGACAATCGGCGAGATCGGCAATTTCCGGCTCTCGCGCAGCGTTTTCCAGCACCGTTTCGCCTTTCGCCAATGTCGCCGCCAGCATGGCATGCTCCGTTGCGCCAACCGATACGAACGGGAAGACGATTTTCGCGCCTTTCAGGCCATGAATTGCCGCGGCTTTGACATAACCAGCTTCAACTTTCAGGTCCGCCCCCATACCCTCGAGCGCCTGCAGATGAAGATCCACCGGCCGCGCGCCAATGGCGCATCCGCCGGGCAGAGACACCGTCGCGTGCCCTTCGCGCGCCAGCATCGGCCCGAGCACATTAAAGCTCGCGCGCATTTTACGCACCTGATCATAGGGCGCGATGGTTGAGGTCAACTCTGCCGCATTAAGTCGGCATTCGCTATCGCCTTTCGGCCAATAGACCTCCACGCCAAGACTCGCCAGGAGTTGGCTCAAAAAACGTGTATCCGCCAGATTGGGCATGTTCGTCAAAGTCAGGGGTTCACGCGTCAACAAACACGCAGCCATGAGCTTCAGAGCGGAATTCTTGGCGCCGGAAACCGGGATAATGCCATTCAGCTTTTGCCCGCCGGTAATTTTCAAACTGTCCATGCTCCGTGTCTATAGCGACGCCGACGGCGAACGAAAGGCGCAATTGCGGCGACACCGCAGCACGTTCTTAACAGGCTTTGACAATTTATCGAATATCGATATATATCGATTATGACTGCAAGAAGATATGGATTTGAACCCGGCGATGTTGTCGCCATCCCTTTTGGAATTGGCCTGTCGCATTATGGCATTGTGACAGCGCAAGGCACGGTGATTTCGAACTCGCGCAAGCATGGCGGCGTGATCGAGCAAAGCCTGGCGGACTTCTCCAATGGCAAACGTGTCCGCCTGTGTGAGCGCACCGACGCGCTGGGGGGTGCAATTGCCGAAACCCGTGCCCGTCGGCGGAAGGGACAAAATTATCACCTCACCGAATCAAACTGTGCGCATTTCTCGCGTTACAGTCATCGACAGAAGCCGACCTCGATTCAAATCGCCTCCGCCACGGCAAGAACCTTTGCGGACATGATATTTGGTGGGCGAAGGTAAGCTCAGCGATCAGGTTTTCTCTGGGCGGTCAAGCGTCTGATCTGTAGACTTCGCCTTGCGCGATGCGGCTTTGCGGCGTTTGAGATTGTCTCTCAGCGCCGCCTTGAGGCGGTCTTCACGTTCGGGGGTCTTGGTTTTGTCAGCCATGATTGCAGTGTTTGTCCAGAAACGGTCTTTTCATCTTGTCATGCTTAAGCTAATCCCCGGCAACACAAAAGGCCGCGGTAGCTCAGTGGTAGAGCGCATCATTGGTAATGATGAGGTCGGGAGTTCAATTCTCCCTCGCGGCACCACCCACATCCCACGTCATTATTGACGATTAGAGTCATGGCGCCATCCGGGTTTTCGCGAACCGTTTGTAAAACCGTTTGTCACCCCTGTTCATTTGGTGTTCCACCGCTTGCTCAACGCGTTGCGCGCAACAGCTGAGTCTCGGGGTAAATAGACGTCCAGGATGGCTGTGGTGCGCGCGATCGTGTGTCCTGTCACGGCCGCAATTTCGGCAATTGTGCACTCATTCCGGGCCATATCCACGACCACGCTATGCCGCAATTGCCGAAGCTGCAGGTGCCGGCCTTCCAGTTCACCCGTAGCGTGGGCGCGGACCTTGTCGAAGCTCCGCCCCCATTCATCGCGCCCCTTAAACGGGCCACCGGTCAGCTCGTCAATAATCAGAAAAAGCTGACTATCTCCAGCCAGGTCATGCTGCAGCTCCGACCGCGCTGGAAGCTCAAGATAAGTCTGCGTCTTTTGCTGCCAGAACCGGAAACATCCTTTTGTCTGATCATATTCTTTACCCCTGCGAAATCGCGCGACATCGCTGATACGTTGTCCCAGCTCCCATTCGATTCGAATGAGCCTCGCGATCGAGGGGAGTTCCAGCGAGTGCGCGGCTTCTACATAGAGATCCACGTCATGCTGGCTCCATAGACTGATTTGTGCCTTAGGAAGCGACACCCGGATGCCTTGGAATGGATCCTTTTGAATCCAACCCTCTTGGACCGCATAAGACATAATTTTCTTGGCAGCCCAAAGCACACCGTGTGCTTGGAACGGGCGGTCGCGCATATTGTTGATGAGCGCTCGAGCGGCCGACCTTGTGATCTGATGAAGCGGAGGATGTCCAGCTGCCTCGGACCACATCAGCAGAGGGGATACTTTGTCCTGGTAATTGATCTGGGTGTTTCGCGCTTTCGCCGACCAAGGGTCCGTTTCATCCCAGAGTTTAACCGCGGCCCGCATATCGCGATGCTGATAGACTATTGAAGGTTCTAAGTTGTCGAGCTCTTGATCGAGCCGATCGTTCAGACGTCGCGTAATCTCCTTGATTTTCGCGTCAGACTGTTCCGAACGAAAGCCATCAAAGACCAGGATTGTCGGCAACCACCCTGAGGGTCGCTTTCGTGCCGGAACGATCCAGAGAGCGCGCCCGCTTCCGTCTTTTCGCGGCCTCCATTGCAGGTATCTTCCGAGTTCTGCGATTGGGCAGCGCGCCTGCTGCTCTGATGAGCGCATCTTCAACCTCCTCTGATTCGATCTCTGCCTGGTTTGGCACTTCGATCGCGTTCAGCACTTGATTGCGACAAAATATGAGCTCGCGCCCCTTGTCTATGGGTTTGGGAAATGTCCCTCGTCCAATCCGTCGCCGGATCGTGTCTTTCGACAGACGCATGTAATCAGCGATCTCCGCAAGCGTTAAGCGATCACGATCTGGCAACACTTGCATCACCGCAATCGTTTGCAGAAACACTTGCAGGTGTTTCTTCTGATTAGCACTGGCGAGTTTATTCGCGCTTCGCGCCCCCATATGGCGAACGAAGCGAGCAAGGACCCGCGATGGTGAAAATGAAGTCCCATCCTATCGCGCCTTTGGATAAACCGGCTCGCTCTCTATGCCTTCGAAATGAACTCGTACAGGCATCGCTATCGCGCCCGCCAGCCCTTTGAGCAATTTCGAGTCTTGAGACAGCGATCGATAGTCGACGATATTGATGGCACAGAGAATTAGGCCATCACTATCGGAGCGAATGACTGGAAGTTGTGAGAGCCTGGGCCCACGAGCGTATTTTTCGCCATAGGCTTGAGTGAGATAATTCAAGACCCGCCGTTCGAGCTTGGGATGAACACGGCCATAGGCAAATTCGAAATTATCGGCTTTGGCGTATTGCTCGATCAGCTCGATAAATTGTTGCCAATCCTGAAGTTTGGTTTTGTACTTCTTGTGAAGGGCTAGGATTTGGTTGGCTTGGTCTAGCACGAAATCATCGAGCTGAGACTCCATCGATCCGCTTCTATAGTAGATCCACTCTGTCAGCACGGACCCATCGATCAGTTCTGGTTTCCGCCTGAGATCAAGAACAGGTTTGATGATTTCAAAAGCACATTTCTCTGTTTCGATGATTTGATCTAAGCGCTCAGAATCTAATTGTTTATTCTTTAGATTATGCGCGGACTCTGTGACCGGTGGATTCTCGTCAGGATGTCCGCTGGTCATTCCGACAATCACGCCCGCGAACGTGAGATAGAAATAATAAACGCCTCGCGTCCCATTGCTGCGGAGTCGCCTAACGCGGCGCAAGAGGCCGAGCGCTTCGAGTTGGTTCAATCCTCTTTGAATTGATCGCACCGAATATCCGGTGTCACGCGCGATCAACGAAACGGACGGAAAACTGAAGCCGCGCCGACCGCGGTAGATCAACTCCTTGAGCACAGCAAATGCAACTGTCGACAGTGGGAGAAAGCGAAGCGCCTCCCGACGCGAGTTTTGGCAAAGACCAGGCGGCATGATCTGATCAACGGGCATGACGCCCGCCCGCAGGCTGATTAAGTTTTACAATATTCTCTCGACTACAATTTACCGCTCGCCCGCGCCGAATAGAACTTTGATCATCGCCTGGCAAACGCATTTGTTGTGCTGCTCGAAAGCAAAGACTGATCAATATGGCGGTTGGGCGGTTATTGAATAACCGAGAAACGGTTGCGTTCTTATTGGTCATTTTCGACCTCCATCTTCGTTGGAGGCCATCTATATCTGCGCAAAAATACGAACTGCGAAGACTCAAAAATTGCGAAGGTCTATTTTTTTAATCTTGCGCATCGCTTGTACGCGGCGCCAAACGTGGGGCTGCCACTCGCCATTTTTATAAAAATTTAGAGTTTGGAGATGGTCGCCGATCGTTCGAGCCAGAACCGTTATGGTGATTTTGTCTTCGGCGAACAGGCGTTGCGCCATATCTTCCATCTCCCTTTTTGCGGTGGCCATCAATGGAAGGTCATCCGGATCTTGTGTTTCGAGCCACTCAAAAAATAAGTATTCGACAATATCGAGTCGAAGTTTCGCCCCCCGAGTTTTTGGCTCGTTTAGCGAGATCAGAACTCTGCCGTCCTCATAGGTATAGAGATACTCTTGTTTAACCTTGGGTTTGTTCGAATCTCGAATAGCTCTTGCCTCCCAGTATTTGCTACTTCGTGCACCGCTCGACCAAGTCAACTGTCGGGATAGAACGCTAAGATCTGGACTCAGTTCGCTTCGAACCAGCAGGTTTTCCAACGATTTGGCGTGCGCTTCGCTCCTTTTGCCAAGCCCTCGTCGCTCTTCGATCGCGAATACGATCGATAGTTCTGTCAGCGTAGATGGGAGAGAAACATGTTTCTCAGATCTCGGAGGTAACTCCAGCCGATCAATCCAATCAATTCGGAACGTCAATGCCTCATACCTTGCTGACCGAAAGTCAGTGGAGATTTGAAAGCGTTTCGATCCGATTAGCGAGACGGGAAACAACTCTGAGCTAGAACCATCCTCTACCTGACCGCACAGCAACCAAGTTCGTGTTAAAAAGTAGCCCGCGATGATTTGTTTCAATTCGAACGGCAAGAACCGTGGATGGAGATGCTCCAAGGATCTGTTCACAGCCTCAATCGCGTGACCAACCGTTTTGACGCCCTTCTCGTTTCCGAATGTCGGGAAAACCCAACGTTCCAGCACGCGATCGGCTAACACATCGTGCCGGAGTAGTTTGTTGTTATACAACGGGGCTAGCTGGATCGAGGCGAGAAACTCAGATGGAGTGAGCTGGCCAGGGAGATAACTATAGCTACTCATTCTAAACTGAATACAACATTTTGCACTGGGATGCACAGCGGCCAGGCAGCAAGTTCCTAAAACCGGACATAGCCTGTAGCGCGATTGACGTTCGCTTTGGATCAAAAGCAAACATCGCTGAATTGGTTTAAGCGAGTTCCCGTTTTAAGACCTCAGAATCCTGAAGAAATCTCAAAATACTCGGGTAATGCCAATCTGCGTTTCCGTAGTCTTGCGCCATTGTGAACTCACCTGGAGTGACCAATGTCTGGATACCTGCCTCGAGCGCTGAATTAAGAGAAGCAACGCTGTCTTCGATCGCGAGACAGCGTGCTGGACCTGTTTCTAACCGAGCCAGTGCCAAATTATACACTTCGGGATGAGGTTTGGACTGACGTACATCTTCAACGGTGAGGATCTGCGAAAAATCTTCCAATCGTAGGCTTTGCCTAGCGCCGACCTCGATTGCCTGAATATTCTGGCGATAAGTCGTCGTTACCAGCGCCATCGTTATTCCAGCCTGGCGAGCAAAGCGCATCAACTCGACGATACCAGGTCTGAGATCGATACCCTTTTCAGCGATCTCCCTACAGGCAATCTCTGTTTTACGCGCATGAAGGTTTTCTATTGCATCCGGGGCCAAAACCTGATCCTTGTCTGCACTTAATCGCCTCAACCGTTTCATGCCGCCGCTGGTGAGCAGCAAAGATTTGTAGGTGTCTTTATCCCAATACCAATCGAGGCCTGCTTCCCGGAAGGCCTGATTGTAAGCGCGCCGTTGGATATCCGACGTTTCCGCAAGCACACCTATGCTACCAATAAGAATGTTTTGAATG
>JBCBBC010000042.1:0-31806 GCA_038532145.1 Pseudomonadota bacterium | reverse complement strand
GTTTCCCGTATGTGCGCCGCCGCCGCACCCAGTAGAACACACATCATCGAACGCGATTGGAGGCGCAAATGTCGGCACAATTACAAGCGTCGCTTGGTCTATTGGCGCTCTTGCTGGGCGGACTCAAAACTTGGCTGCATATGGGCACTGCGCCCGTTCTCTCGCTGCCAACCTGTTCCGGCGAAATGATTGAAATCGGGCTGGGCAGTCGTTCTTTGTTCGCACAAGCGCATTGTTGGGGGTGTTACCTGTTCGTGGCTGGGCTCGCGATCACGGTGTTCGCGATGAGTCGACTTTGGTCTCAGCGGCGCTCTGTCGCCGTGCGGATGGATTGATCCGTGCCCAACGCCCATTACAAAGGGTGGCGAATGAAAGACAATCAGCATCCTGTCCTGTCGGACACGTCTGGGACCTATAACGATCAGCGCTCGCTGGAGCCTTTGATGCGCAGCGTTCTGGCCTCGGTGCCGGACGCAATGATTGTCATAAATCAAAAGGGGCAAATGCTGGCCTTCAGCGCGGCCGCCGAGCGCCTGTTTGGATACACAGCAAGCGACGTGGCGGGTAAGAATGTTTCGATCCTGATGACGGGTGCGAACGAAGCCCATCATGATCAATATATCCGCAACTACCTCTCCACCGGCGAAAAACAAATCATCGGGATTGGTCGCATCGTCGAAGCCAAGCTTGCGGATGGCCGCACAATCCCGGTGGAGCTTAAAATTGGTGAGGCCGAGATAGACGGGCAGAAACTGTTCACCGGCTATATTCGGGACATGTCCGAGCAGCAAGCCAATGCCTTGCGCCTGACGCAAATGCAGGTCGAGCTTGCAAACTTTTCCCGGTTAAGTGCGGTCGGGACCATGGCCTCAGCAATGGCGCATGAGCTCAATCAGCCGCTCACGGCCGTCGCCAATTATCTCGAGGCGGCGCGCGATCTTCTCGATCAAGCCGACAAGGATGCCCTCGCCTATATTCAGGAAGCGCTCGATGCCGCCGCCACGCAATCCATTCGCGCCGGTCAAATCGTGCGCCGTCTTCGCGATTATGTTTCGCGCGGCGAGCTTGATATGCGCCCGGTAGATTTGGCCGAAATTGTCGAAGATGCCATATCGCTCGCCAAAGTTGGTTTCGATGGACAACTCGCCCGTGTCATCGCGCAAATACCGACCGACATCCCCCCTGTTCTTGCTGACCGGCTGCAGTTGCGCCAGGTGTTCGTGAACCTCATCCGCAACGCCATTGAGGCGCTCGAAACAACGGACAATCCTCAAATCTGGGTGAACGCAGAGGCGCAAGATGATCTCGCGGAAATCACAATTGAAGACAATGGTCCGGGCTTTCAGGGGGCAGAAGACGCCTCGCCCTTCGATGCCTTTAATAGCACCAAGCCTGGCGGCATGGGGCTCGGCCTGTCGATCTGCCAAACCATCATGGACGCGCACGGCACCAGCATCGAACACGCCCCATCTGCGCAGGGCGGTGCGGCCTTCACATTTACGCTTCGAATAGACGAAGGAGCTTCCAGCCATGAGTGACCGCATTGTGTTTCTGGTCGACGATGATGAAGCCATCCGCCACTCCGCGAGCTTCATGCTGCGTCATGCCGGATTTACCGTAAAGACGTTTCCGGACGGATTGGTGTTTCTGGAGAGCGTCAAAAGCGAAGATGAAGGCTGCATACTCCTTGATGTCCGCATGCCAGGCATGGACGGACTTGCCGTGCAATCCACACTGAATCGGCGCGGCATTAACATGCCCGTTATCATTCTCACCGGTCATGGTGATGTTCCGGTCGCGGTAGAAGCGATGAAAGGCGGCGCCATTGAATTTCTTGAAAAACCCTATGAAAAAAAGGCCCTGGTTGCTGCGATCGAAAACGCGTACGAGCTCTTGGACAATCAAGCCACAGACGATAGACGCGGGCGCGAAGCCGCCGCGAAACTCTCCGCTCTAACGCCGCGCGAAAGGCAGGTCCTGGAATGTTTGGTCGATGGCTTGACCAATAAGGGCATCGCCGAAGCGCTGTCTATCTCTCCCCGCACCGTTGAAATCCATCGCGCGCACATGATGGAAAAACTCCAGGTAGACAGTCTTTCCGCTGCGCTTCGCATCGCTTTTCTCGCGGGCATTGGCGCCGACGGACACTAGGGGCTCTACGTAGAGACAGATCACCGCCGCTATCCTAGAGCCAGACTATGAAGCCGCCGAACACCTCCCTATCAAGCCCGTCAAACACCGCGATTCGCCGACTCATTCTGGTTGAGGATGATGAGAGTGTCCGTCGTTCGATGACCATGCTCCTGCGGACCAGAGGCTTTCAAATTGATGCGTATCGCAGTGGCTCGGAATTTCTCACGATGACGGGCCTGCATGGCGGAGATTGCCTGCTCATCGATTATAAAATGCCGCGGATTGACGGGATCGAATTGATGCAGCGCATCCGGAGCAATAATGATCAAACACCCGGCATCATGATTACCGGGTACTATTCTGACTCCCTGCAACGTCGGGCTCTGCGCGCCGGATTTTCTGATGTGCTGGAGAAACCCTTAGCACCGAAATCGCTACAGGCGATGATATTGAATGTTGTTGGTTAGCCTTGCTGGAGGGTCATAGAGTTGGAGAGCGCATAAGCCCCGTTTGTGCGGACATCGAGCATGGCGCAAAGCGGCGTGCGTGAGACGCATCGAAACGCTGCTGTTCGAGGACGCTCTTTACCGCTAGTATTGCTGCCCGCCGAGGTTCGACCTCAAGAAACCTATCCCGTCATCTTATCAGTCATCTGATTATGCGGTGCAGGCGCCGATCAAACAGGAAGCCAGCAATAGTAGCGCACCAGCCTCGGCCGAATGGCGAGTGTGAAGATTACGATCAGGGACGCAATCGTGCAGACCCCGAAGAATACAACCAATCCTGTGCTCCAGGTCTCGGCGGCCATGCACCAGATCGATAAAGCCGCAATCGCGACGAAGCCGATATATCGAAAACTGCGCGATCGTGCATCAGGAACAGGCGTCTCGAAAATCTGTCTTTGACACTTCTTCATGGACAGGCAGAGCGCCGCAAATCCAGGCATGGCGATCACGAGTGCGACAAGCCAGGTCATTCTGCGGGGACCGGCGCACGGGCTTGCTTTTGAGATTTGCCCTGCCGGGCCGACTCGTTGGACCGCCTGGACGAGACGCGGGCCGCATAGGCAAACCCGAGTCCAATAATGAGGAACCATAGATCAACACCCGCGAGCGCGAAATCACCTGAGCGACCGGGCAATGGAAGCGTGTTGATCAGATGAATATCGCTGGTCAGCCCATTCAGGACGGGCAGCAAACTGAATGCCGCCGCGCTTAGGTAAAGTTGCTCGTTCCAACCCTGCTTAGGCTCACGAATGAGACCATGTATTACCAGGATCAACCATGAGATAAAGATCGTGTGGATCTCCCAATCGCCGCGACCCGGCAGGTCCAAGGGCAACAGTCGATTGGCCCAAAAATAGGCCGCAATCGCGACGGGCAATCCCGCCACCACGCCCACATTCATACGCTCAATCACAATGAGGTTGCGTTCCGCTTTTGCATTGCCACGGAGCTTGGTCCGGCGTTTGCGCGTCCAATGCACCAATCCCGTCGAGACCATCACAGCGCCCATCAAGCCAGAAACGAAAAATACCACCCGCAAGATGGGCCCGGCAAACAAGCCTTCATGCAAACCTTCCATTGTATTGACGACCGTATCACCGCCTTTGAACTCTCGCGGCGCATAGGATTCGAATGCACCGGTTGGGCCATCGAACCAGACCCCGGCCGTCTCGCGTAAAACGGTGTGCGCGAATGAACCTCTGACATTAATCCGGGCGGTATCGTCGCCCGGATTCAATACACGAACCTGCGTAACAGGTTCATTGCCGAGGCGGGATTGTGTTTCGACCACCATCGGTCCGAGGTCCGCCATATCGGTCCGGATGCCCGTTCGTTCATCGACATCTGCCGGGGCGAACATTTCTTCGGTGATCGTTTCAATGATGTTATCGCTGCCGACATATTGCGCCAGGATAACCGGCACAAACAAAGTCGTGATGACGAATATCAGCCCGGTGAAGGTGATCATAAGCTGATATGGGAGGCTCATGACACTGGTCACATTATGCGCGTCGAGCCACGATCTTTGGCCTTTGCCAAATCTCAATGTGAAGAAGTCGGCGAAGATTTTTTTATGGGTTATGATTCCCGAAATGATCGCTGCGAACATGAAGAAGGCGACAATCCCCGCGATCAGCTCACCGATTGACGCCGGGATGTAATGAAAAGCCCAGTGCATACGATAGAGCGCCTGTCCGCCGCCAGTATCACGACCTTCCGGAACAACAGATCCATCGGCCAGCAGATCCGCACGCCCAAAGTAGCGCTTTCCATCTTCATCGATCCCATTCCAGGATGTGAAAATGTAGGGCGAATAAGACCGCGACGTCGGGATGCGAACGAAATGCTGGTCGGCTGCCGGCGCTTCAGCCATGGCGTGGTCGAGGCCGATCTGCAACAGTGCAGCCGGATCATCGATGATAACGGGCGCCGGTTGCTCGGGTTGCATCCAGCGATCAATCTCGGTGTCGTAATAAGAAGCGCTGCCGGTCAGAAACATGAAGAACAGGACCCAGCCAAAAACCAGGCCGGTCCAGGTGTGCATCCAGGACATGTATTGGCGAAACGAATTCATCCGACAAAGACCAATTTATTGAGCGCCAAAATCGCCGCCCCAATCAGGGCAATGAGGGTCAGATCCCTTAATCCCCGCAACCAACTCGGAATCGCGAATACATAGATAAAGAGGCTCACCCAAACCAGGCTGATCAAAATCAGGGACATATAGACCGCTTCACTGCGGTGTATCGGTAGCAGCGCGGCGAATGCGGATGTCGCACACGTCGCCGCGAGGTAGCCCATAAACGTGCCAACCAGCAAGCGCCCCCAGGGACGGGTCGCTGAGGTCACGCGCTTCGCCTCTTTCGTCGCTGTATCCGCTGTTTGCCCCAAGAACTAAATCCTCTGATTAAAAGTCATTTGCTTCGTCAAATTCGCTATCAAAATTCCACAGATAACACGACAGATAAAGTGCGCGGTTGACGGACCGTCGCAGATGTTTCCGTACTGAGACCGGATGAACCGTTCAAGAACCCAGAGCTTGCGAAATTGACAATTTCCGGTGTGTCCTCGTCGAATAGATTTTGGCCAACAAGGGAAATATCACCGCCATCCCATCTGTATCCAATGCGCCCATTAACGACCGCTGCGGCATCGATTTTTTCGGTGAGTCCCCCCGGCAGGATATTGTCATCCAGATTGAAGATATCCGAGAAATAGCTGGATTTGTAACTGACCGCAGCGCTGCCAAACAGACCATTTTCATGCGTGTAGCTCGTCCCGAGTGTAAAAGACACGTTTTCCGCGCGGTCCAATTCGTTTCCGGTTAAGTCAATGGTTTCATCCAACGCCGTATCTGGATCATCCTCCTGGAACAGGAATTCTTCAAACTCGGTCTCTTTCAGCGCAAGACTACCATAGACGTCCCAATTGTCTGATGCCCGGTAATCGAAAGAGAGTTCCAATCCATACAAGGTCGTTTCACCGGCATTGTCCGTGATTGAAAATCCAAGTTCATCCGTGAATCGAACCTGCTGATCTTGATACTCACTATAGTAGGCGGTTCCGTTGAATGTCAGCTGACCATCCAGCCACTGACTGCGCCAGCCGGCTTCGAATGTGTTCAAAAACTCGGGGTCAAATGACTGCACGTTGAAGACGTTTGACGCATCCTGAAGGGATTGAGCGATAAATGTTCCACCCGCTCGATAGCCACGGCGCGCGCCGATGAACACGGAGACATCATCATTAATATTGTAAGTGATCGCAGCACTTGGCAGCAAGACCTCGAAATTGTCAGCTTCAATCGGATTGGACGGTGGCACCAGGAACTCGATCCCATCCGCACACGAAATTGTAATGAATGGAATGGGCAATCCGAACACAACCCCCGGGACCGTAGCGGTGCAGGTATCAGGGGTTACGAAGAAGCCATTGACCACGTTTTGCACGCTGAATCGCTCATCATCAAAACGAAGACCGGCATCAAAGTCCCATTTTTCATTGGGCGAGAAACGCCAAGCCGTATAAAGCGCCATATTTTCGGTTTTGTTAGACGTCGTCCCTGTGAAGGTCAGAATGCTCCCCTCGGGATCGATCGGGAATATGTTGGTGGGAATAAGCTGTCCCGCTGCCGTATTACCGTTGGTGTCAGAATCGAAATAATATCCACCGATTAGCCCGGTCAGTTTGTCAAACTCGAAGTTCAAGCGGATATCAGCACTGTAAATCTCAGCCTCTGTTTCGCTAAATGTCCCGACATCGCCAAATGGATTTTCTTCAATCAGGAAGTTATCGTTGGTCCGATCTGTTTTTTCATACGTGCCAATGAAATCGAGAGAGATATTGTCCGTGAAGTCGTAAGTGACATCGCCGATCAGCTTCTTCGTTTCGATATCGGCGGCCACTGAAAAGTCGGAAAACGTGACCCGCTCATTTGGGTCAAAACTCGCCAAACGCTGAATGCGCTCGGGAGAGAGATTCCCTTCGCCCGCAGGACCTTCACCGCTGACGACCCCCGGTGTGATGCGGGCCAAATCGCTCTCTGTATATTCCAGGGTCAATTCAACCCGGAGGTTTTTCAATGCATCTGGTTCGGCAAGCAGTTTTCCACGCAGCGTGAGATTGTCTTGCTTATTATCATCTTCGCCGCTGATACCACTGGTGATAATGCCATCCGTCTCGTCAAAATCGCCGCTTAAGCGAAACGCCAGCTGATCCTTGATGATGGGTCCGGAGATGACGGCCGAGTATTGTTGCTCACCGAACTCGCCCACTCTGACACGGCCAGCGCCTTCCCATTCATAGGTCGGGTCATTGGCGGTCAGAACAACCGCGCCCGCGATGGAATTGCGGCCCTGGAGAATGGACTGAGAGCCGCGAAGAATTTCAACCTGGCTGACATCCCAGATTGAGTCGCTTCCGAGCAGAGCATTGGCGGAGAGCGGCGTCCCATCGAGGAAAATGTTAATCGCCTGACCTTGACCAGCTCCGCCCGTGCCATTGCGGTTAATTCCACGAATGTTGATATTGGTAATTGCACCGCCGATCACTGACGCGTTTGGGGTCCGTGCGATCGCATCCGACAATTCGAAAATAACATCATTCTCAAGCCGTTCGGCGGTCAGCAATTCGACCGAGTCGACGGTCTCCTGGAGGTTCAGGCCAAGCTTTGTTCCGGTGACAATAATCGTGTCTTCGACACGTTTTTCATCTTCCGGTTCCGATACAGCTGCTGGATTTGTGATCGGTTGCGGCACGCGCGCTGATGAACCATCGGGGGCTGCTTCGACAATCGTATAGCCGCTGCCATTTGAATTGGTCGCAACCAAGCCAGAGCCGGACAGAAGCTCAGCCAAGGCCTGCTCGGTCGACATTTGCCCCTCTAGTGCGGGCACGGCTATACCGTCCACAAGTTCGCTCGGCGCCACGATCGTGACACCGCGTTGCGTAGAGAGCGCAAAAAGCGCATCGCCAAGGCTTCCCGCCGGGGTGCTCACACGCTCAATCGATGGCTCGGGATCATTTACTTGCGCCATGGCGGCTGGAACCATCGCAGAAAGAACAATGGCAGATGTTGCTGCGACCAAAGCACGTTTGTGCCATGGGTTTTGATTTTGAAGATTCACTGAAAATACCCCTCGTAAACTCTCATACGCGAATGCGTTGCAATCTCAACTCTAGGGGTAAGACAGTTGAGCCGCGGAATTTACCCCTCAAGAAATCAAATAAATTCGATCGACGCAGTTATTCGGGGGCGCCGCTCGGCCGAATGACGATCTTATCTGCAGCGGAACGATCAATCGTGATCGGATAAACGAAGGTAAGTGTGTTTAGGAGTCCGTCCAAATCGGTGGACTGAAAAGAAGCATTTATGCTTTTTGTCTGTAGGTCAGGCGACAAGTCTTCAAGCTGAATTTCCAATTCAGAATACCGATTGGCGTCGTCTATAATCTCGCGCAGGGTGGCGCCGTCATAATATAGGATATTGTTCCGCCAGGCGGCGATCCGCTGAATATCTACGGCGCGAATGACACTCAACCCAATACGATCAGAGGCTGAGACCATTTCGCCGGCCGCGACCTGGCGAAGGGATTTCAGGCTGGTGATGGCGCCATCTACCACCAAGGGAAAGGCAACATCGACCAGCCCTTCGCTGACCGAAACCCGCATGATGCCGGCGCTTTCGCTAACTTCGAATTGCGTGCCGATCGCTGTGGCCGACAAGTGGTCAGACTTTACGGTAAATGGCCTGTTCGGATCGGCCTCAACATCAAATAGGGCCGCCCCTTTTACCAGGGTTACAACACGACTTTCATCAGAAAACGCGATACTGACATGGGAGCGCGCTGCGAGGGTGAGTTCGGACCCATCGGGCAATGTGATCGCCCTCACCTCACCTGTCTGCGATGCATAGTCGAGTTGCCCTATGGGCGCCTCGGTCGGGACTGAGCGATTGGCGTTTGAATAGATCCAGGTAAAGCTCACCACCAAGCAGGCCATCGCGGCCGCCCCGATTGCGATGGCCGGACGACGCCCCCAATGCGCGAACAGATCCAGCCATGCCGTTACGCGCTCTGAGAATGATGGACGCAACAAGGCCGGATCGAGGTCCGTCACAGCCAAATAATCATAAGCGGACCAATAGGTTTCGGCTTGATCATAGACTTCTTCGTGGCGAATATCTTGCTTCAGCCAAGCCTCGAAGGCGCGGCGCTCGTCGTCACTCAAGTTTCCTTGACCGTGTTTCGCACGCCAATAGTTCGCTGTTTCTACAAGCGCGCGCTGGTCCCGATCGTGCTGCGTCATTCTACACCTTCATGTCTCAGACCAGAAAGACGCATTTGAATATCCTCGGCGGCCCGACGTATGTGCCGATCTGTCGGACTTCTCGATAGTCTCAATCTTCGTGCAACTTCCGACACAGACAGCCCTTCCACACGATGGAGGATGAACGCCCTCCGGCGTTTTTCGGGCATGGCGCGCAGAACCTCATTAATCGCTTGCAATTCCTCATTTGCACTTAAGACAGCTTCAGGAGTCGAATTGACCCCTCGGCTTGGAAAATAAAGATGTTCAATCTCGAAATCGTATCGCGTTCGTGTGCTGCGCGAGCGTTTCGCATTGATCATCAGATTCCGAGCTGTTCGCCACAAGAACCCTTTAATGCTTCGAATATCCGAAAGCCGATCGCGTTCAATGAGTTTTTGGAACGCTTGTTGAGCGATATCATCAGGATCCGGCGGCCCATCTCCAAATGTACGCCGCAACGATCCGACGAGCGCCACCCAGTGATCTCTGTATAGTCGATCTATTTTGGCAACATGAGAGAGCGTCTTGCCATCGTTCGGGGCGCGCGCAGGCGGCGTCGAGATCAGATCCGATTCCGGCCCCGTCTTTAGATTCTCGAAACTGCTCTTCACGAAACCAAGACTCTCTAAGACGGCTCATCCGTCGGCACGAAACGCCTTATAGAGGAGAAAATCGTTTCGTACACGTTCGTTGAGAATCATCCGCAAACCCGGCAGCGTCAGAGACCACGTCATTAAGTCCCCGCTTCAAATGGTACGACGGGCAACGCCCCCCCCAAATTGCTAAGCCGATAGCACGGTTTCCCAGGAGAAATTGACGAGCGCCTCACTCTGTTGCCAGAGGTTTTTGGCATCGGCTTCGTTCAGCGCCTTTTCTGACACAAGTGCGTCACTCACCGGGCCGCGGCTCTCCCCCATTCCCGTCGGACCATAATATGCACCGGGAACCGCTTCCGTCCCGGCCGCACACAAGACCGTTGGGATGGCACCTTTTGCTGCAGGTTGCGCCATCAGCGCGTTGGTGACTTTATACATGCCTTTCCAGAATCCCGTCGGCCCCGTGCTTTGCAGCGACGTGTCAGAATAGCCTGGGTGACAGGCATAGCTGGTGACCTGACGATCCGATGCCTTAAGTTTTCGATCGAGTTCCAGAGCGTAGAGCATGTTGGCCAACTTACTCTGCCCATAAGCGTAAGTTGGAGAGTAATTCTCCGTCATCATGAGATCGTCGAGATACATGCGGCCATATTTGTGGGCGATACTGCTGACGGTCACGATGCGCCCAGAGGCGTTCTCGACCAGATCAAACAGTAGGCCATTCAGCAGGAAATGCCCAAGATGATTGGTTCCGATCTGCATTTCGAAGCCATCTGCCGTCTTTTGAGCAGGTGTCTGCATGATGCCGGCATTGTTGATGAGGGCATCGAGCCTGGAAACTTTCGATCGCGTTTCTTCAGCCGCAGCGCGGACAGATGAAAGGTCGGCGAGATCTAACGTAACTTGATCCACGTTGCCCTTTACATTGGGCTTCAACGCAGCCACCGCGCGGGCGGCTTTATCAGGGTTTCGCGCTGCGATAATGAGGTCTCCGCCGGCTCCCCCGAGATACTTTGCGGCCTCAAATCCAATTCCTGAATTTCCCCCGGTGATGAAAAACGTCTTACCAGAAAGGTCCGGCAGTCGGTCTGTCTTCCAATTGCGAAAGCCACTCTTTGCGATCTTCTTTGGCATTTTCCGCTCCTTCAATCTCTTGATGTCAACACTTGTTGACACCCTAAATAAGACTCGCACGCAAATTGTCAACACTTGTTGACTATAAGCCTTGGACACGGTGTAAGATCGGATGATGGTTGAGATGAAAACGCGAGATAAATTGCTGCTCCACGCCCGTCGCCAATTCTGGGCGAACGGATATTCGAACGTATCTTTGCGTCAGATTGCGAGCGCAGCTGGCGTGGACGTCGCGCTCATCTCAAGGCATTTTGGCGGCAAATTGGGATTGTTCGAAGCCACCTTGGACGGGGCCTTTAGCATCTTCGAAACGCCGCCGGTCAATGAAACGGAATTGATCGACGCCTTTGTTCGGATCTTCGCGGAAGCCCCTCGTACGAGCACTGAGCCCTCCGCGGTGACGATGCTTCTGACCAATTCGTATGACGAGGAAGTTGGCAGTCTGATACGCGATTTATATGATCGTCACTTCCAGCAGACTTTGCGTGACTTGCTGGGTCCAGAGCGCGCGGCACTCTTCGCTGCGGTCGTGTTTGGGTTCAGCGTGGCGGAAAAGTCGCTACGCGTCGATGGCATCGCCCCACCGTCGAGCGTTGAATATAGACGGCAACTCGAACACCTGATCCGGTCCGCACTCAGTTTTAGCGGATAATCGGACCCACCGCGTCGCTCAATCGCGAATTCTGTCCTCACCACATCAAGTCGGTGAGACAGGCCAGCGCATGCCATCAAGTTTACGCGCGCCGGGCTGAGGCACCGTCAAGCAATATGTCGAGCTTGCGACGCCACCAGTCTTTTGGGTCACCGGTGATAATGCTCTCGACGATCCGAAACTGTTTCGTGGCGTGACCGTCAAATTCGGCCGCATCTTTCCAGGACTGTCGCAAACTGTCTTTCGGGACCGTTCCGTCTTCCGCCGGGGTTCCGAGGCGTTGCCAGCCAGACGCACTGTCCGACGTCATATCCATAATGCTGTCGACGATCAGGACGGAGTCTTGCGCTGAAAATCCAAATTTTTCGAGCGCCTGGCACGCGCGCGCAAAAGCTAGAGCGCCGGCCGGCGGAGTTTCCGCAAGCGTGCGCATAGTTTCCGCAAGGCCGGAATAGCGCGCATAGAGGTCCCAAACCGCTTCGGACATAGCGACGAGATAGGCCCGCCAATCGTCCGTCTCTATTTCCCAGTCGAGCTCCGCGATGGCAAGGTTGGCGGCCGCAAGCAGGATATCTGCGCGTCCGCCAATATGCCGATAGAGCGATGAGTGATCGACCCCGAGACGATCGGCAATGGCGGGCAACGTCACCTCATCCAATCCAATCACGAGCGCCGCGTTCGCGATATCCTGCCAGGATATCCGCGCTGGCCGCCCTCTTCGTCGTGCCTGTGTCATGCCTTGCCCCCAATACGCCAGTCGGCCGCCTGCGCCCAGCGTTTCCAGAGCGATGCATAGAGGCCATCTGCATCGACCAGACTGTCATGATTACCGCGCTCGATGATGCATCCGTCTCCGAGAACAAGAATCTGGTCAGCGCTCTGAACAGTTGAAAGTTTATGTGCGACCACGATCAGCGTCTTGTCTTTCACCAGCTCCGCGAAGGCAAATTGGATCGCACGTTCATTGGTCGGATCAATCGCCGCGGTCGCTTCATCCAGAAGCACGATTGGGGCATCTTTCAGGATTGCCCGCGCAATCGATAAGCGCTGGCGTTCGCCGCCAGACAACGTCGAGCCGCCCTCTCCAATCTCGGTCTCATAGCCTTGAGGAAGCTTCGTAATGAATTCATGAGCTTGTGCTGCTTTTGCCGCGGCTTCGATTTCTGCGTCGGTCGCGCCGTCTTTTCCGAGCGCGATATTGTCCCGGATGGTGCCGGCGAAAAGATAGACGTTTTGAAACACCATGGTGACATTGGCGTTCAATTGTTCAGCTTCGATTTGACGAATGTCAGCGCCGCCAATCCTGACCTGTCCGGACTCGATATCCCAGAACCGGGCGATCAGATTGAGAATGGTCGATTTGCCCGAGCCCGAGAGGCCAACAATTGCCGTTACCGATCGCTCTGGCACCGTGAAAGACACGTCTTTCAGCACCGGTGTGTCAGGGACATAGGAGAACGCAACACGGTCAAAGACCAGGTCGAAGCCGTCCGGCGTTTCGGCTGCTTTCGGCGCCGGCAGCGGTTTCGCCGAGATAATCCGATCAATCCGAGTAAGGGATGCATCCGCAATTCGGGTCAGCTCCATGACGCCAATCAGGCCAAGCAAGGGCGCATAGAGCGCGAAGATCACGACCAGGGATGACAGAAGCGTACCAACCTCTGTATCGCCGCCAATGTGCCGACTGCCTGCGATCCCGATCACCAACGGCGCGCCGAGCATCAGGATCATACCAAACAGGACCAGCGGTGCTGTCAGCTCGGCAACCATTTTGATCGAGATGTCGCGAAAAGCTTTCAGTCCTTCACCAAAACTCTCTTGTCCCTTGGCAATACGGTTGAACGCCCGGATGACGGATATGCCTTGTGCGTATTCGATCATTCGCGCGCCTGCTTCAGCCTGTGTATCTTGTCGACGGATTCCCAGCTTTGCGAGCCGGCGACTGGACCATAGAAAGACAGGCAGCGCGATTACAATTGAAGCAAGACCAACGAGACCGACCTGCCAATCCTGCCAAAAAAGAAAGCCAAGGACGATCAATGGCAATCCAAAGGCTTGGGCGATGCGCGGCAAAGCATCAGACATGAAAGATTCAATCATCTGCATATCCGCAGTGAGCGCGGTCACCGTATCACCCTGGTGGCGCGAGAGGTGAAACCGCATGGGCAAGATTGCGAGATGATCCAAAATGGTCAGTCTTAACCGTCCCGCGGTCTCATAGCTGGCGATCCAGCTGTTCGAAACAGATAAAAATCCGAACAGCGTCTGGCCAGCCAGGGAAATCACCATCAGTCCGGTGACCCACCAGATATCCGCCATCGTCAAAGACTCTGGCCCGGCAATCTTATTGACCACCCAGATGACAGCGCCGAAGGCGATACCGAGACACGCTGACTGCAGGAACTTATAGCCAATTCCTGCGGCGACCTTACCACGCAATGGGCCTGACAAGGCCCACACCCGGGCGAGGCTTTCCAGGTCGGAGCGAATTTCACTATTTGTTGCTGCGCTCATTGGCTGATCTCCTCATGAACGTGCCCGGTCGAGGAGCGATAGTGCAGGCGCCGTGCTTCGGTATAGTCTTGCCACATGCGCGCATAGAGGGCGTCGTTCGATCGGAGGTCATCGTGCCGTCCGCGTTCAACAATCTCTCCGTCATCCATAACCAGGATCTGGTCTGCAGGCGCAATGGTATGAAGACGATGCGCGACGACGATCAATGTGCGTCCTTGGGTTAAAGCGCCAAGCGCTTCCTGGATAGCCGCCTCATTATCGGGGTCCGCGAAGGCGGTCGCTTCGTCCAGGATGATGACCGGGGCATCTTTGAGAATGGCGCGGGCAATCGCAATGCGCTGACGCTCCCCACCTGAAAGGGAGGCGCCTTGCTCGCCAAGCATGGTCTCATACCCGTTCGGGAGCGCGCTTACAAAATCGTGTGCGCGCGCCGCGCGCGCGGCCGCTTCAACCTCTTCATCGCTTGCATCCGGATTTCCGAAGCGGATATTGGCGGCGATCGTGTCAGAGAACAAAAACGTATCCTGAAAAACAAAGGCCACTGTATCCATCAGCTGGTCGAGACCAATCTCGCGGACGTCGACACCCCCCAGCGTGATTCGACCGGCGCGTACGTCCCAGAACCTCGGGACCAGACTTGCCACCGTGCTTTTGCCTGCGCCAGACGGGCCAACGAGCGCTGTAATCTCCCCGGTGCGCGCAACGAAGCCCACATTGCGGAGAACATCATGATCGGAGTAGCCGAAGGATACGTTCTCAAAGGCAATATCGTGGTGTGGCAGCCTGAAAGACTGCTTTGTGTCAGACTGCGGTGGCGTCGCCAGCAGGTCGGACACCATCGTTGCGCCCATGCTGATATGAGCAAGCGTGTGGAACTGATTAAACAGCTTCATCAGCGGACGACTGTAATTCGCGCCTAACAAGACAAAGAACAGCAAGATTGGCAGGCTCAGGGTCCCGGTTTGCATGAGTAGAAGGCCTACCGGCAGGATAAACACAATATTGCTGAGAATGAGGGTATAGAAGCTGCCGCCCATGGGGATGTAGTCCCGCGCCCATGCGGTTTCTATGGCGGTATACTCGCGCACCGTCCGGCTGGTTTCTGCAAGGCTTTGGCCCGTGCGATTGAATATTTTCACGACGGGCATCCCTGCCAGATATTCGACAATCGATGCGTTCATTCTGCCCGCCGCTGCGTGATAAGCGCCGGCGCGCTTGCCACCTTGGGCCATCGCGGCGCTCATCAGAACAAACGAAACAGGCGTGACGAAAATCGAGGCAAGCGCCATCCGCCAGTCAACCGCAAAGAGCCAAATCGACACCGCAAGCCAAGTTGCGAGCGAACTCACACCTTCAGGCAAGCCATGCGCCACGATCAGTTCCAGCTTTTCGGGTTCATCAATGACTTGTTTGCGCGCGTCGCCGCTTTTGCGATTCTGGAAATAGCCAAGAGGCAGCCGCGCCATATGCCGGGCAATGTCGAGGCGCAGCCGGTAAATCGATTCGAAGGCGACGATGTGGGACAGCCCTAAGGCGAACCCCAGCGAAAGACCGCCAACGATGACACCAATCAACGCGGCGAGCGCATGCCCGCCAATGAAAGCCAAGTTGAGCGTGCCATCCACTGCAGCTTCAAGAACGCGATACACCGCCCAGACCGGCACCAGCTCCGCAGCTGTCGCTAAAGTGGCCAATAAGATGGAGCCAATCATTTTGAACTTCGATGCGCCGAGATAGCCGCCAATCAGACGCAGACTGGCAAAATAGTCGGGCTGGTCCTGGGGCCCCGTCTCCTGCGATACCGTACTCGCGGCCTGCCGCGCGTCATTTTTGTTGCCGGTAGAAACTGCTCCATCCATCTGTATCGAGCCTCAAGCATTTATGCGAATGATTATCATTTACACCAATGCAAGGGATTTTGCAACACGCTCTTGCAAAATATCTTCGCAACTCAAACGTCTCGCCTTGGCGGGCATTTGTATTGATTTACCCGCGTTACGTAGATCTCGAGTGGGTGCCAGTCCGTACAAATATCGCCTGTTTCCGGCCGCGTGATTACGGTCTAGGGTGATCGAGAATGTTTTGATCGGAGCAATAAAATGTACATCGCGATGAATCGGTTTCGCATAGCCAAGGGTCAGGAAGAGGCGTTTGAGAATGTCTGGAAATCCCGGGACACACACTTGAATAAAGTACCTGGGTTTCAGGAGTTTAGGCTCCTTAAAGGTCCTGAAAACGAAGATCATACTTTGTATGCATCGCATACGATCTGGGCGACACAGGATGCGTTTCTGAACTGGACTAAGTCCGAAGCCTTCCGCGCCGCGCACAAGAATGCCGGTGACAATCGCGGCCTGTATCTGGGCCATCCGGAATTTGAAGGATTCAGTCCGGTCATGGAACAAATCAAAGAACCAACCTGATGGACCCGTCTGTCGCTGAAGCCATTCGCGAACAGATTGCCAGCGGACAAACCTCCATTCTGGAATGGATCGCCAGAGATCATGGTGTCTCAACCCTGGACGTGTTGAGATTGCTGCCGGAGGAGCAGCAATTCATCATCGCAGACCCTCCGGTCAAGGACATTCTCGACGATTTATCAAGCTGGGGCGATCTGATGATCATTGTTCAGACCGGCTCAATTGTGGCCGAAGTCGTTTCGGCTTTGCCGCGCGCATCAGAGGGGCGCGGCTATTTCAATTTTGGCAAAGGGGCGCCTTTTGGCGGTCATTTGAAACAGGATGCCTGTCGGCACGTTGCTTTTGTTGAGCGCTTATTCAGCGGACGGACATCGCTCTCGATCCTGTTTTATGACGATGCGGGCGAGAGTATTCTGAAAGTCTTCATCCGGCGAGACGAAAATCGCGAATTGCTCGCGGATCAGGTTGAGAAATTCAAGCAGCTGAAAGCCCGTTTTGTAGACTAAGCCAATGTGTATGGCGCATCGAGGCCATAAGTCTCCTGGATGCTGGTCGCCGTCAGCACCTCACGAGCACGCCCTTTCTCGATGATCTCGCCTTCCTTGAACAGCCAGACATCATCGGCGTATTCGTGCACCAGGTGCAAATCATGCAGCACAGCAACAATCCCCCATCCGGACCGGGCCAGATTGGCCAAGCGCTTCATCAGCTCGATTTGATACTTCAGATCCAGCGCGCTTGTGGGTTCATCCAGAAACAACCATCGCGACTGACCCGATGGCGGCGCGTCCCAGACCTGCGCGAGTGATCGCGCAATATCGGCCCGTTTCTTTTCGCCGCCGGACAGGGTCAGATAGTTGCGCTCGATAAAAGGCCGGAGCTGCATCGCATCAATGGCATCGGAGATGATTTGATCGTCGCGTTGTTGACTGGGCGTGCCAAAATGCGGCGCGCGCCCCACGGTCACGACCTCATGGACACGGAATGGAAAGCTGAGGGCACTCGCCTGCGACACCACCGCCCGGCGACGTGCCAGGTCCAGACGCTTGATCTTTTGCAGGTCGGTTCCATCCAGCAAGGCCCGACCCTGGTCGGCGATCAGGCTGCCGGTCATGACTCGCAGCGCCGTTGTCTTTCCGGCCCCGTTGGGCCCGCATAGCGCCGTGAATTTCCCGGGCAAGCACTGCCCGCTCGCCTGGTTCAGAATCGCGCGCCCGGATCGGACGACATGCGCTTGATCCAACTCGGCACTCATCCATACATGCCTTGCCGTTTGTCTTTGATCAGCAGCCAGAAAAAGAACGGTGCGCCAATTGCGGCTGTAACTACACCCAGAGGAAGTTCCGCTGGCGCCACAGCCAGCCGCGCCACCAGGTCCGAAAACAGGATCAACGCCGCCCCAAGCAAGGCTGATCCAGGCAGTACATAGCGATGGTCCGGCCCGGTCATCAGGCGCACCAGATGCGGAACGACCAGGCCGATAAACCCGACCACACCGCAAACAGCCGTCGCAGCGCCGACCCCGAGCGCCGTCAGGAACGCGGCGCGCCGTTTGACGGCTTCAACATTCACACCAAGCGTCGAGGCATCGGCCTCGCCAAGCAGAAGGCAATTCATCGGCCGCGCAAGCGTCATCAATCCGATAATCGAAATGCCCATAAGCAAGGCCGCCGGTAAAACCCGATCCCAGATCGCTCCTCCAAGGGAGCCCAGCGTCCAGAAGGTCAGATCGCGCAATTGCGTATCATCTGCCAGAAACGTCAAATAACCGATGCCCGAGAATGCCAGCGCATTGGCCGCAACGCCGGCGAGCAGCATCGTGGCGACGATCACGCGGCCTTCGATCAGCGAGACCTGATAGATCAGGGCAACGGCTCCGAGCGATCCAAGAAAGGCGATGAGCGGCAAGGCGAATGCGCCGAGCGGTTCCAGCACCGGCGCCAAAAGTGAACCGCCAAGAACGATCACAGCGACGGCGGCCAAGGCACCGCCTGTTGAGACGCCAATCAGGCCGGGATCGGCCAAAGGGTTGCGGAAGAATCCCTGCATGGCGGCACCAGCGGAACCGAGCGCGGCGCCGACCAAAAAGCCGAGCACGGCGCGGGGCATGCGAATGTTCTCAATCACACCGGTCTTAACGGTCGACACGGAGTCCGCATTGGCCAGGCCGACCTGGCTGAGCAACACGGTGAACATATCGCCAGAGCTGATATTGAGCGGGCCCATCGTGACCGCGAAGATCATGCCCAGGATGGCGAGTCCACCGCTCGCGACCAGGACTGCAATACCGGTTTTCTCGCGCGCCACGGATAGGGAGTTCGCCTCTGACCCCTCTGCCGTCTCAGCTGGCATCAGCGCTATCAAGTCTGGCTTTGATTTCCGCTGCAAGCCGGCCGGCGGCTTTCGGAGTCCGTGGACTGAACTGCATCACCGTCACGGCATCCACCATGAAGACGCGGTCATTTTGAGCGGCAGATGTCAGCGAAATGGCCGGATGGGAAATCACTTCCTCAATACCGCCCATGCGCGCCACAACAAAATTCATAACCAAGATAATGTCCGGGTCCGCCGCAACGGCGGATTCAAAGGAAATCGGCTTATAGCCCGTGCGTTCGCCAAAGGCATTGTTGCCGCCAATCATTTCAATAACACCATGCGCGGCCGTATCCTTACCGGCTGCCGTCGGCGAGCCATCCGCCACGGTTGAGAAGAACAGGACGCTAGGCTCACCATCTAATGTATCAATCGCCTGCTGCGCTTCCGTCCACTCGGCTTCAATGGTCGCTGCCAGCGCCGCGCCTTTTTCGGCGACACCAATCGCATCGGCAACCCGCTGCGTCTTTTCGAGAATGGCGTCGACGGTGTATTCCGTTTCCATCTCGACCATCGGCACACCTGTGGCGCGAATTTGATCCAGGGCATCGGCAGGGCCGGCCGCCCCACTGATCAAAATCAGATCGGGTTCGACGGACAAGACCCCTTCAGCTGACAGATTCCGGACATACCCGACCTTGGGGGTCGCTAGCGCTTTCAGAGGATACACGCTTGTTGAGTCTGTCGCCGCGATACGATCGCCCTCGCCCAGCGCGTAGATAATCTCGGTCACATCGCCGCCAACAGACACGATGCGGTCTTGTGCTGACGCGCCAAAACTCAAAAACAGGCAGGTCGCCACAAGGGTTGATAGTCTCATCAAAACTGTCTTCATCGAGAAAGGTTCCTTTCAAGGTGATGTTATCCGCGGAGCCAAAACCAGAGCAATGGGATCCAAATGAGTGAAAGCGTGATCATACCTTTGACCGACTGATACACGATCCAGATCCAGAAGGCGCGACGTGCAAGACGACCCTTCGGGCGCGGATGTGAGTCAGCTTCAAGGGCATGCTGCTCTTCAGTGGGCAATAGAACACTCCAATACCTGCGATTGCAAGTCATTCTCGACACTATAGGAATTTATTTCACGACCAATGCGTCAAAGTACCTCTGCGCGGAGCAAAGCGCGAAACATGAGCAGAATGGCGAAAACGCAAGAGCGGTCATTGATAAAGGAATGAGGCGGGGCTGCCATCTCCCCTCTTCGTTCTGAATTGTAAGCCGGAAGATATATTCCATCTGCAGCGCATGCTCTGATTGTGCGATGTGAAGATGATTACGATTTTGGGCGTCCGTAAAGTTCCAGACTATGGCTTTCCAGCTCATAGCCCAGTCTTTTTGCAATCTTCTTCTTTAGTCGTTCCAGTTCCGGATCTCGAAATTCGATCACTTCACCACTTGCGACGCAAATCAGGTGATCGTGGTGATCCTCTTTTTTGATTTCATAGCGCGTGCGATTGTCGCCAAAATCATGAGTGATGACTAGATCCAGGTCGGAGAGCGTCTTCAGCGTTCGATAGACTGTCGCGAGGGATATGCGCGGATCATGATCGCGGGCTCTGGCAAATACTTGTTCGGCATCTGGATGGTCGTGGGATCGCTCCATAATCCGACAAACCAACTGTCTTTGTTCCGTGATCATGGCACCCGCATGGCTGGCACGTTTTGCGAGATTGCTTTTGCTCATGTCCGATATCATTCCAGTTGATCGGTCTCTATCGCTTCGATGGCGCGCGGGCGCGCGCGCCCCTCGTGTTATAAGGCTTATGTTCTAAAGACGATTGAATCGATGAATTTTATACCAGAATCAAAATGATTTTCTTGTTCCGGGGAACAAACCTGAGCAGACTCGAACGACGTCCCTAGAGTTCTTGAAAAATGATTATGGCTGAGTAGTTTAATGCGTATCAATCTCAATGATTGGCCGCACCGATACCAAAGGACGTGCAGGGTGACCCACGCAAAAGACTATCAGCATCGAGAATATGAGATCGCATCGAGGTACGCCTCGTGAGGACGACGGTGTCGGCACACAATGAGGAGGAGGCATCACCCTCGCTGCCCAGCGATGATCAGTCCCTGAATGGACCTCAAAATGGGCGCCAGAGAAACGATCTGAGCTTGCTGTATGAGGCGACGTCGCGGGAGTTGACCGGCTATTTGCGACAGCGTTTTGGAAATGGCCCACCAGATCCCGAAGACATAACGCATGAAGCCTTCGCCAAACTTGCTGGACATAAAGACCTAAGTCGCATCAAACACTTGCGCGCATTCCTCTGGCGCACGGCTCGAAACCTGATGCTCGATAGCCGGCGCCATATTGCCGTACGAACCAAGTATGACTTCGAAATCGAAAACCTGTTTTTTGCGCTCGAGGGTTTAGATAACAGTCCCGAAAACGTCTTAGAGGTGAAGGAACAACTTGAGCTTATTAATGACGTGATCGCAGCTATGCCCACAAATCGTCGCAAAGCCTTTATCCTGCACCGGATCGACGGGTTGAATTTCAGCCAGACCGGCCGACGCCTTGGAATAACCCCAAGCGCGGTGATCAAGCATGTCGCGCGCGCCGTGCTCGACATCAAAAACGCTCTAAAAGAACCGGCGCAGCGAGACGCGTTATGACTTGGCGGAACTTGGACTATCCTGCTGAAATTGAAGAAGCCGCAATTGAGTGGCGCTTGAAAGTGAGCTCGGGCAATTTGACGGCTGAGCAAGAAAAGGCGTTTGCCTTGTGGTGTGCATCTGACCCGCGCCATGAAGATGCCTATGACCAGGCGGTCAGCTTATGGTCAGCTCTCGGAACGCTGGATGAATCAAAGCTCGACCCCGCATTGCTTCGGGATACGAGATCCAAGCCCACAATCCGCGATGTCTTTTCCAAGCTCACACACTTTTCCGCACGACGGCGCCGGTGGGCCCTGGGCGGTCTTACCGGGATAGCTGCAGCGGTTAGTTTCGTAGTCTTTAGCCAAGCCTGGCCATCGCAATCGATTGCCATCGTCAGCGCCCCTGCCCCCTTATCATATTCTTCCGAGCTCGGTGAAACCAAGACCATCACACTTGCGGACCAGTCCAACATAACACTTGGCGCTGCCTCAGAATTACAGGTCGCAATGTCGGATACGGAGCGGCGTGTGACGCTCATAAGTGGCGCCGCCGTGTTTGATGTTTCCAAAGATCCCGCACGCCCCTTTATCGTTGAGGCGGAGCGCTTTACAGCTACCGTCCTGGGCACTGTATTTGATGTCCGCAAAAGCGCCGGCATTGTCAGGCTTTCGGTGGCCGAGGGCGCCGTTGAAGTGGATCATCCATTGATGCTCAACGCCGCGCCGACCAGTATGAGCAGCAAACGGACAATCACGGCCGGGCAAATGATCAGCGCCACGGAGAAAGACGGGCTGTCCGGTGTGGAACCGCTTCGCCCCGAAGACTTCGCCACCTGGCGCGAGGGACGACTTCGCTACAAAAACGCCACCCTGGCGGAACTGATTGTCGACGCCAACCGATACTCGGACCGGCGCATCATCCTGAGCGAAGACCTGATTGCATATTCCGGTGATCGCGCGACGATGATTTTCGATGGCAATGACATTGATCGCTTATTGAACAGTCTACCCATCTTATTCCCTGTAATTGTGGAAGAAAATTCCGAAGGCGATGTCTTGATTGCGGCGCGTCCTGAGCTGAATTAGTCATTTTCGAAAATTATTCCTTAGACGAGGTATAAATCCGCCCCCTTCATCCGTCTTAAGTCAAACGCGATTGCGTAGCATTCGCAAAAATGGACACTCGAAGAGGTTTGGTATGAACAACCACTCAATTCACCGATGGAGTCGTACGCTCCTGGTATCAGCTGCTTCTGCATTTGCGATCGCGGCGGCGATACCTGCGCACGCGCAATCCGAATCTGCACCCGCAATCATCATCGATCTTCCTGCTGCCCCACTCGACGTCGCTTTGCTCTCGCTTGGAAACGAGTTTGGTATCACCATCCTTGCAACGGAAAATCTGCTCGCGGGCAAGACCGCGCCCGCGGTCTCCGGCGAGTTGTCCGCTGAAGAGGCGCTCAATAGACTACTAAAAGGGTCTGGCCTGGTCGCACAGCCCGATCGCAATGGGGGTTTCATTATTTCAGAAGCGGTGCCGCCGACCGCTGAGACAGGTAATGCAACGCCGGCTTCGAACGACGCCCCTGTTTCGATCGACGACGAAAGTCCCCTGATCGAAAGAACGATTATCGTATCGGGAGAGAAAATTGATCGGTCGCTGCAAGATACGATTTCGAGCGTGTCCGTGCTAACGGCAGACGCCCTCGAGAACAGTGTCATCCTCGACCTTGAACAAGCTGTTCAGCGCGTTCCCAATGTCACGATCACACCGGATGGATTTGGATTATCCATTCGAGGCATTGCGCAACAGGGAATCGGAAACGGGACGTTCGATCCGGTCGCTGTTACGAGCGCGATTTACATTGATGGGGCGGTGCAAACGCAGCAAGCCGTTGCGAATGGTGCATTGAGCACCTGGGATGTGCAGCAAATCGAAATCTTCCGCGGTCCCCAGACCGCCACACAAGGGCGCGCGGGTTTGGCTGGCGCATTTGTCGTCAATACAAAAGATCCTGAATTTGAATGGGGTGGGCAAGCGCAGCTGATTGCAACTGACCAAAACCGGCAGCAAGTTTCAGCGGCATTTGGTGGTCCCATTTTGGAAGATCTGCTGGCGTTCCGGATTGTTGCTGAAACCGTCGACGATGACGGTGTGACAGTGTTTGATTTTGGGGGGGTGCGGGATGATAAGGTCGCTCGAAACAATCGCGATTTTGTACGCGGCAAGTTATTGTTCACGCCCACCGATCAACTGGAAGCATTACTCAGCCTCACCTATGTGGAAGGGAACCGCGGCTCCAGCATCGTGAGTGGACCTGATTTCTTTGAACGTGACACGAGCCAGATCAGCAATCTCCGCGACAGTGAAGTGTTCACGGGGTCGCTGTCATTGAACTACAATCTGAATGAGGCCATCAGCCTTCAGTCTGTCACCGCGTTCAGCGAAGTCGACGTCATTGAAACAGTCAATCCAAACACCGCGGGCGGGAACGGGTTGGCGGCGCCTTCAACCTCGGAAGACCACACCCTGTCCCAGGAGTTCCGTTTGATTTATGACGCCAACGGGCCGCTACGGGCAATTTTGGGACTCTATTACGCTGATATTGAAGAGACGGTGGATCGAACGATTGCTGGCCCATTCGGCCCATTTCTGGTGTTCCGCAATGACGGTTTCGCCAAGGATTTTGAGAACACGGCCCTCTTTGGTCAAATAGAATATGACCTGTCTCAAGCGTGGTCTCTGAATGTTGGGGGACGCATAGAGAGCGAAGAACGTACATTCTCCAATTTTGCAATCACCGATGTTGAACCTGATTTCCCGGGTCTGCCCGATAGCACGGTCACATTCGAAGGCACCGGTGACGATTCGACGTTTTTGCCCAAATTGGGAGTTACCTATAACGTCTCTGAAGCGGTCAGCCTGAGCGCCACATTTCAACAGGCCTATCGTCCAGGTGGAACAAATCTGGATCCGCGAGATCAATCACTCGTTCAGTTCGATCCTGAAATTACCGACAATTACGATCTGGCACTTCGATCCACGTGGTATGACGAACGTCTCGTATTGAACGCAAATGCGTTTTTCATTGAGTATTCGGATATGCAGATTCGCTTCTCTCCGGATCCGACTTTACCCCTGATCCGCTTCGTCGATAATGTGGGTGAGGCGGAACTTTACGGTCTGGAAGTCGAGTCGCTTTTCAACCCGGATTCCAATTGGTCATTCTACGCCTCTGCCGCATTTCAGGAGTCTGAGTTCAAGACGTTTGAGATTGGCGGCGTTGATGCGGCGGGCGACGAGTTTGCGTTTTCGCCAAGCTTCAGTGCCGCAATTAGTGGCACCTGGTCGAATTCAGCCGGCTGGGGCGCGAGCGTCGATATTTCGCATGATGGGTCGTATTTCTCCAATTTGCCGAACGGGGAAGCATTCGAAGTCGGATCCAGTACGGTTGTGGGTGGCCGCGCTGGCTATGATCACGGACATTGGGGCGTGTTTCTATTTGCGGAAAACGTGTTCGACGAAGATTATTTTACATCAGTGAATCGCGCAGACCTGGATCCAACATTGCAAATCGCCAATGTGGGCCAACCTCGAACAATCGGGATAACGCTGGAAGCGAAATTTTAGCGCAAACGGCTAAGCGAACACTGTTCGTGGAATCCGCCCTGCCCGATCGATCTATAGACCCTGACAAATCTCAGGCATCGGCAGCTCAGCGCAGAAATCTGGTCGGCCGTGTTTTTGCCAGTACTCGACATAGCCCAATCGCCGGACAATCTGTTCGAACCGATCCGTTTGGCGCGGGCCGGGAAAATTTGGATCGAACATGACTATGGAAAGGTCAAATCGACCTGTGTCTGCCTCTCGTGACGCTATTTCCAACGCGGTGTCGGTGGCCCCCAGATGATCGAGCAGCACATAAGCGAACCAGCCTGGAAAACCGTTGGAATAGGCAGCCAAAACCTCTGACGCCATCGCCTCCTTTGCCGCCATCCCGCCATCTCGCATTGTAGCCAGAAAACGTGTCAGCAGCTCAGTGTCGATCGGCAGTGGCGACTTTTCCAGCCAGGCTTCAGCAGCATCAAAATCGCTTTGGCGGACATAGATATGCCAGGTGCCGAACCAACCCGTTGGCGTTTCAATACCCTTCTCATTCCATAAGTGTAGAAGTGTTTTCTGACCCGCTTCGAAGTCGTCGGTGATGTGCTGATTCATCGCCAATGCTATTTGAATCGGAGGCGAATTCGGGTCGCGCGCGAGCGCGGCTTCGAGCTGCGCCCGGTTTTCCTTTATGAACCCGAGATCCCGGTAAACTTCGGCCCGCCACAATAACAGCATTGTATTGTCTGGCGTTTGCTCAATGGCTTGATCATAAATTCTTTTCGACTCGACCCAATCGCCACGCATTTTCGCCACGCCAGCCATAACGGAGCGGGCTTCAACGAGATTTTCGTCAAGGTTGATCGCCTGGTCCGCCGCATAAAGGGCTTCCGCAAAGGCCCGACCAGGATCTACCTCATCGGAATAAGTCGGGAGGGTCATCCAGGCCGATGCGAGCGCCTGCCAGGCTTCTGCATAGGTGTCGTCGCGTGTTACGGCTTCTTCAAGCAACTTGACCGCGCGCGTATTTGGCACCTTGCCGCGTTCCAGCCAAAGCATGCGACCGCGTTCGTACAAATCAACGGCGATGGGATCATCTGATCCAACCGGATCGGCTCGTCTGTCTGAATAAAATGTTCCAAAACCAAGAATACTGAAAAACCCGACTGCGATCAGCACTCCAATGATCAAGCCCATTCTATAGTCTCCAAAGGCGGGGCCTTTTGAGGATCGGGGTGCGAAGTCGGCCCGCGATGCGAGCCACGCCTCTAATTCCTTCGCCCGCGCAAAGACCGTCGATTTCGAGGCATGGTTTTGGCGGTGAACAGGAAGATCTTCCTCCTTTTCCCAACGTCGCGCCGTTCGTTCGCTGCACCCCAAATGCGCGGCTATTCGTTTCCAGCCAATGAGGCGAGGATCTTCTGATTCCTGCAAGCAGCGCTCCCTGATGCAATCCGCGCTTTGAGCGGACAACTCACTCTGGACCGAAGGCTATCCTAAGTCTGTTTTGCGGCCAAGTGCGGCCAAACCCGGTCATCGAACGGTCATGACCGCTGCCGCACTTGCGCGCCCTTCCGGAATTTCTGAGGGCAATGGCAAGACACCATTCTTTGAATCGAAGTCAGGAGCATTTGATGCACCTCAGCCGACGCCGCATTCTACAATCCTCAGCGATAGCGCTGTTCGCTAGCACAAGTCCCATGAAAACTGCTTTTGGACAGCCAGGTCTTAAACACGAACCTTTCGCCTTTGAAAGCGCGAGCAAGGCGCTGTCAGCTTTGCGATCGCGCGATGTTTCTGCGCACGAATTGACACGCCTATGCCTGGATCGCATCGCGGCAACATCTGACAGCATCAATGCGGTCGCGAGCCTCCGCGAAGAGCAGGCCCTGGCTGAGGCGAAGCGGATCGATGATGCACGCGCTGCGGGGGATGCGCTTGGCCCATTGGCGGGATTACCTGTCACCCTCAAGGAGAGCTTCAATGTAAAGGGACTGCCTACGGTTTGGGGGAACCCGGACTTTCCGAGCACGCCGGCGCAAGAGCATAGCGCCGTGGCTGAACGGTTATGTGCCGCGGGGGCGATCATTCTTGGAAAGACAAATGCCTCCCTGATGCTGGCGAACTGGGACAGCGAAAACCCGGTTTACGGGCGCACCAGCAATCCATGGAACCTGGATCGCGTCCCCGGTGGTTCGTCGGGTGGCGCCGCAGCAGCTTTGTCATCCGGCCTTTCATTCCTTGAAGTCGGTTCAGATCTTGGCGGTTCAATCCGTCAACCGGCCGCCAATTGCGGTGTCTATGGACACAAGCCTACGGCGGGCATTGTTCCGCAACGCGGGCATATGCCGACAGGCGCACCGCCAGCCATGCAGGTGGCCATGCCCGAAATTACCAGCGTATCTGAATTGCCTGTGGCTGGTCCTATGGCGCGATCCGCCGCCGATTTGCAGCTGGCTCTGAACGTTCTTGGCGGCCCAGACGGGCCCGCGAAAAGCGCGCTCTCCTATCAGACACCCCCGCCGAGACAGACTCACCTCAAAGCGTTTAGGGTTGGGTATGTGATGTCTCATCCTGATGCTGAACCGGATGCGGCGTCTCGGAACGTATTAAACGCGTTGATCCAGTCTCTGGATGGTCAGGTCGCTGAATTGATAGAAGGTTGGCCCGAAGGCGTCGATCCGCTCCGACAGCGCGATCTGCGCCATTATTTTCGGGCAACGATCGGCACCATGATGGCCTCGCCAGATCAAGCGCATGAGATCATTCAGGAATCTGAACAGGATGGTCCCGGTTGGGCCGTTGGCGACTATTATGGCGCCTATAATCAGGGCTTTGCAGATCGACGCGTAGACTTCATCGCGAAGGAAATCGAACGCCTGCAACTTCGACGCGCCTGGCAACACTATTTTTCGAAATTCGACGTTTTTCTGATGCCTGTTCAGACGCGCACGGCGCGCGGCCATGGCGAACTCACAGATGAAGATGCCCTCGCCTCTCATCTTTGGTTCGCCGCGGCCACGGTGACAGGATTGCCGGCGACGACGGCACCCGCCGGGATTGGAACTGACGGTTTACCCGTTGGCGTACAGATCCTCGGTCCGCACTATGAAGATGCCACATCGATCGCTTTCGCAGAGGCCCTCGCGCACGCCGAAATTGCCGGTTTTCAAACGCCGCCGGCCTTTCTCTAGTGCCGCGACCAACGCTTATTTCTCAAACATCAAACAAGGACATGCACATGACGTCACGAATTGGATCTGGATTTCTGTTTTTGGCCTGTGTGGCGCTTCCCATAATCATAATCGACTATATCCGCATCAGATCCGGGTTCGAGGGGGGCGCTGATGCGAGCATGCTCTTTCGCGCCGAATATGCCCGAGACAGTTTTTCAGAGACGGCGCGGGGGTGGTTGTTTGAATCCATCGCCATTTCGCTTGTCGCAGTGGCTGGCCTAATTCTAATGGAACGGAAGAGCAGAGCCGGATGGGCCATGGCCGTCGTCGGCGCATTGGTAACAATGCCGATGTATCCTGTCATGCTCGGAGGTTATGGCGAGATCTTTGCGAATCCAGATTTGGACGTGCAAATGTTCGCAGTCTTGCGCGGGGTCGCGACAGTTGTTTTTTATATCGGGCAAGCGCTAATGATGCTCGGTTTCGCCCTCGTGCTCGCATTGGAGCTCCAACATCCGGAAAGCTTACTGCCAAAATGGCTTCTCGGATTGGGGGCGATTGCCAACTTAATCGCGGGCGTAGTGTTTCTGCTTCTGCACTTTGGCCTGTTGAGTAGTTTCATGATTGGCGGCCCGTTTGGAATTATTGGATTCATCATCATGGCCTTGTTCGGTTTGCAGTTGTTCCGAAATCCCGGGCCTATTTGAATCATCGAAGCGGCTGTATAACCCACGGTCATCGATCACGGTCGATCACCTCCGCCCAACTCCATGGCGAATGTTCGCTCTTCTTCACCTTATCGAGTTCTCGATAGATTGAGTTGGGGCAGATCCAGGCGGTCAAAGCAATTTTAAATACCGTACCCAGGTCCGCCCTACTCCGCAGGAAGAGAAGCTTGTTCCATTTCTGTCGCTTCGGCCAACGCTTTCGCCTTTGCACGACGCGCCTGCTTGTCGAGTCTCTCGGCCGGTAACAGAAGGCCAGCGGCGATGGATGCAAGACCGCCGATCAGCATCATAACGTCCACCCATGCGGCAGAAGAGTGGCCGGCGCCAAGATACTGAAAAAACCACTGCCCTGTCACAGCGCCGTTCAATATCCAAATGCCAGCCGCGAGCGATCCTGTCAGGATTAATAATTCCCGTGTGGTTCTGTAGTCATCACGCCTGACCCACGCATATACGAGGCCAAGCGCCCAGACCGCGAAAAATGTCCAACCCGTTGCGAGGATGCGTCCCGCCTCCGCACCCGCATAAAGTTTGTCCAGATAAAAGATCGACAAGGTGGCAACCGGCAATCCCATGACAATTCCGGTGTTGAAATAGCCCAGTCGATTGTAAAATGTCAGCGACTTGGCGCCCTCATTGCCGTGCTTCCGGCGTTCGATCCACATCATAGAGCCTAAGGCTGTCACCACGGCCATGCCCATCCCGAGAATGAAGTAGAGAAACTTAAGCCAGATGCCGCCATACGTGCCGTAATGAAGTGGGGCGACGGCATCAGCAATCCTGCCTGTGGCAAATTCTTGTCGGATCGGTGTCGGCGGGGTTGAATTATCGACCGCGCCGCTCATTCGAACCGTTTCAAAATGTCGAAGCGTGTTTCCACCATGATACAGAACATCAAATTCCGCGACCGCATCGCCATAGTTTCGCATGTTCACCGAGATCGGAAGTTTGCCGGACTCAGGATGCTGCATTGTCCGTAATTCATCGAGACTGATCATTTGCACCTGTTGGCCGCTGGCCTCGACAGGCGCTCCCAAAACAAGCTCGACGAGACGCTCAATATCGCCTTTGAAAGCGATCGCGGATACCAATTGTGCGATGATCACGATCACTCCCAGATAGGCGCCGGTAAATGCGATCATGCTGAAAAATGGCAGCCCCCAGATCCCCACAACCTTATGACTATCCTGCCATTTCAATCGCTGCGACCGCTTAAGGCGCATAGAGTAAGCTTCTTCTCGGATCTTCGTATGCGCGATCACTCCGGAAAGAATGGCCAGCATCAACACGATGCCGACAATGCCGACCAAAGACCGACCGATCGTTCGTCCGCCCAATATGTTCGGCCACATGAAGTCCCGATGGAAGTCTCTGATCCACTCGCTCAGTCCGCCCTCACGCCAGGGTGTCGCCAGGGACGCCGCCGTATTTGGATCCCACCTCTGTCTTTCATTGACGTGCGCATCATTTTCATCGTGATAGCGCACGAAAGCCGAATAGTAAGGCGCATGAGCGGTGGGAAAACTGAAACTCAAATTCTCAATTTCAGACGACCCGACCGTCTCATTGAGCCAGTCCAGATAAACCTCGTTAATGTCCGCCGGGTTGTCACTTACAGCAATCCGCGCGGCAGGATCCTCCCAGGTTTTGATCTCATAGTGGAACATCGCGAACGATCCGCTGAAACAGACGAGATAAACAATCAGTCCAAGTGTAATCCCGGCCCAGGAATGCAGGTCATAGTTTCGAATGTGGCGCGCACGATCCATGTGTAACGACTCCCCTTAAACGGATGGTGGGACAGTGAAGGCGATGATGCCGCTGATGACGGAAATTGCGATCAGGCCGGAGGCAACGCGCCAGCCATGCTTGTCCCAATAGCACCAGAACTGGAACCCAACCCAAATAAACGAGACGGCCAGGGCAACCCCGATCCCGACGGCCAAAAAATTTCCAGGGATAATAACCGCCAGCGCCGAACTTCCCAGCAGCGCGGCGACCATCGACCAAAGGATGACGCTCGTCAGTCTCGGCGCGGCGACCGTCCAGGCGGTCAGCGCACACACAACCCCAAAAATGAAAAGCCCCCGCCCCGCTGGGCTTGCAGGAAATCCGAACACAACGCCGCCAATGATTCCCACAAGCATGATGACGAGGGCCACAACCCCCATCCAGCGCGGCCTGTCTGTCATCAAACGCATGAGCAGAACCCCAGACGCAATGCCCCCCAGGAATGCCAACGCGATTGAGAGCAATCCTATCATAAGACAACCGCTGCAAAGCCGGTCATCACACCAAGACCAGCAGCCCCGATAGCGATTCTGGGATGCCAATCTGGTTTCTGCGCACTCAAGTATAAACCGACCACAAATACGAAGCTAAAGACGCCGAGCCAAATCGGGATGCCCAGCTCCCAACCTCGCAAGGATGCGATCATGATCAGCGTCAATAGAAATATCGCGACAGCGATAGCTCGCATCCACAAACGCAACATGCTCGACGCCTTTACACGAGCGAATGACGATCGTCGCTCATCAGCTTGATAGAGCAATGCGCAGGCTGCGAATAATAAACACGTAGATGATATGATAGTCAGCACACTAAACCTTTACGCCTTACGCGAAGGACATCTCTATCGCTTTCAATTTCTGTCCGAACGCTCGCGTTTCTTGTGGGGTCCCAAACCTTGCAGACGCCCGGTCTGCGCATGTAACTCGGCAACAAATATGAAATCGGTTATGTCGCATGGGTTTTACAGCATCTGACAAGTGATCTACAATTCATGGGACCGTTGGCGGCGATCCCGGCGGCTAATTTTTATCCTAGAAGTTATACTGGCCAACGACCCCGAAAACGGATCCCTCGCCCACAATGGCTGTCTGCGCAGTCAAATTACCGCCGGAGGTCTGATAGAGTTTGTCAGCAACGTTCCGGCCATAGGCAAATATGGACCAGCGGTCCTGTTCGTAGCCAATTCGAGCATTGAACAGTACATAGTCGCCGAACGTCTCCAAGTTATCAGCGCTGGTAAAATACTCGTCCGTGTAACTTG
>JBCBBC010000041.1:0-32341 GCA_038532145.1 Pseudomonadota bacterium | reverse complement strand
TCTTTGCAGGTCCGATCGCCCCGATTCCCATAGTGTATACGGGGCTGAGAGGTACTTCAGAGACTTGTGCTTAAACTGACATTTGCGGGTCATCTGCGTTACCGGAAAGGGGACGGTATTAAACTCCCTGAACTTTCACTACCATTCAATCTTTTCAAACACTTAGGAGGAAATATGAGCGCTTTAACGCCTGCATTTGCGGGAAATTGTGAAATGGTGCCGCGAGGGAGAATTGAACTCCCGACCTCATCATTACCAATTATGACTACTGCATTGTTATTGCTAAATTTCGGTTTTTGCGCTCGATGCATGAACACGGTTCAATCAGCCCGAACGAATAGAGTTGAAATTCGTACATAGTCTAAGGCCTTAAATTAAACATCGGCTTCCAAACGTGCGACAATCCGCTGGCTCAAGTCGCGCTAAGTACGTCTCTCGTATTGTCTGCTTTGGGTCAGAAGCAGACATTAGAGTTTCAAGAGGATAGTTTCCCGATTGTGCGGCGATGGGTATGAGAGAGCGATGCAGAAAACTTACTTTTGGAAGTACCAGGGTAGTACGCGCAACTACCCTGGCTATCATTTGAGCCTAAACAGCGAAGCGGCTGACGCGATTGTCGAACGATTGCGATCCCGCTTGTCCATGCAAATGGAGCGATCCGTAAAATTCGACTTGATGAGACCAACGGATGATGTGTTGTCAGTGCCCAACAATCGGAACCACAAATCGCAGTCTAAAGACCGCTTGGAACTTTCCATCAGGTTCGATGCGGAAGTTGAGCTCCTGCATATTGTTGAAACATCTGATGCGGTGGTGGTTGAGCTTTCACCCTTGAAAACGAACGATCTGTTGGATGGTATTGAAGGATTGATGATGGGAAAGAACGACTATGCGATGTGGGGCCTGGACGATGAGGGCATTAAGACCTGCATTTGGTTTTGGTGATTAACGTCCGTTTTGACGCCGAAAGCGGATTAAACGTCAGCGGCTTAAAATCGCCCCAGAAAGGCCGCTCCAGGCTTCTTAGACGCGAGCAAAAGCGAACATCGGCTGAGCGACTAAGTCACGATCCGAAGAACGCTCAGTATGTGCCTGGTATTCGCCAATACGCAACCTCGACTGGCATCTCCGGCATTAAGCCCAAGACCGGTTTCGAGCGAATTCAAACAGCAGTCTTATTCCAATCTAAACTGCTCCATAGGACGCTCGTCTGATTCACAGATCAGTTATGGTCAACCATGGATAAGTTTTTTAACGCGATATCGACGGTTTTGAACGCAGTCGGAACGATTTTAACGGCAATCGTCATAGTAGGTGGCGCTCTGCTCGGTGGCGTTGTTGCGTGGTTTATTCTCGGCGCGATGGAATCAAATCTGTGGGTGCGCATATGCGGGACTATTGCAACTGGTTTTATCTCCGGTTTCCTTTCGTGGGTTCTCGTCAATATTGCTGCGTTCATCAATTTGGACTGACGGTCGGCGAATAACTGTCTTGAGCGCAAACTATGCTGACACATGTCTCCTGCGGCGAAAACGCACCTCATAACATCCATTTTATTTATTATCTCGTACGGGATATAAAATGGAGCGTTACATGCCGACACGTCAAACCCTACTTAATCTCGCTTGGTCGCTCGTCCGCCAGGCACAGTCCCTGAAGCGAAATGGCGAGACACAATTGGCAACAGATCTCGCGCGTCGCGGTCTGTCGATCAAGTCATTGGCTTGGTCGCTGCAACCACAGCCAATCCCGATAAGAGTTGAAACAAGCCACAATCTTCCTCCCCGAAGCTAGAAAACAGCGAAAGACAAAACAATGAAGAAGCCACGTCCCTCCCAGACCCCTAGTTATGCGTTTCAAATCGGACGAGATGCCGTTTTGAACATGGCGCTAGCTGAACAAACGAATGAAGTCTCTCAAGCGACCGGCGCAATCATGCGCCCCAAGGGAGATGACACCATACCCGCGTTGCGATTGTTGCAGAAACGACTGCGGCGCGAACGCCGCCACGCCTAACGCGACAGCACTCGCACGTCTGACCCGATCAAAGGAAAGTAGAGACAGATGAACACCGAACAATTGAACCTGCAATGTCCGATTCGAATCGCTTCTTTGGCAGATCGCACATGCCTCGTTCTGGATGATGATACTGTCTTTCGCGAACGCTTGGCGAAGGCGCTGACGCAGGTCGGCTTCGTTGTGTCGGCGGCGGGTACGGTTCGAGATGGACTGACGATCGCAAGCCACAATCCGCCAGCCTTTGCCGTCGTGGATTTGCGATTAGATGATGGCTTCGGTCTGGACGTGATAGAAGCCCTGAAACAAAACCGCCCTGAAGCACACACGGTCGTGCTGACTGGATATGGCGCTCTGCCAAATGCCGTCGCAGCGATCAAATCTGGCGCCCAGAATGTCCTGGCGAAACCGGCTGACATTGAGGACATTGTGAACTCGCTTCTGGCCGACCCTGAAGCGCAACCTGAACCGCCGGAGTCGCCGACCGAACCGAACCAGATCCGCTGGGAATATATCAAATCCGTCTTCGATAAGAATGACGGCAACGTTTCTCAGACCGCGCGATTGTTGAATATGCACCGCCGCACATTGCAGCGGATCCTTCACAGCCATCAATGTGCAGATCTCTCAGACCAGCACGATCTTGTCTGAAAAGTGTCCCCCGTTAGCTGCGAAAAAAGTTCGCGTGTTTTGCGCCTGGTCGTGTGGGGTCAGACGCCTAAATCCTGGTCATGAAAGCTGTTCAACAGATTCAAATCGTCTGGTTCAAACGAGACCTGCGAACCGAAGACCACGGCGCGTTGAGTGCTGCCGCAAAGCGTGGGCCAGTGTTACCTCTCTTCATCGCGGAGCCGGCGCTCTGGCAAGGTCCGGACCAGTCGGCTCGGCAATGGTCTTTCGTCGCCGATTGCCTGACGGAACTTCAACGCGATCTTGGCGCGCTTGGTCAACCGCTCGTGGTCAGGGTTGGTGATGCAATAGAGGTGCTCGAGCGCGCCCGGTGCCACTTTCAAAACATCCAGCTCTGGTCGCATGAGGAGACTGGAAATGGTTGGACCTATGCGCGCGATCTTCGGGTCGCGGAATGGTGTCGACAGAACGGGGTCAAATGGCATGAATTGCGCCAGAATGGCGTGATCCGACGTCTTAAGACCCGAAATGGCTGGGCGAAACGTTGGGATGCTTTCATGGCAGAGCCTGCGCATGACACACCGCGCGCGCTGCCCCTCATTGATAAAATTGAGCTGGGTGAGATCCCGACAGTAGAAGAGCTGGGCTTGGGAACCGATCCATGCCCGGGTCGCCAGACTGGCGGGCGCGAAGCCGGTCTAGAGTGCCTTTACTCCTTTCTTCACGTCCGCGGGGCCCCTTACCGGCGTGCGATGTCAGGCCCGATGAGTGGGGCAGAGCATTGTTCGCGTATGTCGCCTTACCTTGCCTGGGGTGCGGTTTCGATGCGCGAAGTCGCTCAGGCCACGTGGAGCCGTCAAAGGGCTTTGAAAGCTGAAGGTACGAAAGGCGGCTGGCGCGGATCGTTGGCATCCTTTCAGGGCCGATTGCATTGGCGCGATCATTTCACTCAGAAGCTTGAGGACGAGCCGCGCATCGAGACTCAGAACCTACACCGCGCCTATGATGGCATGCGTCCCGCGACGCCAGATCAAACTGCATTTGAGGCGTGGGCAGCAGGTGAGACCGGCCTGCCATTCGTTGATGCTTGCATGCGATGTTTATCCGCGACGGGTTGGATGAACTTCCGGATGAGGGCGATGCTGATGGCCGTGGCGAGCTATCATCTATGGCTTGATTGGCGTCGGCCAGGAGAACACTTGGCGCGCCTGTTTACCGACTACGAACCCGGCATTCATTGGCCGCAAGTACAGATGCAGTCCGGCACCACAGGCATCAACACGATCCGCATTTATAATCCGGTCAAGCAGGGTCATGACCAGGATCCGGACGGTTCGTTTATCCGCCGCTGGGTGCCTGAACTCTCGGATGTGCCATCAGAGTTCATACACGAACCCTGGACATGGAATGGAGCGAGCCGCTTATTCGGGAAATCCTATCCGATGCCAATCGTTGATCACTTACAAGCGGCGAAAAGGGCGCGGCAGAAGGTTTGGGCTGTCCGAAAGGGGCAAACCTTCCGCCAGGATGCAAATTTGATCCAGGACAAGCATGGCAGTCGCAAAGCGGGGATTCCCAATCGTGGGCAGCGCAGGCGCCTCAAACCGACGACCGACCAACTCCAACTTCCACTCGGAGACACCTGACCATGCGCCAGACCACGCTCGATCTCGAACCTGGAGCATCGCCTTCGGCCTGGATCGCAACACGCTCGGAGGCACTTGCACGACTGACAAGGTTTGAAGCGTCGGCTGGCAGCTCTTATGCACGTCAACGGAATTTTGATTTTGGCCCTGGTAAACATACGAAAGTCTCGCAATTGTCGCCTTGGATCCGGCACCGTTTGCTGATGGAGGAAGAGGTGTTGCGGTCGGTGTTGAGCGGGCATGATCTCAATCGGGCCGAAAAATTCATTCAGGAAGTCTTCTGGCGCGGCTATTTCAAAGGTTGGCTGGAGCACAGACCAGACGTTTGGCGGAACTATAAGCGAGACCTGGTGCATCAGTTTGAGCAGCTTGAACGTGATGCCGACCTCGCCCGCCAATATGATCAAGCCATTGAAGGACGGACAGGATTAGACTGCTTTGACAGCTGGACCCGTGAACTGATCGAAACCGGTTATCTGCACAATCATGCCCGCATGTGGTTTGCCAGCATTTGGATCTACACATTGCGTCTGCCCTGGCAGCTGGGCGCCGACTTTTTCTATCGGAACCTGGTGGACGGAGATCCGGCGTCGAATACGTGCTCCTGGCGCTGGGTTTGTGGATTGCACACGATTGGCAAGACCTATCTTGCGCGGGCGTCCAATATCGAGAAATTTACAGCCGGGCGGTTCAATCCCGTCGGTGAACTTGCGACGACTGCGCCCGCTTTAGAAGATCCCCGCTCGATCCAAGTAATTACACCTGACTTGGGTGCAGCTGATTTTGCTGGGCGGCGGGTGGGTCTTATCCTGACTGAAGAAGATGGGTGCGTGGAGAGTTTGAGTCTGCAGCACCCGGTCAGCATGCTCGCGCTTTCAGGACTGACTCAGCGATCGATTCGTCCGCTCGGCTCTATAGCTTCCGCATTTGGGCCAAGTGCTGTGCGGGACGCCTCGGCGCGCGCCGAGGCGCACTTTGAGATGCCGGTCAAGGACTATTCCGGGCCAGATTGGGAGGAAGCCGTACGAGTCTGGGCGGGCGAGAACTGTTTGGATGCGTGCGTCACCGCGCGCTTGCCTCAGGGGCCTGTGCGAAAACGCCTGACCCAAGCCTGCCGCCGCGCTGATATCGAATTACTACAGATCACGCGACCGTATGATCAAGCAGTCTGGTCGCATGCCCGACGTGGCTTTTTTGGCTTGAAGAAGAAGATCCCTTCTATTCTGAGTGCGCTCGACCTGGCTTAGCCGCTCTTTGGATATTGGGTTGGGTGCCTCGATTTATGAGGCTGTTTACGCCGCGTGTCCGACCCAACCTCGCCAAGTAAAGGCTGAATAGAACATCGTCACATCCCCGAGGCCCGCCTGGCGTAAGATGTCTTCATCCAGCTCAGGATTAAAAAGTTCGAGATCGTCAGAAATCGACTGGCGCGCGGCTTCCGCTTCTGCCGGGTCGACCCCGGATGCTACGACATAATCGCGATGGCGCGTCAACCAGCGGCCCCGTTTGGCTGGAGTTTGTGGGAAGCTACAGTGAACGGTTATGAAAGGCGCGCCTGGCTTTAAGCGCCGCACGAGCTCGTGCACCGCCTTTCGGCGTGCATCAGCATCCAGAAAGTGAAGCGTCAAAAAGCTGGTCGCAGCGTCGAAAGGACCGTCCGGGGCGTCCTCAGCAAAGCCATGTATTAAGGTCACGCGTTCATTAAGTGGCCCCAACCTCGTTCGGGCGGCCTGAATCATAGGCTTGGCGGGATCGACACCGACTAACCGCCAATTTGGGTTCTGTTCCGCGAAGGCTTGCAACTCCAATCCGCCGCCTGCTCCGTGGATCAGTAACTTTGCATCCTGCGGCGCCGTCTCGCGAATCAGCACCCCAGCCATTTTGTGCAAACTTGCAAATCCAGGGACAAACCGCGCCGGTCCGTCGGCGTAAATGGCGGCATGGTCCGGATTGTCAAAAAGATCCAGGGTTGGGGTCGATACGTCTGCCATGATCTTCTCTCCGCTCTTTGAATAATCTGAACTGTCTAACTTAGGGCAGGATGCCGTCTGGCAAGGCGTCTCAGGCGTAATTGGTAAAGGTGTGAAGCTCGACGATGGAGCGGTTGCGTTGACAATACTCAAGAGTGGCGCGGGGATCATATTCATGAGCCCAATTTGCAACACACGTCACAAAAGTGACTTCGTATGCAACGGCATGTGGCCGGCAAACTTGCATTCGAAGTCAAAAAATGCATTCGTCTCGCATCGAGATGCAAATTTTGGGAGGAAAGCCATGCGCCATCGATCCACAACAACCAAGTTTTTGCTGAGCGGGACAGCGGCCATTGCTCTAACGGCGACCATGTCTTTGGCGTCCGCGCAAGACGATGTTGAAATCGCTGACGATGAAAAGAAACTTGGCGTCATTACCGTAACGGCGGAAAAGCGAACGGAGAGCACGCAGGATGTTGGTCAGTCTATTCAGGCGTTTGACTCTGAAGGGCTCGACCGGGCAGGGGTCGATGATGTATCGCGTCTCGACCAGATCGTTTCTGGCGTGAACTTCGCCTTTGTCGGCAATGATGCAAAATTTAATGTGCGCGGCGCCAACTCAACCAACACATTCGGTGATGTTTCGTCGATCGTCGGTACATTTGTCGACGGCGTGTACCAGCCACGGGCGTCGATGCAGTCGCGCGGATTTTTCGACGTGCAGCGTTTGGAATTCCTGAAAGGGCCACAAGGTACTCTGTACGGACGCAACACATTTGCTGGTGCCATGAACTTATTCACGAATGCGCCAGACCTCTCCGGGTTCAGCGCTGGTATCGATGCGAGTTATGAGAGCTTCAACACGCGTCGCTTCGAAGGCTTCGCAAACGTAGCACTGTCCGACACGTTCGGCGTTCGGGTCGCGGCATTCTCTGAGAATGGCGATGGCTATATCGACAACCTAGTGGGGCCGGACCTCGGCGCACCAAATGATGTCGGTATTCGTGTGAGCGCCCTTTGGGAGCCTACGGCCGACCTCAGCGTCCTGGGGCGCATTAGTCACGTGAATGAGAGTGGCGTCGAAGCTGGCTTGTTTGGCTATACTTTCGTGTGTCGCAATGTCACCGCACAAGGGCTGACAGATCCGTTCGGCACATCGCAAGACTGTGCCAATCCTTTGCAAGGCTCGAATGGGTTCCCAAGCGCCGATCAATTGGGTCCATATGAAGTCGCGCAGAACTTCGCGCCTGATGGAGATCTGGAGCAGACTCAAGTTTCGCTGGAAGTGAATTATGATGCGGGGCCGATCGCGATCAAGTCCATCACCGGTTATACCGACTTTGAGAACCTAATTGGTTTTGACGGTGACTTCAGCCCGGTCGATCACACCCGCTTCTGGTTCGACGAGCGTAGTGAAAGTTTTTCTCAGGAAATCCAGTTGAGCTCAGATTATGATAGCCCACTTCAGTGGACCGCTGGTGCTTACTATTCGCAGGACGAAACACTGTTCAGCTTCTCGATTTTCGACGCGAATGTCGAGAACGCCAATCGCCCGAGCGTTATCGGACCTGGTGGGGCGTCCTTCCCACTTCTTATTGGTACGCCGATCGTTTCTGAAGACATTCAGCTTGGCGGCTTCTTTGCAGACCTTGGTATTCGCGAAATCGACTATGTCGGCATTTATGGTCAGGCGGAGTGGACGCTGACCGATCAGCTACGCCTGATCGGTGGCTTGCGCTACAATGAGGAAGAGAAGACGCTGAAAGTTGGCGGCTCGAATTTCTCCGGTGCCAATCCTCCTGTCATCGTAAACCCTGACGTGGTCGCAAACCCAAATTTGGGTTTCGTTCCGACCAATCCATACACCGTGTTCTCATTCAACGAGAGCGCAACGGACGCGTCGCGAGGCAGCGTGAGTTTCGACAATATCAATTGGCGCCTGGGCGCAGAGTATGATCTCAATGATGATATCATGCTTTACGCAACCGCCGCCACGGGCTTCCTGTCCGGGGCGATCACGAATAGCGCTGGGACAACGGACGAGCAGGAATCTCAAATCATCGAATTCGGCTTCAAGAGCCAATTGCTTGACTCAAGCCTGCTTCTGAATGGTGCCGTCCATATTACGGAATACACCAACCTGCTTCGTCAGGTGCAGGAGATCGACCCGAATACCGGTACCGCGGTGACGCGTTCGGACAATGGTGGTCAGATTGATGCCTGGGGCATCGAAGTTGATGCGGTCTACTTCCCGACCGACAATATTCGCCTTGGTGCCAATTTCGCTTATCTGGACTCCGAGTTTGGTGACAACTTCTTCCAGGGCAACCCGTATCAGTTGTTCAACGGTCAGGTTCAGTCTTCGATCTCTGTGTCCGGCGAGACAACGCCTTGGTCGCCTGAGCTGACCTTGAACCTGTCGGGCGATTACATCATCGATCTTGGCGACAATGGAACGCTGACGCCAGGTATTTCGATCTATTACAGCGATGACTATTTCACCTCGAACCTGTACTCGCCGGATCCCAATCAGCTGCAGGACGCCTACACCAAGACCGACCTGGTCGTGCGTTGGGACTCAGCGAGCGGCGACTACTCGGTCGAAGGCTTCGTTGAAAATGCGTCAGACGAAGCTGTCCTGGCACGGGGTAATAATAACAGCTCTGACGTGGTTCAGACTGGTTATCTATATCCGCGCAATTATGGCGTCCGCCTGAAGGCTCGGTTCTAATCACGATGCGAAGAGAAGCAGATCATCATGGCTTCTCGAGCTTAACACATTGGAAGGAAGGAGCTTCGCGGTTCCTTCCTTTCTTCTTTTCTGTAAGCTGAAAAGCGGGATCACCAAGGGAGTAGGTGTTGGCGGAATTTGGACTGCTAAACTGGGCAATCGTTGTCTTTTATCTGGTGATCAATCTCGGGCTTGGCTATGCGATGAGCCTGCGGGTGAAATCAGCAGATGACTATCAGCTGGGCGATCGGTCCACACCTTGGTGGGCGATCGGAATTTCAGTCGTCGCAACCTATGTCAGCGCGCTTTCTTTTCTCGGTGGGCCGGCTTGGGCATATGGCGACGGCATGGCCGCGCTCGCCATTCATATAAATTATCCGCTGGTCATATTTGTTGTCGTCGTACTCTTCCTGCCCTTCTTCTATAATAGCGGTGTGGCCTCGATCTATGAGTACCTCGAACGGCGATTCGGCATTGCGTCACGTACGACAATGTCGGCGATCTTTCTGCTGACGCAGACGATTACAAGTGCATCAATCCTGACGGCGACAGCCGTGGTGATTACATTTGCGACAGGGATCGATGTGCGCGTCGCCATTATCGGCATGACTTTAGTAGTGCTCGTCTACACAATGCTCGGCGGCATGAATGCGGTTATATGGACGGATGTCTTGCAAGGAGTCATCCTGTTTATTGGAGCAGGGGTGGTGCTCTGGGGGCTGCTCGCTGAAGTCAGCCCGCTGTCAGGTGCGCTGAGCACTCTGGCCGATGACGGCAAACTAAACCCGATCCGAACCGAACTCGACTTCTCTGTCGCGCCGACGGTGTGGGCCGGCGTTTTTGCTATGACGCTTTTTCATATCACGGTCTATGGAACTAACCAGATGATGGTTCAGCGAGCGCTGGCGGCGAAGACGCTTGGCGACGCGAAGAAGTCATATTTGATGATGGGGTTCGCCGCCTTCTTCATCTATTTCCTCTTCTTCTTCATCGGTGCGTTGCTTTACGTCCATTTCCAGGGTCAGCCGTTTGAGCAACCGAATGAAATCATCCTTGTCTTCGCTGAATCCCTGGCGATACCCGGATTGATGGGCATTTTAGCAGCAGCGGTGTTGTCGGCATCCATGTCGAGCCTGTCATCTGCGCTAAACTCGCTCGCGACAGTCTCAGTCGTTGGCTACTATCAACGCTTTTTCAAATCGGAGGGAACGCCCGAACACTTCCTGATGATGTCGCGCGTATTCACAGTGATTTGGGCCGTATTAGCGATTCCAATCGCGTTTGCCTTTGTTAATAGTGGCGGTTCAATTTTGGAGGCGCTCAGTCGTGTGGCTTCCTATTTCGTTGGTGCAAAGCTCGCTATGTTCGGGCTGGGGTTCCTTTCGAAGCACACCAATGAACGCGGCTTGCTGGTTGGGGTCGCGGCGGGCTTCATCGGCTTGTTCGCGATTGTGGCAGGCGTGCCTTTCTTAGGGCTCCAGCCTGCGAACGTAGCGTGGCCGTGGTATGTGGTTATTGGCGGCGCCATCAATATTGTTGTCTCCTGGACCGCAAGCGTCCTTCTGGGTGGGTTCCAGAGTGATTGGCATGAGCAAACAGTGATCGGACAATTGCGGCGGTTCAAAGCTGAGGGCAGAGCCGAGAAACAAGACGGGTGGTATATCGTGCCGGGCCGGGTGGATTCGATTGCCTGGTATTTGCTGCTCTTCTTTGCTTTGATTCTGATCTTCCTCTCTTGGTTTGGAACGTTGGGGGGGTGAGATGGGATCATTCAAATTGGTGGTTTGCATTCGAATGCAAAAATGCTAGGACCCGCGCATATTCAGGAGTTAAATTATGGCGCGTTGGCTGAAAGAAGGGATTGATCCCGATATCAAGCAAAAGGCGGATGCTCAGGTTCGCAAAACCGTTGAGGACATTCTCGAAGACATTGATTCCCGCGGCGATGCGGCGGTTCGTGATCTATCTGAAAAGTTCGACAAATGGAGCCCTGATAGCTATCGCCTGACCCGCGAAGAGATTGATGCCTGCTATGAAGAGCTCGATGAACAAGCCATTAGCGACATTCGATTTGCGCAGGAACAAGTGCGCAATTTTGCACGGATCCAGAAAGACGCCTTGAGAGATGTCGAGGTTGAGACGCTGCCTGGTGTCACGCTGGGTCACAAGAATGTCCCAGTGAACTCCGTAGGCTGTTACATTCCAGGCGGCAAGTATCCTCTGATCGCCTCTGCCCATATGAGCGTCGTGACTGCGAAAGTGGCCGGCGTACCACGCATCATCGCCACGGCACCTCCTTTTGAAGGGCGACCACATCCCGCCATTGTCGTGGCCATGGATATGGCGGGCGCGAATGAAATATACACTCTGGGCGGCGTCCAGGGGATCGGGGCCATGGCCATTGGTACCGAGACCATCGCGCCAGTCGATATGATTGTCGGCCCAGGTAACGCGTACGTCGCTGAAGCAAAGCGCCAGTTATTTGGGCGCGTGGGTATCGATTTGTTTGCTGGCCCGACTGAGACGCTGATTATTGCGGATGAAAGCGTCGATGAGGATTTCTGTGCCGCTGACTTGCTCGGTCAAGCCGAGCATGGGCCGACATCACCCGCGGTTCTGCTGACCAACTCCGAGAGCCTGGCGAGACGCACGATGGAAGCGGTTGAGCGACAACTTGAATGGCTGCCAACGGCTGATGTCGCAGGAGAAGCCTGGCGCGAGTATGGGCAGGTTATCGTTTGTGATTCTTATGAAGAGATGGTGGGGGTTGCTGACGATATTGCATCAGAGCATGTCCAGGTCATGACCAGGGACCCGAACTATTTCCTGGACAATATGACCAATTACGGGGCGCTCTTTCTGGGGCAGGAAACCAATGTGTCTTATGGCGACAAGGTGATTGGAACCAATCATACTCTGCCAACGATGAAAGCTGCACGCTATACAGGGGGCTTATGGGTCGGTAAGTTCATCAAGACATGTACTTTCCAGCGCGTTACGCGGGAGGCCTCAGTCATGGTTGGGGAGTATTGCTCTCGTCTATGTGCGCTGGAAGGATTTGCAGGTCATAAAGAGCAAGCAGATATTCGAGTGAGACGCTATGGCCAACAGCCCGCGGAAAAAGAAACCGTCTAAGTCAGAAGCGAAAGTCGTTCCGCTCATTAAAGGACGTCGCGCCACTTCTTACGATGTGGCGCGCTTGGCGGGAGTCTCGCAGTCAGCCGTTTCGCGTTGCTTTAAACCAGGCGCAAGCATTTCAGGGAAGATGCGCGAGCGGGTGATGAAAGCGGCCAAGGAGTTGGAATACCAACCGAATGCCATCGCGCGTGGATTGATCACGCAGCGATCCAATCTGGTCGCCGTCTTGGTGTCCGGTCGGTTGAACCTCTATTATCCGGAAGTCCTGTTCAAAATCACCGAAGAGCTTGCTGAAGCCGGATTGCAGGCTTTGCTGTTCACGGTCGAGACGGAGGACGATGCTGAAGCAGTGATCGAACAGGCCTGGCAGTATCAAGTTGATGGGGTCATTTCTGCCTCTCACATGTCGCAAGCCCAATATAAACTGTTAGAGAAGCGACAGATACCGGTGGTGTTCTTCAATCGCTATTTCAGCGATCATCCGAACACCGTGGTGTATTGCGACCCGTCGGAGCAAGTGCGTGACGTCGTCAAACAGCTCTACACTTTGGGGCATCGGCGCGCCGGGCTCATCATTGGTCCCGAGGACAATATGGTCAGCCGGGAGCGTGCACGGATGGTGCAGGATAGTCTATCCGAATTTGGAATTGGAACGGTTTGCGAAGTGCGTGGCGACTTTACCTATGAAAGTGGCACTTCCGGACTTCAAGAAATCAATCGGCAGGTCATGGATCGCCCCAGTGTCGTGATCTGCATCAATGATATGATGGCGATGGGCTGTATGGACGAAGCCCGATCTGTGCTCGGTCTGGACGTTCCAAAAGATCTCTCCATTGTGAGTTTTGACGGCATCGGCATGAGTCAATTTGCGAGCTATGAATTGACCACAATCCGGCAACCAATTGGCCGTATGTCAGAAGCCGCGGTCCGGATGATTTTGGAACGCGTCGAGCGACCAGAGCAATCTCATGAAAAACGGGTATTTGAAGGCGCGATGATTCCCGGAGGGTCTATTGCGCGGGCGCCCTCATAGATTTATGACTTCGAATGCATATTCGGAGGAAGCACTATGAAAACCAGCCAAGATCGCATTCTCACCACGCATGTGGGAAGTCTTCCGAGATCTAAGGAGGTGACCGATCTGGTTTTCGCGCACGAAGCGGGTGAACCGATCGAACAAGAGCGATTTGATGACGTCTTATCGGCGGCCGTGGCGAGTACAGTGAAACGTCAGCGCGACGCGTCCGTAGACATTGTTAGTGATGGGGAAATGAGCAAGATTTCCTATGCTACCTATATCAAGGACCGCATCACGGGATTTGATGGCGACAGCCCGCGGCGAGCCCCCGCTGATCTCGAGGAGTTTCCTGGCTTTCTGGAGCGACAAGCCAAAGGCGGCGGAACGCCAACATATCGCCGTCCAAAATGTGTTTGCGAGATCAAAACCAAGAGCATGGCACCGCTAGAAGCGGATCTGAACCATTTCTCGACGGCGTTGAACGGGGCAGGGCACGTCGAAGCCTTCATGAACGCCGCCAGTCCAGGTGTCATTGCACTGTTCCAACCAAATGAGCACTACAAGACGCAAGACGAATATCTTGAAGCGCTCGCGGAAGCCATGCGCCCAGAGTATGAGGCGATTGTCGAGGCAGGGCTAATCTTGCAGCTAGATACGCCAGACCTCGGGCTAGGACGGCATATGATGTTCAAAGATAAACCGCTTGAAGACTATCACCGCCTTGCCAGCCAGCATGTTGAGGTCCTCAACCATGCCTTGCGGAATGTGCCCGGTGATCGGGTGAGAATGCACATATGCTGGGGCAATTATGAAGGCCCCCATCATTGCGATGCGCCAATGGAAGAAGTCTTACCCGTCGCGTTGAAAGCCAAGCCACAAGGATTGCTGTTCGAGAACGCCAATCCGCGGCATGGGCATGAATGGACGGTCTTCGCGGAGGCTGAAAACCGTGGCGAGTTGCAAGACAAAATCCTGATTCCCGGCGTCATCGACTCGACGACGAATTTCATTGAGCATCCTAAACTCGTTGCTCAGCGCATTGAACGCTTCACCGACATTGTTGGTAAAGAGCGTGTCATCGCTGGTACCGATTGCGGATTCTCAACCTTTGCTGGCTTTGGCGCGGTTGATGAAGACATTGTTTATGCCAAGCTTGGCGCTTTGGCTGAAGGGGCAGAACTGGCTTCAAAGCGTTTGTGGTCATGACATTCAAACAACACGTTCGCAACAAGACGCCATTGGTCGGCACCTTCCTAAAAACGCCGTCCGCTATGATATGCGAAGTGCTAGGTCGCAGCGATCTCGATGTGGTGTGTTTGGACGCTGAACACTCGCCGTTCGATCGGCGTGATATCAATGATTGTGTTTTGGCCCTGAACCATGTTGGCAAGCCGAACCTGGTCCGTGTGCCGGCCAATCGCCCAGAGCATATTTTGAATGCCCTGGATTGCGGCGCGACCGGCATTCTCGCGCCACACGTGATCACAGGCGAGGATGCCCGCGAACTCGCGGCAAATGCGCATTTTGGAACAGGACGAGGCTATGCGGGATCAACACGCGCCGCTGGATATGGCGCGCGCAAGATGGCCGAACACAAGGCGACGAGCGGCGATACAACTACGGTTATCGCTCAGATCGAAGATGCCGAAGCGCTTGAACATCTTGATGATATCTTATCGGTCCGCGAGATCGACGCGTTCTTCATCGGGCGTGCGGATCTGTCGGTCTCCCTTGGCGCGGATGGGCCGAATGATCAACAAGTCATCGATGCAGTCGAGCTGATCTGCGCAAAAGGTCGCGAAGCCGGGGCAACGATCGGCATGTTCACCGCTGATTTGAATGAGATTCCGCAGTGGCGCGCCGCAGGTGCGAGCTTGTTCTTGCTTGGATCTGACCACGGCTTTTTGCTGTCGGGGACCGCAGCGCTGACACAAAAGGTGCGTGGAGACTTTTAGATCCGGTAAAATCGCTCAGCGTTGGTGCGAAACATTGCATCGCGCTCGTCCAAGGAATAGCGCGCGCAAATGTTCAGGTAAGCTCCAATCGTGTCTTCATAGCTGGCATAGAGTTTATCGACGGGAAAATTGGAGCCGAACGCGACTCGTGCTGTGCCGAAGATATCGATGACGCGATGCACCAGAGGCGCGATCTTGTCTTGCGTCCAATCATGATCAAACATGCCGAATCCAGAGACTTTGCAAATCATGTTCGGCAAAAGCGCCAGCGCGCGAAGTCCATTCTCCCACTCTTTCAGACTGTCCTGATCAAACGCGCTTAAAGAACCACAATGGCACAATGCGACATGGAGATCAGGCACGCGCGCAAACAAAGCGGCGCTTGCCTGCATGAGCGGCGGCGTCAGCTGCAGATCGAAAGACAGCCCGGTTTCGGCCAGCTCGTTGAGGCCGCGTTCGAAGTCCGGATCGGCGAGAATCTCAGACGTTCCAGTCTTGCGGTCTTCGTGTGCGCTGCGTCCTATAATCTGTCGCACCCCTCTCACCGCTGCATGTTCCATGTGAGCTGAGAGATCACGCTCGACGGATGCTTTTGTGAGATCACAGAATGCAACAATAGCATTTGGAAGACCGTGTGTGTCGGCTTGGTGTTGCAACCAGGCGGTTTCGTTCAAACTGTCATCGACCTCTACGCCGACCTGAATATGCACGGACTTTCGAACCGGGAGCGAGCCAAAGTCTGCGCGCAGCTCCGGCACGTGGTAATCGGTTTGGATAGGCGCGGGGTCACCAAAGAACCGAACGACGCCTTTTTCAGCAAGCCATGTGTGCCGACACGCATTTAGATCCCAGAGATGATGATGGGCATCTACGAGATATGGCAAGTCGTCCACTTTAATACCTCGCACCGATAATTTGTCGGCGTAACGCGATATCATCCCAAATGAAGACTTGCTCGCGAATGCGGCCGTTCATGATTCGGAATTGCGTGACGCCGAGCAAATAGACCGTCGCGTTGCTTGGTGGACCGTAACGCCCAGCCGCGCTCTGTTTGCCGGTTGCAGACCATCGAATAGCGACATCGGTTGCATCGCCGAGATACGCCGTTTCGACCACGTGATCGATCGAGACTTTCAAATCGGGAAACGACTTCAACAGCGATGAAAACCAGGTCCGGACCTGATCAGGTCCGTAAAGGGAGGTGTCTCCCGGAAGACTTGATTGGACGCGAAAGTCGTAAACCTCACGCAAGTTTGCAAGGTCCGCATTATCGAAACAAAGTCGCAACGCTTTGCCAGCCAATGTAATCGCCTCACTCTCGCCGCGATCAGCCTGAGGCGCATCTAAGACACGAGCGCGATTGGCTTCATGAAACTCGATCAAGCTGAAGCTATTGATCTTGTCTGCTTGCGCCTGGTCTTTGGCGACGCGATCAGGGTCAAAGCCAAGTTGCTGCACAGCTGCAAGGTTGTCCCGCACCAACCATTCCTCAATCACACGATTGTCTTTGCAAAGGCAGTCTGCAATGGTCTGGACACGAATCTGCTTCCCGGTCACCGGTCCAAACTCACTTGGACCTTCATTGGTCATCTTGGAGGTAATCAAATGGGATGAGTAAAACGCGCCATCCCCTTCATCGGACCAGATGACATTGTCGGCATCCAATCGTCGATCCGGGAATGCTTTCAGCGTCGCCCAAGTATTGTCGACCACGGTTTGGGCTCCGCTAATATCACCTGCCATGGTGTGGATCGCGCAGTTCTCAGCGTACCAATCGAGGCATTTCTCTACATCGCGATCATGCCAGATCCTCTCCGTGATTCGGATGATGTAGTGCGGGAAGTCGACGAATTCAGCATCAAACCCGGGCAAATCCATGCGACGCTCCGGACCCGGTGCCATCATCTCCTGAATGTCCGTCGTAGCGACATGGGTGATCGGTTTCGCCGTCATGAGGTATCCTATTGTGCCGTCCAGCCGCCGTCGACGACTAGTGAATGACCGGTGATCATTTTGCCGGCTGAGCTGCAGAGATAAAGCACGGCTTCGGCAATGTCTTGTGTGCTCGCGACGGTCCCGAGTGGGATCATACGCTTGACGAACGCTGAAAATTCCGGGTCGGCGAGCATTGGTTTTGTCATCGGCGTCTCGACGAAAGTCGGTGCAACCGAGTTTACGCGAATGCCGCGCGGGGCCAATTCGACTGCCATGGCTTTGGTTAGGCCTTCAACCGCATGTTTGGTCATGCAATAGACAGTTCGGTTTGGCGAGCCGACATGGCCCATCTGGGAGCTCATATGCACGATCCGTCCCCCCTCGGGCATGCGCGGAAGTATCTCCCGTGACACGCGATACGTCGTGCGGACATTCAGGTCGAGCATTCGGTCGAGGACATCATCGGTAATCTCGTCCATCGGCTTCGGGACATTGGTGCCCACATTATTGATCAGGATATCAACCCGCTCTTGAGCGCGAATGAAGTCCAGAAACGCATCCGATGCGGCGTCTCCGGTCCACGGTTCGCACCGATCCGAGTGGGCCGCAATCAGTTTATCAAAATCATCGGACGCGCGGGCGACTGGGGTAATCGTTGCTCCAGCGGCATGCAGCGTTTCACAGATCGTTCGGCCGATCCCACGACTGGCGCCGGTGACGATGGCGCGCTTGCCGGCTAGCGTTTGTGTCATGTCCAGCAAACCTCTGGGACCTGGTCGCCGCCGCGAACGGCAACCAGGCAAACCTTCTGATCACCGTCGTTTCGGATCGTTCGGGTCGCGCCACATGGCACTGTAAGTGTGTCGCCTGCCACTAAAACAATCGCCTCCCCATCAATAGAAACCAAGGCGGTTCCGGACTGTACGAAGTACACGTCGGGTACGTTCAATATGTGCTCAGAAACACCTGATCCGGCATCCATTCTCAGCTCACTTAGAGTGAATCCGTGTGGCCAATTTAGCGGTGAGTCACCGATCAGCAGAGTGTCCTGAATGCCATTAAGCATGTTGAAAACACCTTGATGGCGACCTTTACCGGCGCGCACCACGCAACCTGCCAATTGCGCATCCGAATAAGTATCCAAGGCGGCCACTTGGGCTGCTGACGTGACAGGCATCGGCGTTTTGCCGGCGGGTACGGTTTCACCCTTTGCTGTGTCAATCAGCATTCCATCTTCGAGCAAGATCAGGCCGAAGTCGCGCGCCAGATCAAACACTTTCGGCGCCCACAAAACATGACCGGGGTCATCGCCGCCCAAAACTGCCCAAAGGTAGCCGACGGAAGATCCGGTATTCGTGAACCCGCGAAACACATTTGTTGGGATCGAGATCAGGTCGCCTGGATGAAGGGTAATGTGCGCGTCATCCGCATGCTCGCCAAGGTCAAAGCGCCACTCTCCACTGTGGACATAGAACACTTCGACGGTTTCATGACTGTGCTGAGAATTGGTGCACCCGGGCGGTTGCCGCGCGCCACCAATATTGAATCCGTGCGGTTCGGCAATATGGACGTGCTGGTTCGGGTTTTCTGAGACGCCGGGGCCAATGATCGTGAAGTTTTCCTTCTGGTCTGAGCCCGGTGTGCGTGTGTCGATAAAGGCATCGAAACAGGGCTTGAGATCGGCGTATTTCACCACTCTCGACTCGATCGCGTCGCGGTGCTTCATAGTGGTGTCAGACATTGTCATTGATCCCTTACCCAAACCTAGCTTGCAAAAATTGCATTCGAAGTCAATTTAGCTTCCTAACACTCTCAGCTCACAGTTTCCGCTTTGTGTCGCTCGCCCCGCGGGGCGATCAAGCAGATCCAGTAGCGCGAGATTTACTTGGTCCGGTTGCTCCAGCGTAGAGATGTGCCCGCACTGTTCCAAAACGCGGAGCTCAGCCGCTGGAATTTGTGCCTGGATTTCGGTGTGGCGATCGACTGGGCAGACTTGATCTTGCGCGCCTGCAAGCAAAACTGTGGGACAGAGGATCTGAGACGCGGAAGCCAGATAGGCGGACCGAAGCGTGAGCGCCATTGTTTGTCGACAAAAGACGTCCTGACCGAGATCAATACCCATTTGTTCGAGGATGGCTAGTCGGTCTTCGGTTCGGTTTTGGGGCGCCAAATATTGAGGCTTGAGTTCTTCTTTCAACACCAGATCCAATTCTCCGGCAGCGACTCGCCCCAATTGCTTTTTTCTGGCCAAGGCTGCGGCATCGGCGCGGGCTGTGGTGTTGAGCAGCGCCATATGAGTCACCCGGTGCGGTGCTTGCTTGTAAATCTCTAAAGCGACGATACCTCCCATGGAGAGGCCTGCTAAAGCAAAACGTTTTGGGGCATCCTCCAGGACCAGCTTTGCCATGCGCTCAATGGAGCAAGCGCGTGTGAGATCGCCGACAGAGCAGGCATATCCCTTTTCTGACAGCACGGCGATTTGCGGTGCGAACAATCGCGCGTCGCACATGAAGCCGGGCAAGAAAACAATGGCTGGTTGGGTCATGAATATCGCACCAAAGAAAGCGCGACACTAACATATTTGCATTCGAATGCAAAAACTGATTGCGCGTTACGCGCTGCGCAACTCTTTCAGCCGTTGCAGCACATCGAGTCCTTGCTGTTTCAGGTAGTGGGGCAGATCGATCAGGACCCAATTTTCCATAAGCTTATCGCCGGCGCGGCGATAAACATCTACGACTCGCATCTCACTCGCCTTTGCCGCTTCTGGCAGGCCAAGGAACCCACCGAGGTTGCGATTGCTGAGATTGGCCCACCCGAAAAAGCCTCCATAGTGACCTTCCGCGAACCGGGTGATGTGGCCGTTATAGGTTTTGTCAGCGAGGTTTTGACGGAACGGAAACTGATGCTGATGCTGGTAACGATTGATTGTATAGGTCGCGCCAATCCCGCAAGGGCCATACCAAACCATGTCATCATGCCAGGTCCGGGCGAGCAGGTCTGGCGAACACTTTTCATCCGTTAAATGATTGATCGAATTCAAATCCGCAATCATGCGATTTATTAGGTCCAGCGTTTGGGCGCTTTCCCGTGGATCCTGCGTCGCCAGTAAGATACCGTCCTGCGTTTGCGGTCCTGGATAGACGAAATAGGCGCCCGTCATAGGGGGAAGGGGATAAGCACCCGCTTCATGCATTAAACCGAGCAAGTCGATGAAGAATGCACTTTCCACAATCTGATTCCTGTCCACCCGCATGAATTCCGCATAGCGAAGGTGAGCCATCCGGCCGGTTTTCGGAATTCCAAGCCAGTCTTCGTCAAACAAGCCGACAAAGTGGCCCATACTACAGGTCCAGGTTGATGTGCGATCGTCGACATCGTTTTCCCCGGCAAAAAAAACATCTTCCCGACGTTGCAGGCGTCGGAATGAGAGACTCAGCGGTGCCCAGAAGTCCGTCCAAACTGCGTCCATCCCGGTTTTTTCGTAAAACGGATACATGCCGCGCCAGAAGAAGTCTGGGAATAGCTTTGACATATCTTCTGGAGTCTTGCGGTCGAGCAGCGCTGCGTCGAACGTGTCATTATGGGCGCGAACGACCTGCTTAGCGTCGGCGATCTGATCCATTTCAATCCTCATTTCGATCCAGCTCTAGCCTGTTTGACTTCGAATGCAAACCTGCTAAGCGAGCCAAGTGCAGCGCACTCAATTATAGTTTCCAACGCGCTTAGGTTCTGACACAAGATTCTCGCAGTGCAAGATGGAGAGTGGGGTATGAGCTCAGACGACTTGAAGCGGATTCTGGCGCCGTATTGTGACGCCTCTGAGACGTTTGAAGCCACCGCTGTCCAATCCGCGCTTAGCGATGCGTTTGAAGCGGATGCAGCGATTAAGATGTGTCATCCGTTTGGAACGATTATCGGGCCAGGCGCGTTCTACGACGCCTGCCTGGCGCCACTATCTGCAGCGCTGCCAGACCTTGAGCGCAGAGATATGATCGTCATGGCCGGCACGACCGCTGAAGACCAGGCCTGGGTCGGTACGATGGGCAACTATATGGGGACGTTCTTGGCACCGTTTCTCGACATTCCCCCAACCGGCCATCTCGTCCATATGCGTTATCATGAGTTTTTCCGGATCGAGAATGATCGCGTGGTCGAGGTTCAGGCGATCTGGGACATTCCAGAATTGATGATGCAAGCCAATGCCTGGCCAATGGCGCCACAGCTTGGAAAGTTCATTTGTACGCCCGCCCCGATGAGCGGCGATGGACGCGGTATTGCAGGCGATGGATCTCTCGCGCACCAACATGTTGTCGCGATGCTTGAGGACTTGTGCAAACATCCGGCAAATCCCGATCCCAAAATTATGAATCTGGAAGCCTATTGGCATCCTCGATTCAACTGGTATGGGCCGGCCGGCATTGGTGCAGCGCGCGGAATCCCGGGGTTCCGAAACTGGCACCAAATCCCGTTCTTGCGCGCCATGCCGGACCGCAAGCTCGACGCGATGGGCGAACTGATGTCGCACTGGGTCGGTGAAGGCGACTATGTTTGTGAGACGGGCTGGCCAAACATGCGTCTCACCCTGTCCGACGATGGCTGGATGGGGATTGCACCAGCTGGCACAGAGGTTTTGCTCCGCAGCCTGGACTTTTGGCGTCTCGAAGACGGACTCATTCGCGAAAACTGGGTTCTGGTCGATCTCTTAGATCTTTACGCACAAATCGGCGTTGATGTGTTCGGTCGAATGCGCGAGTTCAACAAAGTCCGGCCGCTGCAATCGGTAAGACTGACTGACGGGTTGATGTGATTGATGAGATACAAATTCGAACCCTCGCTTAATGATTTTCCAAATTGGGGAATTATCGAATGATGGGTCGGCTCAAACGTCCGGTGCGCGAGCAAAAGGAGACATAAGCTTTTGCAGCTATCGAGCCCTAAACACTGCCCGAAAGCTTCCGTTAACAGCCTTTCGATCACATGATACTACTCTAATAAGTAAAGCATTGGGGGATATCTTGGCGGGCGGTAAGCGTATCATTCTGGCTGATGATCATGCGATTGTCCGCGATGCGGTCAAAGCCATCCTTGGAAAGCTCACAAATACCGAGATTGTGGCTGAGGCCGAGGATGGAATTGCGGCTATTGCGCAGGTCCGCATACATCGACCTGATCTCCTTGTGTTGGATGCCGCCATGCCACTGGCGCGCGGTATCGAGGTCTTCTCCGAAACTCGCAGGTGGAGCCCTGACACCAAAGTGGTTTTGCTGACAGGCTTTACATCCGTGTCTATTCTTTCGGACTGGCTCGCGGCAGGGGTCGATGGCATTCTGTTGAAAAGCACTGCACAAGCCGAAATGCAGGAAGCCTTTGAAACCGTCCTTGCTGGCGGCAAATTCGTTGGCTCTGAAGTCCAAGTCCTCCTCGAAAACGAGCCCGCGCCGGTCAGTCTGACGCATCGAGAGCGGGAAGTGTTGGCGCTTATCGCCAATGGCAAGTCAAATTTAGAGATCGGAGATCGGTTGAGTATCAGCAAGAAGACGGTCGAAAAGCACCGCGGCAGCTTGATGGCAAAGCTTGGCGTCCACAGCGTTGCAGACTTGATGGTCTATGCCCTCAGAGAGGGGCTGCTAGATGAGCATAAGCAGCTGTGAGCAATGTCAGCCTCGCGTTTGGGGTATCTGCCCCATCGACCTAGGTCCGATTGTGGGGTTCCTTTGGGTCATGGAGCCGCATGTATGACCTCACGCCATCTGTCACAATTCTATCTATCGCTACGATGGTCCCTGCTTGTGGCCCTGATGGGGCTGACCGCGACGGCTTCGTCGCATAGTCAAACAACACCCGAGCGGCCTACTGTCATTGAACTTTCTACAGCGGCAGATTTCTATTCGTCATTAAGCGATGTTGCATTCGCTTATGTCGATGAAGAAGACAGTGTGAGCGCCGATAACATTATCGGCCTGTCAGATCAGTTTCAGCCAATTGAAACGCCATACATCGATTTTGGTCTTCTTGAGGGCCGCGTTTGGCTGAAAGTTGAGATCCGTAACCCAACGGCCCGAGCGGGGCCCTGGCGGATCGATTTTGCCAGACAATATATCGAAAACCTCCGGGCTTATATCGTGCGTCCTGGCGAAGCACCCGCATTGTTTTTTGAAAACAGCGCCGAAGATCCATTTGACGCGCGAGAGATCAGAAGCCGTTTACTAACCAAGGATTTCAGTGTGCCTTCTGGCGATCAGATCACGCTGCTGATCAGCTATACATCCTCAGCGACGACCTTCCTTCCAGCCGGGATCGGCACACCGTCCGCAGTCGTGAATCGTCATAAATCAGAATCAAGCCTGAACGATTTTCTAAACGGTGGATTATGGGCGGTCATCGCTATTGCTCTGATTATGACCCCGATTATCGGGTGGCGGATTGCGGCGAGCTTTTCAGCATATATTCTGGCGGGCTTTTTCTACGTGTTTCACGCGGATGGGTATACCTTCCAATATCTGTTTCCGAATGTTCCTTGGCTTAACACGCGGCTGAACCTTTTCTTTATGTTGGTCCTTGCGGCGTGCGCCTTGGCTTTTGTGCGTCAACTTTTCAATTACGCCTCGCATAGTCCGCGCTTTGATCGCTTCATAAAAACAATGATGCTCGCCGCCGCGTTCTTTGCAGTTTTAGCCATTCCGTTCATCGATGTGCCCATCATCATGGTGGCGGGCTACGCGTTCGTGCCTATGTGTTCGTTGACGCAAGGTGTGGCAGGCATTGTTGCCTGGCGAAAAGGCTTAGCCGGGGCGACGCCATATTTGATCGGCGGGGCGCTGGTCGTCGCATCATTTGGTTATGCGACCATTGCGCACTTGGTTCCCGGCCAGTTCAATATCGATAACACGCTTGATTTTGGGCACGTTGTATTGCTGCTTGAGTGCTTCGTATTTGCTGCAGCGATTATGCTACGCGTATTGGAGATCCGCACACAACGCGATCAGGCGGTAAACGCCGAGTTGGAGCTCACTCGTGAGCAATTGGCACTGTCTTCAAAGCTGCGCGATAGCCAAACCGCCTATCAACACGCGCGCGAACAATCTCAGAAGCATCGTGCACAGCTTTCCGCCGTCAGTCATGATCTGCAACAGCCATTAGCCGCTTTGCGCATAGGGTTGAATGATATGAGGCTGCGCGATGAAGAGACGCGCCAACAAATGCGCGCCGCGTTCGACTTTTTGGAGCAGCTGTCTATCGATCAGCTCGTTGCCGATCGGGACGATCAAGATCACGTAGCAAACAGCGAGCGTTCGATTGAAGCGTTTGAAATATCGAGCGTCCTGGACAATGTCGCGGCAATCTTCGAAATTCAAGCGAAGGAAAAGTCTATCGGGTTTTCCTACGAGCGCTCGACCGTCAGAGTTCAAACCGACCCGGTATCTTTGTTGCGGCTCGTCTCGAATCTCGTGGCAAACGCCGTAAACCATGCGCAGCGCGGAGAAATCCGTTTATCGACTTCGAAGCGAGACGACGGCATCGAGGTCGCCGTTTCAGACACAGGGTTAGGGATCGCTCCCCAAGATTTAGAGCGACTGCTTCAAAGACATGAAAAAGGAGCGGCGTCGGGCGGGAGCGGTCTTGGGCTCTCGCTTGTGCAAGAGCTTAGTCGCGACATGGGATACCGGTTCGACATCCAGTCAACTCTTGGCGAGGGAACCCGGGCAACGCTACTCATTCCAAAAGCTGATCACGATTAGTCAAACCAGAATGGGGTCCTTACCCCATATCGACGCGTTTCCGTCTCTGACACTCTCAGTCTATGAAAAGGACACATCCGTGTCATCCTTTGCAAACTGTTGAGGACATCATGCTCAAGCATACTCTTCTTGCAACGGCGATGATCGGACTATGTTCGGCGCCGAGTTTTGCCGAAACTCCCTATCGACCAGACGTTGCAAATTTCGATGGCGGCGATGGAATTGCTTTGGGGGCAGACCCAGCTTTCGATCCAATCGGCACCAATACGATCGAGTTTTGGGTCGCAGCCGGATGGTCCAGTGACCCCGGTTATGACCCAGTGATCCTGTCAAACACAGGCGCTAATGGTACGGCCTATTTAGTTTCCATCCTGCGAGATCGTGACGGCCTAGGAATCCTCGCGGGAGATACTGAAATCTACACCGCTTTCGATTTTTCTGATGGCCGATTGTCACATGTTGCGATCATCGAAGGCGAAGGTGCGCTCTCCGTGATCATCAATGGGCAAGTGCGTTCTGTGCACCAAGTGGATTTGCAGGAGCTTGCAGGAACTGAGCTCTTCATCGGCTCCGCTGATGGCCAAACAGCCCCGTTCATTGGCGCCATAGGGCAATTGCGGATTTGGCGGGAAGCCTTGTCGAGAGAAACGCTCGGCGCCTTCATCATGGCGGACGTGCTTTCTCCAACCAAAGGCGATCACCCCCTGATCGATGCTTTGTCCGTGATGAGCGATTTCGATGATCGCACGGTGTTGATCGCCGACGCGCCAGCAAAATCATAAGTTCAAACTTGAGGATAATTGACCATGAAAACGCTCTTACTCGCCTTCGTATCAGCTAGTGCTATGCTGACCTTGCCGATGCTCGCTGAGGCTCAGAACAAACGGGTCCCACCGAAACCGAAACCACCAACCACCGCGTCGACCGCGACCCCGGAGCGGCCCGTGAGCACCCGGCCCAATCAAAACCCACGCGTGTATGTGGCGGTGCCAGCGGCGCGGCAGCCCAATGCGCGCCTGAGTGTCGCCCGCAGCGATCGTCCGCTCACCCGTCCGCGTTCAAATGCCGTAATTGAGCGTCCAAGTACAGGAGTCGCGAGTCGACCATCCACGTCCGTAACCCGTTCAGGCGCAACCGGTTCTCGTAGCTTCCGAAAGCCACGGGTGCGCGGCGGTGACTTCACGAATGCGGTTGGGCGGGACCCCGCTCGTGATGCCGGAGACTTTACAGATCAAGTCGGTGATTTGCAGAGTATAAGAACGCCAAACACGCGTCCGCGTGCAGGAGATTTCGGCGACGATATTGGTCGCGACCCAGCTCGGGACGCAGGTGACTTTTCGTCCGAGGCGCGTCCGCTCCAGAATATTCGAACACCCGGCGAGGCACCGAGTTCGGATGGCTTCTCCGACTCTTCTGATACACTCACGCCTGAAGGGTCGATCAACGGATCTGTTCCGAGCCTCGGAAGTCGACCCCGCAGTGACTCGACAGATTCGACGACTTCAACAGAGTCAGCGATTTCGCTCGATCCTCCAAGTTCTTCGACACTCGGCGCCGATCTTCCGCAAGGCCTGCGTCGCCCGCCCGGCACCATAAGTGAAACGCGCGCGAAGCGTCCGCCGGAATAGTCGCCTCGCGGCACCACGTTGATTACGAATGGGAACGTCGAAGGCGTTCCCATTTTGCTTTTTCAGGGGGCGAATGGGGTGGTTACCCCATACAGCGCTCGCCGAAGACATGAGACATCCAAATGGTCGAATAAAGATCACTCGGAGACCACAGATGTCGCTTTCCATCTCAAAACGCACCGTCCTATTGCTGGCGTCGACGGCACTTTTCAGCCTCTCTGGCCATGGCCAGGCAGCCATGAACCAACCCGGCGCCGAGGCCACCGTGACGGATCCAAATCTGCCCGGACAAGCCGCCCGCCCAATCGATGCCTTTCAGGGCTGTGAAACTTCAGATGCCCCTTTGGCGGCTATCCAGGACCCACGCGAGCGCATCGAAACAGCCGCGCGCCCTGTGGACCCAATCTCGGACCGTGAGTTTGTCAGTTTCTCGCTAGACGAACTAGATACGCAGACAGATTTGCCAGACGGGGAGTGCTGGAAACGCTTGGATGGGGTGTGGCGTCAGGACATGACGATCTCGCTCGATCGCAGCTTCAAGCCAGAAGGTTGGGGTAGCACGAAGCCAGAATTGATGATGCTGGCGAATGGCACATACACCACCCCGGCACACATCACTGTCGATCCTTCGAGTGACTCGAATGCATACCTCATGGTCCGCGACGCGCTGAACTTCTCTCAGCCCATTCGGTATGACGCCGTCGACAAAACCGATTTGTCGGATGTACTCATTCGAAATGGTGCCCGCAAAACGTATCAGGCGCGCGGTGATACAGGGGGGCTTGGCGCCAAGCTCACCGTCGATGTCACCCGGTCAGGTTATGTTCGCATGAAGATTGGGAGTGTGACCTTTTTCCGTCCTCGTCCTGGGACCGCGAAATCAGATTGGGACAGTCAGATCAGCAACAAAGACCCCTTCATGATCGGCTTTACGATGGAGAACTTGATCGCCAGTCGTCGCGGCTATGATGTGGTCACGCAAAACCCAGACCGTTTGATGGACAATCCCAAAGCGGAAGTCTTTGCCCGAACCGAGCGCGGCTATGCGATTGATGAACGCCGCATCGTTCCTCTGGGCATGCGGCTCGTCAAAGAAGAGATGCAAGGCATGGTCTACTACACCGAGCTGATCTCAAGCGAGCGCGAGTTCCAAAAAATGCAGAGCTCAAACTTTGGCAATAGTACTCGGTTTGGCGTCTCTGGTAGTGCGTCTAAAACGAAAACGTCGGACAGCAATTCTAAAAGCGGTAGCGTGAATATCGAGGCCGGATATGGCTGGGGCTCTAGCAGTGCCAAAGAGAGTTTTAAGTCCCTGCGCGAGTCAAACTCTGTTGCAAAAGAGACGGGCTATATGCGCTTTCGCAAATATGCGCTGGTCGCGGATCACCCCTATATCCAGCTCTCTGATGGCTTCATCGATGCGGTCGAAGACGCCCGCCGGTTTGGTGACTATAACGCGCTGATCGAGAAATTCGGCACGCATTATCCATATGCCATTTCTTATGGCGCATCTGGCCAGTTAACCCAGACGATCACAAATGAAGCCTATAGCGAAGAGAAATCAAACAGCTCCAGCGAGGAAAGCAATTCCAACGCGTCTTTTGTCGTCGGCAATACCAATTCTTATAGCTCAGAGAATAGCCGCACCGGTAGCAGCTTGCGTGAGGTGAATGAGTATGGCGAACGAAGCTTTGATGCGGTCGGCGGCAATGGCAGCTGGAGCGAAGCGGGATTTGCAGCGGGTGACGCCCATTATCCGATCCTTGCCGATCTTCGCCCCCTGGATGACCTGTTAAACCCAATGAACTTTCCTAACGAACCTGAGATTCATGAGCGGGTTCGCATCGAACTGGCCCGTCGTATTGAGGCCTACCTCGCCGCCAATGCAGAGCTTTCTGAAGTCTCATTATTGCCCGAGGTGGAGCCCATTCAGAACTGGACTCTTCGGACAAGTATGCTGGCCTGCGATAGTGCCGGCAGCGAGCCGAACTCCAATCTTGAGATCGCAGGCAAACTTACGCTTCACCGGTCGAGCCCCGCGCAATATGGAAGTTTTCCGGCTATGAAGCTGATCGATATTCGGCGCCAGGGCTCAACCGATTCCTCTACGCCTGTTCGTAATGTTAATTGTGCGCGCGGGCGTGATCGATTGGTTCAGACTCGCACGATCAGCGGCACAGCCGAGAACCTGACCAGGCTTCGGTTCCGCGTAACCGTTGATCTTGAAGAGCTGGACTATGCAGGCGCGTTCGATCCCGATGATGTAATCAAAGGGCAGTCTGGCCACTTCAAATTACCCATTGGAAGCCCCGTCGGCCATGTCGAAAAACAGGCTTATCGCTTGCCACCTGGAAATGAAGGCACCCATATGGGACTGCATTGGACCCTTACTAGAACGCAGTGATTGCCTTGCATGATAGGGGGTTATGAACTCCGCTCCATTCTTGACCAAAGTGTCTGATACGCGAGCAAAAGGAGACATAAGCTTTGAGGCTCGAGATGCATGAAGGAAAACTTGGTGCGTGGTTGCAGGCGTCACACCATGAAGATGCAAAATTACCCAAGAAAGTTCTAAGGTGTCACCCACGATGCGTGGCAATGCTGATCTGAAAACTCGATCAGAGCTCGACGATGACCATCCCTTTCAAGTGAGAGTATATCGTATTCGAAAGCATCAATCTCTATGAGCGCGAAATGTTCGTGAGACAGATCCAGTTCGCGCTCAGGCTGGGGATCCAACAAGCGCGCTCCAGGTGCTGATATGGTGGAGTAATCTGACCGACTGCGGGCCGGCATGTTGTCGAAGGCCGCATCTTTTTTTGCTCCGTCGACATGAACGACTGCATCACCTCGCAATCGGACCTGTAGCATCTGTTTTGGGTCGAAGAAGACAAGTTCAGCTTGTGATCGCTCAGCCAAATCTTTCATCTTCCTCGATCGTCGATCTGTATAGATCACCGCTCGATGATTTTGCGGCTCGAAGCGACGTAATACGACAACGCGTCCAGACGAACCTGAGGCGTCCGATCCCGTCACAAGCACGGGCCATTTCATTGCTGATTTGCGATCGACGCCAGCTCTCACAAGCTGAGCGGCAATCCAATCGGGTATCTGGTTGAGATCGGTTGGGATCGGCATCCGCTACTCTTAATAGACGAGTTCACCGCGCACATTCTTTAGAGATGTTTTGAGCTTTTCCATAGCCCGTTGCTCTATTTGGCGGACGCGCTCTTTCGATATTCCGAGATTTTCTCCAAGCGCCCCCAGTGTCGCCTTTTCTTCTGAAAGCCGGCGCTCCGAGATGATGTATTGTTCGCGTTCATTCAAAGTCTCGAGTGCTTTCGATACCCACTTCTTGTAAGTCTCTGCATCTCGCGTCTCGATGGTGGCTTCCTCTGGCGATGGCCCGAAATCTTCCAGCAGATCTTGCCGTTCCATGTCGCCGTCTGATGCGAGCGGTGCGTTCAAAGAACTATCCGATGCCGATAAGCGAGATGCCATGAATTCCACATCCCGTTCTTTGACTCCAAGATCTTCCGACACTTTCTTCACGTTTTGCCGTGCCATCAATGCGCCATCTGTATCGTCAATCTGAGCCCGCAACCGTCGCAGATTGAAGAAAAGCTTCTTATGAGCGGAGGACGTTCCCGTTCGAACTATTGACCAATTGCGCAAGACGTAATCCTGCATAGAAGATCGGACCCACCACATCGCATAAGTTGAGAAACGAACCTCTCGCGCTGGGTCAAACTTCGCCGCCGCAATCATGAGGCCGACATTTCCTTCTTGAACCAGATCAGCGAGGGGAAGGCCGTAATTCCGAAATTTCGACGCCATAGAAATAACGAGACGCATGTAGGCAGTCGTCAATTCATGGAGGGCGCTTTCGTCCTCATTCTCGCGCCAGCGGCTGGCGAGCGCTTTTTCGTGATCGGCTTCTAGCATAGGCGCCTTCATCGCCTTTGTTATGAACCCTCGGTTTGGGTCGTCACTACTCTGCATGGTGGAAGCCTTTATGTGGACTGACAAGCTTACGGATCTTTCTCAATCTCTAATGTGAAGTTGGTCCGGCGATCGTCTTTGAATAATCCGCTGCAATGTCCGTCGATGCATGTTCAGCAAGCGCGCCGTTTGCGACACGTTCCGACCATTCTTGTTGTAGACAGACTGGATATACTCCCACCGTGCGTCATCAGGATCCATCGGGGTTTCCGGCGGCGAGGGCATACTTCTGGGTGCGGCGAGGAGTGAGTTGATCACGTCTTCTATATCTGCAGGCTTCGAGAGCACGTTTTGAACGCCGGTTTTCACAGATGCCACCACGTTGGGCAAAGCCCCGTAGCCGGTCAGGACGACCATGTGCGTTGAGGGGCTGGTCTCTCTTAAAGTCTGCGCAACGTCCAATCCAAACCCATCGTCTAGTCTAAGGTCTAGGACTGCGAACGCGGGTGGATTGTGTTTAGCAACCGTCAACCCATCCCGTACCGTTCCAACAGCTGAGACGATAAAGCCGTATCGCGTCAGGGACTGAGCAAGGCGTTCGCGAAAAACCGTGTCATCGTCCATGACCAGGCAAGAACGATCTTCAAGGACACTGACCTGCGCCGCTAATTCCTTATCAATTCGGTCGTCAAGCATCATAAGTTCTCCGTTCTCAAACGAAGCGGCGATGGCGTTTTAGCCGCCGCTCTAGCAAACGTGTTGCTGGCTTGTTCTTCACGATACGTTTTGCGTCGATGCCCAGAGTATTCTGGTTAAGCTCATTCAGCTCCAGCGATCTGGTTCGATCAGTGGTCTGTCGAAGCTCTACTGAATTCGAGTCCAAAGGTCTGGGAGGATTCGGTCTTTTCATTTTTGTCTCTATTTTCTTGAGTTAGGGGCGACGATTGTCGGCACGTATTGGAATGGGTTCGGGTTTCATCGCCCATGAGTACGCTTTCAGCGACAGGCCGCGGTTCGCTAGCGATCGAGCTAAATCTGCTTGACCAACACTTTTTAACAGCCGTGCCTGACGGATTAGGGACCAAGCAAGATTGCGAAGAGATTGCCGTGTGTTCATGTTTTGCTCCGTTTTATATTTCTTACGACATACAAAACGGAACGGATGACGGCGTGTCGTGTTTGTCGCACGCAATAGAGCACACTGATGTTCCCGAGAAACTTTATTGAGCGCGAAAAAGATCCGCACACTCGCTATGCGCGTAAGCATTCATGAGACGCAAAATAATGTCTCTCAATACCAACTGACCCTGAGGGTAGATAAACGGGCGTGCGTTGAATCCAAAATTGGTCTTGGAAGCTGCCAAGCAAACCGGGTTCGACCTTCGTCCCTCAGACCGAGGAATACACTTATGGCGATGGATGCCATCACTCCCAGAGACCAGATTTCACATATCGAAGATATTGTCAGACCGAGCATGGACGAGGCGATGGCGGCGGTTCGCACTTTGCTCGCTTGGGCCGGGGACGACCCGCGCCGTGAAGGTCTGATCGATACGCCCAAACGCGTCGCGAAGGCTTATCGAGAGTTTTTTGCCGGATACGACATGGATCCGGCGGAGGTCCTCGAGCGCACGTTTGAGGATGTACAAGGCTATGACGATATCGTCATGCTGCGAGACATCGACGTCGAGAGCCATTGCGAACACCACATGGTTCCGATCCTGGGCAAGGCTCACATTGCTTACATGCCGACAGATCGTGTCGTCGGCATTTCCAAGATTGCTCGCGTTGTAGAGATCTTCGGGAAACGATTGCAGACCCAAGAAACAATGACAGCCCAAATCGCTGATTGCATCTCAGATGTCCTCGACCCAGCTGGCGTCGCGGTCCTGATCGATGCAAAGCATCAGTGTATGACCACGCGGGGTCTGCAATCGTTTCCCGAAGATCTCTACAACGCGAGCAATCTTGGAAATGCCGACGACAC
>JBCBBC010000040.1:0-33044 GCA_038532145.1 Pseudomonadota bacterium | reverse complement strand
TGCGCGCTTCATCCAGGGCGAAATCTGGATCAGCCACACACGCGGCGCACATCAATAAGGAGGACATCGCGGCACTCAGGATTGAGTGCCGCGACATCCGATATCTGGAGGAATAGTCACCGGTCACCATGGCCGCGAATTTCCCCTCCAATCCTAAATCAGACGTATTTGTCCGCGCCACTCAGCTTGCCGCATTTGTATCCGGCAGGGTCAAGAGGCTTGCCATCGCTTGTCGTTGTGACCTTGTCCGACAGCGATGAAATTTCGAGGGTTTTCCAGCTGTTGGAGCCGAGATCGCCGGAAACTTTTGCGATGATCTGGCACCCTGGCGTCAGGAAGAGGTTCATATCCTTGCTGTTACCGCTCAGGATCTTGATTTTCAGCTTGTAGGAGCAGCTGGCGGGAATGATGAATGTATCATAATTACCAGCCGGTACATTCGCGGTGAGTTTCTTGTCGAATCCTTTGCAGGCCGCGTGTGTGGCCGGGCTTTCCTGTGAACTGTGCGCATTCACAGCAACCCAGTCCAGCGTGTAGGACCCACCATTGCCCATCACAATGACTCCGCAAACGGCATTCGAGCCTTCGCAATCGGGGTGGGTGTAGCTGGCTTCTTCCGACGAGGCTGCATGAGCGGCACCGAACAGTCCTGTCGACAAGGCCAGGGCTGCAGCCCCCGCGCCTGCCAGGGTTTTGGTGATCTTCTTCATGACTCTCCCTTCTCTTGATTGGCTGAGAGGTCTCAAGGCGTAGCGCCAAGCGCAGCGCGCTTCGACTGTCAGATCGGACAGTTTCTGACGCATAGGTTCGCTGCGACCCTGAGGTTCGATCTGTACTTCCAAGGAGCGCATTGTGACCCTTAAACCGTTGCTGAAAACAGCTACCGCGATCGTGACGGCATCACTCACCGTCGGCATCGCACATGCTGAGGCCTCTATCTTCGAATTGCGAGTGACCAACGATACGGACACTGATCTGACATTCCGGCTGCATGACGGTCAGTCCAAACATGCACGGCTGACTTACAATGGCAGCTCGGTCAGCAGCCATACGATCAAATCCGGCGCAACTGACACCGTCGGGGTTCAGGCCACGGGAAAAAAGTGCTCACCGAACTGTGGGGCCTGCACGCCAACCACTGGCAAGGTCTATGCCTATTACATCGACTCCAAAGGAGAGGAACAACGCAGCAATTATTACGAACCCTCAATAGAGTTTTTCGAGTATTGCGGAATCTCGGGCGACAAGCCCGTAACGGCCTACACCTCCAACTGGGCGTTTGATCATGGCACCGGCAAGGGAACGGGAGCTTTCAAGCATAGTCAAAGCGCCTCCCACAATTCCTACACGTCGGGTGATCCGGCCAAGGGTCTGACCGTAGATGGCAAGTATATCAGCGGTCATGCAACGATCACATACGAGAACAAATAGCCGTCAATTTTCAGAGGCTAAGTGAACGACGATTGCGACGTCGCATAGACAGAGCGCCGCCCATCATGGGGGTCAAAACCATAGGCAAATGCCGCCGCTACGATGGCCTGGACCGTCGTCGAAACGCCCAGGCGTTCGCGGGCATTTGTAATGTGAAATCGTAATGTCCGTTCACTTATGCCGAGTATGGTTGCGGCTTCGAACAAGGTTTTGCCCGATGCGAGCCATCGCAAGCATTCGACTTCGCGACGGGACAAGGCGGTGTCTTCCGTCACAGCCCCGCGTTCCTGAACGTGATGAAGCATCTTTATATGCAGATAGCGATACGCGTTCGCAAACGTGTCCAACGTGTTGGTAATCTGCGCGTTGATTTGCGGCGTTATCTTGGCAAAGGTCTTGGCAGCGATGACGAGCGTACGATCGCGTTCGCGACAAAGCGGTGTGACAACGAAATCGCGCCACTCGGGCTCACCGAACTCTCTTGGTAGGTGACGCTGATACTCCGAAAGAAAGTGTTCAACCGGAGCATCTGCGACCATTCGAAATGTCGATCGTTGCTGCGTTTTCCATCTCTGGCACGCTTGTGTGTCAGACTTTTCGCGCTGCAAGGCAATTGAGAGCGATTGATCCATTTGCGCGGATAAAGAGTCTCCATCGGCGCCCAATCTGTCGGGAAAATTGTTCCAAACCGTGATCTGATTACTCAGCATCATCGAGATCGCCGCGGGCGCCGGTGTCCAGTGCAGCGACAAGAACGGAAATCCAATCGCAGCGCAGGTCTTTGCTCCCTCTTGCAGTAATTCGGCAAATGTCTGACAGCGATAGAATTGGATCAATGCCAAATCCAGGGCCACGTTATCCATCCTCTCCGCACCTTGAAGTGCTTCCGATCTTGGAGCGGCCGCAACGGGGAGACTTGTCAGTCCATGTTGCTGACCCTCGCATGATAACGCAGTAATTCTGTATTCACTAATTCATCTACTTTATATATATTACTATTTTATTCTCTCTAAAGTTGTTTGAGCATTATTTGTATTCAGCGATATTGATTCAATAAATGGCCTCACGAAAGGGGAGATGGCCTTCGATCCCTGTTCGGGCGCTGGACAAGAGACCCCTACCAGCGTTAGGCGAGGGCCATGTCTGAAATATTCATCCGTTCGGCGCAACGTGCAGATCTGTCGGCGCTTCTGGCGTTCGAGCAAGGCATTATCCAGGCGGAACGGCCATTTGATCACACGCTCAAACCGGACCCTTTGAGCTATTATGACATCGCCTCGATGATCGACGATCCCCATGCTGAAGTCGCTGTGGCGGTGCACGAGGGTGCACCAATTGGGTCCGGGTATGCGATTAAGAAGGCATCCCGGCATTACGTGTCGCCAGCCTTTCATGCCTATATCGGTTTTCTCTATGTCGATCCTGCGCATCGGGGAAAAGGCATCAACAAGCTGGTGCTCGACCATTTGTTCGAATGGGCGCACACGCAGGATCTTCCGGAAATCCATCTCACCGTGTATCCGGACAATGAGCCCGCCATTCGTGCTTATGAGAAGACAGGATTCAATCCATATATTCTGGAAATGCGCCTCAATCTGAATGAAGAGATCTAGTCAAAAGGCGTAGGGTTCGGCATAGTTTTACGGGGACGTGTTGAGAAAAGCTCACGCACGGAGGTGGCTTATCATGGCGTTTCGTAGAATTTTCATCTATCCTTCATTGGCCGCGCTGGGTCTGTTGATCAGCGCTTGTGCATCCGCGCCATCGGAGACTGATCGGCCCCCCCTGCCCGAACCCGATTTGGAGGGCGAGACAGCCGAACCCGATCCACAGGTTGAACAAGAAATTGCGTCGCCGCCGTCACCCAAACCTGAAATCATCGTGCCGGAGGATTTTGCGTTCCCAAAATCGCTCAGTCTTTGTCCCCGCATGACCATTTCGAATGCGCCACCCGCCAATGCAGAGGGCGAGATCGCCACTTATGCCACCATGGCGGCGCTCCATGGCGTCCGCTTGGCGGTTGCGCCGATAGAGGCCGGGTGTTTCTCGTCAGGATTTGGTCCACGCAATGGACGTCCGCATAAGGGAATTGATCTCTATAATCCTGATCCTGTCGCCATATATGCCGCTACAGATGGTTGGATCCGAGAGAAAGTTTATCGCGAAGATTATGGAAATATGTTGGTTATTCAACACGGTGACACTGTCTTCGCCAGATACGCTCATCTTGAAAGTTTCGCCGACAATATCGAAATCGGTGACACGGTGAGGATCGGTCAAACCATTGGAATCATGGGTGAAACGGGCAGCGGTCAAGTGCCGAGGCACCTCCACTATGAAGTCCTGACGGGCGAGTGGGGCGTCCTGACCGGATCTTTTGGTCTGACGCCGGTCGACATCTTCGCACATATACCGACAAATTAAGGCGAGCCAAGCACGTCAACTTGCTGTATGGCGCGCGCCATGAGCTTTCCAGATAAACAAACGGTTCTCGATTTCCTCAAAGAGCACCCGGACGCCACGACCAAACAAGACATTGCCCGCGGACTGAAAGTCAAAGGCCGCGAGCGCCAAACCTTGCGCGCGATCCTGAAAGAGTTGGAAGCCGATGGCACTCTCACCCGGACGGGTCGCCGTGAATGGGCACAATCCGATATGCCGCCCCCAACCTGCGTCGTCCGGTTCGAGCGGACCGATGAAAATGGCGAACTGATCGCCCGCGCCTTTGGCAAGGACGGCGCCTATGGACCGGACATTCTCTATGATGGGTATTCCGGTAAGTCGCGCGGATCGGCACCCGGCGTTGGGGATCGTGGCCTCGCCCGCGTAAAACAGTCTGGCGGCGTCTGGACGGCGCGCTTAATGAAACTGTTCGAGAGTCGTGATGAAGAACGTCCGGTTACGGGGGTCTATCTCAGCACCGCGAGAGGAGGCCGCGTGAAGCCCGCCAGCCGCAAGGTGAAGCATGAGCTGCATGTGCGCGAAGCCGATCGCAATGGCGCAGAGAATGGCGACCTGGTGCTCGCTGCGCCCTACCCGCAACGCGGATATGGGCCCGTTCGAGCACGAATAGAGCAAATCCTGGGGCGGCAGGAAGATCCACAAGCTGCATCGCTTCTGGCCATTGCCGCGCATGATATTCCGACAGAGTTTCCCCAAGCCGTTATCGACCAAGCACACGCCGCCAAACCCGCCAGCGTCGCACGAACGGATTTACGAGAGACGCCGCTAATTACGATCGATCCGGCCGATGCCCGAGATCATGATGATGCGGTGTTCGCAGAGGCGCGCGAAGACGGATTCCGAGTGATCGTTGCAATTGCCGACGTTGCTGCCTTCGTCACACCGGATACGGTGCTTGATCGCGAAGCCCTCAAGCGTGGTAACTCAACCTACTTCCCGGACCGGGTTGTTCCCATGCTGCCATTCGAACTGAGCGCCGACGCCTGTTCCCTGAAAGAAGGGCAGGATCGCCAATGCATGGCCGTTGAGATCATGTTTGACAAATCCGGCACCAAACAGTCCCATACGTTCTTGAGAGCGATCATGCGATCCGCTGGCGCACTGTCTTATGAAGAGGCCCAGCAGGCTATTGATGGCAAACCGAGCAAACGCGCGGCGCCCTTGTTAAATTCGGTTTTGAAACCTCTTTGGGCCGCTTATGCCGCCCTTTCCAAGGCCCGCGAGAAGCGCGGCCCGCTCGAATTGGATTTGCCCGAGCGAAAAGTCGAAATCGCAACAGATGGTACAGTTTCAGGGATTCGTACAAAAGAACGGTTTGATGCGCATAAGCTGATTGAAGAACTGATGATCCAGGCGAATGTGTGTGCCGCCGAGGAACTGGAAAAACGCAAGACCCCCCTTCTCTACCGCATTCATGATGCACCGTCTGACGCCAAGATTGCAGCCCTGTCTGAATTCCTCAAAACCCTGGACATCAAGTGGCCCCTGGGTGAACGAACGCAAACGCACCGGTTCAACCGCTTACTCGTCGAATTTGGTGAGTCCGATAATGCAGAGGCGGTGTCCGAGATCGTGCTGCGCACGCAAAGCCAGGCGATCTATAGCCCGGAAAATATCGGGCATTTCGGGCTCAATCTGAAAAAGTATGCACATTTCACCAGTCCAATCCGGCGCTATAGCGACTTGATTGTCCATCGGGCTCTGATCAAGGCCCTGAAATTTGGACCTGATGGGTTGCCAGATAAGCAATCGGCCCAATTGGATGAGACTGCTGACCATCTGGTCCGGACCGAACGGCGGTCCATGGCGGCTGAACGCGAAGCGACGGATCGGTATCTAGCGCATTTTCTCGCGGATCGGGTCGGCGCAGAGTTCGAAGGTCGCATTACAGGCGTGACAGCGTCTGGTCTCTTCGTCCGTCTGGAAGAAACAGGCGCCGACGGTTTTTGCCCCGCATCCCGGATCTCTGATGAATATTGGGGCTATCAGGAGGCTGCTCAGGCATTGGTCGGGGACGCTTCAGGTAAACGCTATGAATTGGGACAGCCGGTAACGGTTCGCCTGGTCGAAGTGACCCCCCTTGAAGGGGGGCTCTTGCTGGAGATCATTTCCGACCCCAGGCCGCGCAAGCCGGGTGAAAAATTACAGCCGCGGACGCGGGGGAAGCGGTTTGATCGGCGCAAAGGCTCTGGCAGCATAAAACGTGGCAAGGGCAAATCGAGCGGAAAAGGAAAGCGCAGGCGATGAGTAAACCGGATCTTGGCACAGCCTATGATCGCGAAGATGCGGCCGAGGTCATTCTTGAGGACAGACCTAGCCCGCGTCCTAGAGATGCTGCGACGCTGATCCTGGTGCGCCGCGATCAGGCCGTGCCGCGCGTTCTTATGGGCAAACGCTCCGGGCGGCACGATTTCATGCCAGACAAATATGTGTTCCCTGGCGGACGGGTTGATCCTCAAGACGGTCGCGCGCGAAGCGCCAGCGAATTGCCACAGGCCGAAAAGGCCCGGCTCCGCTTCCAGGCGCGGCGGCTGCCGCGCGCCTTCGCACTGACGGCCATCCGCGAGACATTTGAAGAAACGGGTTTACTGATCGGGCAATCGGCTGAGATGCCCGCCAAGGCGCCAGCAGGCTGGCAAACGCTATATGATATGAACATCGCACCGGCTCTGGAACATTTGCGCTTTATCGGCCGCGCGATTACCCCGCCCTATCGCCCCAAACGGTTCGATGCGCGCTTCTTCATGGCGGAGGCTGAAAAGGTCCTGATTGATGACCGTCCGCCGCTCGACGGCGCTGAGTTGCACGACTTGCAATGGGTCTCTCTGAAGGACGCACTGAAGCTAGATTTGCCAAATGTGACGCGCTTTATGCTGGGTGAAATCGAAGAGCGCCTGACCAAGACGGAGGACCTCGGCCCGCCATTCTTGCGTTGGACCCGATCTGGTCATTCTGCGGATCGAATTTGATGCTGACAGCCGCTTGACTTCCCGGCCACAAACCATCATTAGACGCGTTTTCGAGTTTCAGCCCTCAAATGAAGGTGCACCGCTATGGCCAAACCGGCAACGATCAAAATCCGCCTGAATTCAACGGCAGGCACTGGCTTCTTCTATGTCACGAAGAAGAACCCGCGCAACATGACTGAGAAAATGGTCAAGCGTAAGTATGACCCGATTGCGAAAAAGCATGTCGAGTTCAAAGAAGGCAAGATCAAGTAAGATCATCGATTCAAGATACAGTTTTGAAAGAACCGGACCCAGCGTCCGGTTTTTTTATGCCGCCTTGGTCTCTATACGGTTGCGGCCGTTCTGTTTTGCCCGATAGAGCGCCTGATCGGCCTGATGCAGGAAGTCGGCAAGTAAGCCGCCCTCTCCATTATAGGTCGCGATACCGGCGCTCACGGTAACCTTTATATCGGCGGCTTCGCGTTCAATGTGGAAGGGTTCGGCAGCGATCGCCTCACGAATGCGTTCGGCGCCGATTTCGGCCAACTCCTCGCGCGTATCCGGCATGATAAGTAGGAATTCCTCGCCGCCTGGGCGACAAGCAATGTCCTGAGGTCGGATATTGGTCCGCAATCGCGCAGCAAAGCTCTGCAGGACGAGATCGCCCGCTTCATGCCCATACTTGTCATTCACGGCTTTGAAATGATCGATATCGAACGAAACGATCGAGACGGGCTGTTCGCTCACACCCGAGCGCTGCATCCAAAGCTGCAGGCGTTCCAGCATATAACGTCGATTATACAATCCGGTGAGGTGATCGATCACGGACAGTTCAAGCCCGCGGTCCACACGGCGGCGCAGGATGTCGACAAAGCGTTTGCGACGGGTCTGGGTTCGGACTCGCGCCTGTAATTCCAGCGCATCCAGAGGCATCATGATGAGATCTGACGCCCCGATGCGGAGCGCCTCCAGACCGTCTTTTTGATCGTCGTGCTCACACGTAACGATAATCGAAAAGTCTCGAGACTCTTTCAGAGCTCGCAAATGCGCGCATAGTTTCAACGCATCATGACGTTGTCCGGACAGCGCGATGACGACAATGTCGATTTCTTCAAATCGAATGCCGGTCTCCTGCGCATCCATCCAGGTCGCGGTGGTATGACCGACGGCCGACAGGGCCTTCGCCACACGCCGGGCCTGGAGATTGTTCTGATCAATGACCAGGACGCTGGCAGGCTTTTCAAGCATTTCCTGTTCAAAATCAGTGAGGTACTCTTCCTCCGCACCGATTGCCTCGCGCGTGCGCAGCTCATTTGCCACCATATTGTAGCGCATCAACGCTTCGAGCCGCGCAAACAGACCGAAATCGTCTACGGGCTTAGACAGAAAATCGTCCGCACCCGCTTCCAGCCCGCGCAGACGGTCATCGCGATCCGTCAGCGCCGTCAACATAACCACCGGAATATGACGGGTCGTCAGATTGGATTTCAAGCGGCGGCACACTTCATAGCCATCCATACCGGGCATCATCACATCGAGGAGGATCATATCCGGCTGATGCTGCGCCGCGGATTCCAGAGCATGCGGGCCGTCTGGTGCCATGAAAACGGTATAGTATTTTGCCTCTAGCTTCGCCTGGAGCAGTCGGCGATTGGTTTCCATATCATCGACGACTAGGACGCTGGCGGTCATACGGGCGCCTCGTTCGCGATGAGATCGTCAACGGTCTTCAGAAATGGTTTGATCTGGATGGGTTTGGACAGATAACCTTCGCACCCTGCTTCGCGCACCAGCATTTCATCTGTGCGCATGGCAAAGGCCGTGACGGCCAGGACGGGTATACCCGCGGTGCGTTCATCATCCTTCAGCCAGCGCGCAATATCGAGGCCTGAAACATCCGGCAACTGGATATCCATAATGATCAGATCCGGTTGTTCCTCGAGCGCCAATCCGACGGCTTTACCGCCATCCACACATTGCAGGGTTTCGTAACCGGTGGATTCGAGCAAATCGGAAAATAAACGCATATTCAATGCGTTATCTTCCACGATCAAGACTTTCCGCAAGGTCTTACCTGGCATGAGCTCGGTTCCGAATCACACGGGCCTCCACCTGCCCGCACGTTATCTATCGTTAAGTTCGTTAACGTTTCTTTTCCATTTGCCTGAAATCGCAGAACATGGCATGAACAAATATGCCCACGATTTGCCGAGACTGTGACACTCATGTCTCTGATTCGATAGAGGCATGTCCCAATTGCGGATCGGTGCGAACGGTTTCTCATCCTGATCTGGAAACGCTCTCAATCGCCCATATTGACTGTGATGCGTTCTTTGCCGCAATCGAAAAACGCGACAACCCCGCCCTGAAGCACAAGCCGGTCATTGTCGGCGGGGGCAAACGCGGCGTGGTGACCACATGCTGCTATATCGCTAGACTGAACGGGGTGCGATCCGCCATGCCGATGTTCAAAGCGTTGAAAGCCTGTCCCGAAGCCGTGGTGATAAAACCCCGACGAGAGGCCTATTCCGAAGCCTCAAGACAGATCCGGACCAAGTTCGAGGCGCTGACGCCGAAAGTGCAAATGCTGAGCATTGATGAGGGCTTTCTCGACCTGTCAGGCACGACCCGTCTGGCCGGCGCCATTCCGGCACTTTCCCTTTCCCGGTTGGCCCGTGATGTAGAAGCGGATATCGGGATTACGATTTCCATCGGTTTGTCAGAGAACAAGTTTCTCGCCAAGACGGCAAGCGAACTCGATAAGCCACGCGGCTTTGCGCTGATTGCCAAATCCGAAGCTGAAGGCTTGCTGGGGCCGAAGCCGGTTGGATTCCTGCATGGTGTCGGCAAGCAATTGGCAAAGAAACTGGAACGCGATGGCTTTCGCCTGGTGTCCGATCTGCAAGCTGGTGAAGCGCGCGATTTGATCCGCCGGTATGGCGAAACGGGTCTGTGGCTGCATCAACGTGCCCACGGGATTGATAATCGTCCCGTACGAACCGGCGGTTTGCGCAAATCGGTCTCCGCAGAGCGAACATTTTCAGATGATATCTCGTCTCATGCGGTGCTGGAGGATCGGCTCTGGGAAGTCTGCGAGGAAACTGCCCGTCGGGCCAAGCGCCACAGCGTTGAAGGCTCGACCATTACACTGAAACTCAAGACCAAGGATTTCCGGACGTTGACCCGTTCGATCACCTTGCCCACCGGTACTCATCTCGCCAATGCGATGTTCCGCGCAACACGGCCGCTGCTGGAACGCGAAACGCAAGCGGGCCGCGCCTATCGTCTGATTGGCGTTGGTCTGTCGCATTTGCAGGATGCGCGCTGGGATACACGCGATCTGATCGATCCGGGCATTGAGAAGCGGGCCAAGGCAGAGCGCGCCAGCGATGCCGCGCGCTCCAGGTTTGGCGACGCGTCTGTCGTCACCGGACGGTCCATTCGCCTATCGGACTCCAAACGAAAGAAATCATAATTTACGCTTGCGGCGTGCTGGTCGTAACCGCTAGCAATTCGGGACAATTTTAAGGACTTCATCATGTCATCACCAGAAACCCGATTGAGCGCGCTCAACATTGTCCTGCCAGAGCCGATGGCGGCCGTCGCGAATTACGTACCTTTCGTCGTGAGCGGACACCAGCTCTTCGTGTCAGGTCAGGTCAGCGCGGGTCCGGATGGCCTGGTGAAAGGCCGTCTGGGAGAGAATATGTCGCTCGAACAAGGCCAGGCAGCCGCACGCTTGTGCGCGATCAATCTGATTGCTCAGTGCAAGGCGGCGCTCGGCGATCTCTCTCGCCTGAAGCGCGTGGTGAAGCTGGGCGGGTTCGTCAATGCGCATCCAGATTTTGAAGCCATCCCGCAAGTCATTAATGGATGTTCGGATCTGATGGTCGATGTTTTCGGAGATGCCGGACGCCATGCGCGATCCGCAGTCTCAAGCCCAGTTCTACCTTTAGGTGTGGCAGTCGAAATAGACGGAATATTCGAGATTGGCTGAGCGGTTTGATCCAAGTGCCTATGCCTATGCGCATCGCGGCCTGTGGACGACAGGTGGGCTGCCAGAGAACAGTTTGGCCGCGTTTCTCGCGGCCGCGGAACACGGATTAGGCATCGAGTTTGATGTGCGTCCTTCTGCTGACGGGATCCCCGTCATTTTTCACGACCCGGTCCTCGACCGAACCACTGAGCAGACCGGCGCCGTCGAATCCCGCATTAGTGCAGAGCTCACTGAGATTTCCCTGATTGGCGGCGGGGCAATTATCACACTGGAGACTCTGTTGGAGGCGTGGCCCGCGACCACGCCCTTGCTGTGTGAGATGAAAGTGGATGGCGCGACCGATTCCGCCCGTTTCGCGAGAACTGTCGCAGACTTGATGATGCGCCATACAGGTCCCGCCGCCATGATGAGTTTCTGCACTGAAGCCGTGGCCGCCACGCCAGAGCATGTGCAGCGCGGTCAACTTATCCTGCCATCGTCGATGAGCGGCGCGACCGATCTCGCGGCAACAGCCGTGACAAAAGTCGATTATCTTGCGTGTCACACCAGCGACGCCGCAGATCCCGGTCTTCAGGCCGCGAGATCAACACTACCTCTGATCACCTGGACCGTGAAAGATACTGACGCATGCGAAGCCCTCAGCGCGATCACAGACAGTCAAATTTTTGAAGGATTTGATCCAGCGCTCGCAAAACGACACATTCTGAATACATAAGACAGTATGGACGAAACGGTTTTCAAAGCACGTATTATTACCGGCTTGGCTGAGGTCCCATCAGAGGCCTGGAACAAAGTCGCGAACCCTGCAGGGCTGCCGTTTGATCCATTCTTAAGTTGGGAATTTCTGGAAGCGCTGGAAGCTTCCGGCGCGGCCCGCCCGGAAACGGGTTGGTCGCCTTGCCACGTCCTGATAGAGGGCCCCGGGGATGAATTGCTCGCAGCCATGCCGCTATACGCGAAAACGCATAGCCAGGGCGAGTTCGTCTTTGATCACAGCTGGGCCGATGCCTATGAACGCGCCGGCGGCCAGTATTTCCCAAAACTGCTTGGCGCGGTTCCATTCACGCCGGTCACGGGGCGGCGGTTTCTTATGCCCCCCGGACCAGACCAGGAGCGATTGCAAAACGCCCTGCTCTCCGCGGCGATACAGGTTGCCGCGCAGAATGATTTCTCATCCGTGCATATCAACTTTCTTTCCGCAGAGCGCGCCTCTCAAATGGCGGAAACAGGTCTCCTCGTCCGCACGGATCAGCAATTCCATTGGCAGAATGATGGTTATGACGATTTCCCCGACTTTCTCGCAGCCCTGTCATCTGCGAAGCGAAAGAATTTGCGCAAGGAACGCGCCAAGGCACAGGCGAGTCTGACGTTCAAACACCTGACCGGAGATCAGATCACCGAAGAGCACTGGGACGCGTTTTTTGAATTCTATATGGATACCGGGTCGCGCAAATGGGGGTACCCCTATTTGAACCGGGAGACGTTCTCCTTGCTCGGCGAGCGGATGGCAGACCGTATCCTGCTCATCCTCGCTTATGATGAAGATATCCCGATCGCCGGGGCTTTGAATCTGATCGGGTCGGACACGCTTTATGGTCGCTATTGGGGCTGTACCGATCCCCGGCCCTTCCTGCATTTTGAAACTTGCTATTATCAAGCCATCGATTTTGCGATCGCGCGTAATTTGCAGACGGTCGAGGCGGGCGCTCAGGGCGGGCACAAGCTGGCGCGCGGATATGTTCCTGTCACCACCCACTCCGCGCACTGGATCGCGCATAAGGGTCTGCGTGAGGCCATTGGCGACTATCTCGAGCGTGAGCGCAGTGCCGTCGAACATGAATCCGAATATCTGATGAAACGCACGCCGTTCAGGAAAGATGGATGAGCGCAAGTTCGATCATTCGACGCTGCGCCAGCCTCTCCGAAGCGCGCATATGCGTCGGACTGCTCAAAGCGCGAGGGTTTCTGGCCGAGATCGATAATGCGGCCCATGCCGAACTCGACTGGGGGAGCGTTCCGGCCCTTGGGGGCGTGGCAATTCGCGTTCCCAGATCACAGTTTGAACCTGCAAAACGTGAAATCATCGATGCCATCGATCACGCAGACGAAGCGCTGATTAATGAATACGGAGCAGACCATGACGATCGAGTCGATATGGCGCGCCTGGACCATGCTTCTGATTTACTCAGGAATTTTCAATCTCGTCTTCGGCTACATTTTGGCACAGATCCTGCGGCGCCTGCCGCATGATTGGTTTCCGGCCCCGCCTGAAGCGACTCTGTATTATGGGATTCCCATCGAGACCCACTTGACGCCTCCCACCCTCGCCTGGGATGGAATCATCTTTATGCTGTTGATCGCGCTCTTTTTGGTCTGGGAGATTGGTTCTGTGACGCGTTCGCGCGCAACTGAGGATGCTTAAGAATGACCCTTCACGACGCTTATGACCCTGACAATATTTTCGCCAAAATCCTGAGCGGTGACATGCCAAGCGTGAAGGTCTTCGAAGATGATATCGCGCTGGCCTTTATGGATGTCTTCCCTCAAGCCGAAGGGCACACGCTGATCATCCCCAAGGACGTCGCCGCACGCAACTTCCTCGATATGCCGACCGAAAGACTGGGTGCTTATATGGAGCGCGTACAGACCATCGCCCGCGCGGTGGAGCAGGCGCTCACCCCGGATGGGCTGGTCGTAACACAGTTCAATGGCGCGCCGGCGGGCCAGACGGTTTTCCACTTACACTTTCACGTCATCCCGCGTTGGCAGGGTCAGGGCTTGCGCGGGCATGCAGATGGACAGATGGCTGATATGACCGCGCTCGAGGCTCTGGCGCAAAAAATCCGCCCGTTTGTCGCCTAATGTGGTAATATATGCGCCTGAGGGCGCAAATGCTGACGCTAGAGGGATATATTGAACGGACACAGGCGTGTGCGTCGGAAGAGGAGCTTTTCCGGCAGTTCGATATCTTTGTCGGCTCATACGGCGTTGATGTCAGCTCATATCATGTCATCGCAGAGAATTTGCGCGCTATTCCGCTTGAGGCCGGTCTGGTCCGGCAGACCTTCCCGCCCGACTGGATCAAGCAATATGTCGAGCACCAATATTCAAAAATTGATCCCGTGCTTGAGCAATCGCGACGTGAAGCACGCCCCTTTCATTGGTTTGAAGTCGATCAGAAATTCAATCTCAGCCCGCGCCAGAGACAGTTCCTCGCCGATTTGCGGGATGCCGGGCTCACGGACGGGATTGCCGTGCCGGTCTTCGGGCCGATGGGCACAATCGCCTATTTCGGGCTCGGCTGTGTGGATGACACGCTGAGCCTGTCAGATGAGCAATTGCTGGAATTACAGTTTGCCTGCCTGCAAACGCACAACAGGTACTTTGACCTCGCGCAGATTGATCAGGAAGCTCCCAGCAAACCGCTCAACCCGCGGGAAAAGGAAGTGCTATCTCTGGTGGCTGGCGGCCTGTCCAACAATTTTATCGCGGACAAGCTCGGCATATCCGAGAACACCGTCGATACGATGTTACGACGCGTGTTTGCCAAGCTTTGCGTCAACAATCGCATCAGCGCGGTTTTGAAAGGGATTGGCAGCGGCCTGATCTTGCCGTGAGCCTTAAAGGCCCAGCTTGTCACGCAGGATCTTGTTGACCGCTTGCGGGTTGGCTTTGCCGCCAGACGCTTTCATGACTTGTCCAACAAACCAGCCCATGGATTTCGGCTTTTCCTTCACCGCAGCCGCCTGTTCGGGATTAGCGGCAATGACTTCATCCACAATCGCCTCGATTGCGCCCGTATCTGTGACCTGTTTCAAGCCATGTTTCTCGACGATGTCGGCAGGGTCGCCTTCGCCATCAATCATGCGCTGGAACACGTCCTTGGCAATTTTTCCGGAAATGACATCGCCACTGATCAGATCGATCAGGCCGCCCAATTGAACAGCTGAGACCGGACTGGACGACAATTCCAGTTCCGCCTTGTTCAGATACCCGAACAACTCCTGCGTTACCCAATTGGCGGCGAGTTTCGGATCTCGATCTTTTGCGACGGTCTCGTAGAAAGTGGCGCTTTCCGCATCGGCGGTCAGAACGCCTGCATCATAGCGCGACAACCCATAATCCGACTGAAACCGAGCCCGCTTCTGATCTGGCAGTTCTGGCAGATTGACCCGAATGCCCTCAATGAACGCGTCGTCAAATTCCAGCGGCAGCAGATCCGGATCCGGGAAATAGCGATAATCATGCGCGTCTTCCTTGGACCGCATACTGCGGGTTTCGCCCTTGTCGGGATCATAGAGACGGGTTTCCTGATCCACCGTACCCCCACCTTCAACGATTTCGATCTGACGCCGGGCTTCATATTCGATGGCCGCCTGGATGAAGCGGAAGGAGTTCATATTCTTGATTTCGCAACGCGTCCCCAAATGGCTGAAATCATCGGTTTCGCGGAATTTCTCATACGCGCCCGGTTTGCAGATAGAGACGTTGACGTCCGCCCGTAGATTGCCCTTCTCCATGTCGCCATCACAAGTTCCGAGCGCGACGACGATAGATTTCAGTTTTTTGACATAGGCCGCCGCTTCGAGAGGGGTGCGAATATCTGGCTTGGAGACGATCTCCATCAACGCCACACCGGACCGGTTGAGATCAACATACGTTGCGCCAGGATCCATGTCGTGGATCGATTTTCCGGCATCCTGTTCCAGGTGCAAGCGCTCAATGCGGACCGTGAAAGCATAGGCCGGGTCCCCGTGAGATGGCTCGACATCGACTTCGATTTCGCCTTCACCGACAATCGGGTGTTCAAACTGGCTGATTTGATAGCCCTGGGGCAGGTCTGGATAGAAATAGTTCTTGCGATCGAACCGCGACACTTTGTTGATCTGAGCATTCAAGCCCAGGCCGGTGCGCACGGCTTGTTCGACACAGAATTCATTGATCACGGGCAGCATGCCCGGCATCGCGGCATCAACCAAAGAGACATTCTGATTGGGTTCCGCACCGAATTGCGTCGACGCGCCGGAAAACAGTTTCGCATTCGAAGAAACTTGTGCATGGACCTCCAGGCCCAGAACAACCTCCCAGGCACCGGTATCTCCAGTCAGCGTATATGTCGGACGGTCTGTCATCTGCGATCTCTCAAAAATTCCGGAGACCGCTTAAGCACAGTTTAGGCGACACCGCCAGCGGCGTTTGGCGCCGATTGCATCGCCGACCTGGCCGCACGTTTTTCCATACGCTTGGCTTCTGCGCGCACACGCTTTTCAATCTGGGTCCAACCATTGATCCCGGAATAGACCCGCTCGATCTCTCCGCGGCTGTAAAGCACAAAACTGGGATACGAAATGCTTCGCTTATTCTGGAACGCTTCGCGAAATACCGGATCGTGTTTGCCATAGCCGCCGCGGAACGGGTGTCCTCGCAATTGCGCAATCTCGAGCTTGGCATAGCTGGAGGCCGAGTCCTTTTTCCATGCGGGCAGCATTTTGGACTTCCAATGCACGCAAATACCACAATTGGGCGATCCCAAATAAACGACTTTGTAATCTGCCGGCGGCGGTGGAAACATCACTTGCTGAAGCGAAACCACGATCCAGACAATGATCGTCATTCCCCCTAAAATCAGAATATTCTTCATCTCGGCACCTGTTTTGAAGCAATCTGCGCCAAATCGATGAAAATAGCCTTATTTATTTGATCGAATTCTACCGAAACAGACCGTAAAATGGACCCTTAGTCCTGCGTCTGGTCTTTCTTTCGTGCTGCATCGAGGCGCGCCCGACGCTCCGCCAGCCGGCGATCGATTGCGTGCTCTTTCTTGCCAAACAGCGGAAGGCCGGAGGTTGGGGAATCGACATCTGCACTCTCACGGGCATCCAGCAGTTTTCCTATGATCATGGAGGCGCGGATGGACGCATAAGCCGCCGCAATCAGAGACAGTGCCCAAATGTGTCTGGACCGTGGATGCAACGGATCTGCACCAACGCTATACGCTGTGACTAAGACCAGTCCACTACAGATGATGAAGCCCGTCAGGCTGATGATCCAGAAGCGTCCGCGTTTGCTCATGGCGATAGCTTACCACCATTTCTCCGGTTTCGCGACAAAGCCGGCCGCCTCTTCGAGCGCCCCTGCGACCCGGAAGCAGACAGACTCATCCAATGCCTTGCCAATCACCTGCAATCCGAGTGGCAAACCATCATTGTCCGCGCCGGCTGGTACGGAAATGCCCGGCAGGCCAGCCAGGTTTGCGGTCACTGTGAAGATGTCATTCAAATACATTTGGACCGGATCATCCATCTTCTCGCCATAGGCGAATGCCGCACTCGGACATGTCGGTGTCAGGAGCGCATCGACGGTCTCGAATACGGTCTCAAAGTCCTGCAGAATACGCGTCCGCACTTTCTGGGCGCGCAAATAGTAGGCGTCATAATAACCGGATGAGAGCACATAGGTGCCAATCATCAACCGGCGCTGCACTTCGGCGCCAAAGCCTTCAGCGCGCGTACCTTCATATGTGCCGACAAGCCCATCACCATCTTCGCGGGCCCCATAACGCATGCCGTCATAGCGCGCGAGATTGGACGACGCCTCCGCGGGCGCAACAATGTAATAGGCTGGCAGCGCATATTTGGTGTGCGGCAAGGACACGTCGACAATCTCAGCGCCCATATCCTGCAGCCATTTGATCCCGGTTTGCCAGAGATCCTCGATTTCCTGCGGCATGCCCTCAACACGGTACTCTTTCGGGACGCCAATCTTCATGCCTTTGACGCCTTTGGCGACCTCAGACACCCAGTCCGGTGTCGCAACATTGAGCGAGGTCGAGTCCTTGTCATCATGCGAGCACATGATTTCGGTCAGCAAGGCAGCGTCAGTCACGGTTTTGGCAATCGGACCCGCCTGGTCGAGCGAGCTGGCAAAGGCCACCATGCCATAGCGCGAAGCACGGCCATAGGTCGGCTTGATTCCTACCGTGCCCGTGAATGCGGCTGGCTGACGAATGGAGCCGCCCGTATCGGAGGCCGTGGCCGCGAGACAGAGATCCGCCGCAACAGCCGTCGCTGACCCACCTGACGAGCCACCAGAGGTCAGAGGTGCGTTCGAGCCATCGCGACGCCACGGGTTTGAAGGCGGTCCAAAGCGCGAGGTTTCATTCGACGATCCCATGGCGAATTCATCCATGTTGAGTTTGCCGAGCATCACCGCGCCCGCATCCCACAGGTTCTGCGTCACGGTGCTTTCATAGGTAGGTGTGAATTCACCGAGTATGCTAGAACACGCCGTCGTCCGCACACCCTTCGTGCAATACAGGTCCTTGACGCCGAGCGGCGCCCCATCGAGTCGCCCAGCCTCGCCCGCCTTGCGGCGCTGATCGGACTGCGCTGCCATGGCGAGCGCCTGGTCGGGCGTCTTGACGACATAGGCGTTCAACACTCCGTTTGAGGCTTCAATCGTATCAATAAAGGCTTGGGTCAGTTCCACGGCCGAAAACGCCCCTTGCTCGAGGCCTTCAAGCGCTGCGGTCAATGACAGTGTTGTGAGCTCGCTCATGCGATGTCCTGTATTTGTGACATGGAATTTGCGCTTTCGTATGCCGCCTTGTGCCGGAAAGACAAGCCTTAAAGGCGGTTATGCGACCGAGTTTGTTGTCTTCCATTCAGGGTCACTATGTTTTGATTAGAGGGCTCCCAGTTTTGACTTATAATCGTCCTTATCGAAAGGAGCCAATATGCTGACCCATCGTATCGCTTTCGCCGCCCTGTTATTTACCGTCGCGGCTTGCGCCACAGACACGACCCCCGAAGCCCTTGAGGCGCGCGAAAAAGCCCGCGCAGCCGAAGTCTTTGCCGATGATCCAAGACGCGGTGAGGAGGTCAAAAAAATCTGTTTTGCAAGCCAGATTGATGGCTTTGGTGAAACAACCGATCGCGCCGTTGTGGTGCGCGAGGGACGCGATCATTATCTGATCGAAACCTTCGCGGGTTGTTTCGATCTCGACTTTGCCCAATCGCTAGCCATCGACTCGTTCTCCGGATGCCTTAGCAAAGGCGATCGCATCATTGCATTCGACAGTGTCTTCGCCCACTCGAGCCATTCGCGGATCAATCGCTCGTGCCTTGTGAAAACCATTTACGAATGGGATCGCGACGCGAAAGACACCGAGTCAGACGAGACGAAAGACGAAGATGTCGAAGCTGAGGCCGAGGAAATCGAAACCGCAATGTTGCAGTAGGTCTTACTCAACGGCCTTCGGTACGACAAAAAATCCTTCGTCAGACTTCGGTGCATTCGCGAGCACTTGATCCTGAATGCCACCATCTGTGACAACGTCTTCGCGCATGGGAAGGGTTGCTGCGACCACCGACGTCATCGGCGCAGCGCCTTCAATATCGACTTCATTGAGCTGTTCGATCCACCCCATGATTCCGCTTAGCTCGCTAGCGAGGGTTTCCAGTTTATCCTCCGGCACCGCGATGCGGCTGAGGCGGGCAACTTTGCGGACGTCGTCTTTCGTGACACTCATTGATGGCGAACTCCAATTGACCGCGGCAGCGATACGCGCCAGTGAGCGCTAAGACAAGCCCATGCCTGAAGTCAATCTACAAGATCTCCCCGCAAATGGCCCCTTGCTCGGCATCGATCCGGGGTCAAAATCCATTGGTGTGGCAGGTAGCGATGGATTGAGAATGATCGCCTCGCCAATTGAAATCATCCCTCGTGGACGAAAGCTTCGACCGACCCTACTCCGTCTTTTCGAGCTTTTCGATACGCGCAATAGCGTCGGATTGATCATCGGCCTGCCACTCAATCTGGATGGCTCGTCCGGACCACGGGTTCAGGCGGCCAAGGCTCTGGTGCTGAATATTCTGGAGCATCGCGACATTCCTCTGACCTTTCAGGACGAGCGCCTGTCTAGCGCCGAAGCCGAACGCGTCATGATCGAAGCGGATCTCAGTCGCGCACGCCGCGCCGAGGCGATAGACGCATCCGCGGCCGCAATCATCCTGCAAACGGCACTGGATCGCCTCGCCAATCTAGCCCCTTAACGCAGCACCGAATTGAGCAACGTATTCAAACGCGAGGCAAACTGTTCGCGATGAATTTCCTGGCTGCGGGAGAGGACTTCAAATTCGCTCCCCCGGGACAAAGCGACCAGCATCCGGGCCGCTTCCAGTGGACGGCTGGCACCCAGGCGTTCCAATGGATCCGACAACCAGCTTTCCAGCGTCCGGGACCAAGCCGCGACGCGCATGCGCATCGCTTCGTCGCGTCCAGCGAACAGGACCATTTCATATTCGATCGCTTCAAGTCCGGATTGCGCTGGGCTGAGCGTTGTAATGCCGCCAAGAAAGCGGATGAAATCTTCGCGGGTTTCGACGGGTTTTTGTGTCAACGTCTCGACCAGTGTACGCTGGTAATCATCGATATAGAGCGAGAAGGCATCGCGCACGAGATCCTCGCGCGTTGCGAAGTGATAGGTGGTTGTCCCCGGGGATACACCCGCCACGGATGCCACCGCTCGATGTGTGACCTTGTCGACGCCCTTATTTGAAATAATGTCCAGGGCCGCGCGCAAGATGCGTTCGCGATTCGCGCCGCGCGGTGCGGATTTTCTAGGCGATTCGGCCTCAGACATCTGTATCGCCCCTTTCGCACACTTGTACGATCATTACGGTTTCGTAGTATTTTCACCGGAGCCGTCAACCGAGTTAAATCGCGGTTCCCCAGATTTTTGCAGGCGTGTTCGAAAATATGGGGACGCTTGTTAGAGGCGCAAGATTTCAAACCTGTCACTGCGTCGCAAACCGGGGCGTGACCTTGACGATTGAAAACGGACACGCGCATAAACGCCCCTTAGGATGAGGGATAAATGGTCTGGTTCATAGCTGCAGCGCTCGGCGGGTATTTGCTCGGGTCTATTCCTTTTGGTCTCCTGATCACCCGCATTGCGGGACTGGGTGACATTAGACAGGTTGGCAGCGGTAATATTGGCGCCACCAATGTGTTGCGAACTGGGCGCAAGGACCTCGCCATGGCGACCTTGCTTCTGGACAGTTTCAAGGCCGGACTGGCGGTTTATCTGTTCGCGACGCTCGCCGATGCGCGGAACGTTGGTTTGATCGCTGGCGCGTTCGCGTTTCTGGGGCATTGCTATCCTGTCTGGCTCGGCTTCAAGGGCGGCAAAGGGGTCGCGACATATGCCGGTTTACTGGTCTTCGCGTCTCCCCTCGCCCTGGCGGTTGGTGGCCCGATATGGTTGGGATTATTCGCTTTTACGCGCATATCATCCTTGTCGGCCCTGACAGCGGGTGCGTTTGTGCCGATCGGGGCCTTCTTACTCGGCGAAACCAGATTTGCGACATTCATTCTCCTGGCGCTCAGCATTCTGGTGTTTTGGACACATCGGGAAAATATCAAGCGATTAGTTCGTGGCACAGAACCTAAATTCGGGAGCAAAGCAAAATAACACTCAGACCGGGGGGACTGACCAATACCGAACGCACAGACTGGCTAAGACTGACCCGAACACAACGGGTTGGTCCCGTCACGTTTTTCCAACTTTTATCGCGGTTTGACAGCGCCGGTGCCGCGCTGGATGCGCTGCCTACCATCGCCAATCGCAGCCGTAACATCGTTCCGGCTTCAGATTCCGAGATTGAGCGCGAATTGCAGGCCGTGAATGAACTGGGAGCACGAATCATATGTGTTCCTGACCCCGACTATCCGCCTTTGCTGAAACAGTTCTCTCATCCGCCACCCGTGTTGACTGTGTTGGGGGATATCACCCTCGCCCAACGTCGATGTGTGGCAATTGTCGGGGCGCGGCAAGCGTCTGCAGGGGGCCGCAAAATTGCGCGGGAGATCGCCAGAGAGTTGTCAGAAGCCGGATTTTCGGTCGTCTCCGGCCTGGCACGCGGCATTGATGGAGAAGCCCACGCCGCGAGCCTTGCTGGCGGAACGATTGCCGTTCTCGGCGGTGGCATAGACCACATCTATCCGCCGCAACATGACCGATTGTATTCAGAAATCGCAAGACAAGGATTGCTGGTCAGCGAAAACCCGTTCGGACACAGAGCGACCGCCAGAGATTTTCCCAGACGAAACCGGATCATCACCGGCATTGCTGAAGGTGTAGTGATCATCGAAGCTGCCGAGCGATCTGGCTCTCTCATCTCGGCACGGACAGCATTGGAACAGGATCGAGAGGTCATGTCAGTTCCCGGCTCCCCCCTTGATCCAAGGTCGGCCGGCAGCAATCGCTTGTTGCGAGAAGGCGCAACACTGGTGCGCCATGCAGAAGACATCATTGAGGCGCTCTCCCGCTCGACGATACAGCAGATCGAGGCGCCGCCCGCGCCAGACTATGGCGTCGAAACCGAAGATGCCAACAAAATTCCTGATCAACAGATTGATCGCGTCATGTCGGTCCTCGGACCAACGCCGGTCACAATTGCCGATATCGCGCTTGCGGCCCAGCTCAATGTCACAAGATGTGCGGCCATTCTGGTTGAACTGGAGCTCGCAGGACGCGCGCGGACATATTCAGGCGGGCTGGCGTCCATTGCCTTGTAATTACAGCAACCATTATGACACATCTCACTGCTATTTAATCTCAATCCGGTTGACGATCACTGGACGCTGAGACGCCCAAGGATTAAGCGATTCCTGAGTTAGTGTGTCGGAGTCGTTTCATGCAAAAATGGCCGTGGTTATTGCTATTGGCTTCCAGCCTGGCCCATACCGGCACTGCATTCGCTCAAGACGCCGTCATCGAAAGCGAAGACGAACAATCCACCGTCGTACTCGACGCGGACAATATCTTTGTCAATGAAGCCGACAATACGGTGGTCGCTGAGGGCAACGTCGAAGCCAAGTATGAAGGCCGGGTTCTCCGTGCAGATCGACTGATCTATAATCGGAACACCGATCGGGTCCGTGCGACTGGAAACGTCGTCATCATCGACGTGGACGGGACAGAGAATTATGCCGACGAAGTCGAAACAGACCCAAATCTGGTCGACGGATATGCGATCGGTTTCTCCACACGCATTCCGTCCGGCGGCCTGGCCGTCGCTGAATCGGCTGTCCGAACGTCGGAGGGCTATAACGCGCTGGACAAGATCGTTTATACGTCCTGCGAGCTTTGCGACGAAGATGATACGCCGACCTGGTCGTTGCGCGCACGGCGCGCCGTTCTCAATCAGGAAGCGCAGATGATGTCGTATCGCGATGCGGTTCTGGAAATTGCCGGAGTCCCGGTTTTCTATCTCCCCTATTTCGCGCACCCTGATCCGAATTCAGAGCGTCGATCCGGTTTGCTGCCGCCTGATTTCGGCACATCATCGAAACTCGGTGTCTTTTATCAACAACCCTATTACTGGGCGATATCGCCATATCAGGAACTGACGATCTCTCCGAAAGTCATGGGCAATGTTAACCCGCTTCTGGAGTTCAACTATCGCAAGCGGTTTTGGTCCGGATCAATCACAACCAATTTCAGTTTTACCGATGAAGCCGAATTCGATTCAGACGGCAACCGACTGGATGGCAGCGAACAGGAGTTTCGTGGCCATATTTTTGCGGAAGGCGCCTTCTCCATCCGCCCAGGCTGGAACTGGGGTTTTGCGGTCGAGCAAGTCAGCGATGACCTTTATACGCGACGCTATGATATTCAGGGTGAAAATAATGAGCGCGGATTATATGCCGGTCAGCCGCGTTATCTATTGAACCAGTTGTACACACAGGCACAAAGCCAGGACTGGTATTTTGACACAGCCTTACTGACGTTTGAGACAAACCGTGAAGGCGACACTGACGCACGGCTGCCAAAAGCCCTGCCGCTTCTGTTTGGCGAGCGCATCTTTGATTATGGCGACTATGGCGCCCTGGCTGTCTCCGGGTCGACCGCCATTCTGGAACGCGAAATTGGCGTGGATAGCTATCGCGCGTCTGGCGGCCTTGATTGGTCGGTATCCCGTGTTCTGCCCGGCGGCGTACTCGTCAGTCCATTCGCCGAAAGCCGGTTCGACTATTATGAAATAAACGATCCGGATAATCTGGACGTATCTTCTATTTCTCGTGGTGTCGCGACTTTGGGAACGCGAGTCTCTTATCCCCTGTATCGGCCTGGTGAGACAGTCGATATCTTGATCGAGCCCGAAGCCATGGTTGCCTATGGCACATCCGGTGCGAATGATGATGACATCCCGATCGAAGACAGTTTGTTTTACGAACTGGATGAAACGTCCCTGTTTGAAGCAAACGCTGCCTCGGGATTTGACACATATGAAGGCGGTTCAAAGGCATCACTAGGGGCATCGATCTCGGCGAAGTGGAAGAATGGCATGACCATTTCTGCGCTTGGTGGCCGACGCTGGCGGGATATGTCCGACCCCGTCTTCGACGTTGGATCCAATCTGGACGGAACGGTGTCCGATTGGGTCGCAGGTGTCTCTGCGAGTTTTGGCAAACCCTTACAAATCGAAACGCGCGTTCGACTCGATGATGACGATTTCACGCTCAACCGGATCGATGCGCGCATCAAAACGAGTTTTTGGCGATTCCGGGCCGATACGCGCTACTATAATATCGCAGGAGATGTCACAGACTCGGGGTTCAGCGATGAGGGCATAACCGTAGCGGCCGACTTTAAAATCACCGACAACTATTATTTCCTTTACAGTCTCAGCCGAGACATTTCTGGTCGGGCTAATGCTTTGGGACGGACGAGCGATCCCAGTGACATCAGACAATCTCTCGGCATCGCCTATGAAGATGACTGTTCGCGCTTTGAGCTGGCTTTTGAACGGTCCGAAGCCATTGACCGGACGCTGGGACCGCAAGATTCCATTCAGTTTCGATTCGCCCTCAAAACCCTGGGCGGAATTGGATCAAGCGACGTCGACTGACAATAGTTTGCATCTGGACACATTGCAGCCATCTCCGTTGCGCATTGTTCAGCAGTCGTTATGTTTCGCCGGACTATGATGCGGCCATGATATCCGCTGGAGATAGAGTATGATTCGATCATTTGCCCTGGCATCTGCAATGGCGCTTTGCAGCGCCTGCACCGCGTTTGGCCAGACAGAGCTCCCGACGGCACCGACACCTCAGCAAATTGAGGGCATAATTGCGGTCGTGAATGATGACCCCATTTCGTTCACGGACGTTCGTCAGCGCGCCCAATTGCTGCTCTTGAGTCTCGGCGGGCAACAACCCACGCAAGAACAGATTCAACAGGTCACGACACAAGCGCTGGAGCAATTGATCGACGAAAAACTGCAATTGCAGGAAGCCGCCGAATATGAAGTCGAAGTTTCTGACGACGATATCGCGAATTCTATTAATCGGCTGGCGCAGCAATCCGGCATAACACGTGACATTTTGGTGCAAAGCCTGATTCAGTCCGGGATCAATCCAGCAAGTCTGGAAGAGCAGACCCGCGCGGATATTGCCTGGCGGCGGATCATGGGCGGTCTTTATGGTTCGCGGATCCGTATCTCCGACAACCAGATCAGTGAGCAAATAAAGCGTCTCGAGGCCGACGCGGAAAAAGAGCAATATCTGATTTCCGAAATTTTTCTCTATGCGCCGGAAGAAGCGGATAAGGTGCAGGCCCTAACCGCGGCAAATTCGATTGTTGATCAGCTGCGCGCCGGTGCTCAATTCCAACTGGCGGCGCAACGCTTCTCTTCCGCCCCGACCGCGGCGACTGGCGGGGATATGGGTTGGGTGGTGATCGACGATTTCGATGATGCCCGCGTTGACGTATTGCGCGATATGGCGGAGCCCGGGATCACGGCACCTATCCAGGTCGACGATGGCGTCTATATCATGAATATTCGTGCCAAACGCGATCCTTCCGACTCGACCACGCTGGTCGACGTGACACGTATCACCGTCAATGATGGCACAGAAGACAGCTTGAAAGCGGCGCTCTCAGAGATTTCAGACTGTGCTGGTATCGATGCCGTCGTCGATGCTGATGAGAATTTGAGATCTGTCTCCTTGACCGATCTGGATGTTGAAGATCTTGGCCCGGAAGGACGGTCCATGGTGCTATCAACGGAGATCGGCCAAAGTACGGACATCTTCGCCCAGTCGGGGACCCTTGCCGCCATGTTTGTTTGCGATCGCAAGAATGACGTTGAGGCAGTGCCGGATCGTGCGCAGGTCGAGGATCGGCTTTATAGCGAACAACTCGGCATGATATCCGAACGAAGCTTGCGCAATCTGCGTCGCGAAGCGACGATCATTCGGCGCCAGTAGTCTTCCGTGAGCCAGGCTTTCGCGCCTCTCGCCATGACCATGGGCGATCCGGCCGGTTGCGGCCCGCAAATTACGATCGCGGCCTGGGAGGGGCGCAAGCAAAGCGGACTGCATCCGTTTTTCGTAATTGCAGACCCACGCTTGTTCGACCAACAGGTCCCAGTTCAAACCATTGATTCGCCGAACGCAGCGCATCAGTGCTTCGCGAACGCCCTACCCGTGTTACCCATAAGGATCGACGCATTCGATATGCTCATCGCCGGAACGCCTTCAGGCGACTTTGCCGCGGCAATCATCAAGAGTATTGAAATGGCGACTGCGTTTGCCTTGAGGGGTGAAGCCTCGGGTGTTGTGACCAATCCAATTTCAAAGGCCGTCTTGTATGAGCAGGGATTTGCCCATGCCGGTCATACGGAATTCATAGCCAGCCTCTGTGGCGGATCAGAAAAGACCATCCCCGAACCCGTCATGATGCTGGTAGGCGGCGGCCTCCGTGTTGCTTTGGCCACGATTCACATTCCGCTGCTTAAGGTGCTCGAACATCTAACCCCCGAAAAACTGGCTGAAACGGCGCGCATTACGCACAGAGCACTCCTCAACGATTTCAATATTTCAACACCTCGCCTGGCATTTACCGGCCTCAATCCGCATGCCGGAGAGAGCGGATCCATCGGCACTGAAGAACTGGACATCATCAATCCGGTGGCGAGCACATTGCGGGCCGAGGGGCTGAACATAACGGATGCTCGATCCGCCGATACCGTATTCCATGACGCCTTGTCGGATCAGTTCGATGCGGTCATTGCCATGACTCATGATCAGGGCCTGATCCCCGTCAAAACGCTCGACATGTGGGGCGGTGTGAACACGACTTTGGGTTTACCGATCATTCGAACCAGCCCGGATCATGGCACCGCCTATGAGGCAGCGGCTGCGGCTAGCTGTCGACCGGACAGTCTCATCGCTGCCCTGAAGCTGGCAGCGGAGCTGGCCGAAAATCGAGCCAAGGCGCATGCCTGATCGCCCCGAGTTAACACAAGCCCCGGCGCGAAAAGCACTGGGTCAGCACTTTCTGTTCGATCCGGACATTTTGCGCCGCACAGCGCTCGCCGCTGGTCCGGTCGAGGGCCGGGACGTGATCGAGGTTGGTCCCGGACCGGGTGGTCTGACCCGTGCACTGCTCGATCAAGGCGTCCGGTCCTTGACCTGTATTGAGGCGGACGGTCGCTTCGCCGAAGCGTTGCGCGCATGGCCCGAAGCCGAGGCTGGCCGACTGCATGTGGTTGAACAAGATGCCCGTAAGATCATCTGGACGGACCTCCCTGCCCTGCAAACGGCCGTGTCGCCCGTAATGATCATTGCAAACTTGCCATACAATGTTGGTACCCCGCTGCTGATCAACTGGCTGAAGGCGCGGGCCTGGCGGGGAGAAATGGCGCTGATGTTCCAGAAAGAGGTCGCGATGCGTATCTGCGCGCGCCCTGGTGCCCCGCATTATGGGCGCCTCGCGGTCCTCACCGCAGCGGTTTGTGACGCCGCGATCGCTTTCACTTTGCCGCCCGGCGCGTTTCAACCGCCCCCGAAAGTCGACAGCGCCGTGGCGGTATTTCGACCCTTGTCCCCGGAAGACCGCTTTGACGACCTGGACAATCTCGAGCGGGTCACGACAGCCGCGTTTGGACAAAGACGAAAAATGCTCCGGGCATCACTGAAATCGCTTGCCAAAACAGCGCAGCTGACCCCTTCGCAGTGGCTCGAATCCTGCGACGTTGACCCCACAGCGCGCGCAGAGACCCTGACCCAGAAACAGTTCAGGGCCCTCGCGCGTTTCTATGGGGAGGCCCGGTCGTGCGCCTGAATCTGACCGCGGAACAGATGTTTCTGGAACTTGATCCATGTGCTGGCGGGGCTGTGAGCACTTTGCGACATCGCGGTCTCGACGTTCTGCGACCGGCACCGGAGCGCATCGGACCTGCTTTTGATCCGCTGCAATACGCGTCATTTGCGATGGTACCTTTCGTTGGTCGGATCCACCATGGTCGGTTTGCGTTTGCGGGGCGCGTTTGCGCCTTGCCTGAAAACCTGCCACCGGAGCCTCATGCCATTCATGGTCATGGATGGCGGGTTCCCTGGAAAGTCGAAGCAAGCGACGAGTCTTCCGTATCCCTTATCTATCACCATGCTCCGGACGCGTGGCCCTGGACCTATTCAACGCGCCAGGTGTTTTCGCTTACACCAGACGCGCTCTCTGTGACCTTATCTTTGACCAATGACAGCGATGATGAAATGCCGGCCGGACTGGGCTGGCATCCCTATTTTTCGCGACCGGGCGCCGTCTTGCATTTGCCGACCACGCATCAATGGTTCCCTGACGATGTCAACGGGGACAACAGACCAGAACAGATCGCCGGCGCCAGTGACCTGACACGTGGACGGCAGGTCGAGACCCTCAATCTCGACACCACATTCTCTGTCGGATCTGAACCTGTTCGTATGGTTTGGCCGACGCATTCAATTACAATGAGGTCCGATCCGGTCTTCTCTCATGCGACTGTTTATGTTCCCCAGGGCGAAGACTATTTCTGTGTTGAGCCCATCAGTCACGCCCCCAATGCCGTCAACAGCGCGCTTCCACCTGATCTGACAGGATTTAGAACGCTGTCGCCCGGGGAAACCCTGTCTGGATCTATCACGCTTGTGGTGGAACACTAGAGTTCGCCAAGCAGGCGACGCACATGGTCCTCCAGCTTATGTTCCCGCAGACGCTTGGTCCGCTCGACCAGAAGAATGCGCCGCAATTTGCCATAGGCCTCTTCAAGATCATCATTGACGATGCAATAATCGTATCGCCGCCAGTGCAGAATTTCAGCCTGCGCATCGCGCATCCGGCGAGCCACCATGTCCGGCGTTGAGCCTTCGCGGGCGGCCAGCCTTTGTTCCAGCGCTTCAATGCTGGGCGGTAGGACAAAGACGGAAACGCAATCATTCGGCATCTGGTCATGAAGGGCGTCCGCACCCTGCCAGTCGACATCAAATAGGACATCATTGCCGATTTCGAGCTGTGCCACGGTATCCGCTCGCGGCGTCCCGTAATAGCGATCAAAGACCTTGGCCCATTCCAGGAATTCACGGCCCGCAATCATTTTACGAAAGTCGGGTTCAGACTTGAAATGGTAATCGGTTCCGTCCTGCTCGTTTGGCCGCGGCTCACGTGTCGTCGCGGACACGGACAGAACGACATCATCAAACTCTTTCATCAGCATCCGCGCCAGAGTGGTCTTGCCAGCACCAGACGGGCTGGAGATGACCAGCATGAGACCGCGACGGGGATCGTGATCCGGACTATTCGACATTCGCGGCTTGCTCCTTGAACTGATCCACCACGCTTTTGAGCGCGAGACCGGTATTCGTCAAATCCAGAACTGCCGATTTCGAGCAAAGCGTATTGGCTTCCCGGTTCAACTCTTGCGCCAGAAAGCCCAGATCTCGGCCCACGGCCTCGTCCACATCGATCAGCGATTGACCGCGCGCGATATGTGCTTCCAGGCGATCCAATTCTTCAGTGACGTCTGCTTTGGTCGCAAGAACCGCTATTTCAGTGACCAGACGTTCGTCCGAAACGGCACCTTCCGTATCAAATTCAGTGATGCGTTGGCGATACTTTTCGGCAATAGATGTTTTTTGGGCCTCAGCGTACTGAACCGCTTCCTGTCTCAGGCGATCCATTTCGGACAATTGTCCAGTCAGCACACTGGAAAGATCCTCGCCTTCCTGCGCGCGGGCTTTTGCGAGCTCCGCGATCACTTCGAGCCCTGTCGCTTGCAAACGATCGACCGCACCTTCCACCTCCGCCAAGTCGCGCAGGGATAATGTATCCGCTTCAACAACGCCCTTGATTCCCATCAGAGTCGCCAAAGCCGGTCCGGTCGCCAGAGCACCTTCGGCTTTTTCGTAAGCGGTCATCAGAGTCTGCAAGACCTGCTCATTCACAGAAACAGATTCCGCCCCCGCCAGTTCAATTCGAAGCGCGATCTGCAAATTGCCGCGGTTGAAGGCGTCACTGGCCGCCTTGCGGACGGCTTTTTCAACGGCTTCCATGCCTGAAGGCATATTCAGGCGAATATCCAAACCGCGTCCATTGACGCTTCGGACTTCCCAATGCCAGTTGCCCCATTCCGCCTCGCCATTCACACGCGCGAAGCCGGTCATCCCAGATAATCCCATCAATTCTCCCGTTCGCGATTGATCTCGCCACGTTCATAGGCGCGATAGGCCGCGACATTTCTTTGATGCTCGGCATAGGTCTCTGCGAAAAGATGTCCACCCTTACCGTCGGCAACGAAGAAGACATAGTCGGTTGACGGGGGATCTAGAACGGCGGCAATCGCGTCCCGACCAGGGTTGCAAATCGGCGTCTTTGGCAGACCATCCATCTGATAGGTGTTCCAGTCCGTAGCGCGATTGATTTCGGACCGGTACAGCGTGCGACGTTGACCTTGATTATTGTATAGCGGCTCGCCACGAGACACGCCGTAAATAATGGTCGGATCACTTTCCAGGCGCATACCCTTTTTCAACCGTCCAACGAACAGCCCCGCCACGATGGGACGTTCATCGGCACTTGCCGTCTCTTTCTCCACGACCGAGGCCAGGATCACCGCCTCATAGGGGGTCGATATCGGCAGATCAGCCTGTCGCGAATCCCAAATCTCTTCCAACAAGGCATCCTGTGCCGCCTCCATCCGCTCAATGAATTGCGTGCGCGTAGTCTCGGCGCCAAAGGCATAAGTATCTGGCAACAGCACACCTTCCGCGTACTCGCGCGCGGGCATGTCGCCTTTGAGGTTGGTATCCGCCTCGACGCGGCGCAGGATTTGCGCTGTTGTGAGGCCTTCAGGAATGGTCAAGCGGAACTGTATAACGTCGCCTTTGACCAATTGTTCGAGCACTTCGCTGACACTTGCCCGGGCGGGGATCACATAAGAGCCGGCCTTAATATCGCTTTCGACACCGTCGACTCGGGCCTGCAGGCGGATGACGCGCTCATCCTCAATCAGGCCTTCCAGTTGGAGGCGATCAGCAATACTCGCAAAACCTTCGCCTCGTTCAACTGTGAAGTTCGTTTCCTGTGCCGCCGGGCCGGGTATGGCGACTTCATTCTTCAACCAGAACCAGCCATATCCAGCGGCGGCGCCAGCCAGAATTGCGGCTATGATGATCAACGCTAGAAACGCTTTAATGAGACGCATCATGGTTCAGTCCCGATTTTGGCCCGCCCCGTTATGTCGTTGCCGTACTCGCCAGACTAGTCAACCTGCTTCAAGATGAGCGATGCGTTAGTTCCGCCAAACCCGAACGAGTTCGTCATCGCGGCCCGCACTGGCGCTTTCTTGGCTTTGTGCGGAATCAGATCAATCGGCGACTCAACACTGGGATTGTCGAGATTGAGCGTTGGCGGCATCACCTGATCCCGGATCGCCATGGCGCAGAAAGCCGTTTCAATTGCGCCGGCCGCACCAAGTAGGTGCCCTACGGCTGACTTGGTCGAGGAAAGAGACAGATTCGGCGAATGGTCGCCAAACAGGCGTTCAACCGCCCCGACTTCACCCTCGTCGCCGCGCGGGGTCGAAGTGCCGTGAGCGTTCACATAATCGATTTGATCAAGCTCGAGGCCGAGATTGCGCTTGGCATGGTCCGCCGCCATTTTCATGGCGCGATAGCCACCTTCAGCGCCTTCTGCCGGCGCGGTGATGTGATGCGCATCACCGGTCAGGCCATAGCCAGCCACTTCGGCATAAATCTTGGCGCCACGCGCTTTGGCATGCTCATATTCCTCAAGGACGAGGATCGTAGCGCCCTCGCCCATGACAAACCCGTCGCGGCCTTCATCATAAGGACGCGAGGCCCGTTTTGGCTCGTCATTATACTTTGTCGACATCGCCTTCGCGGCACAGAAGCCTGCAATTGCGAGTTCGCAAATCACAGCTTCGGAGCCGCCGGCAATCATGACATCGGCATCACCATACTGGATCAACCGAGCGGAATCACCGATGGCATGCGCGCCCGTCGCACACGCCGTAACGACCGAATGATTGGGGCCCTTGAAGCCATGTTTGATCGAGACCTGGCCGGACGCCAGGTTGATCAAGGCTGAGGGAATGAAGAATGGGCTCACCTTGCGGGGCCCGTTCTCATACAGGTTGATCGAAGAATCATAGATGCTTTGCAGGCCGCCAATACCGGAGCCAATCAAAACACCTGTGCGTTCCTTGTCTTCGTCCGTCTCAGCGACCCAACCGGAATCTTCAACCGCTTCATCAGCAGCACCGATCGCGTAGAGAATAAACTCATCGATACGGCGACGTTCCTTGGCGGTCGCCACCGCATCCGGGTCAAAGGCATGCGGGTCATCTTCAGACCGGCCACCGCGGCCACTCTTGTATGGGACCTGGAAAGCAATCTTGCAGGCGGTGTTGGCCGGATCGAATGTATCGATCGGACCGGCACCGGACTCTCCTGCGATCAGTCTTTCCCATGTCGCTTCTCTGTTCGCAGCCAGAGGCGAAATGATTCCAATTCCGGTAATGACAACGCGGCGCATGTGTCAGCCTCTAACCGACGTGCGCGTTTATATGCGTCACCGCATCGCCAACCGTGCGGATATTTTCCTGCACATCGTCGGGGATCTCGATATTGAACTCTTCTTCAAACGCCATGACCAGCTCGACAAGGTCGAGTGAGTCAGCGCCCAGATCGTCGATAAAGCTTGCGCTCTCAACAACCTTGTCACCCTCTACGTCGAGGTTTTCGACAACAATTTTTTTAACACGCTCAAGAACGTCAGACAATATCAGAGAGGTATCCATGTCTGACGTTCTTGAGCGTGTTAAAAAAATTGTTGTCGAAAACCTCGACGTAGAGGGTGACAA
>JBCBBC010000039.1:0-33167 GCA_038532145.1 Pseudomonadota bacterium | reverse complement strand
GGGGGCGCAGGCCACGCCCACCGAAGCGGTACATTTCAGTTCCAGGCCGCCAATCTGATAAGGTCGCGACAAGGCCGTGATCAGCCGCGCCGCCATCAGGCACGCATCCATTGGATTGGCGACATCATGGGTGACCACAACGAATTCGTCGCCGCCCAGTCGCGCCGCCCAGTCGCGGCCGCGAATGGTGCTGCGAATCCGTTTGGCCACCTGACTGAGCAGGGCATCCCCTGCCTGATGGCCATATGTGTCATTGATGGTCTTGAAATTATCCAGGTCGATGGCGAGCAGGGCGACATTCTCATCATCCTCGCTGGCACCGACATCGCCTTCAATTCGGTTCTGGAAGGCGTAGCGATTGGAAAGACCGGTCAGCATATCATGCTCGGCCATATGTCTCAGCCGGCCTTGCGCCTCGATCCGGCGGGTCACATTTGTGCCGACGCCGAGATAGCCGATAACGTCGCCAGCCGCATTGAAGCGCGGCGTGGCGGACAGCGAAATGAAATAGCGCTTGCCTTGCGGGTCATTGAGTTTCGAGAGGATATCCGAATAAGGCTGGATCGCTTGCAGCGCGTTCAACATCTTTTCCATCTCGGCCTCTTCGAGATGGATTACATCCAGATAATGCTGCCCGAGGATACGATTCTTGTCCGGCACGACGGTTTTCATCAAGCGCCCGCCCGCGGCGATTACGAGGCCTTCCAGATCGGTTTCCCAGTAGAGATCCGTGGCAAAATCCGCGAGATGCGATAGTTGTGATTCCGCGATTGCATCAGCTTCATTTGCGCGTTTCTCAGCACGCGCGACCAACAGGACGCAAAATAGAGTAACCCCTAAAGCTGCCATTGCTTCCGACATCATGACCCAATGTGGAAATTGGAAAACGGCATCGAGCGCGAGAAAGCAGATCTGGAACCCGCCAAATACCACCAAGGCGACCAGGGCCACAGAGACTCCGCCAAATTTCGATGGATCGTCGCGCTGAATTGCCTGTCCCATAGGACCACACTTGCAAGCTACGGTTGAATTTTCGTTATTTTTTGAGCGAAACCGTTAACGGCGTCCGAACAGTCGCTCTATATCGGCAAGCTTCAACTCGACATAAGTCGGCCGGCCATGATTGCATTGTCCAGAATGCGGGGTCGCTTCCATCTGGCGAAGCAGGGCGTTCATTTCGTCAGCATTCAGGCGCCGACCGGCCCGGACAGACCCGCGACAGGCCATATTGCCCATCACCTCTTCGAACCGCTCTTTCAAGGCGAGTCCGGCATCATATTCTGCAAAATCGTCGGCCAGATCCTGCAACAGGCCGGCGGCGTCCATTTCGCCAAACAGAGCAGGAGTCGCGCGGATACAGATGGCGCCAAGTCCGAAAGGTTCGATTTCCAGGCCGAGTTCGGCCAGTTCTTCGCTGCGCGCCAGGACGCGCGCTGCTTCATCCTCGCCGAGCTCGACAATATCCGGGATCAGCAAGGCCTGACGTTTGACACCGCCGGCTGCCATTTGGCGTTTCATGTCTTCATAGACCAGGCGTTCATGCGCCGCATGCTGGTCGACAATGACAATGCCATCCTCGGTCTGGGCCACGACATAGGTTTCGTGCAATTGCGCCCGCGCCACGCCCAACGGCTGGTCCGGTGTGGCGACACCTATTTCCGGTTCGACCCGGGCGGACAGGCCGCCCTCATACGTGCCAGGTGTCTTTGTCGCCACGCTATGCGGCGCCCCCGATCCGGTGGGCGCGGCAGGTGACACGGGCGAGATCGGTCGGGCCTGACTGTCTGACCATAGCGTTGAAGGCCGGAAAACATCTGCCTGCACCGGTTCGGCGCGGGCCCTGCCAAGCGCTTCAGCTGCCACGGTCGTGCTGGCGCGATGACCCGCGGTGGCGAGCGCGTGGCGCAGCGCGCCAATGATCAGGCCACGCACATTGCCGGCGTCGCGAAACCGGACTTCGGTCTTGGCCGGATGCACGTTGACGTCGACATATTCAGGGTCGAGATCGACAAAGAGGGCCGCCATCGGATGACGGTCACGGGCCAAAAAATCTTGATACGCAGCGCGGATAACCCCGTTCAGCATCCGATCCTTGACCGGCCGCCCATTGACGAACAGGTATTGGCGCTGAGCATTGCCGCGATTGAGCGTTGGCAGCCCGGCAAAGCCGGTCAGGCGCACGGCTTCGCGATCGGCATCGATCTGCAGCGCATTCTCGCGAAAGTCGCGCCCCATAATGGCGCCGAGACGTTCAAGTTGCCCGTCGGCTCCCTCGGGATGAGCGGCATAGCGAAACACATTGCGCCCATTGTTTTCGAGGGAGAAGGCAACGTCTGCGCGGGCCATCGCCAACCGTTTCAGCGCGTCTGTGATGGCCAGGGTCTCCGACCGTTCGGTTTTCATGAATTTCAGGCGCGCCGGTGTCGCGTGGAACAGGTCCCGGACTTCAATACGTGTCCCGGTCAGGCCGGATCCGGAAAAGGCTGCTGGTTTGGGGCCTTCAATGCGGCCCGCCTCGACGAACATTTCGGCTGCGTCTTCACCTGCGGCCCGAGATGTCAGCGTCATCCGGCTGACGGCGCCGATGGAGGGCAAGGCCTCGCCGCGAAATCCCATTGTATGAATGTTTAGCAGATCGACCCGGCCATGCGCATCCGGCGTCAGCTTGGACGTGGCGTGGCGTTCCAGCGCCAGACGCATATCGTCGGCGCTCATGCCACAGCCATCATCTTCCACGATCATCCGCTTCAGGCCGCCCTCTTCAATGCTGACGCGAATGGCTCTTGCCCCGGCGTCGAGGGCATTCTCGACGAGTTCCTTGATCGCTGCCGCTGGGCGTTCAACCACTTCGCCAGCGGCGATGCGATTGACGGCGTCTGGCGGCAATTGCCGGATCACTGGACGCGTGCGGAGGGGGGCGCTGTCTGCCATTCGCCTAAATTAGGCGCGTTCGCTGATTCGCGCCAGCAATTGCCGACACAAAAAAGCGGCCGTCCAAGCAGCCGCTTTTACCATCAATGGATTGCGTGTTGATCTAAAGCGCCATGCTGAACAGGACGATCAGCAATTGAACGAAGAGCGCCAGTCCGGACAGGGCCACAATCGTTGCGACCCAGGCACCGCCAAAGCCCATGCCGAGCCCGATAACGATACCGGCACCAGCGCAGACGACCAGCGCCACCAGCCATGGCATGCCGATAGACAGGGTGAACGTGGCATAGCCCAGCATGAGCAGCGTAATGATCGCGCCCCAGGCCCCGGCCTTCATGGTCCCGACATACATGCTTTTCTGAGCTTCAATTTCCATTTCGCCGCGTGTGTAGTCGCTTGCTGCCATGATCGTCTCCGAGCCAATTTGCGCTGTGTTTATCGCGGCCAACGCGGGCGTCAAGCGTAGTCTGTGTCGCAGCGAGGCGTCGCAGCGCCCGCCCTTCCCAAGCCGAGCGGATTGTTTCAGGGTCTCGGCGATCGCGCCGCAGATGCGCACATGGGAGGTGACAATATGGCTGATGCAGAAAACGAAGTGGCTGACCCGGCTGCGGAAGGCGGCGCTGAACCGGTCGCGGGCGGCGCGTTTGGCAAAAAGGGGATGGGCTGGGCCTCGTTCGAATGGGCGCGCAACCCCTATTACAATATCGTCGTCATTTTCATTTTCACGCCCTATTTTGCCAGTTCCGTCATTGATAGCGGCGCAATGGGTCAAACCCTGATCGCGGTCACAATTGCCATTGCCGGTGTCATTATGGCCTTTGTTTCGCCCATTCTCGGAAGCGTTGTCGATCATGCCGGCCGCAAGAAACCGCTGATTTTCTACACGTTTGCTGTGTTGGCGTCGTGTTCGATCTTGCTCGGTTTTGTAAAGCCAGATTTGCCGGGCGCGATTCCGATTGGGATGTTCCTCCTGATCGTCGGCTATTGCAGCTACACCGTGTCCGAACTGCTTCACAATGCGATGCTGCCAGGGGCTGGGGAACCGAAAGCGCTGCCGCTCGTCTCGGGCCTCGGCCTGGCCATGGGCAATGGGGCAGGAATGCTGCTGCTGATCGCCGTGGCCGTACTCAGCACCAATCCTCCTTTTGGTCTGACGGGGATCGATGTGTCGCGCTTATCTGCGCCAACCATTGGGTTCTGGTTGCTGGTCTTCATGACCGCCTTCTTCCTGATGATGCCGGACGTCTACAAGAAGGACGCAACCTGGGGCCAGGCATTGAAGGATTTCCGCAATCCGGCCAATCGCGTCCATCCGATCTCCTGGGTCAAGAGTCGCTTTGAACAGCATCCCAATGTGATGCGCTACCTGGTCGGTCGGATGATCTATGCTGATGGCATTGCGGCGATGCTGACCATTGGCGGTGTTTATGTCAGCAGCGTGCTGGAATGGGAGGGCGCACAGCTTGCTGTATATGGCATTCTGGCCTCGCTGTTCGCCGTCGTTGGTGCGTTTTGCGGGGGGGCGCTGGATCGCCTGCTCGGCCCAAAACGCGCCCTCATGTTCGAGCTCAGCATGGCCATTTTGATCGGCATTTTCCAAATCTCGATCACCAAGGACGCCATTCTTTACGGTCTGGTCCCAGCCGGACACACGGTTTGGGAGGGCGGTGTGTTCAGTACGCTGGCCGACCTGGCTTATGTCCTGGCGGTTATTCCCGGCACCATCTTCCTGGTCGCGACGATTTCATCCAGCCGCTACATGCTGGTGCATATTGCGCCACCAGAGAAGATTGGCGAGTTTTTCGGCTTCTATGCGATGGCGGGCAGTGTCACGGTCTGGCTCGGTCCCGGATCCGTCGGGTTGGTCACCTGGCTCACCGGTGACGAGCGTGTCGGATTTGCGCCGGTTCTTGTTCTGTTGGCGACCGGGCTTGCCATCATTTGTACGGTCAGAGCCGACAAGACGCCTGAGTATTTAAAAGAAAATTCGCGCGCTTAGGGCACCTTAGGGTGTAAAGCCGCACGTCACCGATCCGGTTGCCGTGTCGCGGGTAATCGAATCCACACGACGCGGGCGGAGAAAGAATTTGTCCGTTAGGTCTTTTTGATTCTTGAAGAAGAACCCGATCGGCGAATTGTATGGATATGACATCTCGGCCATGATGATCGTACCGCCAGATGGCACCAGGTTAGCCGGGATGGTGACGGTCGCATCAACAGCGTAAGCCGTCAGGTTGCCGCATCCATCGCTCCACACCACTTTGGCATTTATTCCGTCTGATGAGTCCGTGTCGGTGCCATCGTCAATCAGGCTTGTCACGCGCATATCGGCTTGAGACATGTCGCTGGGCTGCATGACCATGCGGGTTGCTTCAAAAATATCAGAAAGTTCATCATTGGTCACATTCGAAGCCCGTGCCGTAAGATCGCCTAATGCTGCGGTCGCGCCGGTAACCTTGCGATCGAGGGTCATCATCAGAGACAGTTCGATACACCCAAAATAAAGGGTCGCCATTAGCGGCGCGATGAGGGCAAATTCGACGGCCGAAATACCGGATTCGGATTTCGCGAACGCTCTGCGTCTTGAATGGAATAGTCTAGTCATCATACACCTCGATTTCGCGTCCGCTAACATCCGGCAGGCACGCCAGGACCGCCCGATCCCGAATTTCCGAATGGCTCGTTGCGGAAAGCGACGGTGGATTGCAGGAGCAACCGATTGTTCGACATATTGGCCAGCGGTGCGCTCAAGATCGGGATAATCAAATCCCATTCATAAAACACGCGGATCACCACGATCTGGTTTTGACCCCCGGCTGAAAAGCCGAAACAATCTCCGTTCAGGTCTCCTGTGGCACTGTCGAACTCGAGCGCTGGAGACGACCCGGTTGAGCCAAAATCGGCGAACACCTGTACATCTGTCTTCAACCTTGTGTCGCATGACATCAGACCAAAGAGTTCGTCGCAAACATCCTGACGGAACGATGTTTCCATCGCGGCGTCGGCCAGCCCTGAATTCTGTAACTGCCCGGTGCGAATCTGGCGCGCGGCTTCGCTCGAGGCGTGTTCCAGGATCGACGACATAATGAAAATAACGCAGACTTCCAGGAGACCGAAAATCAAAAAGAAGAATGGCAGCGCAATCATGGCAAACTCGACCGCCGCGAGCCCTCGCCGATCGTCGCAGAAGGCTTCGAATTTTCGTTGCCAGCGCGTTGCAAACACGCCTGGAATCGGCAATTGGCGCATCACACGCTCCATCGGTTTACAATCCCCTATGGTCGCCATAGCAGATCGGGATTTCCTGGACCTTGACACGATCGACTAAATTTTTTGCAAATTGTGCGGCATAGAGGGGTCTTTACCTCGTCGCATTCTGGGGCCACATGAGGCGCTGAGAGACAGTGCAGGGTGCTCGCATGACCCATAATCCCATCCGACCATGGCGCAATATTGAGCGTCGCCAGTCGCGACAAATTCGTGTTGGCAACGTTCTGGTTGGCGGCGATGCACCGATTTCGGTCCAGACCATGACCAATACGCCAACACCGGACGTGGCGGCGACGCTGGCGCAAATCCAGCGAGCGGCCGATGCCGGAGCAGATATCGTTCGTGTCTCCTGTCCGGACGCAGAGTCCACGGCCGCATTTTCGGCGATTTCGAAGGGGTCTCCCGTTCCGCTCGTCGCCGATATACACTTTCATTATAAGCGCGGCATTGAAGCGGCCGAAGCGGGCGCGGCCTGTCTACGCATCAATCCGGGCAATATCGGATCACCAGATCGTGTGAAAGAAGTCGTCAGCGCCGCGCGCAATAATGGCTGCTCTGTCCGGATCGGCGTGAATGGCGGATCGCTCGAGCGACATTTGCTGGAAAAGTATGGCGAGCCATGCCCCGATGCGATGGTGGAAAGCGCTCTGGACCATGCGCGCATCCTCGATGATCTGGGATTTCATGACTATAAAATCAGCGTCAAGGCGTCGGATATGTTCCTGGCGGTCGCCGCTTATCAACAGCTTGCCGAAGCCACGGATGCGCCCTTGCACCTCGGCATTACCGAAGCCGGTGGACGTCGGATTGGAACCGTTAAATCCTCAATTGGCATGGGCAACCTGCTCTGGATGGGAATTGGCGATACGATCCGCGTCTCACTGTCCGATGATCCGGTTGAGGAGGTCAAAGTCGGCTATGACATGCTCAAGTCGCTGGGCCTGCGTACGCGCGGCGTCAATATCATTTCCTGTCCAAGTTGTTCGCGACAGGGATTTGATGTCATCTCCACGGTCCAGACCCTGGAAGAGCGCCTGGCGCATATTGCCGAGCCAATCACTTTGTCGATCATTGGCTGCGTCGTAAACGGCCCCGGCGAAGCGGCCATGACCGATCTTGGATTTACAGGCGGCGGCAAGGAAAGTGGCATGATGTATGTCTCCGGTCGCCCGGACCACAAACTGTCCAATGCCGACATGGTCGACCAAATCGTGGCGCAAGTCGAAGCCAAGGCGGAGCGTCTCAAGGCGCAACGGGAAGCGGAGTCCGTCGCCGCGGAATAAGGATCCAGATCGCGAACTCGTGAAGCGGCTGGATTTTCTCCCTACTTGCCATCCGGTGCTGTCCCGCTAATCGGGAGAGAGCGACCCTCAGGAGGCAGGACATGATCTGGCAGACATTCAAATGGGCCATTCGGCTGGTGCTGTTCGGGATCATCTTTGGCGGTATGTGGGGGTGCACGATGCTTGGCCTCAATTATGCCAGCCTCGAAACGGACAATAAGCCGATCCCCCGCCCGGATATCACACTGCCATTTGATGCTGAAGCGACGCGGGCAACCCTGGAGGCGGAGCTATATGGCCCCTGGCCGGGTAACCTTCCGGTCTCCGCGAGCGCACCGAAAATGATCGATGCCAATTATCTTGACGGGCGCGGCACGCTTGAGGAAATCACGCTGACCATTGGCGCTGGTGATGGCGCACGCAGTTTTCCTGTCGTGATCGCGATTCCCAATACGGCCAGCGAACGCCCTGTTCCACTGCTGATCAGTCAGACTTTTTCGGATAATTGTTCGGTCTTTCCAAATGATCCTGTGACTGAGTTTGGCGGCGCCATTTGTGATGGCACGAACATGACCGGCGCGACCGGATTCATCGCGACGAACATTTTCGGCACCTATATCGCCTATGCCCCGATCGAGCGCTACTTTGATGCTGGTCTCGCCTATGCCAGCTTTCCCGGGTGGAGTTTCGTTCTGGACAGCAATGATGCGGCGCAATTGGTGATGGCCGATTTATCGCCAGGGCCCGCGCCGACCAGTACACTCATGGCCTGGGCGTTTGGCTTTCATGCCGCCGCTGGTGTTTTCGGCGAGGATTCGCGCATTAATGCTGGTGCGATCGCTGCGATTGGCCATTCGCGCTATGGCAAGTCTGCCCTGATTGCGTCGGGATGGTCGGACCGGATTGCCGCGGCTGTGGCGCATCAATCCGGGTTTGGCGGGGGATCATCGTCCCGGTCGACCACAGGCGAGACCCTAAAGCGTATGGCAAACTCGTATCCACATTGGGTGCGCCCTGGCCTCGGCGAAGAGCTGGAGAATGGCCTGGATCTGACGCTGGATCAGCATTTCCTGCTCGCTTTGTCTGCGCCGAAACCGATCTTTCTGGGCAATGGTCGCCGGGATGTCTGGTCAGACCCAAACTCGTCCTTTGTGTTGGCGCAGGGTGCTGACCCGGTTTACGAGGCGACGGGTTCCGACGGCCTGCCCGACGGCGCAGGGATGCGGGATTTCGATCCCGCCGCCGATATCAGTTATTGGTTGCGGGTTGGCGGACATAGCGTCGTATCGGAAGATATTGACGCCTTCACCCGCTTTATGAATGCCCATTTCGACACTGAGTCCCGCAGCGAGACGGGTTTGCAATCCGCGCAATGACGCCTAGCCTGCCCGGATCATAAAATCTGGGAGGATAAAACGATGGAAATGGAAGTCCCGACGATCAGTTTCGGTGAGTTTGTGGCCAACTATCAAGCTGAGTTATTAGGGTTTTTGACGCCGGTCCTGTTACTGGTCTGCTGGACGCTGGTCATGTGGCTCTGGATGTATGCGACCCGAATACCGGCGATGAACAAGGCCAAAATTGATCCGGATGAGGCCCGCCATCCCGGCACCTATGGTGACAGACTGCCCGCCAATGTCCGGGCGATTGCCGACAATTACAATCATCTGCACGAACAGCCGACCCTATTCTATGCGCTGATGGTGTTTGCAGCGCTGACGGGCGGGGCAGATGGCCTGATGATGAATCTCGGCTATGCCTATGTCGGCATTCGGGTCCTGCACTCCATTGTTCAGGCCTTATCCCCAAAAGTGGCCTTACGATTCATGGTATTTGCGCTTGGCTCAATCGTTCTGTTTGTGATGGCGGGCAAGGAAGTCATTCGGGTCTTCCTGTAGGGGCCAATCCGGTTTAGAGGCGGGGCATGGCCACGATACCTCAGTCCCGCCTTGAACAAGTCATTGAACGCTTTGATGAAGTCGAAGCCCGTATGGGCGCGACCACGGATAGCAGCGAGATTGTTGCTTTGTCCCGCGAGCATGCCGAGCTGAAACCCGTCGTAGAGGCCGCCCGCGATCTGATTGCCATGCGCGAAGGTCTGGCCGAGGCCGAGGCGATGACCAAGGGCGATGACGCCGAAATGGCGGAACTGGCGCAGGAAGAAGTCAACGATCTGAAGGCCCGGATCCCGGACGCAGAGAGCGATATGCAGCTCCTGCTCCTGCCCAAAGATGCCGATGACAAAGCCAGTATCGTATTGGAAGTCCGCGCCGGGACGGGCGGCGACGAGGCGGCTTTGTTCGCAGGTGACCTGTTCCGGATGTATTCGCGATACGCGCAGGTGCAGGGCTGGAAAATTGACCTGCAAAGCGCCTCGGAAGGCGATGTCGGCGGTTATAAGGAAATCATCGCCAATGTTGAAGGCGACGGCGTCTATGGCCGCCTGAAATGGGAATCCGGCGTCCATCGGGTCCAGCGGGTCCCGGCCACCGAGACTCAGGGCCGCGTGCATACGTCTGCAGCTTCAGTCGCCGTTCTGCCGGCGCCGGAAGACGTCGAAATCGACATTCGCCCGGAAGATATCCGGATCGATACGATGCGCGCATCGGGCTCTGGCGGACAGCACGTCAACACGACGGACTCGGCGGTGCGGATCACCCACTTGCCGACCGGCATTGTCGCCACAAGTTCGGAAAAGTCTCAGCATGTGAACCGCGACAAGGCGATGCAGCAGCTGAAAATCCGGATCTATGAGAAAGAGAAACAGGAACGCGACGCCGAACGCGCTGAAGCGCGGGCCTCGCAAGTTGGATCAGGCGACCGATCCGAGAAGATCCGGACCTATAATTATCCGGAAAACCGCGTCACCGATCATCGGATCGGGCTAACCCTGCACGCGCTGGATAAGATTATTGCAGGCGACAAGCTGGAAGATGTCGTGAAGGCCCTGATGACCGAAGATCAGGCGAGACGCTTGGCGGACCTAGATTTCGAGGATGACGATTGAGATCGAACGCCTATGCATCATTGATTCAACGCGCGTCAAAACAATTGAGCAAAGCCGACATTCCCGATGCCGTGCGCGAGGCGCGTTTATTAATGTTGCTGGCCAGCAAACTGACCCCGGCTGAGTTGATCGCGCGGGAAAACGATGCGGCCGACCCGCACTATATCGCGGCGTTCGAATCGGCACTGCAAATGCGCCTGAAGCGCCGGCCATTGGCCCACATTGCTGGCCAGACAGAATTTTACGGACTCGCGCTCAAAACAGATACCAGAGCGTTGATCCCGCGCGCTGACAGCGAAATTGTCGTTGATCTGGCGCTCGGTCTGCTCGCCGCTGGCGCCGCCCGCCATATCGCGGATCTGGGCGCTGGAACGGGCGCGCTTTTGGCCGCCATACTGGCGCAGCGCCCGCTCGCCACTGGCGTGGCGGTTGAAGCCAGTCCGGAGGCGGTCTTGCTGGCGCGGGAAAATCTCGATTTGCACGAAATGACGGGGCGGGCCGACATTTTTCAGGGGTCCTGGTCGGACTGGTCCGGCTGGTCCAGGTGTGACCTCATCATTTCCAATCCGCCCTATATTCGCAGCGACATTATCCCCGAACTCGCGCCGGAAGTGCGTGATCACGACCCAATCGAGGCTTTGGATGGCGGTCCGGACGGCCTTGACGCCTATCGCGAGATTATTGCCATCGCGGCGACAGCCATGACGTCCGGCGCGCATCTCGTTTTCGAGATCGGATATGACCAGAAACAGGCCATCAGCGCGCTGTTGGTGGAAGCCGGTTTCGTGGATCTTCAGCACAAACAGGACCTGGGCGGACAGGACCGCGCCATCGCGGCGCGAAAAACTTAGCAGAAACCCCCTTGGCGAATCTGATTTCGCACGCTACCTAAGGGTCAAGGTCAGTGACACCGGGGCTACCTGTCCGACCTTAAAGTCAGCGCGACATTTCAGGAAACGAGTAAACCCCTCGCGTGTAAACCGTCCGAGTTTCGGACTTAGAAGATCAGGAATTGCCTATGGCTATGCAGCGCAAGCGCCGTCGCCGGTCAGGTGGGAATAATAACAATAATTCAAACCCAAACCGTCACTATGAGAGCAACGGGCCAGATGTCCGCATTCGCGGCTCTGCGCAGCAAATTCTCGACAAATACATGCAATATGCCCGCGACGCGCAAACCTCTGGTGACCGCGTAAAGGCGGAAGCCCTGTTCCAGCACGCCGAACACTATGCCCGGATCGTTGCGGTCTTTGAAAAGCAAAAAGAAGAAGCCCGTCTGGAACGCGAAGCCCGCGAGGCCGCCAAAGCAGAAGAACGCGCTCAGCGCGAAGCCGAACGGGCCGCTCAAGCGGAAGCGAATGGCGATGCAGAAGCCGCGGACGTCGACACCAGTGAGGAGCCGGTGGATGCTGCCACGGCTGAAGAGTCCAGCGAGCGGAAACCCCGTCGCCGCAGTCGCAAGCCACGCGAAACGGTCAGCGAGGATGGCGCCGATACGGACACGCCGGCCCCGGTTGAAGCCTCAGACGAGACGCCCGCCGATGCCCCGAAACGTCGGACTTACGCCCGAAAGAAAGAGGCCCCGGCAGATACGGCTGAAGAAGCGGATGGTGTCATGAAAACGCTGTCGCGCGGATCTGACGAGGTCATCGCGGAAGCGGAATAAGGGACTGGGCTAACCGAGCCCGTCTAAATCATACTCGCATCGGTTGGCAGATCGAAGAACAGCCGCCCCGTCAATTCCCAGGTCGATGGCGCCGTCACGATATGCTGGGTCATGGCATGCGCATCGCGGAACCGGCGTTGCAAATCACTGGCTTCATACAGCGCCGCGCCGCCCCCCAGATCATAACAGGTCCGACAAATATCAGCGCTCGTGCGCACCATATGCGTGCAGGCCATTCTCAACGCGGCCCGCCGTTCGACTGGAATATCGTCGCTGTTCAGAGCGACGTCCCAGGTCTCTTCAATCTCATCATGCAAATAGGCGCGCGCTGCGCGATAGGCCGCCATCATGCGCGAGGTCTCGAGCAGAACGGGCGCGCGCTCACCAAGCGTTTTTCGCGACCCCTGGCTTTTCTTGACGCCAGCCAGATCGATAAATGCGTTCAGCGCGCCTTTGGCATTGCCCATGGCCGTCGCGGCGACCCCCAGGCTCAGCAGGCCAAAAGCTGGAAATTTGTAGAGCGCGCCATCAATCAGCGGCTTGTCGGCGACCAGGCTGACCGATCGGGCCTTGGGGACGCGCACATTCTCAACCGCCAGATCACCAGAACCCGTGCCTTTCAGCCCCATCACGTGCCAGGTGTCTATGAGCTCGACCTCCGCAGCCGGGAAGATCATCATGCGGGCGTCCGGACGACCGCTCGGCAGGGTCCGCAATTCGCCATCCTCGAACACCATCGAGCCGCCACACAGCCACGTGCAATTGGCGGAGCCCGATCCCCATTGCCAGCGGCCGCTGACAATATAATCATCGCCATCGACGACGGCCTTGCCCATGGGCGCGAATACGCCGCCCGTAATGATCATCGGATCATCATAGATTTCATGCGCCATCGCCGGTTCCATATAGGCGGCATTCATCGCCGTAGTGGCGCCAATCATCACGCACCAGCCGGCGCTTGCATTGGCTTCCGCCACGGCTTCAACGGCATCGACAATCTGGCGCGGCGTGCATTCGAGCCCACCATAAGCCGACGGCGTCACCATTCGGAAGAGACCGCCCTCGGCGAGCTTTTTGGCTAAGTCAGCGGGCAGCCGCCGGGCGTCTTCCATTTCCGGGGCGCGCGCGGACAATTCGGATTGCAGCGCGATCGCCGCGTCGAGAGTCGGGTGTTGGGATTGCATGGTCATAATTGTCAGCCTGCCTCATCTTGCGAGATCTGCCAATAAGCGCGCCTGACCAATTGTCGAATGAGGCGAAGCGACTATGTCTGATTCAGGACATTCAGGAGCAGACGCATGACGTATATTCTAATTCATCACACAGGGTGCGGATCGTCGAAAAAGGGGCTCGCCTTGTTACAGGAAAATGGGGTCGAACCGGAAATCCGTAAATATATGAACGCGTCCGAGCGACTGTCTGTCGACGAGCTGAAGGATATTGCCAAAAAAATGGGGGTCGACTCACCCCGGGCGTTTCTACGCAAAAAGGATGCTGAAAAGTTCGACTTGCCCGAATCCGCAAGCGATGCGGAAGTTTACGCCGCGATGGCGGACAATCCACGCCTGATTCAGCGCCCGATCGGGATTAAGGGCAATAAAGCCGCGCTCGGCCGTCCCAATGCGGAATTGCTGTCCATTCTCTGATTGGTAAAATTTCACCGATCTGTGACACGTCAATTCAACCCCCATTTGCGATAAGGAGGCTTCAATCCTTAGCGAAAGTGGTGCTGATGCTCGCGCTCCAGCTTCTTGCCTGTTTTTTCCTCGCCCTGTCCGCAGCGTTCTGTTTCGGACCGCGCCTTGCCGTTTATGGTCCCCGCGCGCTTGGCGACATGGTGCGTGAAGGTCAGATCCAGTTTGTTGGCGGATGTTTTGCCTCTGCGCTCATTCTCATCGTTATGGCGCCCTCGCTTGGCAGTGCGTTTTCAGCCGGTGGCAGCGTTATGTCTGTCGCCATGCTGGATGTTTATTTGATGCAATTCAGCCTGGTCTGATCAGGTTTCGCCGGGACAGTCTTGACGGTTTGAGCTCTCGCCTTGTTTAAGGCGGCATGACCAAATCCAATCCCGGACACTATTTCGAAGATTTCTCTGTCGGCATGGTTCTGCGCCATGCGACCCCACTGACCGTCACCAGTGGCGATGTCAGTCTGTATCGCGCCCTGACCGGCAGCCGTCATGCGCTTTATAGCGCGGCGACGTTTGCGCAAGCCAATGGGTATGATGATCTGCCCATTGATCCGCTGCTTGCTTTCCACGTCGTGTTTGGCAAGACGGTGCCGGACATTTCGCTGAATGCCGTCGCCAATCTTGGCTATGCTGATGGGCGTTTTCCGGTTCCGGTCTATCCTGGCGATACGCTGAACGCGGTGTCCGAAGTCATCGGCGTGAAAGAGAATTCAAGTGGCAAGACCGGAGTGGTCTATGTCCGCACGCGCGGGTTCAATCAGCGCGGCGAGGAAGCGCTGTCCTATGTGCGCTGGGTGATGGTGAACAAACGAGACCCTGAATCGCCTGCGCCCGAGACCGTGGTGCCGGACCTTCCGAGCGCAATTGATCCCGCAACGTTTGAATTCTCACGCGCCTATGCCGATTGGGACATGGGTCTGGCCGGGTCCGAGCATCGATTTGATGCCTATGAGATCGGTGAAAAGATCAACCATGTCGATGGCATGACGGTGGAAGAGGCGGAGCATCAGATCGCGACGCGGCTGTATCAAAACACCGCCAAGGTGCATTTCGATGCCCACGCCCAAAAGGACAGTCGGTTCGGCAAGCGCCTGATCTATGGCGGGGTGGTGATCTCCATCGCCCGCGCGCTCAGCTTTAACGGACTTGGCAATGCCGCTGAGCTTCTGGGCATTAATGGCGGGACGCATACCGGCCCGCTCTTCGCTGGCGACACCGTCTATGCCTGGAGCGAAGTGCTCGACAAGGCGGTTTTGAACGATACGGTCGGGGCGCTGCGTTTGCGGCTCGTCGCGGTGAAGGATCAGGACCCCGGCGCGTTTGCCTTGCGGGGCGAGGATGGCCGATATGTGCCCGGCGTCTGCCTCGACTTCGATTACTGGGCCGCCATTCCGCGCTAGGAGGGGAGGCGGCCATGATCCTGACCGAACGTCTGTTGCTGTTTCCGCAGGGGCGAGAACACTTACAGGACTTGCGAAACTATTATCTCGCCAATGCCGCGCATCTCGACCCCTGGGAACCCGCGCGAAGCGATAATTTCCATTCCAAAACCGCCTGGCGCGACCGGCTCGGAGCCACGGTGGAAGAGCATCAGCAGGGGCGGGCGCTGAAACTGGTTATTCGCGCGCGTGACGGCGGCGAAGTGCTCGGCGTCTGCAATTACTCAAACATCATACGGGGCTCGTTTCAGGCCTGTCATCTCGGCTATTCCCTGGCCCAGTCGGCGCAAGGCCAGGGCATCATGTATGAAGCGCTGGAGGCCAGCTTGCAGCATGTTTTCACCCGCCTGAATCTGCATCGGGTTATGGCAAATTATGTTCCCGAAAATGCCCGCAGCGGACGTCTGCTCACCCGGCTTGGTTTCGCGAAAGAAGGGGTCGCGAAAGACTATCTCGAAATCAATGGGGTCTGGCGCGATCACGTTCTGACCGCCAAGATCAATCCGATGTTCCGATTCAAGACCACGCTATGAGCCCTCTTTCATCTCACCGCGCCGCCCCCATATGGCCGGCATGACCCTGCTTTCCGGCCTCCCCCTGATTTCGATCGCGCTGGCCGTGATGATTTCGGCCTTTATCCGGCTGGTGCAGACGATGCAGCTGCGCCAGCGCGTGGAATATGGTCATACAGGGGTGCGCGAACTGGCGGAATTGTCCGGTGTGACGGATCCGCAGGACCTGCAGGATGTCTTCGGACCGCCCGGCATGAACCGCATCTGGGCGAATGTGACATTGGCCACGATCGAGACCAAACGCCGGCTCGCCGGGTTTCTGATGAGCGATCCGCGTCTGCACTGGTTTTCTATCGCTTCCGGCCTCGGCGCTTTTATTATCGGTCACTGGTCGATGCAGATTCTATTGATGATTGCCGCCCTGATTCAGTCCGGTGCCTGGCTCAGTGCCACGCGATTGCCAAAGTAAAACCTTTTAAATGCGGCTTTATGCGATTATGTCACTCGCCTAGCTTGCCCCTGAGGGACCCATGCGTATCTGGAAAATGAACGGAGCCGGAAATGCTTTCGCCGTGTTTGACGCACGCGAACGCACCTTTGCGCCGTCTGAAGCCCAGTTGCGTGAAATCGCCGAGGCGATGCGCGCCGACCAGATCATGGCGATTGAAAGTGATTTGCGCGCCGATGCTTTCCTGCGCTTCTGGAATGCCGATGGCAGCGAGGTGAAAGCCTGCGGCAACGGCACCCGCGCCGTGGCGCATTTGTTGCTTGAAGAGCTGAATAAGGATGAAGTTCGGATCCAGACCGAGGCCGATTTGCTAAAAGGCGCGCGCGCCGAAAATGGTCTTGTCAGCGTCGATATGGGATCGCCCTTGATGGGTTGGGAAGACATTCCACTGTCCGAAAAAATGGATGTGCGCGGGGTCGACGTCAAAATCGGCCCGATTGAAGACCCCTATTTGTACAAGCCAGCCGTCGTGAATATGGGCAATCCGCACGCGGTCTTTTTCGTTGATGATGTCAATGATTATGACATTCCGGCGATTGGGCCATTGGTCGAGTGGCATCCAACGTTTCCGGAAGGCGTCAATGTCGGTTTCGCGCAGATTATAGACCGCCAGACCATTCGCTTGCGGGTTTGGGAACGCGGGGCTGGGCTGACCAAGGCGTGCGGCACGGGCGCCTGCGCGGCCCTGGTGTGCGCGGCCCGGGCGGACAAGACAGATCGTGGGGCAAAACTCATCCTGGACGGCGGAGAATTGTTCATCGAATGGGACGAAGAGACCGATCATGTCATCATGACCGGACCGGTTGAACTCGAAGAGAGCTTTACGGTTTAACCGATCATGCTGGACAGGGTGCGCTCATCACCGGGATGGAGGATGATGCTGACCTTGCTGGCCGCCGGTGCCTATCTGTTCAGTTTTCTATGCCTGATCGCGCAGCTTGCGCCGGGCATCGTGGTGCCCGACCTTCTGGTCAGCTTCCTGCCACACAGTCTGCTGATCGGGGTGATCGCATCTCTGGTTTTGGCAATTGTGCGACCGATTGCGGCCCTGCTGGGCGCGGTTCTTGTGCTCGGCGCGGCTATTCCTTTCCTGACGTTCTCAAAATACGCGTCGCCAAGCCGTACCGACTGCACACCTGGGGCGTGCCTGACGGTCATCACCGCAAATATCTATGAAAGCCGCGACGCGATGGAACAGCTCAGCGCGCTGGCAATACGGGAAGACGCGGACCTGATTTCTATCAATGAAGCGGTCAGCCGCATGACCGATTATGCCTATCGACAGGCCTTTCCCGACTATCCGCATGTCGTGCATGCGGCCTGGGAGACGATGCCGCGCCATATGGGCAATCCGATCACGCTGCTATCGCGCCAACCGCTTGCGGACCGCGACCGCATTTTGCGCCGCGATACGGCGGGCCGGGCCTATATCACCGCCGATCTGGGTGGAGACTGGCAGGGCACGCGGGTCGTACTCGCGCATGCCATGGCGCCGCTCTGGCCTGAAGGTCTGATGGCGCGCAACACGCTCTTGCGCGTTGCGGGTGAGGCGGCGCAGGAATCGGAAAGCTTTATCATGCTGGGGGATTTCAACCTCACGCCCTGGGCGCCGGAATTTCGTCGACTGCCAGGCAAACGGGCGGGGGACCCGCGCGGGGTCGCGACCTGGCCAACCCCCTTGCGATGGGTCGGTCTTCCAATCGACCATATCATGTTTGAGGGCGAGCTTGAGCTGGTTGATGTCCGCGTTCTGGAGCCAATCGGGTCCGATCACCTTCCGGTTCTGGCGACCTTCCGGCGGCGTTGACCGTCAAACACATCTTGTTTTTACCGTCCCGGGGCGCGATATCGGCGGCTAAAGCCTATGGCCCAGACAAAATCCCCTTCCCGACCCGCGCAGGTCATTACGCTTGGTTGTCGCTTGAACAGCTATGAAAGCGAGGTTATGCGCGGCCATGCCGAGACGGCCGGGCTTGAAGGGGCGGTCATCGTCAATACGTGCGCCGTGACAGCCGAGGCCGTTCGCACAGCACGGCAAACCATTCGCCGCGCGGCTCGAGACAATCCCGACGCGCCGGTCATCGTCACCGGGTGCGCCGCCCAGATCGATGCCGACATGTTTGCCGCCATGCCCGAAGTCACCCGTGTCATCGGCAATCATGAAAAGATGCAGGCTGAAACCTGGGCGCCAGTCGACTTGCTTGGCGGCACAGAGAAAGTCCGCGTCAATGACATCATGTCGGTCCAGGAAACAGCCGGACATCTGATTGATGGCATGGAGGGCCGCGCCCGGGCCTATGTGCAGGTTCAGAATGGCTGCGATCATCGCTGTACGTTCTGCATCATCCCTTATGGCCGCGGAAATTCGCGGTCCGTGCCGGCCGGTCATGTGGTTCGGATGATTCAGCGGCTGGTCGAGACTGGTCATTATGAAGTGGTTCTGACCGGCGTTGATCTGACCTCCTGGGGTGCGGATCTGCCGGGGCAGCCCGAGCTTGGCAATCTGGTCCAGCGCATCCTGAAACTGGTGCCGGAGCTGAAGCAATTGCGAATCTCGTCCATCGACGCGATCGAAATGGATGAAGCCCTGATCGAGGTGATGGGTGATCGCCGTATCGCGCCCTTCATGCATCTCAGCCTGCAGCATGGTGACAATCTGATCCTGAAGCGGATGAAGCGCCGACACTCACGCGATCAGGCGATTGAACTGGCGGAGCGATTGCGCACCGTGCGTCCCGACATGGCGCTGGGCGCAGACATTATTGCCGGGTTTCCGACTGAGAACGAAGCAGCGTTTGAAAATTCCCTGCGCCTGATCGATGACTGTCAGATCGCCTTCCTGCACGCCTTTCCATACAGCCCCCGCCCGGGAACACCGGCAGCGCGGATGCCGCAATTGGAGAAAACCGTTATCAAGGATCGCGCGGCGCGGCTGCGTGCCGCCGGGCAGGCGGCTTTGCGCAAGCATCTCGAATTCCATGTCGGACGCGAGGTCGACGTCCTGGTTGAGCGTCAACAGCAAGGGCGGTTGCCTGACTTTACACCGGTCGCGCTCGAGACCGACGGCGCCGAGGCTGGACGCCCGATCCGGGCCCGGATAATCGGACATGATACGACAAGATTGAAAGCGCAGACCTTATGATCCTCTGGTTCGGCAAGAAGAAGAAAAAAGAAGACGCCCTGAAAGCCGGCGCAGAGATGGAAGCGCCGGAACTTTCCGCCGACGAACTCGCCGCCCAGAAAGCCGCGGAAGACGCGGCGGCCCACGAGGCCGAGGCGGAAGCCGCCCGCAAGGCTGAAGAACAGGCCGAAATTGAGCGTAAGGTGGCCGAAGCCAATCGCGCCTGGGAAGACCGCCAGAAGCGGGAAGCGGCGGAAGCTGAAGCCGAAGCCGCACGTCTGGCGCAAGAGGCTGAGGCCCGCGAAGCCGCGCGCCAGAAAGCCGAGGAAGAGGCCGAAGCGGCCCGCCAACGCGCCGAAGCCGATGCGGCCGCTGCCGAAGAAGCGGCCCGCGCCCAGGCCGAAGCCGAACGCCTGGCCGCCGAAGCAAAAGCTGCACGCGAAGCCGAGGCGGCGCGCCGCGCGACTGAAGAAAAAGCCAAGGCGGAGCTTGCGCTGATCGAACAGCGCCGTGCCGATGAGGCCTTGCGCCAGCAACTGGCCGAAGAGCGCGCCCGCCGTGAAGCGGAACGTCAGGCAGCGATCGCCCGCGGCGAACCCGACCCTTATGCGGAAGTGGCGCAGCCCGGCTTCTTCTCGAAACTGTCTTCGGGGCTGGCCAAATCTTCTTCGAAAATGGGCAATTCGATCACCAGCCTGTTTACCCAGCGCCGGCTGGACGATGAGGCCCTGGAGGATCTGGAAGACATCCTTTTGACCTCTGACATGGGCGGCAAGGTATCCGCCCGCATTGTCGAAAACCTCGCCAAGACCCGTATGGACAAGGACGTTAATGATGAGGAGATCAAGTTGGCGCTGGCCGATGAGATTGAAGCCATCATGTCGCCGCGCGAAGAGATTGTTGATTTTTCGGAGGGCTCACGCCCCCGCGTGGTACTGTTTGTCGGCGTGAATGGATCCGGCAAGACGACCACGATCGGCAAAATTGCCTCCAAGCTGCAGGAACAGGGTGCGAAAGCGCTGCTGGTTGCGGGCGATACGTTCCGGGCGGCGGCGATCGAACAATTGACGGTCTGGGGGGAACGCGCGGGTATTCCCGTGCTGGCCAAGGAAACGGGCGCTGACGCTGCGGGTCTGGTGTACGAGGCGATTGAAAAGGCCAAGGCGGAAGACCTGGATCTGGTTCTGGTCGATACAGCCGGGCGATTGCAAAACAAAACAGAGCTAATGGCGGAACTTGCAAAAATCGTTCGCGTCACGCGAAAACTCGATCCTGAAGCGCCGCATGATGTGATCCTGGTGCTCGATGCCACAGTTGGCCAGAACGCGCTGAGCCAGGTCGAGGCGTTTCGCCATACCGCGGACGTTTCCGGCATCGTGATGACCAAGCTCGATGGCACCGCCAAAGGGGGTGTCCTGGTGGCGATTGCGGAGGCATATGCCTTGCCGATCCATTTTGTTGGCGTCGGCGAGAAAGCCGAAGACCTGCAACCTTTCTCGGCCCGGGCCTATGCGCGCGCCCTGGTCGGCCTGGCCGATATGCCGGTCGAGGAAACGGAACCGGCATGACGTCTGAAAAGGATTCGCTGCGCGCAGAGATGAAAATCATGCGCGATGAGCTGGCGGCGCGCGATCCCGATGCCGGCGAAACGCTGGCCGACAAGTTTCCATTGAAATTGCTCGAACGCTATGGCCCCACCGTGGCGGTCTACCTGCCGATTGGCAGTGAAATCGATCCCAGACCTCTGATGGGGAAACTTATCGCGGCCGGCGCCGAGCTTGCGCTCCCCTGTGTGCAAGGCGATGGCAGCATGGTCTATCGCGCCTATACCCGCGGCGACATGCTGGAAAAACGGCCCTTTGGATTGTTGGAGCCAAATCAAGAAGTCCCCATGGTTAATCCGACCCTGGTTCTGACCCCGCTTCTGGCATTCGACCGTAGTGGTAACCGGCTTGGTTATGGTAAAGGCCATTATGACCGCGCGCTCACGCGGCTGCGCGAACAGGGCCGGGTCTTTGTCTGTGGGCTGGCCTTCTTTGGCCAGGAAGTCGAGGCGGTTCCGGCCGAAGCGCATGATGTGCCCCTGGACTGGGTGATGACGGAGCGCGGCTCGATCCCGCTTTTCATGATGCGCGCCATGTCCGATACGCCGCCGGATTCGGCCGACTAGTATCCTGAAAAGAGAATTGGCAAGCCATTTGCTTCTCCTGTTACGCGAATTGGGGTCGTCCCAATCTGGCGCGCTCGGAGAGGATCTGAAATCATGCATTGGAGCTTGTTTATCCTGGCAGGAATGGGGCTTGTTCTGGCGCATGCGCTCAAATTGCCAGGGACCGGTTCGCGTTCGACCTCTATCACTGCCTTTCTCCTGGGTTTGTTTGTTACAGCTATGGCGGTTAAATCGCTCGCGGCGGCCAATGGCATTGGCCGGACAACGGATTTTGACCGGTTCGTCAATGCCGCGGTCATCGAAGCCACTCAGGATGACGCCCCGCTCGTCGTGTTCACTGGGGCGAGTTATTCCCGCAACGGAATCGATCCTGAGCGCCTGACTCTGGCTCTGCGCGAACGAGGGTATCCGCACCGCGTCGTCAATCTCTCGATCGAAGCGGCCTCAATCCTCGAGCGCGACGCGCATTTGCAGCAATTCATCAAACTCTCCGACCGGATGCCGGATGTCATTTTTGTCGAAGTGGCGCGCGATTTCGATGCGCGCGCAGCATACATGTTTGGTAATTCGAAGTTCAATGTCCGTGCGATCGAGCAATTCGACCTGGCAAACTCGGTCTGGACCAGTTTCGGCATTCTTGGCGGCGCCTGCGATGGCGCAAAAGGGTGTTTGATGGACAGTGCGTATCTCGGTTTGCACGCCACGCTGAACTTCCTCAATGTTGGCCTGATTGGCGGTGGCGAACCAGCCGCGGACATCGAAGCGGTCCCGGCCTATGACCCGCAGGTCGAGGCGCGGGCCAAAAGCCAGCCAGACCTGGCCCTCAAAAGTAATCCCGTTTCCGTCTTCCAGGGCCCGCAATGGGTTCGGTCTTTCCGCTATCAGCAACAACGTCGCCTTGCCGGGCAGGGTGTACGGCAAGTCGCTTACTATCAGCCGCCCACGCTAGATCCGTCGGCCCGGGCCTATCTCGATGGGTTATGCGCGGGCGAGTTCATAGAGCACGCCTGCATTTCACCGAATGACCCGATCCTGATGGAACAGTTGAATGGCGATCACTGGTTTGATCCAAGCCATCTGCTCGACAGCGGAACGGCGATCTACAATCGTTGGCTGGTCGACGAGATCATCGCTTCAGAAATTCTGGAGCCGGCAGCATGATCTTTACCGATGCCACATTCCTGATTTTCCTGGCGGCGATTTTCAGTGCCTACTGGTTGTTGCAGGACAAGGAAGAACGGCTGGGTCTGCTGCTCGCGGGCAGCGCGATTTTCTATGGCTGGTGGGATTGGCGTTTTCTCGCGCTCATCGGTGCGGTCATCGGGGTCAGCTGGGCCGTCGCAAAGTTTGCCGCTGCTCGGACGCCCGGCGATCGCGAGCGCCGATATGCCCTGATTGGCGGAATTGCCTTCAATCTCTCGGTCATCGCGGTCTTCAAATATTTCGGCTTCTTCGCGGAAAGCGCCCGCACCATGCTGGCCACCGTCGGGGTCGATCCCGGCTGGACGGCGCTGAACATTCTTCTACCCGTGGGCATCAGTTTCTATGTCTTCCAGGCCATCTCCTATATTGTGGATGTTGCCCGCGGCGACCTTGCGCCGGAACACAGGCTGCGCCGTGTGGCTTTGTACATTGCCTTCTTCCCGCAATTGGTCGCCGGGCCGATTGTTCGCGCGTCCAGTTTCTTTCCGCAAATGGAACGGGAGAAGACGCTCTCCAGCGCCCTTTTCTTCGCTGGATTGCGGGCCTTTCTCCTGGGATTTGCCTACAAAGCGGGGATTGCAGACAACCTGGCGCAATTTGTCGATCCGGTTTATGGCAGCGCGCTGGTCGCCGGTGATACTGACCTTAGCCAATGGTCGAATCTCGCTTTGATTGGATCTACGATCGGATTTGCTGGCCTGATTTACTTCGACTTTGCCGGATACTCCCTGATGGCGATCGGCGTCGCGCGCTGGTTCGGTTTCTATATTCCGAAGAATTTTGATTATCCCTATTCCAGCCCGTCCATCGAGGATTTCTGGCGCCGCTGGCACATTTCCTTGTCGAGCTGGCTGCGCGATTATCTCTATATTCCGCTCGGCGGCAGCCGGGTTGGCAAGCTGAAGACCTATCGCAACCTGATGGCCACCATGGTGCTTGGCGGACTATGGCATGGCGCCGCCTGGACCTTTGTCGCCTGGGGCGCCTTGCACGGCGCGGCGCTGATTTTCCAGAAAGCGACCTTCCGGTCTGATATTGCCTTGCGGTTTGGCATTGGCCTGATCGCGACTCAGCTTTTCGTGCTGCTGACCTGGGTACCATTCCGGGCTGAGAGTTTCGCCGACACGATGACAATCTGGTCCGCCTTTGCGGGCCTGCGTGAGGGCGGCAACGCCGGCATCAGCACCTGGGTGTGGATGGTGATCCCCTTGATTGCGCTGGACGCTGTCCTCGGACGCGGCGGTTTGAAACGCCTGCCCAATATCGCGATTTTGCGCCGGTCTACTGTCTATTGGGGTAGTCTTGGCGTTCTTTCAGGCATTTTGTTGGCCCTCTACCCGCTAGAGGCCTCTCCATTTGTCTATTTCCAATTCTAGTGGCAGGTGTGAGGGGAACGGTATGAACAGCACACGGACAGATTGCGTTCGGGCACAGAATGCGCCAGAAAAGGGCAACACTGGGAGAACACATATGGGCCTAAGCCGCCCCCCACGCGCGATTACGATCGATGATGTCGCTGAAAAAGCGGGTGTTTCTGCGAAAACCGTGTCTCGTGTTCTGAACAATGAACCCAATGTGCGCCCGGCCAAGCGGGAACTGGTGATGAAGGCGGCGCGTGAGCTCGGCTATCGCCCAAACCCTGCGGCGCGCAGTCTCGCCGGCGCGCGGTCTTTCCTGATTGCGCACCTGCATGATAACCCGGTGCCGGAATACATTACCGCCGTGAATACCGGGATTTACGAAGCCTGCCGCGCCAATGGCTATTTCCTGCTACCTGAACCGGTGGACCGGAAAGCCCCCGATTTCCTGGATCGCCTGCAGAGCTTCCTTATGACGTCGCGCGCCGACGGGGTCGTGCTGACGCCGCCCTTATGCGACGACCCTGATATTCTCGCGCTGCTGAAAGACAATGGCACCGCCTATGCCAGCCTGTCGCCAGCGCGCCAGCCGGAAAACACACCGGTGATGCGCCTGGACGACCGCTTGGCCGCGATGGAAATGGTGCGTCATCTGGTTGAACTTGGGCACCAGCGTATCGCCTTTATTGCGGGGCCCGCCGGGCACAATGCCTCAACCGGACGTCATGAAGGCTATCTCGATGCCATGAACGAAGCTGGCATCAAGGTCTCCCCGGATCTGATCGCCGAAGGAGATTACTCGCTCCGCTCCGGACTCGAAGCCGCGCGAACACTGATTACATCTGATCCCCAGCCAACGGCCATCTTTGCGGCCAATGACGATATGGCGGTGGGCGCGATGACCGCTGTGATGGCGGCGGGCCTGCAAGTTCCGGGACAAATCTCGATTGCAGGCTATGACGATACACGGTTGGCTTCTGCGGTCTGGCCACCTTTGACGACGATCCGTCAGCCTGTTGTCGAGATGGGCCGCCGGGCGGCCGAACGTCTGATGAAGACCGATGATGATCATGGCCAGGAAGAAGTTTTCGACTTCGATCTCATCATCCGGCAATCCACAGGTAAAGTTTCCGCGTAATTGCTGCGCTTGTCGATTATTTGACTTGTCCTTGCGCTCAGCACCGCTAAACCCTTCTCCAATTCATGGAGGATGATGATGCGTTTTGCCCTTTCCGCAATTGCCGCAAGTGCCGTTCTGGCGGCCTGTGCCACTGCGACAGAAGACACGACAGAAACCCCGGTAACAGAAGCTGAGACAAGCGTGACGGAAGAGACTGAGACGGTTATGGAGAGGCCTGAAATGGCGATCACCGATCCATATTTATGGATGGAAGAGGTTGAGGGCGAGGCCGCTTTGGCCTGGGTCAATGCGCAAAATGACCGTTCGCTGGCCGCGATTCAGGCCGAAGCTGTCTATGACGACAATTATGCCAAGGCGCTGGATCTTGCGACCTCGACCGATCGCATCCCGTACGGGACGGTACGCGGTGGCCTAGTCTATAATTTCTGGCAAGACGAGACCAATGTGCGCGGGCTTTGGCGCCGCACGACGCTGGACAGCTACAAGACCGATACGCCGGAATGGGAAACGGTGCTCGATTTTGATCAGCTATCGGCTGATGAAGACAAGAATTGGGTGTTCAAGGGCTCAAACTGTTTCAAACCGCAGGACGCGGAAAAGACGCTCTGTTTCGTATCGCTGTCTGATGGCGGCAAGGATGCCGTGATCAATCGCGAGTTTGATCTCGACACAAAAACCTTCGTCGAGGGCGGTTTCGTCACCACCGAAGCCAAACAGGGGCTTGCCTGGATTGACCATGATACGGTCCTGGTCGGCACCGATTGGGGCAGCGATGGATCAACCCTCACCGAGTCCGGCTATCCAAGTTCAGTACGTTTATGGTCTCGCGGCGAGGCGTTGGAAGACGCGCAAGAGCTCTATGCGGGTCAGAAAACCGATGTCGGGGTCTGGCCATGGTCGTCCGAGCTGGATGACGGCACCATGATTTATGGTGCGGTGGAATCAGACACCTTCTTCACACGCACCTATTTCATGATCGAAGACGGCGCTGCGACGGCCTTCCCCATTCCTCAGAAAGCCAGTCTTGGCGGCGAGTATAAAGGCTGGCAGTTTGTAACGCTGCAGGAAGACTGGACCGTTGGAGAGGATAATTTTCTGACCGGCGATCTTGTCGCCTTCAATCTGCAGCAATTCCTCGACACCAAGGAACTGCCGCCGGTTGAGCTCGTCTTCCGCGCCGATGCGCGCCAGGCAGTGAACGGCGTGGCCGTGTCGAAATCGGCGGCTCTGCTGTCGATCAATGACAATGTTGCCAGTCGGATCCTGCGGCTTGAGCACAGTGAGATCGATGGCTGGACCACGACCGATGTCGCACTGCCCGGCACCGGCCAGGCCGGCATTGCCTTTGCCGATGAGGATGAAGAGACGGTTTTCGTCAATTATGAAGGCTTTCTCAGCCCGGACAGCCTGCTCACCTATGATGCCGAAACCAATACGACGGCAGGCCTGAAATCCCTGCCCGCCAAGTTCGACACAGATGGCCTGGTTGTGCACCAGAAAGAAGCGACGTCGAAAGACGGCACCAAGATCCCTTACTTCGTCGTCCATCGCGAAGGCATCGAACTCGATGGGTCGACCCCGACCCTGCTATACGCTTATGGCGGCTTCCAAGTGTCCATGCGCCCGAACTATAGCGGCGGCATTGGCCGGATGTGGCTGGAGCGGGGCGGCGCCTATGTCCTGGCCAATATTCGTGGCGGCGGCGAGTTCGGCCCGGCCTGGCACCAGGCTGGCCTGAAAGGCGAGCGCCAGCGCATCTATGATGATTTTATCGCGGTCGGCGAAGATCTGACGACGCAAGGCATTACCAGCCCGGAGCATCTTGGCATTATGGGCGGCTCAAATGGCGGGCTGCTTATGGGCGTCATGATCACACAGCGGCCGGACCTGTGGAACGCTGTGGTGATCCAGGTGCCGCTGCTCGACATGCTGCGTTATCACAAGCTGCTCGCGGGCGCCTCCTGGATTGATGAATATGGTGATCCGGACATTGCTGAAGAGCGCACCTTCCTTGAGACCATCTCGCCCTATCACAATTTCGATGCGAGCATGGATTACCCGACCCCGCTTTTCGTGACCTCGACCAAGGATGACCGGGTGCATCCGGGGCATGCGCGGAAAATGGCGAAACTGTTCGAGGATGCGGGCAAGCCCTTCCTCTATTACGAGAATATAGATGGGGGCCATTCAGCCGCCGCCAACCAGACCGAACGTGCCAAGCGGACGGCTCTGGAATTCTCCTATCTGCATGACCGCCTGTTCCCGCAAGACGCAGGGGAATAGATAGACTCAAGCGATTTCGAGCGTAGATTGCCTCAATGGCCTCTACGCTCGACATCACCCCGGTCGCCGGTGCGCTCGGCGCAGAAATCAGCGGCGTCAGTCTCGCTGATGATCTCTCAAACGCGCAATTCGACGAAATTCACCAGGCCTTCCTGGACCATCACGTCATCTTCTTTCGCGATCAGCACGGGCTGACTCCGACGGCGCAGAAGCGGTTCGCGCGACGGTTCGGGACGCTGAACGTCCATCCCTATGTCAATGGCATGGACGGGCACCCCGAGCTTCTGGAGATCATCAAGGAGCCGGAAGACAAACTCAACTTTGGCGGCGGCTGGCATTCCGACATGTCCTTCCTCGAGGAACCGGCCCTAGGGTCGGTCCTGTATGGCGTCGAAATCCCGGCCTTTGGCGGCGACACACTATTTGCAAATCAGATCGCGGCGTATGAGGCTTTGTCCGATGGCATGAAGGAGATGCTGGGCGGCCTGAAAGCCATTCATTCCGCCAGCCGCGAATATAGCGCCCGGGGCCAGTCAGCGCAGGCGCGGCAATCCATGCAAAGCTCGACCGCGTCCGACGCCCCGGAATATGAGCACCCTGTGGTGCGGACGCACCCCGAAAGCGGCCGCAAGGGGCTTTACGTCAATCCGGCTTTCACCTTGCGGTTTGCCGGCATGACCAAGCGCGAGAGCCGGCCTTTGCTGAACTTCCTGTTCGAGCATGCCCGCGATGAACGCTTTACGTGTCGGTTCCGGTGGAGCGAAGGTGCGGTGGCGTTCTGGGACAATCGCTGCTGCTGGCATTATGCGCTCAACGATTATCCTGGCCAGCGCCGCCACATGCGCCGCGCCACGGTGAATGGCGATCGACCGTATTAGGGTTGGAGAGTGGTCGGTTTGAGGCGCCAAACGTAAAACGCTCTTTGCGTCCGGGTTGGATCAGGAGCAGACACTAGCGAGATGCCTCAAATTCGACTCTGATTCTGGCCAGTACGTGTGCTCAGGATTTCAGGCTTCTATTTCGCAATGGCAAGTTCGGACAATTCTCGTCCAATCGAGCTAAACGCAGCCTCGAGCTCCCCAGCATCGTCAGCATCGTAATAGTAGCTGTCATCAGTCGCACAGGTTTTCAGCATCGTTTTGGTCGCCGCATCATCCAGGTCGAACGCAATTGTATAAATTTCGATCCCGAGCGACTTTGCTTCAGTACAGATGTCCAATGTGTAGCCGTTCGCTTGCGAGACATTGCCGCGATTGTGGTAACCGCTATTATTGGGTGAGACCGTGTTGGCGCCATCAGACATCAACATGATTGCTTTCCGCCCCTGGATGGCAGAGAAAGCGGCATACCCTTCGCCTTCGTCCAAAGGTGCTGTCGGGGAGACTGCGCGAAGTCCCCAGATTAAGCCTGTTGGGATATAAGTTTTACCGCTGGCTTTCAGGCTGGAGATCACACCATCCACAGTCGCGTGATTATTGCTCAGTTCGCGGGTTTGCGAGACGCTACAAGCATTCTTGGCCACGATGCCAGGAATTTTATTAGCGGTGTAAGACTCATCATTCACATTGTGCGGGTTCGAGCGTGAGCGGACACAGCCATGCCATTGGCGATACTCGCTTTTGGGGCGGCAAGTTTCTTCCGGCTCCGCGCCTTCAGGACAGACCCAGCGCTTGCACGTGCTTGGATACGACTCGCGATTGCCTTGTTCTACCGAGCCGCGCCATTTGGTGCATTTTACTGTTTTTCGTTCGCAACCCGCGTCCCGGCGGGCTTGGTTGCTGGTCGAGCAGGATTCCCAATTCCGCGTATAGGGCGCGGTGTTTTTCATCCAGCTGGCATTCTTATAGGCGGTGTCGATTTTGACGTAATCATTGAACGGGATGACCGAAACTTCCGCTGCATCGTTTTTCGCTGGGTCGTTTTCATGCGGCAACATAATATCGATCAGGGAGTAGGAAGCGTTCTTCAGGGCAAGCAATTTCGCACCAGACATTGAGCCTGACGTATCAACTACCAAAGCGAGTTCGACCGGTTGTTGAACGTTATAGACGACGGTTGTCGCCGCACTTAGCGGCAATGTCTTCCTGCCGGTAATCGCCATAATGCTTGTATCAAGTGATCCTGCAGCTTTCAGCACCAATTCCGAATTAACTAGGTCAGCGTCGATCGGGTCCAACTCAAGTCCGCCCATGGTCACGAATTGGGACGCAAAAAAGTCGCGCGCAGCTTGGTCCATTTCCTCGTCCGATAAATCGACCTCACTCATCCTTTTCGCCGTCGCAAGTGCGGCGAGATCAAGCGCTGTTTGAAGCTTATGTTGAGCTGTAACATGGCGGTTATGGTCAATCGCAAAACCCGCTACGGACAGTACAGGGATTAATGACAACGCAAAAATCATCGCCGCATTCGCACGACAATCACGCCCGAATTCCTTAAATTTGCGCCAGTTCACAACTGATACGCCAAAACCTCGCCGGATACGCATGTCCCACAACCCTCTAAACGCACGGTCGATGCATAGAGGGTAAGTGCGTATTGAGAGTTTACTGAAAACCGAAAATTTAATGAATATTTGCGCAGTTTGAGACAGGCTGACTTGCTCAAATGAATCGACAAGCCGTTTCTTGAAGGCGCGGGGTCATTAACCTACTTACCCGAGCTGGCTCCAAAACGCTGAGATCATATCTGCTTCGACGCCGTGAGTGGACAACGAACAAGCGACCAATTCGGGGCGAATTTAGAACACTGAAAACGCCACCACAATCAACAAATTTGTTGCAGTCTTGAGGATCCGTGGATGATAAGAAACTGAAGTCTGTTTTGTTCTCTCCGACCAACCGGAGCGTAGGTTTGAATACTCATTTGGAGGTCCAATTGATCAGCTGTAGGCGAGGCAAACGGATATTATTGTCTCTGGCGCTTTTAAATTGCCTAAATTTGGTAGCGTGCAGCGGGCCGTCAGAGAACGAAAGACAATCTGGTGTTACGTCCTGGGGGATAAGGGATATTGCGCGACCAATTCCTATGGAGCCGGGACAAAGAACATACCATCTCCAACCTTTTGAAAGTTCGGGTGCACATGATCTCATTGCGTTTGTCCGAGAAGAAAAACTCATAGCGATTGACCTGGAACGTCAAAACGGCATCGAAATAGTCCCATTGCGACCGCATCACGAGGTCGTGGATTATTCAATATCCCCTTCGGGACAAACTCTCGCAGCATCTTTCAACGCGTTCACTCGTGGTGGCGAGGATTACATCAGCGTCATATCGGACGATTGGGCATCGATCAGATTGTTCCACGCCAATGGATATTCGTTAGAAGGTGCTCAGCTTCTGAACGACGAAATGGTGATGACGGATATCGTCACTTTCAAAGATAATCCTGATAAAGTTTCGATCATCTCGCCCGCTGAAGCCTATTCGTATGTTTGGACATCCAAAAGAGCTTTGTCAGGAAGCATTGGCTTATTAAACTTGAATACACTTGAAAATGGAGATCTTGGCACTTGCGACGACACCGTAGATCAATTCGCTCTTGGAAGAGGTTATCCTTCCGCGATCGTTTCCAGCGGCAATCATTTCTTCTTGAGAGAATTGTGGTTGGTTCCCCAACCTGCTCGCATACCCCCAGATTTACCCGAAATTGGCGGTCCGCAACCACGGACTTTTGAGTTTACGGTCGATGCAACCGCACGCGTACCCTGCATCAGTTATACTGCAGAACATGAGCAGCCCGGAGTGATCGGACGATTGGATCACGGGCCAGTCTTCTTCGCAAGCGACCCCAACAAGCGAGGGTTCGTCTCTGAAGGATCGTTGATCGAGTTCTCCAATTTATACCCGCTTGTGGAGATCGGCGCGGTGGACTTTACCACAACGCGATTTTGGTACCAGTTCAACGACAATCGCTTCATGGTGTTGGCGGAAAGAGATGATACCTTCGTTTTATCAGGATGCGATGTTAGCGAGACACCTAGCATTTGCGAAGAAATAAGTTCGGTCCGCGAAAATGCGATAATCCCGTTCCAAATCCATCAGGCGGAATAACCCAGATCAAGGTTCGCGCCATCATAAACCAGCGAGCGTCCGTTTTAGGGCGCTTTCAGCCGCCCATCTAACGTCCGCTTCGACGCCGGAAGCAGACATAATACCAGCGGCTTGAAACTGCTTCACTGAGAATTCCGCTGCGCGAACATTACCGGACATTGGCTGAGCATCCTGAAGCGCCCTGAAACTGGCTTGCCCTTACGATTGAACATCGACTTGATGCAAGCATAGCAAATCTATTTGCAGATGCGGCGACGGAATATCACGCTCGATACGTTGAACCTCTAAATAAACTCAACGGTATCAATATGTTAAAACAAAATAAACCATACGGGACTTCCGCTGCTGCTTCAAATGGCAAGGCGCGAGAACCCAGGATTTTCTTGTCCTTGCTCATGGCCAGCGCGATGCTTGCCGGGTGTTCTGGCGGCGGCGGTGCCAGCTCTGTACCGTCACAGCCTGTTGCGCAACCCGCCTCACCGCCACCACCACCCCCAGCGCCGCCACCAGGGTCCGGAGGCAGTTTTGAGAGCGAGAATAACATCGTCTACGGAACCGGATTGATTCAAAGCGGATCAGCAAATCTTCTATTAGACCTCTATCAGCCCAGCGGTGATTGCATAGAGAACCGTCCATTTGTGGTCGGCATTCACGGGGGTGGATTTATCGGTGGCTCCAAACAAGACCCAAATTGGGTGCAGAACATGGAAGCCGTCGCTGAGAGAGGCTTTGCGGGCATGTCCATCAACTATCGGCTGGATGGGGTGCAACCTCTCGTATCAGCCGAGTTTCAACCAATCCTGGATGACCTCATCGTCGAGGCGAACCGTTTAGGAGCATCTGCAGATGAGATTGACCGCTTAAACGCGGTGGTCGCCGCATTCGAAGACACGGTCACTGCGCTGGAATGGGCACGGGAAAACGCGGATGAGCGCTGTTTGGACATTAATCGATTTGCGCTCTGGGGATCGTCTGCCGGCGCGACGGCAGCGCTTCATGTCGCGCATGCGCTCGACGAGTATTTTATCGATCGCCCGGACTCGTTGGTGGTCGTCGACTATTGGGGGCGTTTGTTGATCGATGGGCAAGTGGATCTGAGTGGACCGCCTATATTCATCATTCACGGGACCAATGATCGAACGGTCGACCATGACGAGACGGCCGTCGTTATGGCGGCGGAGGCTGAGGCGTTAGGATTAGGCTATAGCTTCTACTCAATTGAGGGCGGTCCGCACGGATTCGGGACGGTGAATCCCGATCGTGTCACCATTAATGGCCAGACGCCGCTGACCGTGACTGTGGATTTCATCGAAGACCATCTTCTCGGTGACAACCCGCTTTACGAGACCCAAACGATCATACCAAACTGAAATGGGTGCGGCCGCTGAATTGTGTGAATCTGAATGCTCGGACTCGTGCCTCAATCCGACCGGGTTCCGCGTCTCTTATATTGTCCTCATCTTCCCTTGGATAAAGGCTTGTCCGGAACGGCCAGACAGGAGGGGGGAGCGATGGCCGCGTCGCTGGCTTTGGGG
>JBCBBC010000038.1:0-33288 GCA_038532145.1 Pseudomonadota bacterium | reverse complement strand
CGAGCCTTGGCATTTTGCTTGGCAACGATCTTTGCGGCCTCTTTTTCCTGATCGATGGACAGTGCCAGGACGTCGACATTGTAGGCAGCCGCCAGAGCCATGATGCTCTCTTGCGAGGCGGCTTCGCCATTTTCGATGCGCTGAACGGTGCGCAATCCGATTCCGGCCAGATCAGCCAGATGCTCCTGCGACCAGTGGCGCTCCTCGCGCCAGCGTTTGATTTTTTCGGCATCAGCTTTGAAAGGCATTCTTTGTCTCCTATTTGGATTGGTACAACACACCCCAGAGACGTCAAATCGGCCGTTTCAGCCACGCCATGGTACCGTCAGCACCCCGCCACAAGGCCGCCACTCACCCGCCAGTCCTTGATATTATTGGAAAAAGTAAAGCCCCGAAGCTGCAAAGAGCTTCGGGGCTTCTGCTTGCGTCCTGTACCCCAGACGTGAGCTTAGTTTAGACCTTGTAGTACATGTCGAATTCGACCGGGTGTGGGTGCAGCTGAAGACGCTCCACTTCTTCCTGTTTCAATTCGATATACGCGTCGATCTGGTCATCATCGAACACGCCACCTTTCTTCAGGAAGTCACGGTCGGCATCGAGCGCCGCCAGAGCTTCATCAAGAGACCCACAGACTTGCGGAATGGCAGCCGCCTCAGCGGGTGGCAAATCATAGAGATCCTTGTCCATCGCATCGCCCGGATGGATCTTGTTTTCAATCCCGTCCAAACCGGCCATCAGAAGGCCAGCAAAGGCCAGGTACGGGTTGGCGGTTGGGTCCGGGAAGCGGGTTTCGATCCGCTTCGCCTTCTCTCCAGTGCCGAACGGGATCCGGATGGACGCAGACCGGTTACGGGCGGAGTAAGCCAGCATAACTGGTGCTTCGAAGCCAGGAACCAGGCGCTTGTAGGAGTTGGTTGATGCATTGGTCAGTGCGTTCAGAGCGCGGGCATGCTTGATGATACCGCCAATATAGAAGAGGCAAGTTTCGGACAGACCTGCATATTGGTCACCCGCAAAAGTCGGCTTGCCACCCGACCAGATAGACTGGTGCACGTGCATGCCAGAACCATTATCATTGAAATATGGCTTCGGCATAAAGGTCGCCGTTTTGCCATAGCTCGCCGCTACATTGTGGATCACATACTTATAGAGCTGAAGATTGTCCGCCATGGTGACCAGCGTGTTGAACTTCATGCCGAGTTCGTGCTGAGCGGGCGCCACTTCGTGGTGGTGCTTTTCAGGCTCGAGACCGAGTTCTCCCATGACAGAGAGCATTTCAGACCGCATGTCCTGCTCGGAATCGACCGGTGGCACCGGGAAATAGCCACCTTTGGGACCTGGGCGGTGACCCATATTGCCCATCTCATAGGATTTGCCAGTATTGGCGGGCAATTCTGTTGAGTCGAAGCTATAGCCAGTCATATGTGGCTCAGTGTTCCAGCGGACATCGTCGAAGACGAAGAACTCTGCTTCTGGACCGAAATATGCGGTGTCACCGACGCCCGTCGACGAAAGATAGGCTTCTGCCTTTTTCGCCGTCATACGAGGGTCGCGATTATAGGCCTGGCCGGTAATCGGATCCAGGATGTCGCACATGATCGCGAGGGTCGTTTGCTGGAAGAACGGATCGATCTTCGCGGTCGCCAGATCGGGCGCGAGGTTCATATCCGACTCGTTGATGGCTTTCCAACCGGCCACGGAGGAGCCGTCAAACATTTGACCATCAGTGAAAAAATCCGCATCGACCATGCTTTTGTCGAAGGTCACATGCTGCAGTTTCCCGCGTGGGTCGGTGAAACGAAGGTCGACGAACTCCACGTCATTATCCTTCATCATTTTCAAAACACTATCGGCCATATCGCCCTCCAGTTACTTCCTGTCTTTCCTGTTTACGGCGCTAAAGGGCACCGTCACCTGTTTCGCCTGTACGGATGCGAACGGCTTCGCCAACATCCGATACAAAGATCTTTCCGTCGCCAATCTTGCCGGTTTGGGCGGCTTTGGTGATCGCCTCAATGGCGCTCTGAACACCCGCATCCGCGACCACAGCTTCGACCTTCAGTTTCGGTAGAAAATCGACGACATATTCTGCACCGCGATACAATTCTGTATGGCCGCGCTGACGTCCGAAGCCTTTCGCTTCAACAACCGTCATACCTTGAACGCCGACTTCATGCAGCGCCTCTTTAACATCATCCAATTTGAACGGTTTGATGATGGCTTCAATTTTTTTCATACCCTCAACCCTTCGATAGCTAACAATGGCTTCCGCATAGGATGGCTCTAAGCGCAGGGCGATAGATGAAACGTTGCTGCTCTGCTCTGTGAACAGTCCTGCTCGATCGTGATGCAGCCGTGCATCAATCTTGCGCATACAAGTTCTGACGAAACATGACGCCTGCGTCATTGTTTGTTTGACGAAGGTCTGCTATCTTGAGCTCATAACAAGAAGAAGACTTCCGATGACAACACCTGTGCCCTACATTGACCCGAACCGCCCAAAACCCAAGCGCAAACCGCTCAAAGCCTGGCGGCATATGCAAAAGCTAATCGCGGACAAGGAAGATACCGCCCAGGTGTTTCACATCATCGAAGCCTTGAATGGTGGTTCCAACCGCAAGGATTTCAAACGGTTTCTGGCATCCGAGAATGGCATGATGCTGCTTAAACGCCGGTCATTCCTGCCGGATCTGCTGGACGATCATGCGCCGCTGAAAGCCCTGCCCAAGGGCACGGTCGGACGTACTTATGTCGATTTCATGCAGCGCGAAGGCCTGACGGCGAACGGTCTGGTTGAAGAAAGTCTGACTCAGCGCGCGCATCACGAGCAGTTTGACGATGACTTGCTCTGGTTCGTTAATCGGCTGCGAGATACGCATGACATGTATCATGTCTTAACGGGCTATGGGCGTGACGCTTTGGGAGAAGATGCTCTGCTCGGCTATACTCACAGCCAGCATGGCGGCCTCGGAATCAGCTTCATTGCCTTCATGGGCAATCGGCAGATTGCCAAGGAAGCGCCGCGCGAAGCTCGCGTCAAAGAAGTGCTGGCGGAAGGACGCCGGAATGGGAAACGCGCAACACGCATTGTGGAGCAAGATATTGAAGCCCTCCTCGATCAGCCGATCGAAGACGTACGCGAACGCCTGAACATCGCTGAGCCTGTGCTTTACAAGCAGGCGCTGCGCGTGTTCGAAAGCTATAATCAAGACCCACAGCTCGTCGCTGCATGATCTACCTTATTCGGCATGGCGAAGCCGCCGCACGCTGGGGATCACACCCTGATCCCGGCCTCTCCGACCTCGGGCGCGATCAAGCGACAGCGGTCGCAGAGACGCTGTCCCACCTTGGTATAGAGCAGATCATCTCTAGTCCTATGGCGCGATGCCAGGAAACAGGACGAGCTTTTGCGTCGGGATCAGACCTCGATCTGGCGATTGAGCCACGCGTGACCGAGATCCCGACGCCGCAAGAGGTGACGGATCGCGTACCCTGGCTACAGAACTTGATGGCTGGAAACTGGGAAGATACGCCAGAGCTCGTTCAGTCCTGGCGAAAGGCCTTGATTGAAACGGTCGCGAGTCAGCCCGCAAACACGGCCATATTCACGCATTTCGTCGCCATAAATGCAATCGTCGGACACCTTGAGAATACCGACAAAGTCACCGTCTTCCGGCCGAATCATTGCAGCCTGACCCGGCTCGACGTGTCTGATACGGGCGTGACGCTCGCCGCACGTGGCGAAAGCCTGGAGACAAAGGTTCTTTAGGAAAATGGTGGGCGGTAACGGGCTCGAACCGCTGACCCTCTCGGTGTAAACGAGATGCTCTACCAACTGAGCTAACCGCCCTTCCGGGACGCATCCTTTGCCTTGTCTTGGCAAAAAATGCAAGGCGGCCCCTGACAGAAAATCAGGGGCCGCTGTAGTTTTATCTGTGAGGCTTAGTGACGGACTGAAGCGCCATCATCATTCGAGCTTCCGCGCCCGGACAGGGTCGCCGCGAGGGCTTCCTCATCTTCTTCTGACCATTCAATCGGTGTCAGCGGTCGCACCAGGGCGCGCGCCAGCACTTCATTAATGTCGGACACCGGAATGATAGACAGGCTTTCCTTCACATTCTCAGGAATGTCGGCCAGGTCTTTTTCATTCTCCTCCGGAATCAGCACGGTCTTGATGCCGCCGCGCAGCGCCGCCAGGAGTTTCTCCTTGAGGCCGCCAATTGGCAGAACGCGCCCGCGGAGCGAGATTTCGCCTGTCATCGCTATGTCGCGATGGACCGGATTGCCCGTCAACAGTGACACCATGGCGGTGGTCATCGCAATACCGGCGCTTGGCCCGTCTTTTGGCGTTGCGCCATCCGGAACGTGAACGTGGATATCGGTGGTGTTGAACGTGCTCGGCTTGATGCCAAGCAGGACCGCTCGTGACCGAACCAGCGACTGAGCCGCCGAGATCGATTCCTTCATCACATCGCGCAGGTTACCCGTAACCTTCGTATTGCCACGTCCAGGCATGGAGACAGCTTCGATGGTCAAGAGATCACCGCCGACTTCCGTCCAGGCGAGGCCCGTGACGGCGCCGATCTGATCTTCTTCGTCAGCAAGGCCAAAGCGAAATTTCCGGACCCCGGAATAATCCGCGAGATTATCCGATGAGACGATGACTTTGACGATACCATTATTGCCTAGTTCACGCACACCCTTGCGGGCCAGCTTGGCCAGTTCACGTTCAAGGGAACGGACACCGGCTTCACGCGTGTAATAGCGCAGCAGGTCGCGGATTGCCTCAGACTCGACCACCCATTCCTCTTCATTTAGGCCGTGATCCGCCCGAATCTTCGGCAATAGATGACGCTCCGCAATCTCGAGCTTCTCGTCCTCTGTATAGCCGGCAATGCGAATGATCTCCATCCGGTCCAGCAGAGGTTGAGGCATGTTCAGACTATTTGCAGTCGTGACGAACATAACGTCAGACAGATCATAATCGACTTCGAGATAGTGATCATTGAAGGTCGAGTTCTGAGCCGGATCCAGCACTTCGAGCAAAGCCGCCGAGGGATCGCCGCGATGGTCCATGCCCATCTTGTCGATCTCGTCCAGCAAAAAGAGCGGGTTGCCCGTCTTGGCTTTTTTCAGGCTCTGGATCACGCGGCCCGGCATTGAGCCGATATAGGTCCGGCGGTGCCCTCTGATTTCGCTTTCATCGCGCACACCGCCCAAGGACACGCGGACAAAGTCGCGGCCGGTGGCATCTGCGATGGACTTGCCAAGCGAGGTCTTACCGACGCCGGGAGGACCAACGAGACACAGGATCGGACCCCGCAACTTATTCGTGCGCTTCTGTACCGCGAGATATTCGAGGATACGCTCCTTGACCTTTTCAAGACCATAATGGTCGTCATTCAGCTGTTTTTCAGCCGTTTCGAGATCGGTCGAGATATCCTTGCGCTTGTCCCATGGCAGCGACAGCAGCCAATCGAGATAGTTGCGGACCACGGTGGATTCCGCGGACATCGGACTCATCTGGCGCAGTTTCTTGACTTCCTGCTCCGCCTTGGTCCGAGCTTCCTCAGAGAGGCCGGCTTCCTTGATCTTTTCTTCGATCTCCGCGACTTCGTCGCGTTCGCCTTCGCCCTGATCGCCAAGTTCGCGCTGAATGGCTTTCATCTGCTCATTCAGATAATATTCGCGCTGGGACTTCTCCATCTGACGCTTGACGCGGTTTTTGATTTTCCGCTCCATCTGCATCATACCCATCTCGCCTTCCATCAGCGAGAGAACCTTTTCGAGACGGTCCTTGATGTCTGACAGTTCCAGAAGGCCCTGCTTTTCAGATAGCTTGACCTGCAGCTGTGAGGCGACTGCGTCTGCCAGTTTGCCAGGCTCAACAATGTCGGAAATCGTCGAAACGGATTCTGGTGGAATCTTACGGTTCAGTTTTGCATAATTTTCAAACTGCTCAGTAACCGCGCGCATCAGGGCTTCAAGTTCGCTGGTGCTGGCATCGACCGGTTCGATAATGCCGACTTCGGCAACATAGTGATCGCCGCGATCTTCAAGCTGATTCAGACGCGCCCGATGGCCGCCTTCGACGAGCACTTTAACCGTACCATCCGGAAGTTTCAGCAATTGTAGAATTGTGGCTGTGGTTCCGACGGCGTGCAAATCATCCGCCACCGGGTCATTGGTCGATGGATCTTTCTGCGCAACGAGCATGATCTCGTTCTCGCCTTCATCCACAACTTCGAGGGCTCGCACAGACTTGTCTCGGCCCACAAAAAGCGGCGCCACCATGTCCGGGAACACAACAATATCTCTCAGCGGGAGGACTGGGAGGTTTTTCGTCGTCATAACTGACTCCTTTGCTTCGGGTCCCGCTCAGCGGCGACCGTCACCTTCATCCTGTGATCGGATGATTCTGGCGTCTCATTTATTTGATAACCACAATCAGAGACTTCAACCACAAAATAGCGGTGGAAATGTGGTAATTTAATCCTATGGCGCCGGATTGATCAGGACGCTTCGCTCGGTTGAACCTGCTTCGCGTGAACGTAAAGCGGCTTGGCATTGCCATCGACCACTTCCGAATTGATCACAACCTCGTCGACACCGCGCAATCCAGGCAGTTCAAACATCGTATCCAACAATATGGATTCCATGATTGAACGCAGACCGCGTGCCCCGGTTTTCCGGTCAATCGCCTTCTTGGCGACGGCGGACATGGCGTCTGGCGTGAAGGTCAAGTTTACATCCTCCATCTCAAACAGCTTCTGATACTGTTTGACGAGCGCATTTTTCGGCTCTGTGAGGATGGTGACCAAAGCGTCTTCATCAAGATCTTCGAGCGTGGCCAGAACCGGCAAACGACCAATAAATTCCGGAATCAGACCATAACGTTGCAGATCTTCAGGCTCGACCGTCCGCAGGATTTCACCGACACGACGGGCTTCCGGATCTTGTACATCAGCGCCGAAGCCAATTGAAGCTGCTTCGCCGCGTGAAGAAATGATCTTGTCGAGGCCGGCAAACGCGCCACCGCAGATGAACAGGATATTTGTCGTATCGACTTGCAGAAATTCCTGTTGTGGGTGCTTACGACCCCCTTGTGGGGGAACCGCAGCAACAGTGCCTTCCATCAATTTCAGAAGCGCTTGCTGCACACCTTCGCCCGAAACGTCGCGTGTGATCGATGGATTGTCTGATTTGCGAGAAATCTTGTCGATCTCATCGATATAGACAATCCCGCGCTGCGCGCGCTCGACATTATAGTCAGAGGCTTGCAGCAATTTCAGAACGATATTCTCGACATCCTCACCGACATAACCGGCTTCTGTCAGCGTCGTCGCATCCGCCATGGTGAATGGCACATCGAGGACGCGGGCCAGTGTCTGAGCGAGCAAGGTCTTACCACACCCGGTTGGACCGATCAGCATGATGTTTGACTTGGCAAGTTCGACACCGTCTGCACCGCCTGGATTAGCCAGACGCTTATAGTGGTTGTGCACCGCGACTGAGAGAATGCGCTTCGCATAAGCCTGGCCGATGACATAATCATCGAGCACGTCGCAGATCTCTTGCGGGGTCGGAACCCCCTCTTTCGCTTTGAAGCCAGAGGTTTTGTTCTCTTCACGAATGATATCCATGCAGAGTTCAACGCATTCATCACAGATGAACACCGTTGGGCCCGCAATCAGCTTTTTTACTTCATGCTGGCTCTTTCCGCAGAAAGAGCAATAAAGCGTATTCTTCGAATCGCCACCAGAACCGTTTTGCTTTGCCATGGGCAACCTCTATGACACGCATGGATTAACATGCGATTTACCGGGACCGAATCCCAGCCACTACTCGTAACTCTATAACCCTGACGGGCAGGCGCAAGCCTTCGCAATCATTCTCAATGCAGGATGAGTGCCTATTAATCTTCACCCGGATCTTCACGGCGCTCGTAAACCGTATCGACGATTCCGAAGTCCTTTGCATCCTCAGCCGTCATGAAAGTGTCGCGATCGAGCTTTTTCTCAATCGTTTCATAGTCTTGGCCCGTATGTTTCACGTAAATATCATTCAGGCGCTTCTTCAGATCAAGGATTTCCTCGGCATGACGCTCAATGTCCGAGGCGACTCCGCGATACCCCCCGGATGGTTGATGGACCATAACCCGGGAGTTCGGCAGAGCGATACGATTGCCTTTATCCCCTGCCGCAAGCAGCAAAGATCCCATACTGGCCGCCTGACCAATACAAAGTGTCGAGATCGGGCAACGGATATATTGCATCGTGTCATAGATCGCCAAACCGGCCGTCACATAACCGCCTGGGCTGTTAATATAGATGCCGACATCCTTTTTCGGGTTTTCCGATTCCAGGAACAGTAATTGCGCACAGACCAGAGACGCCGTCGTGTCATCAATCGGGCCGGTAATGAAAATCAGACGCTCCTTGAGCAGGCGAGAAAAGATATCGAACGCGCGCTCACCGCGGCTGGTTTGTTCAATAACAGTTGGGACCAGGTTCACATCAGTCGGGCGCGGATCGAACATTTTATTACCTTCAAGCGGAAAATTTGGCCAAGGACTGGCAGACGGTGACATATTTGTCCATTCGCCAGGAGATACAAGGTGTGGATGGCGCTTAACCGTATAAATCGCTCAGCTCCCGCGCGGCATGGCCGTACCGAACCTGGCAGCGAAGTATTTGGCGATATCCCGCGCCGAACCGAGATGGGCATGACAATTGTCGTTTCGCAGGTCCGACAGATCTGGTGGCGGCTCAGCCAGGACGAGCGTTGGAGCATTCCAGCGGCCCTCGCCAAGCAGGTCACAAATCGGCCCGCGCGGATGCGTGATGCCGACATAGCGGATCTCCAGTGCTTCCTTGATCGCCGGATAATAATGCAAGACGCCCCAGAGCTCGGCGCATTCCGGGCAGAATTCACGGCGATCATTGTCTTCAAAGCCGGGCGGCAACAGAAAGAGAATATCCTTACTCATCTCACATCCTCCAAACGGCTGAACTGATCAGCGGCTTCAGGGAATTTTACGGCCATGCGGCCAAACTCGTCGCGGCTGACACTGATATGGAGTTCCGCATTTCCGGCCTCATCAAAGGATTCCTGTTCGACTTGCGTATTGGCATGCAGCCAGGCCCGCAAGGCACCATCCTTGCTAGTGAGCCTCGCACATAGCCTAGCCCGGCCTTGATCAATGACACCTTCAATCTCGGCGAGCAGCGTTTCCAACCCTTCTCCCGTGATCGCCGATACTGGAACCGCGATCATCTGCTCCGCCACGCGTTGTCCTTCTGCTTCCAATCCGCCTCGCACACTCGGCTCGACCATATCGATCTTGTTCCAGACCTCGAGAAGCGGCGGCAGCTCCATGCCTGAGAGATCGGCGAGCTGGAACAGAACCTTCATCACATCCTGTTTCTGTTCTTCATCAGCGTCGCTGGATCGGTCGCGCACATGGATGAGCAAATCAGCATCGAGCGCCTCTTCCAGAGTCGCCCGAAAACTGTCGACCAGGTGCGTTGGCAGGTCAGAAATGAACCCAACTGTATCGATCAGACTCGCCTCCCCAAGGCGGGGCAGTTCGAGCTTTCGGATCGTCGTATCCAATGTGGCGAAGGGCATATCCTTGGCAATGACGTCGGCGCCGGTCAGGCGATTGAAGAGAGTCGACTTGCCCGCATTGGTATAGCCGACCAGAGCGAGAATCGGCGTCTCGCGGCGCTTGCGCCCAGCGCGCTGAACGCGACGGGTGCGCTGGACGTCGGCCAGGTCCCGGCGCAGGCGTTTCACGGCCCGGTCGATCATGCGCTTGTCCGCCTCGAGCTGCGTTTCTCCAGGACCACCTAGGAAGCCGCGTCCACCGCGCTGGCGTTCCAAGTGGGTCCAGGTCCGCACCAAGCGCGATCGCTCATACAGCAACCGGGCCAGTTCAACCTGTAATCGGCCCTCTTTGGTGCGGGCGCGCAGGCCGAATATTTCTAGGATCAAGCCTGTCCGATCAATCACCTTCACGCCAAGCCGGTTTTCCAGATTCCGCTGCTGGATCGGTGTCAGTGCCGCATCGATAATGACGATTGAGCAATCATGGCCTTTCACATCCGCTTCCAGCCGGTCCAACAGGCCACCTGAGAGAAGATAGCCCGGCGTCGGTTTTCTGACATTTTCCGCGCGCAGGAATTCAAGCTCACATCCGAGCGCCTCAACCAGGCCGGCTGATTCGTCCAGGCGCACCTCGCTGGGTCGCTCGGATACCTGAGTCCATGGGATGATAATGCCGGCCTTTTCAGGCGGTTGTTCCAAATCGAACGGTTTTTGCGTCAATTGACCTAGCTATCGTCTTCGTCGAAGAGTTGCACGTGTGCGCCCGGCGCGATGGTCGAAATTGCATGCTTGTAAACCAGTTGCGGGGGACGTCCGTCACCGCGCAACAACACACAAAAGTTATCGAACCAAGTCACAACGCCTTGTAATTTAACGCCATTCACCAAGAATATGGTCAATGGTGTTTTGGACTTACGGACTGCGTTTAAGAATGTGTCCTGGAGGTTCTGCTTTTTATCTGAAGACATGTTTTGCCTGTCCTTCTTTTATACTGCAGCGGCTATAACGATTGAGCCGAAATGGCAAGCGATGGCAGCGCTATCTTTGCCAAAATGAGGGATTCAAGGCTGGCAAAAGCGCAATCACCTCTAAACGCCCAAGAATCATGCCGAGAATGACGCAGAATTGAGCGGCGCCATGCAGTTCAGAATTCATCCCCGCAAGAATATGCCCGGCATTGGAGAGGCTGCCAATCCCGGCTAGAATGGCGTCGTCAAACGACAATCCAGCGGCGCTGAGCAAGAGCGTTCCAAGTGTGCAGGCAACGATGTACCCAACGAGATAGACCCAGACACTCATCACCGTTCGATCAGACTGTCGACGCCGGCGGAAGGTAAAATGTTGCATGCTGCCGCGATAGCCGAGTTGGGCAAATTCAAGCGCGACCCGGCGGCTTAGAACGATCAGGCGCGCCAGCTTGAATCCCCCCGCGGCTGACAGAGCGGAGCCACCGATTAATACGGGAAACAAGACCAGTACGATCGGCAAGCGCGAAAATTGTTGCGGGTCAGTAAGCGCGATGCCGCTAGTCGACAAAGATGATGTCGCCCAGCCAATACTCTCGATCAGAGGCAAACCGGCAAAAAAGGCGAGTGCCGTGATCAGCATCAGTGATCCCGCCCAGGCCAACGTCTCCGGGTCGACGATCACGGCGCGCAATCTCCCTTGCCCTGCCCCGTCTACAGCGACGAGACCCAACGTTCCAAACACCAAGCCGAGCCATAACGCAAAGGCGTGAAACGAACCGGCTTGCGGCGCCAAATCAAAAGCTAAGGGATCGACCATCCCTGTCGTAATCGCACTCGCAGCGCCTGCAAGCGCGTCGCGTGGCGCTAGTCCCAGGGCCAACAAGATGGCTGCCAAGAGCACGGTACTGCTGAGCACGAGCGCCGTACTGACACGGATAATCCGGGAAATCGGATCGAAAAAACTGCTTTCGGTCTCGCTGAAGAACCGATTGCGGTGGACACCCGGTCCCCCCAGATTGAGCCCTGAAAACACGCTTGCTGCAATGGTTATACTGGCGATAGCGCCAATCAGATGCAGCATAGCGCGCCAGACAAAAATGCTGGTGGGCATTGGGTCGAGGATCGGATCCAGCCGACTGTGCCCGGTCGTCGTCAGGTTAGAAATGCTCTCATAAAATGCCGCAAGAAAGTCAGGCGCGCCAATATAGTCGATAAAGGGGATGGCTGAGATCGCACCACCAACCGTCCAGAATAGGAGGGCGACAGCCAATCCGTCCCGGGATTGCGCGCGTTTTTGCGGCTTGTCTGTCAGCAGGATCACCGTCGCACCGAGCGCTCCAACGCTGACCGCGGTTCCTGCGAATACCATGAGCTGCTGCGTTTCTCCGGTCGCCGCGGCAACCAGGAAGCAAATCGCCAATAGGGTTGAAAACCCGAGCGCGACGAAAGAGAAAACACGAACGACGGCGAGATGATTCAATCTGTCCTCCCGCCTAGAAGAAGTCTGCGCTGACCCTGAAGAACTGTTCGACTTTGCGGGTCGCGCTTGTTTCGTAGAACAAGAGGAGTCGATCGTTTATCTCGACGACGGTTTTTGCCGTGGGGAAAATGATCTCTTCACCGCGAATGAGCGCTGCGGAGGTCACGCCATCCGGCAAATGCGCATAATCGATCGGCTTGCCAATCAGGGGCGAAGATTCCAGCGTCACCCCTTCAGCAATCTCAGCCGCGCCATTTTCGATGGATTGTACCGATAGAATGCGCCCGCGCCGCAACTTGGTGAGGATTTTCGAAACGCTCAGCGCGCGGGGGTCGAGAACCGCATCAATGTCCAGATCCTGTGATATGGCGATCAGCTCATAAGCATTGACCAGGGCATGAGTCCGCTTGGCGCCCAATTGCTTCGCCAATTTGCCGATCAGCATATTGGTCTTATCATCATTGGTTACAGCGATCACGATGTCGGCCTTGTCAGCGCCAGCTTCTTCGAGCACATCACGCGCCAGGCCATCGCCATGAATGACAATGGTCTGTTTCAATGCCGATACGGCAATATCAGCTTTACCGACATCCGATTCAATAATTCGCACGCGGACCTTGCCATCGCGCTCAAGGTTGCTGGCCACATAGGTGCCAACGTTACCGCCACCAACAATGACGACACGTCTGTGTTCTTCAATATCTCGATTGAAGAGCTTGTTAAGCCGAGGCGTTGAACGGCGCGTAACGGCCACATAAGCGATGTCACCCGGCTGCAACTGATCATTGCTGCGAGGCGCAAATACACTCGCCCCACGCTTGATCCCGATTACGCGCGCGCCAAGATCCGGGAAAATACCCGAGATCTGGTCCAGCGCAGTTTCCAGGAGTGGGCTGTCATCGCGCACTTTCATGCCGAGGATTTGCAGCTCTCCCGCTTCAAACAAAATGCTGGATATCGCACTTGGTGCTCGAATACGCCGCAAGATCGCTTCGCCGACCTCGATTTCTGGCGAAATGATCAGATCAATCGGAAGGGCTGACTTGGAAAACAGTTCGGAGTATTGACCATCAAGATAAGCTTGCGCGCGTACGCGCGCGATCTTGGTGGGAACAGAGAAAAGCGTATCCGCCACCTGGCATATGACCATGTTGATCTCGTCAAAATGCGTGACGGCGATAAGCATGTCCGCAGATTCCGCACCTGCGGCCCGAAGCACATCTGGATAGGCGGCGTGGCCGACGACACCACGCACATCGAAATCAATCTGAACTTGTTCAATCAGACTGTTGTTTTCATCGATCATGATAATGTCGTGGTGCTCGTGCGCCAGGTGGCGGGCAATGCCCTGCCCCACACGGCCAGCTCCACAAATGATCACACGCATTTAACGATTATCCGTACGACTCGCCGACGCGTTTACGCCAAGGGCCTTTAATTTTCGGTGTAGAGCCGAACGTTCCATGCCGATAAACTCGGCGGTACGGGAGATGTTGCCGTCAAATCGGGTAATTTGAAGGGTAAGATAATCCCGCTCGAATTGCTCCCGCGCATCCCGAAGGGACAAGCCGACAAAATCGGCGGAAACGCCCATGGCATCACCGGAATCATCGCTGCTGCGATCAAGCGGCAATTCCTCGACTGTGACCATCTGATCATTGCTATCGCGCGACAAGATCAGAACCCGTTCGACGACATTGCGCAACTGGCGGACATTTCCGGGCCAGTTCATCGATTGCAGGACGGCAATCGCCTCCTTGCTAAACACACGCGGCGTCAAACCGGACGAATCCGCGATCCGGGCGCTGAAATACTTGACCAGGTCGGGGATATCGTCCCGGCGCTCTGCCAGGGACGGCACTGAAAGCGGCACCACGTTCAACCGATAGTATAGGTCTTTTCGGAACGCCGTTGCTTCAATTGCCTTTTCCAGATCGCGGGTGGACGAGGACATGACACGGACGTCGACCTTCACATCCGAGCCACCGCCGACCCGCGAAAAGCGTTGTTCCGTCAGGACCCGCAAGATCTTGCTCTGCGTACCGAGCGGCATATCGCCGACCTCATCCAGCAGGAGCGTACCGCCATGGGCCTGCTCAAACACACCTATCTTGACCGGCATTCCCGACGAATCCTCTTCGCCAAAAAGCTCGCGCTCCATTTGCTCAGGGGCGATATTGGCCGCGTTGACCGCCACGAATGGCCCGCCTGCCCGTCGCGAATGATCGTGAATCAGTTTGGCGCACAATTCCTTACCGACACCCGCTTCGCCAGATACCAACACCCGAGAATTCGTCGGGGCAACTTTCTCAATATGCGCACGCAAAGCCAGCGCTGCACCGCTATCGCCAATCCATTCGGATACAGAGAAATTGTGCGTGCGGAGCGTTTCGTTCTCGCGCTTCAGCTGGGCCGACTCGATCGCGCGCGAGACTAGATGGAGCAGTCGATCGGCCTTGAATGGCTTTTCGATAAAGTCATACGCGCCTCGGCGGATCGCGGCGACTGCCGTTTCGACATTGCCATGACCACTGATGACAATCACCGGCAACATCGGATCAATCGCCTTGAGATATTTCAGGACCGACAAACCATCCATGTCGCTTCCCTGCAACCAGACATCCAGCACGACCAGGCTTGGCGTGCGCGATCGCACCTCATCGATTGCAGATTCAGCGGTGGCGGCGGTTCGCACACCGTGGCCATCATCTTCCAGAACGCCCGCGATCAATTCGCGAATATCCGGTTCGTCATCGACAACGAGAATGTCAGTACTCATCAGCAAGCTCCAAAGGCTGGTCTTTCGCGACTGAGTCAGAGGTCAAACTCAGGGGCAAAACAATTTTAACGATGGCCCCCCGGGCCCCGTGTTCTGGTTCAAGCAATTGCACGCTTCCGCCATGGTCCATGATCACACGGTTAACGATCGCAAGACCCAGGCCAGTTCCGCCCTCTTTGGCGGTCACATAGGGTTCAAGCAATTGTTCGCGGGCCTCCTGCGGAAATCCCGGCCCATTATCTTCGATGCGCATCACAATCAGGCCATCCTCTCCGACCGGATCAACCGCGACCGAAATCTGGCCCTGAACCTCATCGGTTTGTGGTCGACCAGCCAGGGCTTCAGCGGCATTCTTTACAATATTGGTCAGCGCCTGGCCGAGCAGACGCTCATCACCCAGGATCGACAAACCACCTTGCGGCAGGCTGAGGCCAAACTTGAAATCCGGATTGACCACACGCTGCGCGAAAACAACATCCGTGATCAGGGCCGCGAGATCGAACCGACTGGGCGTTGGCTTTGGCATCCGGGCAAAATCGGAGAATTCCTGAACCATGCGGCCAATATCTGAGACCTGGCGCAAAATCGTGTTGATACAGCGTTCGAATACACCGTCTTCATCACTGATCTGGTCACCATAGCGGCGGCGAATACGTTCAGTCGACAATTGGATGGGCGTGAGCGGGTTTCTTATCTCATGCGCAATCCGGCGGGCCACGTCGCGCCATGCCAATTGCCGCTGAGCCGAAATCAGGCGCGTGGTGTCGTCTAGCGTGACAACAAATCCTTCCACCGTGTCGGACGTGACTTTCAAGCGAACATGCCGCAATCCGTCTTCCGTCATCAGATTGATAAAGGCATCGTCCTGCGTGCGTTGCACCTGTTCTTCGACCACGCGCTGCCAGATTTCCGGACTGATCTCCGACAGCGGTTTCCCTTCCAGTTGCCCCAGATTGAGGAGCGTCTCGGCGGAGCGGTTCGCAATGGTCACAATCCCGCTGGAATCGATCCTGATGACACCGGAACTGAGTTCCACGAGCAGAGTTTCCAAGAACCGTCGGCGCTGCTCCGCTTCTTCACGAGCGGATACCAGGTCGTCTCGCCGCTCGTCCAATTGACGGGTCATCAGGTTGAACGAATTGGACAGCACCCGGACCTCGTCCTCAGGCTCAGGCAACGGCACAGCGACGCCGCGCCGACCCTCACTCACCTCTTGGGCCGCCATAGCCAATCGACTGATCGGCCGTGAGATACGTTCCGCAATCTCCTGCGCCAGACGTACCGAAAGAAGCAGGACCAGCGCCACGATCTGCAAATAAGCGACAACAAAAAGCGTCTGAATCTCGTTGCTGCGCTGCTGCGCCAGTTGATATTGCTGCTGCGCATTTCTAGCCCGGTCGAGACGCGCGAAGAGCTCCGGATTGATCGGTCGGATGAGGTAGAGATAACTTTCGTTGAAATTGGAGAGTTTCTTCAGGGCGAACGTGTAGCCGGCTTGTCGCCGAAGCACGGCAACCGTCTCGCCGCGGTCTGCAGCGATAAAATCTTCTGCGACCGGCGGCGCGTAATTGATCCCGGTGGCGATAATCTGCGCTTCCGCCAATCGAAATCCATTTCGATCGATGATGTAAGCCGAGGAAAAGTCACGATAAGTGGCAACCAGGCTTAGAATAGCCTCGAACGTCTCCGGGTCCGCTTCAAAACCCTCTGCGGCCGCATCGACATCGTCCGCCACTGCCAGGGCATCGGCCTCGAATCGAAACGCAAATTCCTCCCCGCTCTCGGCGGTAATGGTGGCGAATTCATCCACCAGGGTCAAAACCGTGTCGCCCAGCCAGGTATCAATCCCACGGGCGATCGTCAGCCAGAGAAAGAGCGAAACCACTACGGCCGGGATCATTGCAACGGTTCCGAACAGAAGCATGAACCGTCTGGTAAGCCTGCCACCGCTGCCGAGATCCGGATTGCTACGAATGGCGCGATAGCGTGAAACAATCAGCCATCCCAACACGAACAGGATGACCATATTGGCGACCAGCAGGGTCAGAAGCCCTTCCGGAATATCATCGGTCGGGCTGGATCGGCCAAGCGTGACAATGGTCGCGCCGGCGCAGATAACGCCCGCCAAGACAAACAAGCCCTGGAACCAAAGGCCGCCATTCCTGCGGAGGGTTGCTAGAATCCGTGATGCCAATGTCGGGCCTCTAATCCACACTGTCGCTATTCAGCAACACTGATGATTTAGAGCAACACTTTGACCATAGGTCAATCAGTCGTCTGTCATTCCCAGAACGGACATACGCGCCCGCAACGTGTTCCGATTGACGCCCAGCAGCGCCGCCGTTCGTAACTTGTTGCCAGATGTGACGCTCAGGGCCAGTTTGATCAGAGGCCGTTCGACCTGTTCAAGTACCGACTGATAGATTTTCTCGCCCTCTTCACCACCCTTCAGCAAATCCGCCATGACATATCGATGCAACAGGGTTTCAATTTCGCTTTCCAGAGACGCTTCCGGATTCAGTTCTTTTAGCGTCTCAGCACGAAGCTCGCGCTCAATATCGCGCTGCGAGATGGTTGTGTCTGGGCTTAGAGCAGCCAGCCGGAAAATGAGATTCTCAAGCTCCCGGACATTGCCCGGCCAGTCATAGGCCATCATCAAGTCCATGGCCGGTTGGGCGATCTGTTTCTGCGCCAGGCCGCGACCTTCGGCACGGATCAGGAACGCTTTGACCAGTTCCGGAATGTCTTCCTTGCGCCGACGCAGCGGAGGCATCTCAATCCGAACAACGTTCATGCGGTAATAAAGGTCTTCTCTGAACTCTCCGGACTCAACCAGCGCTGAGAGCGGCTGACGGGTGGATGCGACGATTCTGGCACCGCCATCTTCACGCATCAGCTTGACCAGTTGCGTTTGCGCCTCCTGGCTGAGATCTCCGACCTCGTCGAGATAGATGGTCGCCTCGCGATCGTAAGCGACGCCCGGATTGTCTTCCGTTCCAAACAATTCCTGACTGACATCCTGAGCGGGGCGTGTGGCGAGATCAAGCGAGTAGAACGCCCCGGGGCGAGACTGTCCAAGGTCGTGAATGGCACGGGCAGCGAGCTCTTTACCGGTGCCAGATTCGCCTTCAATCAAAACAGTGAGATCCGTGTTCATCACCCGCGAAATTGTCCGGTACACGTCCTGCATAACAGCCGATCGCCCAACCAACGGCAGACCGCTATTGCTGGCATCTCCATTCACTTTCTTGACCGGGCTTGCGGCGGCCGCGGGCTTGGTATCCGTCAACGCGCGTCCGACCAGATCGGTCAGCTGATCGATATCAAACGGTTTGGGCAAATAGTCATAAGCCCCGTGCTGCGCCGCCGAAGCGGCGGTCAGGATCGTGTTCTGACCGCTCATCACGATCACAGGCAATTCGGGCCGGACGAGTTTGAACGAGGGCAGGAGTTCGAAAATCGGCGTATCGGTGAGATAGACGTCCGTGACCACAATGTCCCCTTCCCCATTGCGCACCCAGCGCTCGAGGGCTTCTGGTGAACTGGTTGCGCGCACGGCGTATCCGGCGGTGACCAGGGTTTGGTTGACGATCAAACGGATGCTGGCATCGTCTTCTGCGAGGAGAACTGTTTTTTGGGTCATAGTTTCTTGGTTCTTGGCAGGGGTAGAAAGATGGAAAAGCGGGTCAGACCCGGCTTGCTGTCAACTTTTATGCGTCCCCGATGGGCCGCGATGATTTCATTGACGACGCTGAGACCTAGGCCCCGGCCGCCCGATTTCGAAGACATGAACATGTCGAACATCCGCGCCTTCTTCTCAGGCGGGATTCCCGGGCCGTTGTCTTCGACTGTCACCCGCACGGCGCGCCCAAGGCGGGACGCTCTGTCGCGACCGGCAATCGCGAAACTGGTTTCGAACGCCGTCTCGATTTGAATTTGAGGGCTCTGCGTATGCGCGAGCGTCGCTTCAACCGCATTCCGGAGGATGTTCTGAACCGCTTCATGCAGATGATCCTGGTCCGCCTCGATATCTGGCAGAGAGGGATCGTAGAGTCGCACAATCGAAATCTTGCCTCGATGCGCAGCCTCTTCGGCGGCTATGACACGGTCCAGCAATTCGTGAATATTAAGCGCCTCTTTGGCTGGCGCAGAGAACAGTTCGAAGGCGGACAATCGCGACACCAGACGTTCGATCCGTCGCGTCTCGCTCTGGATGATCTCGATCATAGCCGATTGATCTTCGCGGGCTTTACGAGACAGCAATTGAGCAGCGCCGGATATACCAGCCAAGGGATTTTTGACCTCGTGCCCCAAAATGCGCCCGAACGCCGCTACGCCCGCCGGGTTATTATTCACCACTTCGGTCTGACTCGCTTCTGTCATGCCGATCACAATGCCGCCTTCCTGCAGGGGACGGAGACGTAAATCGAGCACCCGCTGGCGGCGTAGGGACGGCCCATTGATCGGCACGGCATGGGCCGTGACATCGCCTTGTAGTTTTTGCGCTTTGTCGATCAGCCCAAAGACCGGCGAATCATGAAACAGGATCTCGCTCAGCGGCTTGCGATACATAGCGCGCTCGGAATGCCCCAAAAAAGACTGCGCCTCCGGGTTGGCGGCGCTGATCCGCCGCCTTTCATCCAATCCCAGCAAAGCAAACGGGGCGAGCCCGATGAGATCAAGCGACGTCATCATGCGGCCACCTCTAAAGTTTGTCCGGAATACAAGGTCTCGATTTCATGAATCAGTCTGCGCGGATCATCAATCCGACAGAGGTCGGCGCGGCGCTGACGTCGGTCGATATCGCTCATGGGCAGTGCAACCTTATCGATATGGGCCGCAATGTGCTTACGGACGATGCGTATGCCGAGCGATGCACCGTATAGGGTGAGGCTATCTTCGATTTGCGCGCACAGGCCATCCGATTGGGCTTTAAGCGACGGGATCTCGTAAGTCTCGCCTTTGAAATGAGCATCCACTTCACCGATTAGCCAGGGTTGCCCCATGGCGGCACGTCCAATCATCACGCCGAACGCCGATGAGTCACGTTGCGCGAGCGATGCACTCTCGAGGCAGTGGATATCGCCGTTCGCAATGACGGGCACATCGACCGCTTCGACCGTGTCACGAATGGCGCGCCAGTCGGCCACTCCCTTGTAGAATTGGCAACGGGTGCGACCATGGACCGTAATGAGCTGAACCCCAAGATCGATGGCCGCCCGTGCCAGTTCCGGCGCGTTCAACCACGTATGATCCCATCCAAGGCGCATTTTAAGCGTCACGGGCGTTACCCCGGCACCTTCCAAGGTCGCCTCGATGATCTTAACCGCGAGTTCCGGTTCCCGCATGAGCGCCGATCCGGAGTTGCCGCCAGTAACCTGACGCGATGGGCAGCCCATATTGATGTCGATGACATCCACCCCAGCATCGACGAGGATTTCTGCCCCCCGCTTCATATCTTCAGGGCGGCGGCCGGCCAGCTGGACCACCCACAATCCTCGGCCCTCATGTCGGCAGGTCTTACGCACAACGTCTGGACGGGCCGCTGCAAGCGCTTCGCCCGCGACCATTTCTGAGACAACGGTCGGCGCGCCATACCGGACGGCCTGGCGTCTAAACGCAGCATCTGTGGAGCCTGACATCGGAGCCAGCCACACGCGTTCTGCCTGAAATGCGGGCATTTTCTTCATGCTGTGTGTCAAATCACATTTTTGCACTGCACAAAAGTGGAGCACTGACTTTCCTCGATGCATTCCTGCAACGCGTGTGGCTTTTTTATCGCAACGCGTTATTCAGCCAACATGTCTATTGCAGCTATCATTGTCTCCGCCGGGCGCGGTGAACGAGCCGGAAACGGCCTGCCCAAGCAGCAAAGGCGCCTTGGCAACCGGCGTGTCTTCCAATGGTCGCTAGATACCTTTTCAACGCACGACGATATCGATCAATGCATCCTCGTCGTGCCTGCTGGCGAGGAGGCCGATTATGCCCGTTTTTGCCAGCTTGGAACTAGAATTGTCGCAGGCGGCGATAATCGCACCGCCTCGGTTCTGGCTGGTCTCGCGGCCTGCGCCCCCGATGTGACGAAACAAGTGCTGATTCATGATGCAGCACGCCCCGGCCTGACAGCAAAGACGATTTCCGAGTTAATTGCAACCCTGCAAAGCGCCGATGCAGCTGCTCCAGCGCTAAAATTGGTCGATGCGCTGAAACGGAAAACCGACGAAAAAGTCACTGATGTGGAACGCCGTGATCTCTATCGTGTGCAGACTCCGCAGGCCTTTAGATTCGCCAATATAGAGGCTGCTCTGAGTGACGGCGCCGATTATGTCGACGATCTCGCGGCCGTCGAGGCGCAGGGAGGCAGAGTGTCGCTGATTGAAGGGGATGAACGGCTCGCGAAAATCACCTATCCAGATGATGTTGAAAGGCTGGAAAGGTTGCTTTTGCCAATGACTGCTTCACCTCGTCTGGGAACCGGATTCGATGTCCACGCCTTCGAACCTGGCGATCACGTGACACTTTGCGGGATCGCTATCCCTCACTCACAGAAACTCTCTGGTCACTCGGATGCAGATGTCGCTTGGCATGCCCTGACAGATGCCATTCTCGGCGCCGCCGCACTCGGTGATATCGGTGACCATTTCCCGCCCTCCGACCCGCAATGGCAAGGCGCAGAGTCGGAGCTGTTTCTGGCGCATGCGGTTAAGATCGCACGCGAGGCGGGTTGGCAGGTGACCAGCTGCGACATGACCGTTATCTGCGAAGCACCGAAAGTGAAGCCACATCGTGAAGCCATGCGGCAACGCACGTCAGAAGTTACGGGTCTTCCAATGGATGCGATCAGCGTCAAAGCAACCACCACAGAAGGCCTGGGGTTCACCGGTCGTGGCGAGGGTATTGCCGCGCAGGCGAGTGCGGTCTTGTCACCTCTGCCCGCGGCAGACTAGGAAAGACCATGTTTCCAGATCGCATTCGAAACCTCGCGCTGCTCACCATGGACGAAGCCATGGAGCGACGCGTCAAAATCGCCACCGCTGAAAGCTGCACAGGTGGTTTGATCGCTGCGCTGTTTACCGAATTTGCCGGCTCGTCAAAAGTGCTGGAGCGCGGCTTCGTGACCTACTCAAACTCTGCCAAGGCGGAAGTCCTTGGCGTGGCCGGCGATGTGATCGCGGATTACGGCGCAGTCTCTGAACCCGTTGCCCGGCTCATGGCGGAGGGCGCAATGGAGCAAAGCCGCGCCAATCTGGCCATTGCGGTCACTGGCATTGCTGGCCCAGGGGGCGGCACGCCGATGAAACCAGTCGGCACGGTGCATCTCGCCTGCGCCCGCGAAAACAAAGCGATGATCCACGAAATGCTCACGCTCGGCGACATAGGGCGACACGAGATCCGTATGGCGACGGTCGAGGCCGCCCTGAACATGATCAAGACGCAAATCTAAATCGCATCTAGGGCGACGGGCCTGACTGTGTTACTCTCAAAAGAAAACGGGAGGTAGCATGGCCTACGATGCCAATACAGAATTCACGAAGTTCGAGCCTAGGCTTTTGTCACCGGCCATAGGCGCGGAACTTATCGGCGCCGATTTGAGCAATTTTGACGAGACTTTGGTGAACGAAGTTCGCGCCGCACTGCTCAAGTATCAGGTCGTCTTCTTCCGCGATCAGCACGAGCTTACGCGCGACCAGCATATCGCGTTCGCCAACAGTTTCGGCGATCTGGAAATCCACCCGGCAACACCAAAGGATCAACCGGATCCGGAAGTATTGCGCATTGCGCACGGCCCAAATTCAAAAGGTCAGGAGAATAACTGGCACTCGGATGTTACCTGGCGGGAAGAGCCATCACTGGGCTCTATCCTGCGCGCGATTGAGCTGCCGGAGATTGGCGGCGATACGCTGTTCTCGAACATGGTCATGGCCTATGAAGATCTCGAGGATGATCTGAAGGAACGCCTTTGCGGCATGACTGCCGTGCATGACATTGCGCGGGTCTTTTCCCGGCGCTTGAAAAAAGACGCCTCCGCCCTGCACGAGAAGTTTCCGCCGAAGGAGCACCCTGTCATTCGAACGCATCCTGAAACTGGCGAGCGCGGCCTTTATGTCAACATCGCTTTCACCGACCATATTGTCGGTATGGATCGCGCCGAGAGTGATGAACTTCTGGCCTTCCTGTATCGCCGGGCCTGGCTGCCAGAGTATCAGTGCCGGTTCCGCTGGGCACCGGGCTCTCTTGCCTTCTGGGACAATCGCGCCTGCCAGCACTATGCTGCGAGCGATTATTTTCCGAACATCAGGATCATGGAACGGGTTACGATCGCCGGTGATCGGCCATTTTTCACGGCTTAGCGCTCTCAGGCTGAGTTAACCCATAGCGTTCCGGCGCGGCGCCCCTATATACGCGCCAAACCCATCTGCTGCGGGCCTTGAACCCGTTTGGAGACTGATATGACAGACCTGAATGCGCTCGCGATCCGTGAGCCAGATCCCGCACCAGGTGCGTTGAACACTCTTGGCTTTCCAAAATCCCCCGCGGACACGCGCGTCGTCGCTGCGATGTCTGGTGGTGTCGACTCCTCTGTGGTTGCCGCCCTGCTCGCTGCGCGCGGCTATGATGTTATCGGGATCACGCTCCAACTCTATGATCATGGCGCAGCGATCGAGAAGAAAGGCGCCTGTTGCGCGGGTCAGGACATTCATGATGCGCGAAATGTCGCCGACCAGATCGGGATCCCGCATTATGTGCTCGATTATGAGAGCCGGTTCAAAGAGCAAGTAATGGAAGATTTCGCTGACACCTATTTGTCAGGGGCGACACCGATCCCTTGTATTCGATGCAATCAAACCGTGAAATTCTCGGACTTGTTGCGGACCGCAAAGGATCTTGGCGCGGATTGCCTAGCTACGGGGCATTACATTCGCCGTGAGGATGGTCTGACGGGCCCGGAACTCCACCGGGCCGCCGATGCCAGCCGGGATCAGTCTTATTTCCTGTTTGCGACTACATCGGAACAGCTCGACTATGTCCGGTTCCCGTTGGGCGAGCTCCCCAAGACACAAGTACGTGACCTCGCCGATCATTTCGCCCTGCCCGTCGCTTCCAAGCCGGACAGTCAGGATATTTGTTTTGTACCGGAAGGCTCCTACGCAAACGTGGTTGAGAAGCTTCGCCCCGGCTCTGGACGCGGCGGTGAGATTGTGCATCTGGACGGCCATGTTCTGGGATCGCATGATGGCGTTATCCACTACACGATTGGGCAGCGCCGCGGACTGGGTGTTGCCACCGGTGAACCACTCTTTGTGGTGAAGATCGATGCCCCGGCCCGACAAGTCATCGTAGGGCCACGCGAGGCTCTACTAACCGCAGGCCTGACGATGGAAGAGTTGAACTGGCTGGGTGACGGCACTTTGTTCGATGCTTGTGAACGCAGTGAGCCCGTACTGGTCCGCGTCCGATCGACCCGCGAACCTGCCCCTGGAAAGCTGGGGTTCCATAAAGAAGCGCCGGCGGTCTGGTTTGATGCGCCGGAAGAAGGCGTCGCGCGGGGCCAGGCGAGTGTCCTTTATGATGCCGATGGGTCAACGCGCATTCTCGGGGGAGGTTTTATTGCCTCGACAATCGCCGCAGACGACCGTCTTCGCTAGCGAAAGCGTCGATCGGCTTCGGTACGAAACGCGCCAATGATCCGTTCGATGGCCATGCGAGTATTGGTACGCGCCAAAAGGCCAAGGACTGGATTCTTGAATTCATAATCTATGAAGCAATGAACCCGTGTCTTGGTCTCATCTCGCGGGTCAAATTGCCAGCGATTGCGTAGGTGCCTAAGCGGTCCGCGTTTGAGATTGACCGTGATCTTGCGGGCCGACGGGTCGGCGGTGACATGGGTGGAGAATTGCTCGTCAAAGCCTTTGAAGTGGACCGACGCTGTGCCCAGGCAGGCATATGGCTCGTCAGCTGCGCCATTCTCTTCGGAGACTTCAACATTGCGAATCCAGCGGATAAATTCCGGGTAGCGCCGGATATCCCGCACCAATTCATAGAGATTGTCAGCGCTGTGCGGAATGAGAACCTGTTCGGAAACTCTAGGCATTCGATCCCAGTTGTGCATCGCGAGCGTCACGCAGACGCGCAAAATCTTCGCCGGCGTGATAGCTCGACCGCGTCAGAGGTGAGGCAGAGACCATGAGGAAACCCTTGGACCGCGCAATTTCTTCATAAGCCGCAAACTCATCCGGGCTGACATAGCGATCGACAGCGGCGTGTTTCCGAGTTGGTTGTAAATACTGGCCGATGGTCAGGAAATCGATGCCGGCAGAGCGCATGTCATCCATGACTTGCATCACCTCTTCTTTGCTCTCACCAAGCCCGACCATGAGGCCAGATTTTGTAAATTGCGACGGATCGCGATCCTTCACTTTTTCAAGCAGGCGGAGGGAATGGTAGTATCGTGCGCCGGGTCGAATGGAGAAGTAGAGCCGCGGCACGGTTTCCAAATTGTGATTGAACACGTCAGGCCTGGCGTCGATGACTTTTGCTTCCCAGCCATCCTTGCGGAGGAAATCTGGGGTCAGGATTTCGATCGTAGTCTTGGGTGAGGCCTCGCGAATGGCATTGATTGTATGTACGAAATGCAACGCACCACCATCCTCGAGATCATCGCGGTCAACCGATGTGATCACGACATGCTCCAGGCCCATTTCGGCAACGGCAAGCCCAACTCGGCGTGGCTCATCGATATCCAGAGGCGCCGGCTTGCCCGTTATCACATTGCAGAAAGAACAGGCGCGCGTGCATGTATCACCCATGATCATCATGGTCGCGTGTTTCTTGTCCCAGCATTCACCGATATTTGGACAGCCCGCCTCCTCGCAAACCGTGATCAAGCCCTTTGACTTCACGATCTCCCGCGTCTCGGCATAGCCTTTTGAGGTCGGCGCTTTGACCCGAATCCAGTCTGGTTTGCGCAAAAGCGGCGTATCCGGGCGATTGCGTTTCTCCGGATGGCGATGCTGAGGCTTGTTGTCGATCAGTGTGGCCATGATCGATAAATGGAGTGAAACGGCAATTTCCGCAAGCGTTAGAGCGTCATAGCGCCTATGCATCGGCACAAGAATGACAGCAAAAATACTTGCACTGATCACTGACTGTGACACTTTGTTGCAAACAATTAATAGATCAGAGCATAGTGTCCCGATGACGGAAACAACCATTCCCGCTCCGCTGCCCTGGCGCGCCAATCGCGCAAAGACTGACATCTTCTCGGCTGTGATCCGATCCTCGAAAGAATTTGGCAGCAAGACCGTGGCCATTGTCGATGGCGATGGCACAGAGGTCGATTACAAGACTTTGTTGCGCGGTTCTTTCGCGCTCGGCTCAGCTCTGGGCAAGAAATTTAAGCGCGAAGAGATGGTCGGTATCATGCTGCCGACGGGCGCCGGCGCCGTCATTGCATTCTGCGCTGTTCTTGCGTCCGGGCGATTGCCGGCCATGCTGAATTTCACCGCAGGGTCGGCGAATATCAAGTCGGCAATGAAGGCCGGAAAAATCACAAAAATCGTAACGGCGCATAAATTTGTCGAACTGGGCGGCCTCGAAACTCTGATCGCAGAGCTGTCTGACGCGGCTGAATTCATCTATCTGGAAGATGTTCGGGAAAGCCTCGGCCTGATGGACAAGGTCGCAGGTGGCCTGGGACCGATCCTTCCAAGCCTCTTTCACAGGCGCCAGAACCACAAGAAACCGGGCGTAGTCCTGTTCACATCGGGCACCGAAGGCGAGCCGAAAGGTGTGGTGCTTTCGCACCACAATATTGTCGCCAATGTAGAACAGGTACGGTCACATATTGGCCTCGATCCCAATGAGGATAGCGTCTTCAACCCGCTGCCAACCTTTCACTGCTTCGGCCTGACCGTGGGCGCAGTCTTGCCGCTGATCGCGGGCGTGCGCGCCATATTCCATCCCAGTCCCTTGCAGCCCCGGGAAATTGCTGGACGGATCGAAGAAACACGTGCCACAATCCTGCTGGCGACAGATACGTTCATCGGGCAATACACACGCGTCGCCAAGGATGGTGCGATGGATTCCGTTCGTTTGGCGGTTTGCGGCGCCGAGCGTGTCAAGGATGAAACACGCGCCTTTGTCCGTAAAAAATTCAATATCGAGATCCTCGAAGGCTACGGTGCCACGGAAGCCGCCCCCGTCGTGGCAGCAAATACGATGGAGTTCAACAAGGCTGGCACCGTCGGACGTCTCATGTCCGACATGGAGTATGAGCTAGTTCCTGTTGAAGGCATTGAGGAAGGCGGCAAACTGCGTATTCGCGGACCCAATGTGATGCTCGGTTACATGCGATCATCCGCGCCAGGCGTGATCGAACCGCCGGTCGAAGGCTGGCATGATACTGGCGATATCTGCATTATGGATGAAGACGATTGCATTCGGATCATGGGCCGGGTCAAGCGCTTCGCCAAGATTGGCGGTGAGATGGTCTCACTGGCCGTGGTCGAGAATTGCGCCAGCGCGATTTGGCCAGACGAAATGCATGCAGCCGCCGCCATTCCCGATCCGAGGAAGGGCGAGCAAATTGTTCTGCTGACCACTGCGGAGGAAGCTGATCGCAGCGCCCTGCTGGCTTGGTGTCAGTCGCATGGTGTTTCGGAGCTTTCGGTTCCAAAAAAGGTCTTCCATGTTGAAGAGGTACCTGTCCTTGGCACCGGTAAGACAGATTATGGCGCTGTCGGCAAAATGGTTCAGGCGCTGACGGAGCCTGCTTAGAGCGTGCTTTCAAAGGCCCAGCCGTCATAGCCTGGTTCGACACCGGCCGGCAGATCACGTATCAACGTCGCATAATCCAGATCAATATGCAGGTTGGTTAGCACGGCTTGTTTTGGCTTCAATTCTGAGATCCAAGCCAGCGTCTGGTCGAGATGGGCATGCGACGGATGCGGCGTGTAGCGCAACGCGTCAACGATTAACAGATCAAGATCCTGCAAGTGCGCTTTCGTCTCATCAGGCCAGTCATTCAGATCATTGCAATAAGCGAGATTGCCCGTCCGAAAGCCGAGCGAGCGAATATAGCCATGTTCCTGATCCAATGGTAGCAAAGGCACTTCACCACCTGGGCCCGAAATCGAAAATGGACGCCCTGCTTCGATCAGTGGATGCAGTTTGTAGATCGCCGGGTAACCCCCCTCGCCATCAAAGGCGTATTTGAACTTTGGCAATAGCGTTCTTGACGTCGCCGCGTCCATATAGGCGTTAATTTGCTGACGGTGTCGGATGGCCAGCGCGCGCACATCGTCAATACCATGAGTCTGATCCGCATGATCATGCGTGAACACGACGGCATCCAGACGGGTGACTTGCGCGTCGAGCAGCTGTTCTCGCATATCTGGCGACGTATCAATCAGGACCGTGGTCTTATTTTCTTGATTCGCCGCCGACCAGGTCTCTAACAGGGCGGAACAGCGCCGGCGTCGATTCCTGGGTTCGGTCGGATCACACGCGCCCCAATCGCCCCCCACGCGCGGTACGCCGCCAGACGATCCCGTGCCCAGCAAGGTAAACCGGATCCGTTGATCACTCATGAGACGCGCTTGAACAAACGCAAGGCATTGGCTTCGCAGATGGCGCCAATCTCCTCACGGGTGGAACCTTGCAAATCCGCCAGCGCATCAGCAACATACGGTAAATATGCCGGCTCATTCCGACGTCCGCGATAAGGCATCGGGGTGAGATACGGACAATCGGTTTCCAGGATGACTCGATCCAGCGGCACATCCTTGATCACCGCACGGACCTTTTTGGCGCTCTTGAAAGACAGGATCCCGGAAACGGAAACATAAGCCCCGAGCGCCAGTCCCCGCTGGCATAGATCCGGGCCTCCAGTATAGCAGTGTAGCAGGATCGGAAACGCGCTTCGCGCATATTCGTCTTCCAGAATGTTAGCGGTCAGGTCATCCGCCTCACGCGTGTGAACGATCAGCGGCAAGCCAGTCTCACGCGCCGCCTCTATATGCGTTCGAAAACTCGCTTCCTGTTGTTCTTGAGGACTATAGCCGTAATGCAGATCCATACCGGTTTCGCCGATCGCAACGACTTTCGGATCCTGCGCGCGTGACACCAAGTCTTCCGGCCCGGTTTCGGTAAAATCCTTGGCGTGATGTGGGTGCGTGCCAACACTGCACCAGATATCGGTATTGGCGTCAGCGATCGCTTTGATACGCGGAAAACTGTCCAGGCGTTCGCAAATGGCCAGCATCCGGGACACGCCTGCATCGCGGGCGCGCGTCAAGACCGCATCCAGATCTTCCGAATAGGCTTCGGCGTGCAGATTCACATGTGTATCAAACATGGCGTCAGGCGCTTACAGCCTTCACGCCATCTTGCAAGACGGAAAACAGTTTCGTCGCGGTTTGCAGTGGCGTGAGATTGAGGCTACTTGCCGTCGCTCGCACCTCGTGCATGGCGAGCCAGGTTGCGCCGAGCTCCGGGTCTGATTCAGCCTTGTCGGCGACCCATTGCATCAATGTGTCCGTGAAGGCCTGCAAAGACCCTTCATCCACCAGGGTCGATGTCAGAGCGGCTGAAACCACACCTCCGGTTGGCTTGCGGACATTGCGCAACAGGGCGCGCGCGGTTTGTGTCGCCTTGGCGCCTGCGGTTTGTGACAGCTCGATCCCATAACCCGGACGACCCGGCGCAAGATCGAGAGCCAGATCCACATCGGCTCCAGCCGACGCCAGGACAGATCGTGTGTCATCCTCTTCAAGTGGATAGAAACGCAGGACCTGACAGCGCGACCGAATGGTCGGCAAAATCGGCTGCGTCGAATGAGAAATCAGAATGAGCAGCGCATTGCGCGGTGGCTCTTCCAGAGTTTTGAGCAAAGCATTCATGCCCGACACGTTCATTTCGTCCAGCGCATCAATGACCCCGACGCGCCAACCGGCCAGAGCCGGACGCAAGTGAAAGAACTGGTTGAGATCTCGAATTTGCTCGACCGTAATGTCCTGACGCAGCTTGCCTTTCTCATTCAATCCGCGTTCGATCCATTTCAGATCCGGATGCCCGCCGGACTGGATCAGTTGCATGGTTTCGTCTGCGATATCGGCATCCAGCGACGACGCCCCCAACATCAACCCTGCCACCCGGCGCGCGAAGATGGACTTGCCGATACCGGACGGGCCCTGAAAGATCCATCCATGGTGCAAACGTCCGGAGTTGCGCGCGCGCAGAAAACGTTCCCCGGCGCCCGTATGACCCATCAGAGGAAATGCGGCGCTCATGTCAGATCCAGGCGCGTGGTAATGGCGTCGAGCGCGATGGCCAATACTTGCGGCGGAGATTGTAGCGCGTCCAGCACAACGCACCGGTCCGGTTCGAGTTCGGCAACCGCCAGGAACGCGGCTCGGACGGTCTTGTGAAAATCGAGATCCTTAGCCTCGAAGACATCCTGTATGCCCCGCTGCTGACGTCGATCGGCCAGAGCGGCAGGATCTGCATCAAGGATAAGGGTTATGTCAGGCCGGGTCTCGGCGACAACTGCGCGCTCGATCGTTATCAGTGTCTCGAGCGAGACACCATCGATGCTCTGATAGGCCCGTGTAGAGTCCGCAAAGCGGTCACACAATACCCACTCCCCGCGCGCCAGCGCGGGGCGAATGCGTTTCTCCAAATGATCAGCACGCGATGTGTTCATCAGCAGGGCATGCGAGAGGGGCGACCAGGATTCATTTGGAGGCGGGTTCAGGGCCAGCGTCCGGACCTTTTCGGCCAAGACCGTCCCGCCGGGCTCCCGCGTCACACAGACTGTGAGTCCTTTGCGCTCCAGCTCGGCCTGCAAGCCCGAAATCAGAGTCGACTTCCCGGCTCCTTCGCCGCCTTCGAGCGTGATGAAACGACCTGGCGTGGTCACGAGATCAGGCCTCGCCATCCAGCATCCGGCTAAGACCATCAACGGCTTTTCCGAAAAAACCAAGCCGCCGGACATCTTCCGTGGCGACCAGCGGCAATTCGATCGGCGTCTTACCTTCAATGGTGACCACCAGCGTCGCGATTTGGTCGCCAGACTTGATTGGGGCCTCGATCAGTCGATCGTGCACGATTTCCGATTTGCCTTTTGCAAAGGCGCGCTTGTGCGCGGTGACATTCGCGCCTTCGCTGAGTTTGACGCCCACAGTGCGGTTTGAGCCCATCCACACGTCCAGTTCCGCCAGACGACTATCATCCGCATCAATCACGCGTGTCTCAAAAGCGCTGAAGGCCATGCGCATCAGGCGTTCGGCCTCTTGCGCGCGCGCTTGTTTGCTAGGCAGGCCATTGATGACAATGATTCGGCGTTTGCCGTCGCGAACCGCGGATGCCGTCAGGCCATAACCTGAAATGTCGAGATGCCCGGTCTTCAACCCGTCCGCGCCGGCCATCGTGCCGAGCAGTGGATTGCGGTTGGCCTGCGTATACTCGCCCCAGGTGTAGGAGTCCTGGCTATACCAGTCATAATATTGCGGATAATCATCAATGATCTTCTTCGCCAACTTGGCGAGATCGATGGAGGAGACGACGTGTCCCTCGCCTTCCAGACCTGTGGCATTGACGAAATTGACCGTGGTCAGACCCAACTCGTGCGCCCGTTCCGTCATTTGCCGGGAGAATGCGGCTTCGGACCCGGCTATCCCTTCGGCCAAAACGATACAGGCATCATTGCCGGACATGACGATCATGCCTTGCAACAATTCCCGAACCGTCGGGCGTTCTTTCGGGCGCAAGCCCATGGTCGAGGTTCCGGATGGAAACCCGCCGCGACGCCAGGCGTCTTCGCTGACCGGCATTTGCGTATCCAGGGTGATCTCGCCCTGATCGATCAGGTCAAACACGAAATAGGCCGTCATCATCTTGGTCATGGAGGCCGGGATCATCGGCACATCACCTGACTTTGACCACAATACTTCGCCCGTTTCATGGTCCATGATCACGGCATAATCAGCATCAGATTCCAGGATTTGCGCCGTCGCCAGCGCCGGTAAGATCAGAGCCGTCAGGAAGAGGCACGCGCTGCGGAAGATCTGCATATCGGGGTCCTTTCGCCAATAAGACTTAGCCCTTTTTCCTGCCGCGGAAAAAGGGCTAGTTCGTGGCGAAGGTCAATCTTTGCAGCGGCGTGCTGATCAGCGTGTGGTCAGGAACCCGTCGACAATGCCGTCACGGGACAAATCGCGACGCTCACGCTCGGCAACATCCCGGGTCGGAAACGGTCCAACCAGGACGCGGAAAAAGTCACCGCCATTGACCCGCGCTTCTTCGATTTTGACGGGCAAGCGATTGCCGATATCGAAGGTCAGACGCTGGGCATTGGCAATATCTGAGAATGCGCCAGCCTGGATGAAGATGTTTCCGGCTTGTGCTGCTGAAACAACACTCATACTGGCGACACGCACAGGGGTTGAAACCTGAGTCGGCGCAGGTTGCGGTTCGGCAGCCGCAATCACCGGCTCGGGCGCAATTGTCACCGGCGGCAAGGACTCGTTTTCGATTTGGGTCGAGGCATAAGTCTCAGGATTTTGTTGCACGGGGGCTGGCCCCAGATATCGAATGCGGACGGCCGCTGAACTGCCTTTGGCAACGCCCAATACGGACGCGGCGCGTGGCGAAAGCTCAAGAACGCGCTTTCCATCAAACGGACCTCGATCATTCACACGTACGACGACTTCGCGGGAATTGTCCTCATTAATCACCTGAACCAGGCTGGGCAGTGGCAGGCTTGGATGCGCGGCTGTCATCGCAGTTTCGTCAAAGATCTCACCATTCGCCGTGGGTTGGCCGTCAAAACCGTCCATGTAAACTCCGGCACGGCCTCGCTCTTCACGAATTTGCGCGTCTCGATTGGATTGCACCCGGCTGAGCGTCAGCGGCTTGCCGGTGCGCGCAATTTCCTGGGTCCGGACCGACGCGATTCGAATGGGCTGTGTTGGCGCAGACGCTTCACCCGCGAGCGGCGGTGGCGCCACGTTCAGGGAAAAAGACTCGTCTGATGCTGGTGAAACAATTTGCGCTGGCCCGACTGAAGCGACACTCTGAATGGGATATTGGAACTGGACCCGGCTATTTTCGGTGATGGCGGTGGTCGCGCGCTGTGTGGTCTGAGCGACCGGCGGCGCAAACGGTTCTGTCTCAGCATCGGCATAGACAATCGGGGCGGCGCGGCGGTCTGCCTGGGCCGGTCCGACGAGTATAAAGGCCATGCAGGACGCGCTCGTGAACGCAATGCCAAGCGCGCGGGAAACAGACGTCTTCATCATTCACCTCATTCTGTGGTCCCTGCCCGATAAAGGCAGGCTGAGCATTCAGCTCTTCGTCGACGAGGCATTTGTTTACCATACCAAGCTGCACGCGCCGTGAACGGAAACGAAAACTTGCCCTCGTCGAGAGAAAGGTCTGATTAACCATAAATC
>JBCBBC010000037.1:0-34440 GCA_038532145.1 Pseudomonadota bacterium | reverse complement strand
ACCGCAGCTGATCACCAACACGATTATGGAAAACGTCCGCGTCATCGCCATTGATCAGACGTTTGGCGATGTCGACGCGGTCATCCGGTAGAATGAATCCGGCGGAGGCAGATTCCGGCGAAATCTCGATGGTCATAGCGCGCTTACCAGGGCTCAGCAGGGCCGCCATAAATCCGGTCTCGCCCTTCTGCACAATCTTTTGTGGCATCACCGGCTCATCTGCATACATGGCCGAGCGGACAACGCTGCCGGTCAGGATCTCCATCGCATCCGGCGCAATTTCCTGGGTATAATAGGCCGGGTTGATCGTGGAGTCTGGCCAGTTCGCCCATTTGAATTCGTCTGGCGTCAGCAGAGTTCCGACGCGCAAATCAGTTTTCGCGACCAGAACCTTCTGCTGGGAGACTTCAACTTCAACAATCTTCTCAACCGTCTGTGCCGGCGCCGACACAACTGCTGGTTGTTGCGAGGCTAGGTTCCGGACGAGGAACGCTGCCAAGACAGCTGCGACGAGCGCGCCAGCCAGAATAATGAGCCGCATAGGTGACATGAAGAGTGCCTTTTCTCTCTACCCCGCCCCTTTGGAACCATCGGGACTATCGACGAATATTTCACGCCGAAGCTAAAGCATGGTTAATTGAAACGTTGGATTTGGCTTAAGAAATCAGCAAGAAACGGAGACGCTGGGGCAGCAAACAAAGCGCCCATAGCAATGGCGACGCCGTACGGCACGCCCTTGCGATCTTCGAAGGTCGCGACCCCAAATCCGGGCGCATATCCAGACGGCAACAAACCGCGCATAATAATGACAAGTATTGTCAGAATGCCGCCGGCCAGCGCCGTAACGATCAGAAATGGAGCTACGCCAGCTGGCCCGACCCAGAGCAGAACGCCTGGAATGAATTTCGCATCGCCGCCGCCATACACGCCGAGAAAGAAGAGCGCGACGGACGCAACAAAAGCGATCGCGCCAACCAGAACATGCCAGCCAACCGTCTCCCATCCCGGAGCGGCCAAAATTGCCGCTGGCACAAACAGGAAGGCCAACCAGCCATTCAACCAGTTTGGAATGGTGAGGGTCTCGATGTCGATCAGGGCGGCAAGGATGCAGAGCGCAAAAAAGCTGATCGCGAACAACGCAAGGATCATGGGTCAACCTCCAAAGGCGTATGATTTTGCAGTGTCGCTATAGCAAATGACTTAAGGATCACTTGATGATCTAAAAGAATAAAGCCGCCGGGCGAACCCGGCGGCTTCGGTGCCTTATCGGCAGACCTTTCGGTAAAGTCTTAGCCCAGCTGAGCAGAGACTTCGTCAAAGGTGTTAGCAGCGTTTTTACCGAGCGTGGTAACAGCACCGATGATCGCAACAGCGATCAGAGCAGCGATGAGACCATATTCGATTGCAGTTGCACCTGACTCATTCTTGAAAAAATTACGCATTGGAAACTCCCACTATGCAGATTATAGACGTCCCGAGAGTTTTCTTGGGTTGTCCCCGGAACAGGTGTCTAGATACCGCGCAGCGCTAAAAATCCCGTGAATCAACAGAAAAAAATCCTGAAGATTCAACAAGACGTTGTTAACCCGTTCAACGCGCTGTTTTAGGAGCTATTTTTTTGTAGGCAGAACGTTTGATCCTGCTTGGTCTCGGTAAGGTTCGCCGAGATAAGGCGGGGCCATGCGCGTAATGTTTGCGACACCGCGGCCCGCGCGAGGCAGAAGTCGCTGAGCGAACCCAGCGACTTCCGAGCCTCAAGACACTGATTAGGTTGATCTACTAGATCAACTGATCAGACACGTCGTTGAACGTGTTGCTCACTTTATCGCCCAAAGTGGTCGTCGCCGTGATAATCGCAACGGCGATCAGCGAGGCGATCAGAGCATACTCAATCGCGGTTGCACCAGATTCCAGTTTGGACTTCTTGCGCGCAACATCGGTTGCTTTTGCCTCAACGACAATCTCGGCATCATCGACGATCTCTGTTTTGTCGCCGAACCAGTTTTTGAAAAGATTTTGCATTAGGAACTCCCACCATGCAGGTTGTCGTCCCCAATTGTCATTCGAGTCATCTCGAACGGGTGTGGGTCTAGCCCAAGGCTCTGAAGATCTGGTGAATCGAAACATTTAATTTGCCGCCAGGAAACAAGATATAGGTTACCAGCCCGGACCCGCTGACTTTACTCTATAACAGTGCACACATTTTTTAGCGTTTTAGGATTCGACTAACCTCTTTGCGGCACATGTATGTTCAATTGTATGGAGTGCCGACATGTCGTTTTCATTGAAGACCACCCTTTCCTGCTGCGTCGCCGCATTGATAAGCTGTGCCGCGCATGCCGGACACATCACCATCGAGACGGGAAAGGCCAAGGCGCTGAAACTGAAAACCAATGCGGACAGTGTGATTATCGGCAATCCGAACATTGCCGATGTCGCGGTTCATGATGACACGCTCCTATTCATCACTGGCAAGGCGTATGGCACGACCAATTTGATGATTTTCGACAATGAAGGCAATACGATCCATTCCTCGGATATCGTGGTCACCTCCAATACGACGTCGTGGGTCAGCATCAATCGCGCTGGATTGAATTTCACGTATGATTGCTCGCCAACCTGTCGTCCGACCCTGTCGCCCGGCGACGATAGCGAGCATTTTGGCACGGTTGCCGGTCAGATGCAGCAGCAACAAGAGCTGAACGGCGAATAAGCCACCAGCGCGGTTCGACGCGGACGCGTTTGCCTGCTTTCTGTAATCCAGGTTTATCTCTGCTGGCCGGAACGGCCGGGCGCTTCTGCCAATGCAGCAGATCGCGCATCAATGGCTGCAGAAAGTGCATCATCGACGCTGACCGAATAAAGGGATTGCCCCTCCTCGCCCACAGTCGCCGCGGTCAGGTCGCCGAGGCGCCACTCAAAGGCACCGGCATCCTGCACCGTAATCGTCCAACCGGCCGCGGTGCGCGGGTAATAGGCTTCGCCAGCGACCATTTCCCGATTTCGAAAGACGGTTCCGTCTGAACCGCGAACCTCTATCCAGGCGCGATGTTTTGCATAAATGCCAAAATCTTCAGTCACCTCGCCAACCAGATCATTCATATCATCTATGTTCGCGTACGCGGGCGCCAGGCGCGCCGAGATGGCCAATGTGTCGACAGACTCCGTAGCACGCGGTTGCGAGATCATAATCGCGCCAGCGATGATCGCAGCGGCAATAACCACAGCTCCCGCGCCTAATACGATTGCCCGGCCCGAAGTCCGTGGCGCCGCAGACTGATTGGTCGGTGACCTTGCAATGCCAGCAGGTCCGCCCTGTATCGCATAGCCGGACGCGATTTCCTCTTCTGGCAAACCCAGAAAGCGCGCATAATTCTTGGCCTGCATGCGCACAATACTGTCCGGTAGGTGCGACGTCTCCATCGCTTCCAGGGCTTCGAGTGTTTCAGGTGATTGACGGGTCTGATCGGCGACATCCCGCAAATTGAGTTGCCGGGCCTCACGTGCCTCCAGCAGACGCGCGCCAGCGGTCAGGGTCAGCTCTTCGCTGTCCTGACCAGCATTTCGCGGATCATTTGCTGCATTCATCGGCTCAATCGGACGGTTAGACATCGTTCAGAATTATACCTTGTAGATCGGCAAGCTCTAACACTCCGTTACGCAATGCAGGCTCTCGCTTTTGCAAGAGCTCTGCAAATGCCGGGCCGAAACGTTCCAAGTCCAAAGATCTCAACATTCTTTTCACCGGGCCAATGCCGCCGCCTGGCATGGACAGGCTGCGATAGCCTAAGCCAATCAGGCATAAAGCCTCCAATGGTCGCCCGGCGCCTTCGCCGCAAATTGATACAGGAACCCCTACACGCTCACACGTTGCCTTCACTTGTGCCAAAAAACGCATCACAGGGCGACTTACAAAAGGATAACGTTCCGAAACCAGCGGCGTCATGCGGTCGGCGGCGTGGAAAAATTGCAGCATGTCATTCGTGCCGATCGAAACGAAATCAACCTCTCCGGCGATATCTTCCAGGGCATAGGCAAAGGCCGGTGTTTCCAGCATGGCACCGATTTTCAGCGCGCTCGGCCCGGCAAATCCACGCGATTTGCCCCATTCGACCTCTTCCAGCAGCATAGCTTTGGCTTGCCGGAACTCATGCGCGCTGGTCACCATCGGGAACATGACCGCCAGCGGGCCGCCATCAGCGGCGCGCAACAAGGCGCGCATTTGCCGTCGGAACAGGCCGGGCCGATCCAGGGCAAAGCGTATCGACCGCCAGCCCAAAGCCGGGTTCTCCTCGCGCGCATCATTCAGATTGGGCAGCAATTTGTCGCCGCCAAGGTCCAGTGTCCGGAAATAGACCGGGCGCCCGTTCGCGGCATCCAGGACCTGTTTGTACAGATCGATCTGATCCGTGACAGAGGGCAGTTTTTCGGACATCAGGAACTGAAATTCGGTACGAAACAGACCAATTCCATCTGCACCCGTACTATTGAGATGCGCGGTATCCAGTCCCAGGCCCGCATTCAGCAGCAGGCGCACCGGAATACCGTCTTTCGATTCCGTCGGCTCTTCTCGCAACGCCGTGAAGATCGCCTGGCGCTCACTCAGAACGGCCTTTCGGTTGGAATAGGCGGTCAGAAGATCCTCATCCGGACGCAGATGGACGCGGCCATCCTCACCGTCGACAATGATCTGATCACCGCGAGAAACATAAGTCAGTAACCCGTCAATGCCGCCCACGGTCGGAATCCCCAGTCCGCGCGCAACAATCGCGGCATGGCTGGAGGTCGCAACCTCTTCCAGAATGATCGCCGCGAAGCCCGCCTGGCCATAATCGAGCAATTCGGCCGGGCCCAACCGGCGTGCGATCAGGACTTCCGCTTCGCCATTTGCTGCGACTGTACGGGCACTCGGATCATCGGTTCCGGCCAGCATGCGCAGCAGGCGGTTGTCGAGATCTTCCAGATCGTGCAACCGCTCTCGCAAATAAGGATCTTTGACTTTTTCGAACCGCGCGCGGTGTTCCCGTCGCAATCGGTCAATTGACGCTTCTGCCGACAGACCGCCCCGCACGCCCTCACGCAGTTTTTCAGCCCAGGTCGGGTCTGAGGCCAGCAGCTTATAGGCCTCGATCACCTCTCGTGGCTCACCCCATAATCCACCAATCTCTGCGGCCAGCAGCCGATCAATCGAAAGATGCAGCTCTTCCAGCGCGTTTTCGAGCCGATGTTCCTCAACGTCCGGGTCCTCGGCAAAAAAGCGCGCCGCCGGAATCACAGGGTCGTGCAGGCGCACGCGGCCCATCCCCAGACCACCGCAGAGCGAACGGCCCTGCAGATTGACCGGACGGCCCTCGCGGGTCGTGGCTTTCTGCTCCGGGCCGCTCTCACCGGCCGGTACGATTTCCGCCAGAACCATGGCAATGGTCTGGAGACTGTCTATCTCATCATCCTGGTAGAGCCGCTCGGTCCGATTCTGGACGGTGAGAACGCCGATGACGCGTCCGCCTTTGAGGACCGGCACCCCGAGAAACGCATGATATGGGTCTTCGCCGGTTTCCGGCCGATAGGAGAAGCTTGGATGCCGCGGCGCATCCTGGATGGATAAAGGCTGCGCCGTCTGAGCGATCTGTCCGACGAGGCCTTCATCCAGCGCCAGGAATGTCCGGTGCACCGCGTCTTCGCGCAGGCCCTCGGTGGCAATCAGCTCCATTCGGTCATCATCTGTGCGGCGATAGACCGAACACACATCCGCGACCATTGTGCCGGCAATCAGGCGCACGACTTTCATCAAGCGCGCCTCAGTGTCGGCTTCTGCGGCCATGACCGACCGCAAGCGGTTCATCAAAAGCCGGGGGATGGAAAAGCTATCAGGCATGCCTGGGCTCAGATGGGACGTTCACCTAGCTTGCGTCAAGGTCAAACGCCGTGTGAAGGGCGCGGACCGCAAGCTCGGTATAGTCCGTGTCGATGAGAACAGAAATCTTGATTTCTGAAGTCGAGATGACGTCAATATTGATATTCTTGCCCGCCATGGCCTCAAACATGGTCTCGGCCACGCCGGTATGAGACTTCATGCCAACGCCGACGACGGAGACTTTCGCGACATCGCGGCTGACATCCATATTCTCGAACACAACGGTGTCGCGATTGGCGTCCAGGACGCGCTGCGCCTTTTCGCTGTCCCCGCTGGTACAGGTAAACACCATGTTCGCCCGCCCTTCGCCGCGGGCATTGGCCTGGACGATCATGTCGACATTCACGCCTTCGCGCGCCATCAGGGCGAACAGCTTGGCCGAGGTGCCGGGCTTGTCTTCCATGCCGTAAAGCGTGATTTTCGCTTCATCACGAGAATAGGTGACGCCGTTGACGATTTGTTTTTCCACGATCTCATCCTCATTACAGATCCAGGTACCGGGATTGTCGTCTTCCGGACCTGAGAAACTTGAAAGCACGCGCAAAGGCACTTGATGGTTCATTGCCAGCTCGACCGAGCGGGTTTGCAGGACTTTGGCGCCAAGCGACGCCATTTCGAGCATTTCTTCATAAGACACACGCGGCAAACGCCGCGCTTGGGGCACGATGCGCGGGTCCGTCGTGTAGACGCCGTCAACATCGGTATAGATATCACAGGGCACTGAGCCGAGTGCGGCTGCAACGGCGACCGCAGTCGTGTCCGAACCGCCCCGGCCAAGGGTCGAGACCCGGCCTTCTTCCGTCACCCCCTGAAAGCCGGCAATTACGGCGACTTCGCCCGCGTCGATCGCGGCGCCAAGGCCGCTATCCTCGTCAAATCCATCAATTCGCGCCGCACCGTGGCCTTCGCGTGTTTTCATCCGCATTTGCCAGCCAAGCCAACTCCGCGCCTTCAGGCCCCGCTTGCGCAGAGACAGGGCCAGCAAGCCGGATGTGACCTGCTCGCCAGACGCCACGACGACATCATATTCATCATCAAATTCATCGCCAATGACATCGCCCCCAGCGGCGCCCTTCGCGAGGCTGACCAGCTTATTCGTTTCGCCTGACATGGCGGAGACGATAACAGCGATTTTCTCGCCCTTGGCGGCGCGATGGGCCACAATATCGGCGACATGCGAGATCCGATCGAGATCCGCCACCGAAGTGCCGCCAAATTTTAAAACAGTGCGCGCCATTGCCGCCTCGTCAAATCATACCATTTGCGCTGAACTAAGCAGGCGCTTCCTTAAAGGGCTCAGCGCGAAACCGCAATTAGGATTGCTAAACTCATGGCAGCTATGTCGTCCACAACCGCAAACGCCCCGTCCCGGCCGAGTATCGACCCCGATGAAGTGGCAAAATTCACCGCCATGGCGGCCGAATGGTGGGACCCGAAAGGCAAATTCAAGCCGCTGCACAAGTTCAATCCGATCCGCCTCGGCTTTATTCGCGATACGATCGAAGCCCATTTCGACCTCGCCCCGGACGCGCGCAAGCCGTTTGACGGCCTGCGCTTCCTCGATATTGGCTGCGGCGGCGGTCTGGTCAGCGAACCCATGCGCCGCCTCGGCGCCGAAATGGTCTCGGTCGATGCCAGTGAAGCCAATATCAAGACCGCGATGACGCATGCTGAACAGGGCGGGCTGGACATCGATTTCCGGGCCGGGACCGTCGAAGCCCTGATCGAGGCCGGCGAAGCGCCGTTTGATGTCGTACTCAATCTGGAAGTGGTCGAACATGTGGCCGATCCCAGCCAGTTTCTGCGAGACTGTGCCAGCCTGGTTAAACCGGGTGGCGTGATGATTGTCGCCACGCTGAACCGGACGGCAAAAGCCTTTGCCCTGGCCATTGTCGGCGCCGAATATGTCCTGGGATGGTTGCCCAAGGGCACACATGAGTTCGAGAAATTTCTGCGCCCAGGCGAAATTGAAAAACCGCTGGCAACAGCCGGGCTGGACGTTGATCCCCCACAAGGGGTCAGCTTCAATCCGATCCTGGATCAATGGCGCCTGTCAGGCGATACCAAAGTCAATTATCTGATGGTGGCGAAACGCCCGGCCGGTTGAGCTATTCTGCAGCGGGCTGAACCTCGAGCAGTTCAATCTGAAACATCAGATCAGCGCCGGGCGGAATATCCTCGCCCCGTCCCTCGTCGCCATAGGCCTGATCGGCCGGGATGTGGACCAGGAACCGATCCCCTGGCATCATCAATGCCAGCGCCTCGTTAAAGCCGGGCACCAGGGTTCCCGCTTCGAACACAGCCGGCTCACCGCGCGACCAGGAACTGTCGAAAAATGTACTGGTTTCCGCGATCCGCCCCTCATAGTGAAGCACAACCTGATCGCCCTCGACCGGGCTCGGCCCCTCTGCGGAGCTCTTTTCCAGAACCACAATGGAAACCCCGCTTGGCAGGGTCGTCGCGTTGACGCGATCCGGATCCCACGGAAAGCTGGCTTGCCACGCGGCCATGTCGGGCCCCACAGGCGGCGGCGCATCCTCCGTGGCCTGCGCCAGATCCATGGCCGAAAGGAACCCTTCCAGGTGAACCCGATAGACCAAATCTGAATTGGCCGGGATCAAATCCCCCAGCGGTTCGCTGCCAAAGGCTTGCGCCGCCGGCACATAGACCAGCCATTCATCGCCCGGATTCATCAACTGAACCGCTTCCGCCCAACCATCGATCAATTCAGAAATCTGATACACGCTGGACTCGCCGCGTGAATAGGAACTGTCGATCAGACCGCCTGTGTCGGCCAGAAAGGCCTCATAATTGACGACAATGGTGGCATCCGCGCTCGGCGACCCTGCATTAATGTCGCCATTGACGATCGGGATATAGCGCACACCCGTCGCGGTCTTGTTCATGGTTCGGCAATCGCCAGGAAAGGGCGGCCTGTAATCGCCAGGTCCGGATCGCAATGCGGGGCACTCTGCTTCGCCTGAGCCGCTGAAAATGCCCGTCGGAACGCTGGGCAGCGACACATCAGGCAGCGAGACACATCCAGCCAGCCCCAGAGTTGAAATACCGATACTGACCGTCTGAAGCCGTTTCATCATGCCGCCATCCCTCCTGATCAGCCTTGATATTTAAGGCTGATTCTCACTGGACGGGGACAACATCCATCAGTTCGACCTCAAAATTCAAGGCTGCGTTCGGCGGGATCGGTCCATTGCCATTGGGCCCATAAGCCAGATCGCCCGGCACATGCACCAGCCAGCGGTCGCCCGGCTGCATTAATTGCAGGGCTTCAACCCAGCCTGGAATGACCCGATTGGCCGGGAACATGGCCGGTTCACCGCGCTTGTAGGCGCTGTCAAAAACGCCGCCGCCTTGATCAAAGCGGCCTTCATAATAGACCACGACCCGGTCGCTGCCTTCCGGACGGGTGCCGGTCTCATCGCCAGAGGCGAGCACGACATATTCCAGGCCAGAACCGGTTTTCACGATCTCAGGCAGGTCAGAGGTCCACGGCGTATATTTCGCCCAGGCCTCATCATCGGTCGGACGCGGTTCAGGCGCTTTGACGATTTGTCTCAATTCGACCCGGAAGATCAGGTCGTCGCCTGGCTTAATCACACCGCCGGGCCGCGGGCTATCGCCATAGCCGAGTTCGGTCGGGATGAAGAAGATGAACTCGTCGCCCAGCGACATCAGCTGCAAGCCTTCGGTCCAGCCCGAAATCACCTGATCAACCCCGAACGTGGAGGTCGAACCGCGGGCATAAGAGCTGTCAAACACGGTGCCATCGGTCAGGCGGCCATCATACATGACGCTGACACGATCCCGCGGACCGGGCATATCGCCGCCTTCATCACCCTCCCCGACGACCACATATTGCAGGCCGCTTTCAGTGGTTTGTACATCGGCGCGATCCGGATCCCAGGGGATATAGGTCGCAAGAGGGTCATTCGGGTCCATGGTTTCTCCACCACATGCTGCGAGGATTAAGCCGCCAAGGGCAATTAGGAACGTGCGCAACGTCAAGTCTCCAGAGGCTGTGTTTCAGGCTGTCTAGGCTGGTTTCAGGGCGCTGTCACCTAATCAAAGCTGAAGCTTTGCGGACCAGGATCCCGGCTGAAGACCAGCGTATTCACCGCGCCATCATGACGAATGTTGACGCGATTGGTCTGCTGCGGAATGGCATCCATCAGGACACCCTGAGTAATGCTGAGATCGCTCGGGCGCGTTTCGAGCTGAGATTCCTGATAGACCCAGTAATAGCCACGCTCGACTTCACCGCCCAGCAAGGTCAAAGGCAGCGGCTCACCCGAGCCGGTATCGGTGATCACAAAACGTTCGCTGACATAGGTTTCGAACCTCGCTTGCGCCGCGATATCACCGGTCAGGTCCGCGCGGGCGCCCAATACGCTCATCAAGGTGCTTTCCGCGTCATGAATGCTCAGACGGTGCGCGACTTCGAGTCGACACGTGTCCGGCGTGCAGGCCGTGTCATCCTCCGGTGTGATCAAGGTCAGCTCGGTCAGGCCAATGGCCTGCTCATGGGCATGAGATGGGCCCTGGAATAGCAAAACACTTGCTATGCCAAGGCCCAGATACGCAACTCTACTCAACAAATCCTAGTCCTCTGAGCCGTCTTCGCTCTCAGACGACTCCTCGTCCGTTTTCAGCTCGGTTTTCTCGTCCTGCATGATATCCCGGCCGGCATAGGTGAAGGGACGGCTGAATTTGAACGCCTCGATGCGAGACGGCGTGATGCGACGCGGATAGTAATTATTCTCCAGGTCGGCATCGGCGGTTTCCCAATCAGGGTCGACTATGATCTGACTTAGCTCGCGGCCCTTTTCAAAGACCAGAAGCTTGCTGACCCGGTGCGGGTTGCGGCGCCAGATTTCGGCCGGGATGTACATTTTCTCGGTCGTTCCGTCCTGGAATTCGAGGCCCAGAATGATCGGCATGACCAGACCACCAATATTCGAGAATTCGAGCGCATAATACTCGGCATCCTCGGCCACCGCGCGATCAAAGGCCAGACGCTCCCAGTCATCCAGACCGTCGAGGAAGGTCTTGTAAGCATTCCGCTCCTTATTGGTGACCGTGTAGACGTCATTCTCGTCATAATAGTCGCGAATGTCCGGGAAACGCTGCACCCAGGTCTGCATGCCTTCGGCTTCATTTGCGACGACCCCGACTTTGGCCGGCGCGCCTTCCAGATCGCTGCGCAGGCGCGACAGATCAATATCCGGGTCTTCGGTATTCATTTCCATCTGGAACACCCGGTCGAGTGAGATGTCGACATGATCGGTGGTGTAGAACCAACCGCGCCAGAACCAGTCCAGATCGACGCCTGAGGCTTCTTCCATGGTGCGGAAAAAGTCGCTTGGCGTCGGGCGCTTGAACTTCCACCGTCGCGAATATTCGCGGAAGGCAAAGTCGAACTTCTCGCGCCCGAGTATGGTCTCGCGCAAGATGTGCAGGGCCGCGGATGGCTTGCCATAGGCGTTCGGGCCCAGTTGCAGCACGCTGTCGGACTGGGTCATGATCGGCACTTGCTGATCCGAGACCATATACGGGATCAGATCGCGCGGCAGCGATCGCGTCCACGGAATTTCCGGGTCCCACTCATAGCCGGCGACACTGTCGAGGAAGCTATTATGCCCCTCATCCATCCAGGTCCATTGGCGCTCATCCGAGTTCACCACCATCGGGAAATAGATGTGGCCAATCTCGTGAATAACGACGCCGATCAGGAACCGCTTCTCGGCCATCGTATAGGTCCGGGAGCCATCATCCTGCAGCGTCGTGCGAGGCCCATTGAACGTGATCATCGGATATTCCATGCCGCCGACCGGGCCATTGACCGATTGCGACGTGGGATAGGGATAATCGAAGGCGAACCGGTTATAGACCTCCATCGTATGGATCACGGACGTGGTTGAGTATTTCTGCCACAGCTCGCCGCCTTCCTTGGGATAGAAGGACATGGCCATGACGGTTTCAAACTCGGCGCCCGGTTGTTTGAAGCCCTGGGCGTCCCAGGCAAATTTGCGCGAGGTGGCCCAGGCAAAGTCGCGGACATTGTCAGCTTCGAACTTCCAGGTCTTGGTGCCGGTCGGATTGGAGCTTTCATTCGCTTCGGCTTCTTCCGGGGTGACGACGAAAACCGGGCGATCGGCATTTTCAGACTCAGCCAGACGCGAGCGCTGCGTTGCCGTCAGCACCTGACGATCATTCTGAAGCACGCCCGAAGATGACACGATATGATCGTTCGGCACGGTAATCTCGACATCATAGTCGCCAAATTCCAGAGTGAACTCGCCGCTGCCGAGAAATTCCTTATTGTGCCAGCCTTCATAATCGGAATAGGCAATCATGCGCGGGAACCATTGCGCGACCAGGAAAATGTCATTGCCGCCTTCACGCGCATCATCCGGGAAATGCTCATAACCCGAGCGCCCGCCCATGGCTTTCGTTTCAAGCAGATGATAGGCCCAGTCGATCTGAAAACTCGTTGACCGCCCCGGCGCCAGAGGCCGCGGCAAGTCGATCCGCATCAGAGTTCCGACAATCGTATTCGGCAGCGCATTGCCCCGCGCATCGGCGACGCGCGTAATGTCATAGCCATATGTATTGTCGGCTTGAGACTGCATGCGGCGCAGGGCGTTGAGCGTGATTTGCGGCGTCACGGCGGCCCGCTGATTGACCGACCCTTGCGGCTTGGCCGAAAACGTCCGGGTCATTTCCGCAATCGAATCCTCACGGAACCGGTTCTGGTCCAGTTGCAGCCAGAGATAGCGCAACGTGTCCGGGGAATTGTTCTTGTAGGTAACGGTCTGCGACGCCGTCAGACGACGGGCGGGCTCGTCCAGGCTGACCTTGATCGAATAGTCGGCTTCCTGCTGCCAGTATTCATGACCGGGTTCGCCGGCGGCGTTGCGATAGACATTCGGGCTTGGCAGCACTTCATCCAATTGCCGGAATTTGTCTTCGAAATCGCCTTTGGTCTGCTCAATGCCTTGAGCGGCTGCGCCTGAAACGGCAAAGACGGCGCCCAGCGCCGCCAACAAAAATCGCATTATCCTGCCCCGATCCGTGGTTGTTACAGGATCGTTATATGGGCCGCATTCGTTCTGGCTACGGTTTTATTGTCGCTTTTGCAGTTTTTCTGGTCAATTCGTGCGCGGTGGGTATCCCGCCTGCCCGAGCGCATCAATCACGTCCTGCGTATGCTGCGCATCTCGCGTTTCCATAAGGATATCGAACTCTGCGCCTTTGGCCGGTACGTCGAGCGCAATTCGGTTATGCGTTACTTCAACAATATTCGCGCCGGCATCACCGATCACCTTCGAGACCAGGGCCAAAAGACCCGGTCGATCATCGCCAATGATGCGGATATTGACCAGGCGATTGTCTCGCACCAGGGCCCGCGTCAGCACCGATGCCAACAGCCGGGAGTCGATATTGCCGCCGCACAGGATCAGACCGACCCGGCGACCGGTGAACTTTGCCGGATGCGCCAGCATGGCGGCCAATCCGGCGGCGCCAGCACCCTCGGCCACCGTTTTTTCGATATCGACGAACAGCGTGATGGCGCGTTCGATATGTTCCTCTTCCACCACAACCACGTCATCGACCAGTTCGCGCACGACCCGTTCGGTCAGCGCGCCCACATCCTTGACCGCGATGCCTTCAGCAATCGAGGCGCCGCCTGTTTTCGGTTCGCGCCCTTCGAGCCGCGCCCGCATCCCGGCATACATGGCGGCCTCAACCCCCACGACCCGGATAAAGCGATTATGCGCCTTCGCCGCCGTCGCCACGCCAGAAATCAATCCGCCGCCGCCAATTGGAACGATTAATGTATCAAGCTCCGGCTGCTCTTCCAGCATTTCCAGCGCCACTGTGCCCTGGCCGGCCATGATTTCCGGGTCATCAAAGGGATGAATCCAGGTCAGGCCCTCGCGCTGCCGCAGGCTTTGCGCATGGGCGTTCGCTTCGTCAAACGTATTGCCTTCCAGTACGACGCGGGCGCCAAACGCGCGTGTATGTTCAACTTTATTGAAGGGTGTGGTGACCGGCATGACAATCGTGGTCGGGATTCCCAGCCGGCGGCCATGATAGGCGACGCCCTGCGCATGATTGCCCGCAGAAGCCGCAACAATGCCGGCTGTCTTCTGGTCATCGGTCAGGCGCGCCAGCTTATTCAGCGCGCCGCGTTCCTTGAAGGCGGCGGTAAATTGCAGGTTCTCGAACTTCACCCAGACCTCAGCCCCGGTAATTTCGGACAAGGTCTTTGAATGGCGCATCGGGGTGCGCTCAATCTGGCCGTCGAGCACCTTGGCGGCCTCGGTGACGTCTTCGATCGAGATGGGCAATTTGTCAGTCATGGTCTTCATCTTCAAACAGTCCGCGCGCACTCCTAGAGCGGACACGCCGAAATTGGAAGCTTCCATTCTGTAAACACAAGGTTTACGAGACCCGCCATGAGCGAGACGAAGTCAGATCTGGTCGTGGTTGGCGCCATTCTGGGCGCGCATGGCGTGCGCGGCGATGTTCGCGTGAAAAGCTTCACCGCTGACCCCGAGGCGCTGTTCGACTATGCCCCTTTTCTCAGCGAAGACGGCGATGAACTGCTCGTCCCCATAAAAGCCCGGCCAGCCAAGGATCACTTCGTCGTGACGCCAGAGTCGCCGCGCCAGAAAGAGGAATGGGACGCGCTGAAACGCACACGCCTCTATGTGCCAAGAATGGCCCTCCCGGACACGGATGAAGACGAGTTCTATATTGATGACCTGGTCGGTCTCGATGTCTTTGTCGGCGGCGAGGCGAAGATCGGGTCGGTCAAAGCCGTGCTCAATCATGGCGCCGGGGATCTGATTGAGATCCAGCGCCTGGAGCGCGGAAAACCGGTCCTCGTCCCATTCACACTCGAAGATGTGCCCGTGGTCGATCTCGCCCAAGGCCGGATCGTGGTGGCGAATTTTGACCTCTGGCAGGACGAAACCCGCCCAGACGATGCGCCTTAAGCGAACACGTCGCTGGCGTGCACCGCGTCTAGAAAGGCCTGCAGACCATCCGCATCCTTGCTGTCCTGCACAGCGCGCGTCACCGACTTGAATGCACGCGCGGCATAATGCTGCGTAATCTGCTCATACGCCTTACCATCAAGCTTGAGCGTGACCCGCTCTTCCTTGGCTTCAGCCGCGTCCATATTCGCCTTGGCCCAGGGCAGATAGGTGACCGCAATCTCGTCTCTGAACAGAGGCAGCAAGGTTTCTTCCAGCTCACTCAGCGGCTTGAACGGACCACCGGCATTCGGCGCATCCATGAACTTGCTCCATTCCGCCACAAAAGGCGCTTGCGCCCGTAGCCAGTCGCCCGGCGTTGGATCGAGCAGAAGCTGTGCAACTTGACCCGCAATGGCGAAATCGGCGGCCGATGGACGTCCGCCAAACAGAAACAGGGTCTTTTCCAGGTGCGCGTTCAAAAGCGTGAAGAAGCGTTCGAAGCTCGGCTTCAGCGTTTTCTCATTCTTCTTTTCGACGCCGACCAGAGGCAGGCGGTCGCGCATCCGCTTGACGATCTGGTCGCGCGTCTTTTTCTTGGCGCGCGGCAGGTCGCCGTCAAGGAGTTGTTCCATGGTCCGCTCGCCCGCAAGCTCGCGATCCGGCTTCTGGCCCCAGCGATTGAAGAACATCAATTTGTTCAGCCATTCATCGGCATAGTCTTCCAGCATCAGCGCCAGGGCGGCGCAGGCGGCATCTTCCGGCACGGCGGAAGGTTCGGAATGATCCGCTTCCACGGTGGCCAAAATACTGGTCGAGTCCTGATTGGCGGGACGGTTGGGTGACAGGAGAAGCGGCACGGTTGGTACACGCGCCAAAGCCGCGAATTCCTCATCCGTGGCCTTGCTGCGGCCAATCCATTCAAAGTCCACGCCTTTATAACGCAGAAACGATCTCACTTTCAGAGAGTAGGGAGAGGTCTCAGCCCCAAACAGGCGATAGGCAGTCATAGCAGTCTCATTTCAATATCAGCGCGTGATCTAAGCCAAGCCGGTGCGACTGCCAAGTCGAATAAAGCGGTGGCGCGGTAAGGGGAGACCGCGCCACCCATTTCGCAGGCCCGCTTAGGCCGGCTTGCGGAATTTCAGCGTCATCCGGTTGGATTCACCGACGGCCTCGTATGCGGCACGCTCAGACGATCCTTCCTCCGTGCCCGATAGAGACGGTGGCAGGCGCCAGACAAACTCTTCTTCGCTGGGAACATCAGCGGCATTCGCGTTCAGGTCGCTGGACCCTTCAAGCTCGAATCCTGCCGCCTCAAACGCAGCAATGACCGCGGAAGGCTTGAGATACCCATTCGATCCATTGGCCCATTCATCGCTATTGCCTTCCGGCCCGCTATGCTGGACGACGCCAACCACACCGCCGGGTTTCAGCACCCGATAGGCCTCTGTCAGCGTGTCGCCCATATAAGGGGTTTCCTCATCCGAAAAGCGGTTGAGATTGTGCAAAGCCCGGATGAACAGGATGGCATCCAGCTTGCCACTCGCCTCTTCCGGCATCTGTGTAAGTTGATAAGACTTAATCTTGGCGCTGTTTTCGACGCCCCACTCGGCGGCTTGAGCCGGCCAATTGGCCGTGCCTTCAACGCGCGTCGCGGTCCATTCGTCGCCAAAGCCGAATCTGCCCCAGAGATCGTCCGGATAATGGGCTCCGACCAGCGCGCCCTCTTCGCCGAGATAAGGCAGCAGGATCTTGGAATACCAGCCGCCACCGGGCAGCGCTTCCGCGACCGTCATGCCAGGCTCAATGCCAAAGAAGGCCAGCGTTTCGGCCGGGTTGCGGGCACCATAACGGGCCTGAACATCTTCAGGCTGCGCGGCGAGAATCGCCGCCAGTTTGGCCTCAGATGTCATTTCTGTCGCCGCCTCAACGGTCTCGTCGACCATGTCCTTGGCATCGTCGACCGCGGCTTCGACCGTGTCTTCGACGGTCGCCGTGGTATCCTCGGCAACTGGCGCCGTCTCGGTATCTGCAGCCTCATCCAGGGCCACACAGCCGCCCAGCACCAGGGCGAGAGCCGCACTTGCTCCGACCAGAGAATAGTTTGATTTAAGGATTGATTTCATCACCAACGCCTCCCTTCTTGCGTTCAGATCAGGAGTCTTAACGCAGAATAATTCGCCTGTCGCGTGTTTATCGAGAAACAATACGTTTTTCCTGTTCACAGAAATGTGAGCGCACGCGCGACCTGCCCTTACGTTCGGGGTTTCGTGTCGATGGGCTGGCGTTAAAGTCAGACAAAACGGAGGCCGCACATGGACCCATTGGCACAGATCGCAGAAGCGCAACCCTATTCAAAACTGCTCGGGATTAAACTTCTTGAAGCCAGTCGGGACAAAGTGGTCGGGGAATTGCTGATCCGGGAAGAATTGTGCACCTCTGGCGGCACCATGCATGGCGGATGCATGATGAGTTTTTGCGATGTCCTCGGCGCCACCGGCGCCTGGCTTGCCATTCCGGAAGGGGCCAAAGGCACAACCACGATCGAAAGCAATACAGCCTTTCTCAGCGGACCGCCTGCAGGCACGCTGGTCACCGGGGTCTCCACGCCGGTTCGTATTGGCCGCCGCTTGTCCGTCTGGCAGACCGAAGTCACCGATCCGAATGGCAAGAAAGTCTGCCTGGTGACGCAAACACAGCTGGTCTTGTAGCGCGTTCCAGTCTGGAAATTGACGGCAACCGCCGAGCCATCTACTCACCGACGCTGGTCCATTGAGGAACGCACCGCGCATGCCCAGAACCGTTTTTGTCACCGGCGGCGCCGGTTATGTTGGCAGCCATTGCGCGAAAGCCTTCGCCCGGGCTGGCTGGCAGGTGGTGACCTATGACAATCTCTCGCGCGGTCATCGCGATCTGGTCAAATGGGGGCCATTGATCGAAGGCGACATTCTCGACACAGACCATTTGCGGCAGAGCCTCGATGAGGTGCGTCCGGACGCCGTCGCGCATTTTGCGGCGTTCGCTTATGTCGCCGAATCCATGAGCGATCCGGGGCTGTACTATCGCAACAATGTCAGCGGTACGTTGAGCCTGCTCGATGCGATGCAGGCTGCGAATGTTTCACAGCTGGTTTTCTCATCGTCTTGCGCGACCTATGGGATCAGCGACGACCTAATCACGGAAGAGACGCCGCAAAATCCGATCAACCCCTATGGCGAAACCAAGAAGATTTGCGAGCAGATGATCCTGGATTATGGCCAGGCGCATAGCTTGCGATCGGTCATTCTGAGATATTTCAATGCTGCCGGCGCCGACCCGGATGGCGAGACGGGCGAACGCAATGATCCTGAGCCGCACGTCATTCCGCTGGCCATTCGCGGTGCCATGGATGGCACCTTTACCTTCAACATTCTCGGCAATGATTATGACACGCCCGACGGCACGTGTGTGCGTGACTATGTGCATGTCTGTGACCTGGCCGCCGCCCACACCAAAGCGCTCGCCTATTTACAGGATGGCGGCGCCAGCGAGATCTTCAATCTGGGCACGGGACGCGGCCATAGCGTTCTGGAACTGGCTGATGCGGTCAGCCGGACAGCTGGGAAACCCGTTCCACGCATCTTCGCCGATCGCCGCCCAGGCGATCCGCCGCGATTGGTCGCCCGTGCGGAAAAAGCAGAACGGATCCTTGGCTGGACACCAAAACAGTCCGATCTCGATTCCATCCTGTCCAGCGCCTGGGCGTGGTTCCTGAAAGAAAGGGCCAATGGCTGAACCACGTACCATCCTGGCCTATTGTGACAAGATGTTCACACCGTCGGAGAGTTTCATCCCGCGCGGATATTCCTGTTTTGAAAAATTGCGCCCGGTCTATATCGGCCACACGATCAATGGGCCCGTCCCGGAGGGGGCGCATGCGATTGACCTCTCGCCGCTACATGGGGCCACAGGTGTGACGGGTTTCAAACAGTTTGCGCAAGTTTCTGCGCAACTAGCGCAAACCTTGCGCGACCTGAATCCCGTGGCAATCCACGCAAGTTTCGGTAAATCAGGCGCCTATGCCCTCCCGCTCGCCCGGACGCTCAATCTGCCGCTTGCTGTGACTTATTATGGCGGCGATGCGACCAAAACCTCCAACACCAAGAAGTCCGTTCTGCGCGTCTATAATCGTCGCCGTCAGCGGCTCTGGGATCAGGCAGACTTGATCCTACCCTGTTCGGATTTCATTCGCCATGAATTGTTGGCCAAGGGCGCGCCGGACGACAAGATGGTGGTGCACCACAATACGGCCGACCCCGCCAAATTCCAGCCCGGCGAGAAGCAGGATCTGCTAGTTTTTGCTGGACGGTGGTCGCCCAAGAAAGGCATTGATACGCTGATTGAGGCGCTGACGCTGCTCGGCCCTGCATTGGACGGTTGGACCGTCCGCCTTTGCGGCAACAAGCCGGAAGGCTCCCGAGACGCTTTCGAACAAAGCCTGCATGACAAGCTGGCCGCATCCGGCGTTTCAGTCGAGCTCGCCGGATGGGTCCCGGCCGACGAGATGCCGCAACACTGGGCCGCCGCAAAGATTGCCTGCGTGCCGTCCAAACGCGCCCCTTCCGGCGACGCAGAGGGGCTGCCTCTGGTCTGTATCGAAGCCATGCTGTCAGGCTGCGCACTGGCCGCCACGCGGCATTCCGGAATCGTCGAATGCGTGCGCGAGGGCGAGACGGGGTATTTGTGTGACGAGGGCGATGCCGCCGCCCTGGCCAAAAATTTGAGAAAAATGCTGAACGATGCAGCCGCCACGGACCGGATGGGCGCAGCTGGACGAGCTCTGGCCATGGAGCGTTTCAATCTTCAGACACAAAGCCGGAAGCTGGAAGCTCATTTGATGCGCATCGCTGGCCTCGCGGGCGCGTAGGGCCGGTTTTTTCATCCGCCCTTCCCTCATCGCCATGGCTGGCTTAGTCTCGCCACCGGGGCCGCCGAGGGAGAATAACCATGGCGTATGACGCAGGACGCGAACCGGAACCAATCAAGGCCTTTCTGTCTTACTCACGGGAAGACACACGGTTTGCCCTCGAACTGGTGAACGCTCTGCAAGCTTGCGGGTTTGAAGCCTTTATCGACCAGGAAGACATTGCGCCGGGCGAACCCTGGGAGCAACGCCTTGGGGGACTCATCGAGAGCGCCGATACGATCGTCTACATCCTTTCCCCGGACAGTTTGACCTCGCAGAATTGCAGCTGGGAAGTCTCCGAAACCCTGCGTTTGAAGAAGCGGCTTCTGCCGGTGGTCTGGCGGCCTGTGCCGGATGATCAGGTGCCGAAAGAACTGTCGCAGCTGAATTACGTGTTCTTTGACGGCGACAAATCCTTTGCCGTTGCCCTGAAGGAATTGTCCGCCGCCTTACGCGTGGATCACGGATGGATTCGCGAGCATACGCGGCTTGGGGCCCTGGCCCGGCGCTGGGATGCGCGTGGCCGGACGGACGCGCTTTTGTTGCGCGGCGACGAACTGGACGCCGCCGCGACCTGGATGGCCAGTCGGCCGCGCGGGGCACCGGAACTCTCTGACGATCAGATCGATTTCATCTCATCCAGCAAGGCCGCGGCAGACGCGGCGGATCGCGCGGCCCGCAATCGCCGTCGTGGACTGCTCTTCGGGGTTTCTGCCGTCGCCATTGCCATGGCGGGCCTGGCCGGGTTTTCGGCCCTGCAATGGCAAAAGGCCGAAGAGGCCAAGGATTTCGCCGTCGAAGCCTATGACCTGCTCACAGAAACCAATGATGAATTACAGGGCGCGTATATCCGCCTGTCCTCCGATATTGCGTTGCGCGCCCCTTCTACGGGCCGCGATGCGTTCGAAACCAAAGGGGGCTGGTTTCCGGTCGCCGCCAATTTTGCAGGCGCCGTCGTTCGGCTTCAACAAGGACGGCAGATCGTGACAGGAATCCTGATCGATGGTGCTGTCATTCACCCCGACTGGGCGGGAACGCCCTATGTCCTGACGCCGCGATTCAAAAGCGAGGCGGAACTGATCGAGGAGGACCGCCAGCTGGATGAATTTCTGGCGGCAACGGACGCCCTCGGCGCCGAGGGAGCAAATGCGTTCGAAGGCCGACAATTCTCTCGGGCTTTTGTCGCGCCCCGAGAGACAAGCGAAACCGAAATCCTCGAAAAGCCATTCCTGGCGCCAGAACCGGAAGACGCCGCGACCCTGGACAGCAATCTGGATGACGAGGCCATTGATCACAGCATTATGGAGCAGCGATACCTGACACCGGAAGAGCTGATGCCAATCGGCGCGACCGAAGCAGATGTGAACGAGATACCTTCAGACGCGATCGCCGCCACATTCCCGACATTGCGTGACGCAGAGCCATTGCGGCTCGAAACAGAGCCGGTTTGGCGAACGCCTTTGGAACTCGCCGCGGAACCGGTTTTCAAAGTCTTCGCCTTGCAGGGCGAGGTACCGTTCGGCACCCGGCCATTACAACCGGGCGATTTTGATTGCACACGCGACCCCTGGGGCCCCTCGGGTGGCGGCCGGTTTGCTCTGTTCGGCATAGACGGCCTCACCGCCAATGAAGGCGGTAAGGAAGAATTGACATTGCTGGTGACCAGCGGCCTCGATGTCGCCAATAGCGAAGGTGTCACCTATCGCCATGCGACCCTGAAAGGGGCTTTTGGCGCACCGGTTTTTGACCTTGATAGCGGCAAGGTCATTGCCATTCACCAGGGCGTCGACGCCAATCGGCTGAGCCAGGATGGGCGCGTGGGATTTGCGCGCCCAATCATACCGCTGATCGAATTTATTCGCGAAGATGTCGGCATAGATCGCGATGAGCTGGACCGCGTACCGCCAATTTGCCTTTAGTCCAGAGCAGGCTCACACAGCCCGGATTGCTCGCTTGATTTTTTGTTGCAATGTGCAACAATTCCGGGATTGGAGGGCGATTGTGTTTACGAGCGGGGACAAAGGACGGCCAGAATGGAATGGCAGCGCCCAAGATCTGGCGCATTGCCAAGCCTGGCTGTCAGCGATCGAAACGGTCCTAATGACTGGCGAATCAATTCCGGCAGAGTCGCGCACCCAACTTATGCGAGAACTGGAACTGGCGAAGCAAACGCTGGAACAAGCGATCGCCCGATAGAGTCGGAAGAGTCGACACGCCGACTGCACAATGTTGCAAAACCAAAATAGACACCACGCCGCTTGCCCTTTAGCGTAACGCATTATGCATGGGGTGAACGCAATAATATCTGAAGGGGATTGGCAACAGAAGGCGTCCGATCCGCGGCGGCTTCGACCGTACAAACTTGCTGATACCTGCATTGAAATCGAACTGATGATTCACCGAGACAAAGTCGCCGATCGCCCGACTTTGCTGATCATCAATTCAATCGACTTTCCGATTCCGCCGTCTGCCGGGTTCTGTGAAATAATGTGGGCGACCGGGTATCAGGTGATTTTCTGTCGCCGGCCGGGATTTGGCAATCTCCCGGGCCTGCCACAAGCCCTTTTGGGACGAGATCAGGTCAGGGATCGCTCTGCAATCGCTTCTGAAACGGCACTGTTCAGCCTGTTGATCAACAGTCTGAACCTCAAGCAGATATTTCTGCTGGGACTGGGAACATCAAATTCGATCTGTTATCGCCTGTCCCAGATCAATCCGGAAATCCAGTATACGATCTACTCAAACCCGCTATTTCATCCGGCCATATGGGACGTGATCAAGCCGCCCTGGCTGAAACGGATGATCCGACAAACCTTGCGGTCAAGAAGCGGTCTCAAGATCGCGGTGCGCGGATTGAAAGCCGTTTTGCGGCGCGATCCGATCTGGTTCTACCGACAATTCGCGCAAAAGAGCGCGGGTGATCAACGATACGTCTCGCGCAATCTCGAGGACTTCCGGGAATCGGGGCGCATGTTGCAGAACATTACGCCGGATACGTTCTATTATGACCTGCAGAACGCGTTGATCGAGGATACAAGCTGGGATCCGGAAATTACCCGTGATTCGAATGCCATTATCTTGTCCGGACACGAGACAACCGCGAAATGGAAGCACGCGATTAAGGCGGAGGCCAAGCGGTTGGGATTACCAATCGTCTTCGCCAGGTCCGGAGATCTGTTCGTCCCCTACGCGTCACCAGACGTCTTGCTGGATGTGCTCAATTCCTACGCAGCCACTAAATCCGAGGCGCTTTAGGCGCTGTCCAGGCCGTTCAAATTTGACCGGATTCCTGCGCATGCTAAACTTCTCTCAATTATCACGAGCGTGAGGCTCGGTGGGGTCCGGATGCGAGTTCACATCAGCAATTTGCCGCAGATTGTTCTGGGAACACAGAACCTGAATTTCGAGATTGGACATCGCGTCAAATCGGTCCCGCAGCTCAGCCTTGATGGCGATGACATCGTTTTTGACTCGCTTGAGCGCCCAAATCTGCAAATCAGCAATTCACGGGCCGTGTTCTTTCACGCCTTCACGCTCGGCTTGAATCTGTACGAGACGACTGGATTAGACGATGACGTCGTTGTCTACAATCCGCTGAATTCGCGCGAGTCGTCGCGATGGTCCAAGCAAATCTTCTACGAAACAGCGCAACACGGATTTGCGCTCTACAAGGCACACGATGCGGCCGCCTCCACGCTGACCTATCTGCGGCCAAGAACACAGACCCGAAAACGCGATGATGCGGAGGGCGAAGTGTGGCTCGAAATTCATGTCGAGTTTCGCGCTGGCCCGGGACAGACCATCATCGGACAACGGCGTCGGATCAACAAGAATACCGGCGAGATCGAATATGGGCAGACCTTCGTCCAACCGATCGATGTCGCCCTGGACAGCTATGCCGAACTAGGGCGGGCGATTGACGAGGTGCTCAATCCCCATCCAGATCCCGAGAAAGTCATTTCAATCCCTGTCCGAGAAGACGGATCCCCAACCTGATGACCAAAACAAATGTCCAAAACAATTTGAGAGCCTGGCGAGAGTTCCGAAATCTGACCCAGGAAGAGCTCGCGGAGCTGGTCGGAACGACGGCGGCGGTGATATCGCTCCTGGAGAATGGACAACGCGGGCTGTCCGCCACATGGCTGCAACGGTTTGCCCCGCATTTACAAGTTTCGCCGGGTTTTCTGCTCGATCACGCGCCGGGCGATCTGACCACCGATATGTTGGAAATCTGGGCGAGCGTACCCGAGGCAGATCAAGGCAAGGTGATTGCAACCCTCAAGCAATATTCCGCGCGTCAGACGGGCAGCTGACCGCACGCCTCATTCGTCTCGTGTAAACCCGGCTTCCATATCCTTGTCCCATAGAGGCGCTTTGCCGTTGCGAATGCGCTCCGCATTGTACGCGCCCTTGGGCATCGCCGGGGTAAACAAATCAGCCGACATGCCCGGCACCAGGAACGGCTCCCGGTGCTCTTGAGACAGAAAGTATTCCAGATACGATTTGGGCTCAAAATCGCCGACCAATAAGGGCGGCGCCGGCGCTGCCGCATGGCGGGCTTGTGAAGCCTCTGCGACATCAAAAGGATCAGGTTTTGGGCACAGTTCATCCCGATGATGCGTAAGATGTTGGCAGTTCAATGTTTGGACGATGACTGCCAATTCCGCCTGTCCTAAAGATCCGGGCGCCCGCGATGTGTCAGCATCTGGCTTGACCGCGGCTGGCAGTGTTTCGCTGGCCTTCGGTGCATCCTGCATAAGAACGGGTGGAGAAAGATCCAAGTCATTCGACGCGGCAGATGGTGACGTGGCGGGGGCAACCACCTCTTGAGGAACGGAGCGCTCAATCGCCGCGGCGCGCTCAGACACCGGGGCAATTTCAACAGGGTCCACTTCGAGTGGCTCGGCTTCTATTTCGGCAAATTCAATCTCAACGGAGTCGACGTAAACGTTCGGGATCGGGGGCGGACGATAGGACAAAATAGCCGCGAACACCGCAATGTGCGCCAGCAGCACGCCGCAGACCGTCCATACAAGCCGTGTGCGTATGCCCGAAAACCACCCAATCATTGCCGGTGAGCTTAGCGACTAAGGGTGTCGCGGTGCGATTAATTCGAGGTAATTCTATGTCGCGCGCACGTGCTGGCGAAATCTTTAGTTTTCGAATTTCCCTTCTGGGCTACACTCACCGTATGGCGCTCTCGATCATCATCCCGGCATTGAACGAGGCAAAGGCATTGCCCGTGACCATGGCGTGCCTTCATCGACTCGATCCGGCGCCGGCTGAGATCATTGTTGTCGATGGTGGAAGCGGTGACGGGACAGCGGCGCTCGCCCAGGTGAACGGGGCAAGCCTGGTCTTAAGCGCCACGGGCGGTCGCGCGGCGCAAATGAACTTTGGCGCCGCGCACGCGACCGGAGATCTGCTTTGCTTCCTGCACGCAGATACCGACTTACCAACCGATTTCGTGGCGCTCACCACGGAGGTTTTGGCGGACCCCAAAACCGCCCTTGCGGGCTTTATCTCGGTTATGCGGGGACCGCGCGGAGTCCGCCGGCTCACGACCGCTCATAACTTTCTCAAGACCTGGTACGCGCCTTTACTGTTTCGAACAGTCTCATTCTTTCATGGATGTCGGCTCTTATTCGGCGATCAGGTCATGGTCTGTCGCCGCGCCGACTTCGAGGCCGTCGGCGGTTGGTCAGCCGATCAAGTCATTATGGAAGAAGCCGATTTGTGCCTGCGTATGGTGCGCGGCGGATTTGGCCGGGTCCGGCAGGTCCCCCGAAAGGTCTGGTCGTCGGATCGTCGCGTCGCCGAGTGGGGGTTCTGGCGCGCCAATATGACCTTTCTCTATGTTGGCTTGATGTGGGGATTCGGCGCCCCGCCCGCGCAATTGGCGCGGCACTATGAAGACGTGCGATAGAGGTACGAAGTTGGTGTAACCTCCTATTCTGATCGGATTTCACCATTCCGAAATGCCACTCAACGCGTGTCTCGGCCGTTCGAATTTTGCGGGAATTATTGCCAGTTTCTAAATCAGTTTATCGCCTAATCGGGACAGGGACACCAGCCGAGCACGCGACGGGTATGTAAAAATGTTTTGGACCTGGAATGCAGTGACACATGTCATCCTGCTGCAAGTCGCATTGGCATTCTACGTCCTGATCTGGCCCTTACTGAAAAGTTTCGCGGCATGGGCATCCAGAGAATTCGCCCGGCGCTATCCCTCTCACACAGCGGCAGAGACTATGTCCGGCGGCGCGAAACGGCCCTATCGGGGCAAATGGCGCGACACGCAGTACCAACGCGGGGAACGTGCCAGCAAAGCCGAATGGCAGGAGTACAGGAAACGCCGCTCACAGGCTGCGAACGGCACCATTGCGTTGAAATCCAAGCATCTCCGCGTGCTCGGTCTCAGCGAACCGGTTCATCTTCTCGACATCAAGAAGGCCTATCGTCAAATGGCCAAGGATTTCCACCCCGACAAATTCGTTTCGGAACAATATAGCGATGACAAACGAGCCGCCGCCGCCAGACAGATGCGCGAGGTCAATGCCGCTTATGACTGGCTGCGCTCAAATGCCTAGATTTCCTGATTATAGGCGCCGATTTCGGGATGTTTGGCCAGGCGAGGTTTCACCTCTTCCCGGAACAAGGCGATCATATCCTCTTCGGATCGCATACTCTCAACCACGACGGCGAATTCAGGTTTGTTAGAGCTGGCGCGCGCCAAGACCCAGGAGCCATCTTCAAGCGTGACGCGAGCGCCGTTGACAGTATTTACGTCTACAACTTTGCGTCCGAGAATTTCAGTGCCGAGCAGCGTCTTATACTCTTCGACAATCCGTTCGATGACGTCGTACTTGACCTCATCCGCGCAATGCGGCGACATGGTCAGCGACGTGAACGCGATTCCGAGCTCGCCTTTCAGGTCAGCCATGGTCTTGTCCGGGTTGCGATCCAGCATTTCCAGAATCGCCTTGGCCGCGATCAGGCCATCATCATAGCCAAGCCCGATGGGCGGGCGAAAGAAGAAATGGCCCGACTTTTCAAATCCAGCAAGGGCATCAAGGTCCGTGGTCCGGCGCTTAATATAAGAATGACCGGTCTTGAAATAATCGACCGTCGACCCGTTTTCCTGCAATACCGGGTCCGTCTTGTAGAGCCCGGTCGATTTCACATCGACGACGAATTTGGCCCCGGGATACTCTTTTGACAGATCCCGCGCCAGCATCAGGCCAATCTTGTCGGCGAAGATTTCATCGCCCGTATTGTCAATGACGCCGCAACGATCTCCGTCGCCATCAAACCCGAGCGCAATATCCGCCCCCAGCTCTTTCACGGCCGCTGACATAGCATGCAGCATCGCGGCATCTTCCGGATTTGGATTGTATTTCGGGAATGTGTTATCGAGATTGCAATCCATCTCGATCACTTCGACGCCCATCTTGCGCAGCGCATCAGGCGCGAACGCACCTGCCGTCCCATTGCCGCACGCCGCGATCACCTTCAATGGACGCTTGATTGAGACGCCTTCGGCGACGCTTTCGATATATCTTTCGCGCATGTCGTCGACGCGGAAATGACCGCCATCGGCGCGTGGCTGAAAATCACCGTTCAAAACGATTTCCTTCAATCGTCCCATTTCATCCGGGCCGAATGTCAGCGGTCGATTGGCGCCCATTTTGACACCGGTCCAGCCATTTTCATTATGGCTGGCCGTCACCATGGCACAGCAGGCGCAGTCGAGTTCAAACTGGCTCCAATAGACCATGGGAGACAGCGCCAGACCGACATCCAGGACTTCGCATCCGCCCTGAACCATGCCGAGGATCAAGGCATTCTTGATCGGCTGGCTGATCGAACGGAAATCATGCCCGGTGACGACTTTTGGCTCCACCCCCAGTTCGTGGAACAAAGTCGCCATGCCAAGGCCGAGCGCCTGAACGCCTGTTAAGTTGAGTTCCGGCGCTTTTTCATGTCCAATCCCGTTAAACCACCATCGCGCATCATATTCTCGAAAGCCGGTTGGCTTGACCAAAGGTAGGATTTCAAATTCGAGCGTGTTTGGTGCGATGTCCGCGTGCGGTTTAGGCAACATGTGTAACGTCCTGATGCAGTAATTTCCCCTAAGGGGCGTTGAGCAGACTGTGTTGCAATTAGCAAGCCCAAATAAAATTTAATATTGCCTATCGTATATAGAATACTATTTACCTGCGCGACGGGGGAACGAACCCTCGTATTATGCAGGGAGTTGAGTATGAAACTCATCAAAACAGCAGCCGCACTTGCGGCAGGACTGGCGATTGTCGGCGCGGCGTCGGCGCAGGAATATTATGTTGGCGGCTCAATCGGCCTGACCCAGCAGAATGACAGCGACAATTCCGGATCGACCGGTGCGTTTACAACCGGCAATCTTGGCGACGGCTCCACTTTGGATGTCGCAGCCGGCACACCTTATGGCTGGTCGACTGAATTCGACGGTGGCACCGCCTTCTCTGGCGAAGTCGGTGCGCGGTATGGTGGCGGGTTCCGATCCGGAATCGAAATTGCTTACTCAAGCGCCGATATTGATACGCACACGGGTGTGACGCTGGGCGGTGGCAGCATTGATGCAGTCGATGCTGCCGCGATTGCAAGCTCACCTGATCCGCTCGGCGCAACGGTGGCCGCGGTGGTGGCTGACGGTCGCGGTGACATTTCCACGACCGCGGTCTTCATCAACGGATATTACGATTTTAATCAGGCCGGTGCGTTGCAACCTTATGTCGGGGCCGGCATTGGCTATGCGGATGTCTCAGTGACCTATCAGCCATCGGGGATTTCCGTCATCGATGATAGCGAAGGCAAGCTTGCCTATCAGGTCAAAGCCGGCGCGACCTGGCGTCTGGACAATCAGTGGGAAGTGTTTGGCGAATATGCTTATCGCGCCACCGAGGATCTTGAATTTGACAACCAGCTTTTCCCCGGCACGCTGGAGATTGAAAACACGCAGAATGTGTTCTCGATCGGCGCGCGTTACACATTTGGCGGCTAATCCAAGTCCTTCCGATTAATCGCTTATTGGAAGCCCCGTCCGGTTTGACCGGGCGGGGCTTTTAACGCGGCAACAGTCCGGTCTGACTGCCAGAGGACAAGAGTGTTCCATCTTCCGCGAATTGCTGGATCGTTCCGTGCACGACCCCGCGGCGAATGGCGTTCAACTGCACAACGTTGAGAACCCATTCCGTCGGTTGGAGCCGGTGGACGCGAAAGGTATTGTCCAGACTGGTTCCGCCCTGCGTTTGTGAATGCGCCCCCAGAAAAAAATCCGCCATCAAAGCGAGCAGCGCGGCCGATCGGGGCGCATCGAATCTGGGGCGCATCCAAAGATACTCCAAGCCTCGATCATCATCCTGAGCAGCGGTGCGACGTTCAAACTGGGCAAGCAGATTGCCGGGTTGCCCAAACGCGTCATCGGGTTTCGCCAAACAATTGGCGGGCGGCGGCACGTCCGGCATACTTGCAAATTGTAGATCCAAGGCGTCATTGCGTGCGCCTAACGCGGCCATGACTTTCTGCAAAACGCGATCATCCGTGGTCACCGTTGCGCGGGTTTGAGCGATGCTTCTTCCACCGGAAGCCGGATCGAGCTGAATCACCACGTCGTCGCCCAGCATTCCATGTGACAGGAATTGTATCGTTGCCCACAATAACGGCTTCTCACATTGCGTTTCCATCGCGTCTATGGCGGCAGCGAAGGCGACACCACCCATGAAAAATTGCCGATCAGCAGGTCCAACACAGGCTTCGGGCACGGCTTGCAATCGAGAGCGACCTTCCAACTTGGGGTCGAGTGTCGAGATCCAGAACGTCATGCGTTACACCTCATCCGACTTCCAACGATACGCAAACAAACTCAACGCGACAGACGCAACTGACATTGCCACAGCCAGCCCTGCATTGCCGCTCCAGCCCCAGGCATCATAGGCGCTGGTGCCCGCCCAACTGCCAAATCCACCACCCAGGAACATAAAGACGATATAGATGGTCATCAGACGGGTTCGGATCGCGGGCGCCTCGTTTAGAAACGTCATGCGCCCGGTCACATCCAGAATCGGACCGAATATATTGGTGATGATTATCGGGATCATCAAAAGCCAGAGACTTTGGCCGAAGATCAGGAAAAGACAGACGCCAAAAAATTGAAACCCAACCATGATTGCGCGCGCTTTTCGCGCCCCGGTCCGGTCCGCCCAGGCACCGAAGCGCGGGGTCGTGATCAGATTGATCAGTGCAAACAGGGCAAGATATCCGACCGTATCGACGCCATATCCCATTTCCGGGCTGGTCAGGTGCAAACCGAGCCCGAGCCAAATGGCGATGAAAATCCCGAAATTCAGCGCCTGGATCATGCCTGATAATATGATTTCCGGATGCGTTCGGACCATTGGAATCATGGATGCCAACAGGCTGAGATAACTCGTTTCCGCAAACGTTTCAGCCTCTCGTTCGCGCCCATCCATGGTCAAGGGCAACAGGATCGCGACGATCAGCATCAACCCGGTGGCAATGTAATAGACGGTCCGCCAGCCAAAGTGCTCCGCCACCACACCGGCGCCGGCGCGTGCCGCGAGAATACCGGCAATGATCCCCGTCGTCAGGATCGCGGTGATCTTGCCAAGCTCGCTGGGATCCACGCGTTTCGAGGCATAAGTCGGCAAGAGATACGGCGCGATGGTCATGAAGCCGAGCAGAGTCGATCCGATGAGGAATACTTGAAAGTCAGCCCCGAACGCCATCATGGCCATGGCCAGAAGCTGACCCCAGACGAACAGGCCGGTCAGCGTGCGATTGCTGAACCGATCGCCCAGCGGCAGCAGTAGAAAAATACCCGCCGCCAAAGCAATCTGATTAAACGCCGGCACCAGACCGATCTGCGCCGAGCTGACCTCGAAATCCTCCGCGACGCGGGCAATGATGGGATGGATGTAATAGGCATTCGCCGTCACCACGGCGGAGGCGAGCGTCAGGATCCAGATTTGCTGGCGATTGAGGCGCGGGGGCGCCGGGTCGGGATCAGACACAGAGGACACGCATCCTTCGTAAGCCGCCACCCAGCCGTCTGAAAAGCGTGACGCGACGCTACGTGTCGGCCAGCAGCAGGAATTGCGCCATCCAGGCGCCAACCAGATCATTATCAATCGGTGTTTGCAGACTCTGCTCGGCGTCCTCGACCATGTCTTCACTGAAGCGCGTGCCCTTGCGGACTCCGTACAGGGCGCAGGAAAATCCCGGGCTGAACTCGGGATGCCCCTGAAAACTGATCGCATTGGCGCCGGGATAAGCCAGCGCCGCAAACTCGCAAAAATCGCTGCGCGCCACTTGCAAGGCGCCTGGTGGCAGGGTGAGAACCTGATCCTGATGACTGACGCCAAGGCTGAACGAGTCTGGCGGCGGCGCCCGCATCCAGGATGGCGCAGCAATCACGTCATAAACATGTCGGCCAATCCCCCAGCCCTTGTCCGACTTGGCAACTTTGGCGCCCATCGCGTGCGCGATCGCTTGGTGGCCGAAGCAAATCCCGATCTGCGGCACCTGCGCGTTTGCCGCCCAGCGAATGAAGTCCATCAGAGGGGTCATCCATGGCATATCGTCATAAACCCCCGCAGGTGAGCCGGTGATCAGAATCGCGTCCAGGCCGGCAGGATCAGGGAGGGTCTCGCCGCGAGACAGTGCCACAGACTGATAGGTCCATCCCGGCAGATGCGGCGCCAGCAGGGTTTCGAACATCGCGGGATAGGACGGCCAGTCGGCACGCATACCTTCCGGCGCCTGACCGGTTTCAATGATGGTGAGCGTGTTCAATGTTTCGCCTTTATCAATGTCCCGAAGCCGTAGTCTCTGTCCGCATTCTCAGGAATGCGTTCGAGCCAAACGCAACGGCTTTATGGTGCGCTCTGGAGCAGGTCATTTGCATGCACTCGCCCCCAATCGTCAATCCAGTCCTGGACCCGTTGATCCAGCGCGTCCAAAGGCATCGCCCCGGCCCCGAGCACAACATCGTGAAATGCACGTATGTCAAACGACTCGCCCATCGCTTCCTTTGCACGCGCGCGCAGTTCGAGAAGTTTCAGTTCTCCGACCTTGTAGGCCGTCGCTTGTCCTGGCCAGCCGATATAGCGCGTGACTTCGGTTTGAATATTGAGTGGCGATAGCGCGGTGTTTTCCTTGAAACAAGCTGCCGCTTCGTCCCGGCTCCACCCGTAATGATGCAAGCCCGTATCTGCCACCAATCGGCAGGCGCGCCACATTTCATAGGACAATTGGCCAAACCGTTCATACGGCGTGCGGTAGAACCCGGCCTCGCCCGCCAGTTTCTCGGCATACAGGCCCCAGCCTTCGCCAAAGGCGGTGGCATAATAGGATCTGCGAAAATCTGGCACATCCTGGAGTTCCTGCGCCAGCGCGATCTGCAAATGGTGTCCCGGCACGGCTTCATGCGCAGACAAGGCGGGCAACTCGTAGAGCGGTCGTTGATCCAGCGCATATGTGTTGACCAGATAGGTGCCCGCAATGCCTTTCTCGGCATCGCCGCCAGAATAGCGACCGGTCGTATAACCTGGCGCAATCGCCGTCGGCACAGCTTCGACACCATAAGGCAGTCGCGGCAGGGTCTTGAAATAGCGTGGCAGAAGCGCGTCGAGCCGTTTGCTCATCTCAGAAGCTTTTTCGAGCAATTGCTCCGGCGTCTCGGCATAGAATTGCGGATCATTGCGCAGGAAGGTTATGAACGCCTCAAACGTGCCCTCAAAGGCCAATTCGTCAATAATGGCGTCCATATCAGCGCGGATGCGCGCCACTTCAGACTGGCCGAGCTGATGGATTTCTTCTGGCGAGTATCCGGCGCCGGCCGTGTGAAACGCCACCGCTACGGCATAGGCCTCGCGTCCCCCCTGCATGGACGAAAGACCCGGCGCGACGCGCGCGGCAGGCGCATATTCCATTTCCATGAAAGTGAGCAGATCGCGATAGGCATCAATTGCCTCACTAACAGCGGTGCGTCCTCGGGTCTTCAGGAGCAGGATGTCGCTTTCGCTGAGGTCCGAGGCCGAAAGCGACTCAAATGGCAGAAACAGCGTGCTGTCCGCTGGATCCTCGACGATCTGGGCTCGAATTTGAGCGATGGACGTATTCAGAGGGTCGCCGTGCTGAGTCCAGCCCGTCGCGATGCCACGGCGCATATTCTCGGTCTGCTGATCAAAGTAACGGGGCAAATCATTCAGACGATCAATCCACGCCTCTGTCTGTGCCCGCGTGGTCAGGCGGGTGCGCATGGCGGCAAAAGCTGGCGCAGCAAAAAAGCCCCAATCGCCGGTAAATGGAATGCGTGCCGTGTCATAGGCATGCGCATCGATATGCGCATTCAACAGGTGCCGCAGGATTGGCACTTCAGGACCCTCGGTCGTGTAACCGAGCGCATCGAGCGCCGCCAACATTTGCGATGCTGATCGCGCTCTGTCGCGAATATAGCTGGGTGAAACGACCTGCCAGCTACGGGCGTCTTCAGAATTGGCCTTCGCCGATTTTTCAGGGTCACCCGCGCGGTCGAAAGCCTCATATCGATCGATTATCTGGTCCAGCGACTGGCTCAGCGCGACTGGCGACGCCACAAACACGGCCGCGCTTGCAACTAGCGTGCGAAAAAATGTCAACAACATCTGGCAATCCTGTCCCGCAGTTAACCAAATTTAAGCGCGACTCAAGCCTTCTGCAAAGTCAAATCGCGTATCGTAATGTTCACGCGGCGGCATGACGAAATGTGACTTTCATTGGACGTCCAGCCGCGTTGACACACTATTCGACGCGCTTATGTACGGCGCAAAAGCAAAGATATTTGCACGGAGACTCAATATGGCTGGACCGGGAAGGGGTGACCCACGCCCCCTATCGCCGCACCTGCAAATCTGGAAATGGCACTGGACCATGGCCGGATCGATTTTCCACCGCGTCTCTGGCGTCGGCCTGTATGGCGGCGCTTTTCTGATCGGCGCCTGGCTGATCTCGCTTGCCACCGGTCCGGAAGCTTACGCCCTTGTTGAAGTCATCGCCTTCAGCCTACCGGGCCAGATCCTTTTGTTTCTCTGGTCCATGGCCGTGCTTTACCACCTGGCCAACGGGCTGCGCCATCTGATCTGGGACGGTCCGATGGTCGGCTTCAATCCCGGGGTCGCCAGCCTCTGGTCCATGTTTAACTTCGCTTTTGCGATCATTGGTGCCGCGGTCATCTGGTCGCTGGCTTCGTTTTATTAGGAGGCGGCAATGACAACGAGTGCGAAATCCGTTCGTGGCCTCGGCTCTGCCGGCACAGGAACCCAGCATCATATCCGGCAGCGCGTGACCGCTCTGGCCTTAATATTCCTCGTGCCCTGGTTCCTCTACTCGATCATCCATGCCTGCAAAGCAGGCTATGAGGGTGCGCTCATCTGGGTGGCGCAACCTATCAATGCAATTTTGCTGATTTTAACACTAAGTGCGGCGCTTTATCACATGCGTTTAGGCATGCAGGTCGTCATTGAGGACTACCTCGCTAA
>JBCBBC010000036.1:0-34530 GCA_038532145.1 Pseudomonadota bacterium | reverse complement strand
CCCGACCTCCGCATTACGAATGCGATGCTCTACCAGCTGAGCTAACGCGGCCAACCAAAGACGAGGCGCTGACATACCGGGCGCGCCGCGATTTCGCAAGCAAAACCTGTCAGTCGAACCGGCCGGCTAATCCTCGCTCGGGGCATAGTCCAGCGGCGGGGTGACGACCTCTGTGCGCGGCGCTTTTGGCGCCGTCTGACCAGCTGATCCGGGCGCCGGAAGCGCGATTGGGCGGCTGGCATCCAGTTCCCGCTCGGACCGTTCATAGCGCGGATGGACCAGCTTGCCGGCATCGCCAAAGGCATAGACCAGGCGCGACCAGTCGGCCGGGCCATACTGAAAGGCGCCGCCGCGCGGATCGATGTCAGACCATTCCTGCTCGCGCGCCGCGGTGACGGCCATGCGGCCCCAGCGCTCCGCCTCGGTCAGGTCACCATAGCCGCGCAAGGCTTTTTCCAGCAGCAGGCAGAGGCGCGCCGTCGGCTTTTCCTCGACCAGAAGCGCCAGCGCCTTGACCGCGCTCAGCCAGTCGCGATCGCGCATGGCGAGGTCGGCTTCGAGAATGCGGCTCTCGCGATGATCCGGGTTCGTAGCGATCAGGGCGCGCAGACGTTCAGCAATCAGCTTCGGGGTCGCAGTATCGTCAAAGCGCTGCAGCAATTGCGCCAGGGCAGGGTGCGGACGCGCTTTCCAACCGAGCTCCAGCACGCCTTGCGCGGCTTTGATCTTGTTGTCGATCATTAGCTGCCGGGCGCCATGCCAGGCGGCGGGCGGGAAAGACGGGGCCGAGCGGATGGCGTCTGCCAGCAGGCGTTGGGCTTCCTTGCGTTCGCTATGCTGCAGAGCGGCGGCCTGGGCGGTGTAAAGCACCGCGCGGCGGCGGCGCAGGCTTTCGCCGCTAATCTGTCCGCGCTTTTCGCCCGTGGCGAGCGTGGTCAGCGCGGCGCTCCAATTGCCGGCGGCGACCTGGCTGTCAAACAGCGAATTGAAGGGCCAGTCGGCGCCGGATTTCAGTTCCAGGGCTTCCCGCGCGCGGGCTTCAGCCGAGATGGCATCGCCGCGCGCGCTGGCGGCAGAGGCAGCCCCGCGCAAGCCGGCCAGTTGTCCGCCTGGCAGGCGCGCCAATTGGCCCCAGGCGCGTTCCGCGCCGGACCAGTCATCAGAGATTTCAGCTGCCCGGGCTTCGAGCAACAGTTTCAACCGATCATCCTCGGCATGCTGCGCGGCTTTCTTGGACAATTTCTTTGCCAGGGCGGCATCGCCCGCTTCTGCCGCGAGCAGGCCTTCGGCGAGGGCGCGATTCGCGGCTTTGGTTTTTGACGCGCGCCGGGACTTGGTAAATCGGTGGGGCAGGGTGACCAGGCCAGTCAAGAGAGACCAGACCAGCGCCAGGGCGGCGCCAACCAGCAGAATGGCGAGCAGGGCCCAGACAATCTCGAACTCGTAAATCGTCCCATTGCCGAGATCGAGCATGAGCCCGCCTGGCAGCCGCGAAGCCCAGAGGACAAAAACGCCGGCCAGGACGATGAGCAGTACGATCAAGAATAGAATGATCATCAACGATCTTCCGCAATCATGGTGAGGCGCAAGGCCTCAAGAGTCTGTTCCAGGACCAATCGGTCTTCGGCATTATTCAACCAATCTGTGAAGACAGCCTGAACATTCTCATCCGTAGCACGGATATGCTCAATGGAATCAGATAACTCACCTTTCTCCAGCATGACCTCCGCGCGGCTGAGCCGATCGCCGGGGGTTTCTTCGCCGGCTTGCCGCACCTGAATGCCATCGCCGAACAGGCTGCGCATCCAGCTCGATCCGGTGCCTTCCGCTTCAGCCACGGCATCCAGGGCCTGATCCTTGAGCGTGGGAAAACGCTGCTGCAAATCAGACAGGGTCGGCACCGCTTTCGGCGCAATCGGGGTCAGGCGCGAAACCGCATCATTGCGGGGCATGGCCGCTGCCAGTTTCTGATGCGCTGATAGGAACGGTCGACCGCGCCGGGCGGCGGCTTCAATCGCGGACAGCGCCAGCGCTGCCTCTGTCCGGGCATTCGAGGCGTTGGCGGCACTCAGGCCCTCCGAACGCGCCTGTGTTTCCAGATCTTCGACCCGGGTTTTCAAACTCTCCAGGGCGATATTGTAGGTCTCCAATTGCGTGACCAGGGCATCTTCGAGCGACATGACACGTGCGGTGAGCGCCGTCAGATCCGGTGTGGCAGCCCCATCATCTCCGCTCGTGCCAGCTTCGGCCAGGCTGGCGACACGGGCGCGTTGCAGCATGGAGATATCGGCCTGCAGCGTTTCAATCTCAGTCCGCAAATTGCGTAAGTCCGCGCTGGTGCGGGTGCGGTCAGCAGACAGACTGTCCGCACGTGATTGCAGGGTTGCGATATCGGTGCTCAGGGTGGCGGTCTCGCTGCGATCTTCGTTGAGTCCGGATTGGACGGCATTCAGATCCGATTGCATCGTGTTGAGCGGGCCAGAGCCCGGTTTGAAGCCGGGTACGAAACCGGCCGTGGCGGCTGCGAGCGCGAAGCCGCCGAGCGCGAGCAGAAAGACCAGACCGAAAGCCGCCCAGCCGGGGCCGCTAGATATGGATTGCGTGGTCTGGTCCTGGCGTTCGGCAGGTTCAAATTCGGCATCGATCGGCGCCGCGTCATCGGAATGCGGCGGAAGCGGTGTGTCTGACATGTCCAAACCTCCGATCTGGTGAGTCGTGTGGAGTGTATATTGTGTTGGTTCAGGCCGAAAGTGTGGCGAGTGCGCGGTCGAGGGCGCGCATCAATCCGGCTTCATTCGGTGCATTCGCGATAAATGGGACGGTCGGGACCAGGGCGGCGAGGGGCTGTGCGGCCTGGTCTGAAATGGCGACCAGGGTCCACGCACTTATGGCATTTGCGCCGATCAGATCGGCCATGGCCGCAGCGCCTTTTGCAGAATGGACCAGAAGAATGGCTGGCGCAGCGCTGATCATGAGCTCGGTCAATTCGGACGGCAGAGTGGTCGCGGGGCGCATCGCATAGAGCGGCGCGAACTGGGTTTCGAAGCCCAGCTTGGTTAGCGTTTGTTTCAGTGTGCCGGTCGCCGCCTCATTCGCAACATGCAGCAAAGGATGCGCGGATGGGTGTGTGTGTTGTGCGATAAACTGGGCCAGATCCACTGCATTACCGGCTGACTCGCGAATATCGGCAAATCCTGCGACGCGGGCCGCCTCGGCCGTCGCTGGGCCGACACACCAGGCGGTGAGCGATCGATCGGCGCGACGCGCGGCATAGACCCGCACGCCATTGGCGCTGGTAAAAACCAGACCCGCCAGAGACTGAACCTCTGGCAATGCCACGTCGTGCCGCTGTTCGAGACTGAGCGCGGGCGTGTATATCGCGGTCAAACCCAAGTCTTCAAGCCGCGCCGCAGTTGCCCGGGCACCGGGCTCCGCGCGGGTGACGATGATCGGGATAGGCGCAGCGGACATTGGCGGCGCCTAATCCGTGAAGGCCGGCAGATCGCCGCCCGCCTGATCGCGAATGTTCCGCGCCAGCGCCGTGCCGAGCGCCGCGAGATCCGCGAGTGAGGTTGAGATCAGGGCCTCCGCCTGTGCGCTCCACTTGGTTTGTCCGTCTGGGGTCAGCACTTCCCCTCGTAAATGCCAGGTGCCATCAATCGCGGTGAGCTGCGCCGCCATGGCGGTGCGGCAGGATCCGTCGAGCTCAGCCAGGAAGGCGCGCTCCGCCGTCGCCATGGCGCGTGTGGCCGCGTGATCGATCCGGCTCAGCGTCTCGCGCAGCGGGTCAGCGAGGCGGTCCTCGCAGGCGGCGACTGCAATGATTCCCTGTCCCGCCGCGGGCAGAATGTCTTTGAGTGAAACCGGTGTGGCGAGATGGTCGAGCCCGAGCCGTTTCAGGCCTGCCATAGCAAGGAAGGTGGCGTCAGCTTCGCCCCGTTTCAGTTTTTCGATCCGCGTCTCGACCCGGCCGCGAAACGGCACGACGTTGAGATCCGGACGCAGGGCGAGGCTTTGCGACTCGCGGCGCAGGCTGGCCGTGCCGAGTGTGGCGCCTTCGGGCAGGTCCTGCAGGCGCTGGATGCCCGTCGTGGTGAGAAATCCGTCTCGCGGGTCGACACGCGCCGGATAGGCCACCAGAGTTTGTCCGTCTGGCAGCAGGCTCGGCACATCTTTCAGACTGTGCACACCGATGTCGACCTCGCCGTCATCAACGGCGCGATCGATTTCGCGCGTGAACAGGCCCTTGCCGCCGGAATTGATCAGGCGTTCAGAGGTCAGCTGATCGCCCTTGGTGGTAAAGGGAACAATTTCACCCGTCAGCGCGCCATTGCTGGCCTGTTCGATTTCGCGCGCGATCAGCTCGGCCTGGTACAAAGCCAGCGGCGATCCGCGTGTTCCGATTCGAACCGGCTGAGGGGCTTTCATTCTGTCACCTTTCCTGAGATGAGAGTCAGCTAAGGATGATGCGTGTGACGCGCAAGCAGATCCGAACAGGAGGGACATTATGCGGCACTATCTTTTGGCCTTGGCGGTTTTCTGTGCGGGGTGCGGTTCGGCGAGTGAAAATTCGCCTGAACCAGACCTGGGCGTGTCCATCGCTGAAACGCCCATCTCACGCTGTATGAATCTCGGCAGCGCGCTTGAAGCACCGAGCGAAGGCGAGTGGGGCTATATCGTTCGCCGCGCCGATCTGGTCCGGTTGCAAGAGGCCGGCTTTGACACGATCCGCTTGCCGGTCCGATGGTCGGTCCATGCAGACGAGTCCGCCCCTTACACGATTGATCCGACATTCCTGGCCCGGGTTGACGAGATTGTCGGCTGGGCTGACGAGATTGGTCTGCAGATCATCGTCAACGTGCATCACTATGATAAGATGAATGAAGACCCGGACACACATGAGCCGCGGCTGGAAGCCATCTGGGATCAGCTGTCGACGCATTTCACTTCTGCGCCGCAGACGGTGATCTTCGAGACCATAAACGAACCGCACACGAACATGACGACCGCCCGCACCGACGCCTTGAACAAACGACTTCTGGCACGGCTACGGGCAGAGCATCCGGATCGCTGGATCATTCTGGGCACCGCATTCTGGGGCAATCTCAGTGCGCTGGAGGAGTCGCAACCGGACTATGATCCAAGGGTCATGCTCACCTATCATGATTATTCGCCGTTTGAATTTACCCATCAGGGCGCCAGCTGGACGGATCAGACCGAGACTGGCGTGCGCTGGGGCACGCGCGGCGATGTCGCCGAAATGATGGCTGAGCTGGACAAGGCCGTCATGGTTCAAAATCGCACGCGTATGCCGGTCTTTGTCGGAGAATTTGGCGTCTATAAAGGCGTCCCGATTGAACAACGGAGCCGTTGGACGCGGTCCATGCGGACGGGTCTGGAGGATCGCGGTCTCGCCTGGTGCTATTGGGATTTTGCTGGATCGCTGAACGTCTATGATGTCGAGACCGAGTCCTGGCTGCCCGAAATCAAATCGGCCTTGCTGGACTGAGTCGGTTTTCAGCCCCGGTTGAACCGCCTATATCGCGGCCATGATTGACCCTGTGACCTTGCTTGGCATTGAGACCAGCTGCGACGAGACCGCCGCGGCTGTGTTGCGCTGTGCGGCAGACGGACAGGTCGAGATTTTGTCGGAAATCGTGCGCTCTCAAATTGACGAACACGCGCCCTATGGCGGCGTGGTGCCGGAAATCGCGGCGCGGGCGCATGCTGACGTCACCGATCGGATTGTGTCGCAGGCCTTGAAAGAGAGCGGTCTTGCCCTGGATCAGCTCGACGCGATTGCGGCGACCAGCGGGCCGGGCCTGATTGGCGGGGTCATGGTCGGAATGATGACCGGAAAGGCGCTGGCCATGGCGGCGGGGAAGCCATTTATCCCGATCAATCATTTGGAAGGCCACGCCCTGTCACCGCGCCTGGCTGAGGCCTGCGCGTTTCCTTATTTGCTGCTTTTGGTCAGCGGTGGGCATTGCCAGTTTATCGCGGTCAAAGGGCTGGGTGACTATCATCGGCTCGGTACGACGATAGATGATGCTGCCGGCGAAGCGTTCGACAAGCTCGCCAAGACGCTCGGGATCGGCTTTCCAGGCGGTCCGGCCGTCGAGAAATTCGCGAAAGACGGCGATGCAACGCGGTTTGAGCTGCCACGCCCGCTGCTTAATCGTCCTGGCCTGGACATGAGTTTCGCTGGTTTGAAAACCGCCGCCGCCAGAATCGTTGAGGCCGCGTCCCTGGATGCGCAGGGCAAGGCCGACCTTTGCGCCAGTTATCAGGCGGCGATTGCCGACTGTCTGGCTGAAAAGACACGGCGTGCGCTCGAGGTCTTCGCGTCAGAGGCTAAGGGCGACGTGCGCCTGGTTGTGGCCGGGGGCGTTGCCGCCAATCAGACGATCCGAACCGCTCTAAATGGCGTCGCGGACGAGGTTGGCGCCGTTCTAATCGCGCCGCCCTTGCGCCATTGTACCGACAATGCGGCAATGATTGCGCTGGCCGGCGCCGAACGGTATGCGGCGGGTATGGTGCCGGCGCATGGGCAGACGTTTTCAGCCCGTCCACGTTGGCCATTGGACGAGGCTTCGGCGCTGGCCGATCCGGCTTATGGTGGTGGAAAACGGGGCGCGAAAGCCTAGAACTTGAATGCCGAACGCAGGCGGATGCCAGCTTCGATGTCCTGATCATCCCATTGATTGGTATCGTCCAGCTCTTCCGCCCCAATGGTCAGTTCACCTCCGACCGAAATGCGCGGCGTAATGCGGAATTGCGCCTCTGCCATCATTTCCTCACGCGCTAGCGGCGAAGCTTCATCGCGGGAGGTCAGGTCAAGGCTGAGGCTCCAGCGGTCGCCATTGATCCAGGCTAGGTTGAACGTCTTGGACGGTGTCGATTGCCAGATCGGAGATCCGATCTGGTCACTGCTGAAATTGAACTGCTGGAACCATTCCGGTTCGGCTTGTTCAGTCTCGGCAATGGTTGGTGCTGGCATATCCGGCACGTCTTGCTGAGCCACCGCCGGAAGGGCGAGGCCGCACAGACTTGCGACAGATATCAATAGCAAACGCATTTTTAGATGCTCCTGCGATCTAGATAGCAGCGAGAACGGTTAAGAGAACCTTAATTTCCAGTTATCTCTACAAATTATTGTGAGAGTGTGATTTCGACAACAACTCCCTTTGATTCCCAGTTTTGATCCAGCCTTTCGTTCCAATCCTGAACATATCCGAGGGCAATTTTAGCTGATTCGCGAAATTCCCGGGAGGCACCGACGCGAAAACTCTGCGATTCCAGCCCGACGCCATCGTCCTCAGCCTGGCCGAATTCGACCGAAAAATCCATCTCATAGGCCTCGCGGTGCAGTCCGGCGCTCCAGGCGCTATAATCACTATTCGCCAATCCATTGTCTGATCCGAGCCAGGAGGCGCCGAACGTCCACTCGTCTTTTTCGATTCGCGTGCCGGCGGAGACCGTTTCGATCCGGTCATAAGGCGCCAGCAGGCTCGGATTCGAGATGTCTGCCGTTGACCAGGCAAGGCCGATATCGAATCGCCAGCCGGAGTCGCGCAATCGCCGCGTTCCGTTAAGAGCAAACTCAATCGCATTCTCGGTCTCCGGCGCGATCCCGCCTGGTCCAGCCTTCGGCCGGCGATCCAGTCCGTCCGCGTCGGCGGATGGCGTCAGGCTGATGCCGCCGCGCAATCCGATGAGACGCGGCGTGGCATAAGAGAGTTTCAAACTGGGGCCCGTCAGGTCGTGCCGCGTGCGCACCGTGCTCAAGCCTGTTGGGTCCAGTAGAGCGCTGTCGAGCCGGGCATGTGAAAGGACGGATCTAGTGCCTTCATGAAAACGGGCGCCAACGCCCTGATCCTTGCCGAAGCGCAGCTCTCCATAGCCGCCATCGACTTGAAAATAGGCGGTTTCCAGTCTGGCGCGTGTTTCGCTGGTCTCAAGCGGCAGGGCCGCTGACAGACCCGAAAAGGCGCCGACCGGTGCGACTGTCGCATCACCAAACCCGCCAGTTCCGCCAGGGCGTTGCGGATGATCAGCCTGCAGCCTCAACGCTCCTCGGGCGCGCAAGCGGACGCCGTTTTCCAATACTCGCTCGGACGTCGTGATCAGCGACAGTTCGCCAAGCACAGGCCTGACATCAAACGGCGCGTCGCTGTCCGAAACCGGCGTCACAACTGTGACAGATTCCATCTCTAACTCTGTCTCCCAAGGCGTATCAGCCTGCGCCAAAGCGGCGGAGAATGGAAGGAAGTAAGGGGTCATGAAAGCCAGAGTGCGGATCGACATAAGCGGTGTTTCATCCTTCGCGGGCCATCAGCACAAGAGCACTGGCAGGCTGAGTTTGAGGTGTTATAGAGACAGTTAATCAACAAGGTCTTGCCAACGGGAAATGACGATATGAAGGCAGTTTCAACGCTTATCGCAGCAACAGTCGGAGCGTTCGCGCTAACAGGTTGCGTGTTCGGTGGCGGCAATAATGCTGAAACTCGCGTGGTCGAAGAGATTGAAGGCGGCGCAAATCCCTATCTATGGCGCGCCAGCCTGGACACACTGAGCGCTCTACCGCTCGATAGCGCCGACCCGTTTGGTGGTACGATCATATATGACTGGAAGTCGTTTGAAGGTTCCGAAGACGAGCGGATCAAGGCGACGGTCTATATTCTCGATTCGCGCCTGCGCGCCGATGGTGTGAAGGTCAGCGTGTTCCGCCAGACCAATCAGGATGGCAGCTGGGTCGATGCCAGCATCGATCTGGAGACTGGTATTCAGCTCGAAAATGCGATCCTATCGCGGGCACGCAATCTCAAAGCGTCTGAACTCGACTAGATTTTACATGTATGGGGGAGGCGATGGCCTCAAGATATGATCCGCAGGCTGCGGAACCCAAATGGCGTGAAGCATGGGCTTCTGCGGACCTGTTTAAAGCGAAGTCACCGGCCGAGGCAGGGGACATGCCAAAAGCCTATGTGCTGGAGATGTTTCCCTATCCGTCGGGGCGTCTGCACATGGGTCATGTCCGCAATTATGCCATGGGCGATGTCGTGGCACGGCATAAGAAAGCCAAAGGGTATAATGTCCTCCACCCGATGGGGTGGGATGCGTTCGGCATGCCAGCCGAGAATGCGGCGATGGAAAAGGGCGTCCATCCTGGCGATTGGACCTATCAGAATATTGACGCCATGAAGGCGCAATTTGAAAAGCTTGGCTTGTCGCTCGACTGGTCGCGCGAATTCGCCACTTGTGATCCCGACTATTACGGTGAGCAGCAGCGCCTATTCCTGAAATTCATGGAAAAGGGTCTGGTCTATCAGAAGAAGGCCAAAGTGAATTGGGACCCGGTCGACAATACAGTTCTGGCCAATGAGCAGGTGATTGACGGCAAAGGCTGGCGCTCCGGCGCACCGGTGGAACAGCGCGAGCTGGTGCAATGGTTCTTCCGGATCACCGATTATGCCGAGGACTTGCTAACCGAAGTTCAGAAGCTCGACCGCTGGCCGGAAAAGGTCCGGACCATGCAGGCCAACTGGATCGGGCGATCCGAAGGCTTGCAGATGCGGTTCGAATGGGAACCGCCAACAGGATTTACGTCATTGGATGAAGCCGAGCAGGCATTTGCCCAAGATGACTACGATCTGACCAAGGTTGATAGTTGCGAATATGAGGACCTGAAAGACGCTTTGGAAGTTTCCGCGCAAGGCATCGAGATTTTCACAACCCGACCAGACACGCTTTTCGGGGCGAGTTTTGTTGCACTTTCGCCGGACCATCCGATTTCAATCGCATTGGCAGAAAGCACAAGCGAGGTGGAGGACTTCCGAGCTGAGTGCGCGAAGATTGGGACATCGGAAGCGGACATCGAGCAAGCTCCAAAAATGGGATACAAAACGGGCTTGCGGGTCAAACACCCCTTCGTCGAAGATCAGACCTTGCCCGTCTATATCGCGAATTTCGTCTTGATGGGGTATGGCACCGGAGCGATTTTCGCCTGTCCCGCACACGATCAGCGCGACTTCGATTTTGCCCGCAAATACGATCTGCCCATCCTGCCTGTGGTGAAGCCATCGGATAAGGAAACCGCGTCTGCCGCCTGGGTCGCATCGGGCAAAGGCGCAGACATGGATGCGGCATATACCGGGCCGGGCACGATTATGAATTCCGATTTTCTGGACGGCCAGGAAATTGCCGCCGCCAAATCGCAGGCAATTGGCCAGATTGAAGACAGAGCGCTCGGCCAGGGCACGGTGAATTACCGCCTGCGCGACTGGGGCGTATCTCGGCAGCGCTATTGGGGCTGCCCGATACCGGTCATTCATTGTGAAGAATGTGGTATCGTGCCGGTGCCCGAATCCGATTTGCCGGTGAGGCTGCCAGATGATGTCAGCTTCGATAAACCGGGCAACCCGCTCGAGCATCACCCGACCTGGAAACACTGCACGTGCCCCAATTGTGGGAAGCCGGCTCTGCGCGAAACCGACACGCTCGATACGTTCAACGATTCAAGCTGGTATTTCGCCCGCTTTGCCAGCGTCGATGATCCGGCGGAACGGGCGTACTGGCTGCCGGTCGACCAGTATGTGGGCGGCGTCGAGCACGCGGTGCTGCACTTGTTGTATGCGCGCTTTTTCATGCGCGCGATGCGAGACGTTGGCGAAGTCGACTTGCCGAGCGGCGAGCCCTTTGCCGGATTGTTCACGCAAGGCATGGTTACGCATGAGACCTACAAAACCGATGATGACCGTTGGATCACGCCGGGTGAAGTCGAGACCCGCGATGGTGGGCTTTGGGAGATTAACACAGATCATGCTGTATCCGTTGGCGCGATCGAGAAAATGTCCAAGTCGAAAAAGAATGTCGTCGACCCGGACAATATCATTGCGACCTTCGGCGCTGATACGGCGCGCTGGTTCGTGCTGTCTGACAGCCCGCCAGAGCGCGACGTCGAATGGACTCAATCGGGCGCCGAAGGGGCGGGTCGGTTCGTGCAACGGGTCTGGAGTGTGTTCAACGCGCTGAGCACGGCCCCGCGCGATGGTCAGCCAAATGACAGCGATGCGGCTACGGCGCTGCGCCGCGCATCGCACAAGGCGGCTGATGCTGTCGACAAGGCGATTGAAGAGTTTCGTTTCAACTCCGCGATTGCCAGCGTGCATGAATGGGTGACTGTTCTGAAAAAAGCAGAGCAGGGCGCCGAAGACATTTTGTATGCCCGCTTCGAGGGCGCCTTCATGCTGGCCCGCTGTCTGACGCCTTTCATGCCACATCTGGCGGAAGAGTGCTGGAGCCTGATTGGTGGCGAGGGCCTGTGCTCGGCGGCGGCCTGGCCGGATGTGGATCAGAGCCTACTGGTCGAGGACAGCGTGACCTTGCCGATCCAGGTCAATGGCAAGCGCCGGGCTGAAATCTCAGTCGCCAAAACCGCCAGCAAGGATGACATAGAAGCCACAGCCCTGGCCGAACCCAGCGTGCAGAACTTCATCGCTGATAAAAGCATCAAGAAAGTGATTGTGGTTCCGGGGCGGATCGTGAATATCGTCATATGATGAAACAGCTCGCGATTGCTCTTCTGGTCCTGACCCTTTCCGCGTGCGGGTTTACGCCGCTTTATGCTGGCGGCGCTGCCAGCGGGAATATCAATGTCGAGACGATTGAAGGGCGCGCCGGCCATGCATTGCGCAAAGCTCTGTTGCAGGAACTTGCTCCGGGCCTGCCCGGTCTGGACAGTCCGGCCAGTCTGAACATCGTGCTGGATGAGAGCATTGGACGGCTGGCATTGCGGCCCGACGAATCGGCGACGCGGACGGACATTATCGTCAGCGCCGACTATGTGCTTTCCTTCGAAGGCAATGCGCTCTCGGGCAAAAGCACCGCTGAAACCAGCTTTCTGGTGCCGGATGCGCCCTTTTCCGACATTGCCGCACAGATCGACGCGACGGACCGCGCGATGAATGTGCTGGCCCGTCGGATTGCTGATGATTTGCGCATCCAGATGGCCAATGCCGAATGAAGTTCCAGGGCAATAGCGCGGAACGATTTGCCAAAAAGCCTGACCCTGCCTGCCAGTTTGCGCTGATCTTTGGCGAGGATGAAGGCGTCGTGGCAGACCAGGCCACGCATCTGATCAAAGCCTGGGAAAAAGCGGTCCCCAGCACCGTCCTGACTCTGGACGAGGATGATGTGAAGCGCGAGCCGACCAAATTGTTTGATGCCCTGGAAGCGGTGTCCTTGCTCGGCGACGGAACGATCATTCGCATTCGCACCAAAGGCGAGAAACTGTTTGCCATCCTCAAGGATGTGCTGGCTTTGCCGGTAGACCGGGTCGCCGCGAAACTGGTCGTTCAAAACGGTTCGCTCAACACGCGGTCGAAAATGCGTACAGCGTTCGAAGCGGCACCGAATGCGGCGGCCCTGCATCTATTCTCGGATTCGGCGGCGGATATGTCAGATCTGGTGCGCGACTTTCTGCAATCGCGCCGCGTCGAGATTGAAACGGATGCCTTGTCGACCTTTGTCGGCGGTTTGCCTGGGCATCGCAGCCTGGCCAATGCGGAAATGGAAAAACTGGCGGTCTACGCGCACAATCTGGGCCGTCCGGTAAGTGTGGAAGACGTTCGCGCCCTTTGTGAAACGAATGCCGATGAGAGTGCCCGCAATGCCGTTTTGATGGCCTTGAATGGGGACATCGAACGGGCGCAGGCTGAGATGGATCGGGTTGTCGATACGGGCCTGTCGCCGATCAGCTTCATTCGTCTGTTCGAAATGGAAGCCAGCCGCATGCTGGAGGCGCAGGCGCTGCAAGGCGAAAGTGGCGCCGGCAATGTTGGCATGAAGCTGAAGCCGCCCGTCTGGAAATCGGACTGGCCAGCCTTTCAGACACGATTGAAGAAATGGCCGACCCCGCGTCTGACGCGGCTTGTCGAGCGGCTGCACGATCTCGAACGGATGGCCAAGTCGCCGGGCGGTGCGGGCCTGGCTGAACCGGCCATGCGGGAGCTTTTCATCACGCTTTACAAGGCCGCCGCCGCGGTCCGCTGATCCGAACACACCGGCCCGTTCACGAATGAATGACTGGAAGTTTCTGATCAGCTTTGCGATGGAGAAAGAGGAGGCTGACATTTATGCTATCGTCTAAACCGCTTTTCCTTGTGATTGTTCTGGCGCAGTTTTTTGTGCCGCTGCTGCCGCAGTTCGGGTTTGGACTGAGTATTGGGGATCGCGCCGTTGCGGACGGCATTCCGCCAGAGCTGCCCACGGGAATCTTTTTCTCAATCTGGGGACTTATCTTTCTCGGCCTGGTCCTGACCGCGGCGCTGCATATGCGGGCGGACACCCATGCCAGCCGTCGGATCGCGCCCCCTTTGATGCTGGCCGCGTTTGGGAATTTGATCTGGATGCTCAGCGCGCAGAGTCTGGGCCTGGTCTGGATCGATTTCCTGCTCTTGCTGCCAATCGCCTTTTTTACCTGGGAAGCGGCCTATCGGCTGGACCAGACCGAGACGTTTGATGGCACGCCGCGCAGCGTCCTCCATGGACTCACCGTCGGCCTGTTTGCCGGCTGGTTGACCGTTGCGGTCTCGATCAGCGTGCCGGATATTGCGCGCTGGCTGCTCGGCCGGGCGCCGAGCGACGATGTCTGGCAGTCGCTCTGGCTGACCCTAATCCCTGCTTCGATTCTGGCTTATGTTTTCGCCAATTATGTCAGCCGGAATGGCTGGTATTTTGTTGCCCTCGCCTGGGGTCTTCTGGGCATTGTGGTCAACAATTGGACCCGGCTCGGGACGCATGCATTGGCCATCGCCGCGGCGATCATCGGGCTCTATATTTTGCTCAGACGGATGCGGTTCGGGGCGCGCGGCAGCTATCCGGCCAAATCCTGAGACCGCTGGTTCAGCGCTTCAATCAGGCTCGTCTCAATCGCACCGGTCGTCGCCAGGCCATTGTCAGACTGGAATGCCCGGATCGCGGTTCGTGTACCAGCCCCGGCCATGCCATCCGCCGGTCCGGCATCATAGCCCAGTCCGTTCAGCACGGTTTGTACCGCCTGGACCTGATCCCGGCTCGGGCCGGTCCAGGCCTGATTGCCGAATGTGCCATTGGCAGCCGCATTGGGCGTGGAAACCGTCCAGCTCGAGGCGCGGCGCTGAGCCTGCTGGGCCTGTTCCAACGGCAAGGCTTCGCGCAGAGTGGCGACATTCCCCGGGGCGCTGGCATCGCCGCTCGCCGCTGCGATTTCATACCAATAGAGCGCCTCAACCTGGCTGGGTGAAATGCCTAGGCCGTTTTCATAAAGGACGGCGAGGTTGAATTGACTGTCGACAACGCCGTAATCGGCGGCCTTGCGGAACCATTCGGCGGCTGCGGCATAGGATTGTGCGCCGCCTTCACCATCAGCGAAGAAGACCGCTAGATCGTGCATCGCGTTAATATTGCCACCATTGGCCGCGCGTTCGGTCCAGGCGCGGGCTTCGGTGAAATCGCGTGGCACACCAATGCCGCGCTCATGCAGTTTCGCCAGCCGGTATTGGGCAGCGGGCAGGCCCTGCTGCGCGGCCGCGCTGATCAGCTCGGACGCCGCAGCAAAGTCCTGCGCCTCGAGCCGTTCGATCCCGAGCTGATACTGCGCAACAGCGTCCCCATTCAAGGCCGCCTGCTGGATGGTCAGCGCGTCCGGGATAATCGGCAAGGTGACGACCGGCGCAGCGGGCGCGACGGTCGGGGCAGGTTCAACAGGTTCGGCGTCCAGTGTCCCGGCAACGCTGCCTTCTTCCTCGAACAGGGTCTCGTCCAGCGATGCGGGTTCAGCCTCCGTAAACTCGATGCCGGTCAGGCTTGGTTCATCATTCGCGGAGAGGGCTTGAACACCCATTTCTGCTAGGCTGGTTTTGGTTTCAATACTCGGCGCATTGGCATCCATGAACGGGATCTTGCCGCGCAGGGCGACCCAGGCACCGGCGCCGGCCGCGGAAAGGGCCAAGACAGATGCGGCAGCAAGGATCGGAAATTTCGAGCCGCGCGGCACCTTGGGGGTCGTAGATGCGGCCGACCGGCGCCCACGACGGGTGCGACCGTCTTTTGGATCGGCCGCCGCTGCAATCGCCGCATTGCGGGCGCGGCTAAGATAGTCTGCTGTCGACTCTTCAGTGGCGTCAGGGGCCGCGATGTCATCTGCCATAGGGTCGAATTCAGCGTCGGTTTCAGCGGCCAGGTCTTCGGTATTATGGGCCAGATCGACATCGTCCAGCGTTGGCAACAATTCCGGCATCTCATCTGCGGCGTCTGACTCAGATGAGAAAATGTCGGAGTCGCGCGCTTCATGCTGAGACTCTTCCCAACTGCCCAGTTCGGCAAGCGGATCATCTTGAGTTGGCGTTTCTTCGGCGTGCGCCTGCTCCATAGGCGTATCTTCGGGCTCCTCCGCCATCAGGAAAGCATCCTCGGTCTCGCCTACATCAGTTGCTTCTGACGCGTCTGCCGCAAAAGCTGGGTCCGCAATGTCCCAGGACTCTTCAATGGTTTCGGCTTCGGCGGCGGCCGGGTGGACGGGGTCTGTCGATTCATCATCATCAAAATCGGGCAAGGCGGCCATGAAATCGGTTTCGGCCGTGTCCGGCGCAACGGTCTCCGGCTCGTAAACCTCAGCCTCGGTGGTGTGCTCGACCGTTTCAAAGGCTTCGGTTTCAATCGCGGTCGTGGCGATGGCGTCTGCCGCGTCCTCGTAAACTGGCTCTTCCACGGGTTCCGGTTCGGGTGCCGGGGCCGGTTGCATTTCGATCGGCGACGCGTCGACTTTCAGGGTCGGCATGTCGGGCAGGGCTTCAGCGCTCGTCGCTTCCGCCATTGGCGGCGCATTGAAGTCTTCAAGAGCTTCAAGCCGCGACGCCAGCGAAACGATGGCGCGTTGAACCGGTGAAACAGCCGTGGCCGTCTGACTCTGCATGTCGGCGAGACGGCTGGAAATATTCGACAGAGCGTCGGACAAGCGCGCTTCCTGTCGGGATTCAGAACCGGCAACTTTTTCGACCAGTTTGCGTTGGCTCTGCTCCTGCCGGGCCTGGACGTGTTTGATGGCGGTGGCGACTTGCTGGCCAACCTGTTCGATCGCACCGGCGCTGCGGCGTTCGCTATCCGCGATGCGCTGTGCGAATGTGTCGGTCAGGCCGTCGACCTGGCTGCCGACCTTTTCGATGGCCTGCGCGTTGCGCTGTTCGCCGTCGGCGACGCGTTGGTGCAGGCTTTCGGATAGTCCGACGACTTGTTCGCCAACCTTTTCGATTGCTGCCGCGCTGCGATTTTCGCTTTCCTCAACGTGGCGCACTAGTGTGTCGGACAGGTGATTGAGCTGCTGGTCGACGCTTTCAAGTCGCGCGCCGGCTTCGGCCGATTCCAGGTCATTGACCCGGGTTTCGAGCGCACCCATTAGGTCCGGATTGTTGCCGGCGACGGCGCGTTCGATCTCATCAGCGAGATGACGACGTGATTCCTCAACGCTGACCCGCAGGTCGGTGGAAAGCGCATCAAATCGCTGTTCAAGCTCCTGGCGCAAGGCATTGGCCTTTTCCGGACTGGCCAGTTCTGCAATGTGATGGATGCGCTGGTCGAGATTAGCAAACGTCCCTTCCAGCGCCTTAAGGGCTGTATCCGTTGTCTGTTCAGCGCGACTCAGACGTTCCTGAATGCGCAGCATGGTGCCTTCCATGGACTGCAGCGCGCCGGAAACATCGCCTTCGACCGCTTGCATGCGGCCATCGACTTCATCAACCTTGGCGAGTTTCGTCGCGACGGACGACTCCATGGCGGAAACGCGCTCGGACAGATGACGCGATGTGCCTTCGGCGCGCAATTCGGCCTGCTCAACAGCTTTTTCGACGCGCTGCGCCGCCTCGGCCAGAGTCGACTCGACTTTCAGCTCCATGCCTTCAACGCGATCACTCACTTCAGAGAAACCGGCTTCGACGCGGCCCTTCATGGCGGCCGACTCATCCTGATTCATGCGGCCTTCTTCATAAACATGCGAGGCCAGCTTGCCGAGCGCATCCTCGAGCGATTTCATTGCTTCCAGACTGCGCTTGCCGCTTTCATCATTCTCCAGCACGCCGACCTTGTCGTGCAGCATTTCATGTGTCTCGCGCAGCTCGTCGATCATGCGCTCGACTTCCGCTGTCATCGCCGCGGTGGAATTCTCGGTGGTTTCAAGACGCGCCAATAGACCGAGCACAGACTGATCGATGCCGGTAATCGCTAATGTGGAACGGGCTTCAACGGCCTCGATCCGTTGCGCGATACCGTCCAGCGCCGTGGCCCGCATCGGATCGCCAAAGCTTGGGTCAGAATAAACGTGAGGTTGAATCGAGTCCGGCCGATGCGACATGTCGCGCGGGCCGGCTTCGCTATGACCTTCCAGCAGCAGATTATTAATGTAATCGCCGAGTGTAATGCCTTTGAGGCGGGCTTTTTCCTTGGCGATCGCGCGGGCACGATCGTCCACCCCTTTTACACTCCAGGACCCGTATTGGCTCATGCCCGGCACTCCGACTTCGGGCGCACTGATTCGGAAAAGCGCGCCGATTTACCCATTTCTAGTAGTGAAATGAAGCGAATGGCCTTAATTCCGGGTTAAAAAGGTAAACAGATCACCGCAATTTCGAAAGCTTTGTTCATATCCTCGGAATACGGAGACAACAGGGTGACGTTGACGTTCGCGTAAAGACAAGGCATAGTTGCACACATGCCTGATACCGTACCTTCACTTTCTATCGCTGACTCCCGCACCTATTCGATCTCTGAATTGGCCCGCGAGTTTGGAATCACCCCCCGCGCGCTGCGGTTTTATGAAGACAAGGACATGCTCCACCCGGCTCGGGATGGCATGACCCGCGTTTATTCGCATCGCGATCGCGGCCGCGTTAAGATCATTGTGCGTCTGAAGCGGCTTGGTCTGCCTTTGGCGGACATTCGCGAAATTCTTGACCTGTATGGACTCGAAGATGGCCAGCGTGCGCAAATGCGCATGATGAAGGTCAAATTCGAGAACCAGGTCAAAGAGCTGGAAAGCCAGCGCGAGGACATTGAAATGGCCTTGCAGGAATTGCATCGCGGCATGGAATGGCTGGAAGGCCAGCTTGAAAATGTTGGGCCTGGCCCGGCTGAAGCCGAAAACCTAAAAGCCTATGATGCTGTCGCCCGTCGCCAGCTGGATGACGCGTGAAAAAACACAGTTCGACCCGTGAGAGTTGAATGACCTTTCCAAACCGTGACGCTAGAGCAAGCGTCACGGTTTAATAAATATGACTGAGGGAAATCCAGATGCCACGTTATGATGCACCTGTTCGCGACATGCAGTTCATTCTGCATGATGTTCTATCGATCCAGAATTACTCCAATCTGCCGGGCTTTGAAGATGCGACGCCGGATCTGGTCGACGCCATTCTGGAAGAATCTGGAAAGTTTGCGAAAGAGGTCCTGTTTCCGCTGAACAAGATCGGCGATGTACAAGGCTGCGTCCGCAACGCCGATGCCAGCGTAAAAACGCCGGACGGGTTCAAGGAAGCCTATGCGCAAATGGTCGACAATGGTTGGTTGTTGCTGGGTAAGTCACCCGACATGGGCGGCCAGGGCTTGCCTTATGTCGTCAACATGGCGGCGAATGAGATGAACTCCTCCGCCAACATGGCGTTTGCGATGTATCCGGGTCTGACTTCAGGCGCGTTCGAAGCCTTGATGGCGGGTGGTTCTGAAGAGCAGAAAGCCATGTACGGACCGAACATGGCGTCCGGCAAATGGGCGGGCACAATGAACCTGACCGAGCCGCAATGCGGAACCGATCTTGGACTGATCAAGACCAAAGCCGTGCCGCAACCGGACGGATCTTACAAAATCACTGGCCAGAAGATCTGGATCTCAGGCGGTGAGCAGGATCTGACCGAGAATATCATCCATCTGGTGCTGGCCCGGATCGAAGGCGCGCCGGAAGGGATCAAAGGGATCTCTCTTTTCGTTGTGCCCAAACATATCGTCAATGAAGATGGCACACCGGGCGAGCGCAATGCTTGCTCATGTGGTGGCCTGGAAGAGAAAATGGGCATTCACGGCAATGCCACTTGCGTGATGAATTATGACGGCGCCACCGGCTGGCTGGTCGGCGAAGAGCATAAAGGCATGCGCACCATGTTCGTGATGATGAACGAAGCGCGCCTCGGCGTTGGCATGCAAGGCCTGGCGCAAGCCGAGATCGCGTATCAGAACGCCGTCGACTTCGCCAATGATCGCGTTCAGGGGCGGTCTTTGACTGGTGTCCAGGCGCCTGACAAACCGGCTGATCCTGTGATTGTGCATCCGGATGTGCGACGCATGTTGATGGATCAGAAGGCCTTTATCGAAGGCGCCCGCGCATTTACTTACTGGACGGCGCTTTATGGTGACCTGCATCATAAATCGCCGGATGAGAAAGTCCGCGAAAAGGCGGGCGACTATATGGCGCTGATGACGCCGGTCCTGAAAGCTTTCCTGACCGATCGCGGGTTCAAAATGGCCAATGAGGCGCTGCAAATCCATGGCGGATCTGGCTTCACCCAGGAATGGGGTCTGGAACAGTTCGTGCGCGATTGCCGGATTACGCTCATCTATGAAGGCACCAATGGCATTCAGGCGCTTGACCTAGTGGGCCGTAAACTGGCTTCAAATGGCGGCCGCGCGGTGTTCAGCTTCTTTGCTGAGATGGATGACTTCATTGGCACGCATGAAAGCGATCCTGAGCTGGAGCCATTTATCGAAGGCCTCAAGTCTGCCAAGGCGCAGCTGCAGGACGGCACCAATTGGCTGATGCAGAACGGTATGAGCGATTTCAACAATGCGGGTGCGGCCTCGTCTGATTATCTGCAACTCTTCGGCCTGACTGCGCTGACCTATATGTGGGCGCTAATGGCGAAAGTTGCCGTTGAGAAAAAAGGCGACGATCCTTTCTATGACGACAAGGTTCTGACCGGACAGTATTATGTGTCCCGGATCTTGCCAGAGGCGGCCTCGCACCTGGCCAAGCTGAAAACGGGCGCTGAATTGATGATGGCGATGCCCGCCGACCGGTTCTAAGCAAGTTTCGACGATTTAGCGGCCGATCCGGCAAGGATTGGCCGCTTTCACATGCAACTTCCCGTAACGTCACGACTGGTCAAAACACGTTTTTCTACTTATGTTGACGTGAACGTAAACGTCATAATCTCGCGAATGGAGCCCGCTCATGCCTGATGTCCTCGATGTACCGCTGTCTGAATGGCGTCAGGATGAGGAAATCAAGATCTTCAATGATGCGGTGGAACAGTTCTTCGTCAAGGAACTGAAGCCGCATGTTGAAGAGTGGCGGGAAGCGGGTGCCGTACCGCGCGAGGTCTGGTATCAGGCCGCGGAGCAGGGTCTGCTGTTGGTCTCGGCGCCGGAAGAATATGGCGGCGCTGGCGGCGATTTTCGCCATGATGCCGTCATCATTGAACAGCTGGAAAAGCAGGGCATTGCTGGCTTTGGCATCGGTCTGCACAATGCCATCGTCGCGCCTTACATCATTCACTACGGCTCGGACGAACAAAAGCAGCGTCTCCTCCCCAAGCTTGCTTCCGGTGATCTGGTCTGCGCCATCGCGATGACAGAGCCAGGTACCGGGTCTGATCTGCAGAATATCAAGACCACGGCCAAGAAAGACGGCAATGGCTATGTGATCAATGGCTCCAAGACCTTCATTACCAATGGTCAGACGGCTAATCTGGTTCTGGTCTGTGCCAAGACTGACCCAACCAAGGGTGCCAAGGGTATTTCGATCATGATGGTCGAGACAGATGAAGTTGATGGCTTCGAACGCGGACGCAATCTTAAGAAAATCGGGCAACCTGCGGCGGACACGTCAGAGCTGTTCTTTAATGACGTTAAGGTTCCCGCCTCGGCCTTGCTCGGTCCGGAAGAAGGCCAGGGCTTTATCCAGCTGATGCAACAGCTGCCGCAAGAGCGCCACATCATTGGCATTCAGGGCATTGGCATGATTGAGCGCGCGATCCAGGAAACGGTCGCTTATGTCAAACAGCGCAAGGCGTTTGGCGGCACGATCATGGATTTCCAGAACACCCAGTTCAAACTCGCCGAATGCAAGACCGAAGCGACAGTCGCGAAAGTCTTCGCCGATCATTGCACCGAGCTGCTTCTGAAAGGCGAACTGGATGCCGCGACCGCGTCCATGTCGAAATACTGGATCTCGGATCTGCAGTGCAAGATCATCGACGAGTGCCTGCAGCTGCATGGCGGTTGGGGCTATATGGACGAATATCCGATTGGCCAAATGTACCAAGATGCCCGCGTCCAGCGCATCTATGGCGGCGCTAATGAAGTGATGAAAATGCTGATCGCGAGGACGCTTTAATTTGCCAGATGATTCCCACCTCCTCGCGGAAACCTTTCCTCAGCCGGCCGAGAGTTCCAAGTCGCTCGGCTTCAAGCTGATTTCGCTCGATATGAGCAAGATGGAAACGCGCGTGGCGTTTGACGGCAAAAGGGCATTCACCAATCCCGCGGGCTATATTCAGGGCGGTTACCTCTCGGCCATGCTGGATGATACGATTGGTATGTTGGCGACGATGAAGACGGGCACGCGCGCGTTTCCGTCGACCATCGACCTGCACACAACCTTTTTACGACCTGTGAGAGTCGGCGCGATTGAAGTCGCCGCCCGGCTTCGCAACATTGGTCGACAAGTGATTTTTGCGGAAGCGGATCTCTATGACGCGCGTGGCAAGGAAGCTGCACGGGCCAGAGCTTCGCTGGCCATCAACCCGATGAAGGCCCCGGCAAAATGATTGAGCTTATTCAAGATAACACAGGAGAACCCTCCCATGACTGAAGCCTATATTTACGATGCGGTGCGGACGCCGCGCGGCAAAGGCAAAAAATCTGGCAGCTTGCACGAAGTCACCGCGCTTGAACTGTCGACCCAAACCCTGGAAGCGATCCGCGACCGCAACGAGCTCGACACCAAATATGTCGACGATGTTGTGCTCGGCTGTGTGTCGCCCGTGGGTGAGCAAGGCGGCGACATTGCGCGGATTGCGGTGCTGAATGCCGATTATGCGGAGACCACGGCTGGTGTTCAGGTTGACCGCTTCTGCGCATCCGGCCTGGAAGCCTGCAACATGGCGGCGGCCAAGGTGATGACCGGCGAAGCTGACATGGCGATTGGCGGCGGTATTGAGAGCATGAGCCGCGTGCCAATGGGCGCTGCAGGCGGGGCCTGGTCATCGGATCCGCAAATTGCGTTGAAATCCTACTTCTCACCGCAAGGTGTGGGCGCCGACACGATCGCGACCAAGTGGGGCTTCTCGCGCGACGATGTCGATGCGTATGCAGTTGAATCTCAGCAGCGCGCGTCACGCGCCTGGAAAGAGGGTCGGTTCTCGAAATCGATCGTCGCGGTGAAAGATCAAATGGGCGGCACACAGCTCGACCATGACGAGCATATGCGTCCGGAAGCAGATATGCAGAGCCTCGCGGCGCTGAACCCAAGCTTTGCTGGCATGGGCGCGATGGGCTTTGATGAAGTCATCAAGCAGCGCTATCCGGAACTCGAAGCGATTAATCACGTTCACCATGCGGGCAACTCGTCGGGCATCGTGGATGGTGCCTCTGCGGTTCTGTTCGGCTCGAAAGAAATGGGCGAGAAGCTTGGCCTCAAGCCGCGCGCCCGCGTCAAGCAAATGGCGTCGATCGGATCTGAGCCTGGCATCATGCTGACGGGCCCAACCGACGTGACGCTGAAAGCCTTGAAGAAAGCCGGTATGGATGTTGGCGATATTGATCTTTATGAGCTCAACGAAGCCTTCGCGTCTGTACCCATGCTGATGATGCACCTGCTTGGCATTGATCATGAGAAAATGAACGTTAATGGCGGGGCCATCGCGATGGGCCACCCGCTTGGCGCGACCGGCGGCATGCTGCTCGGCACCATGGTCGATGAGCTTGAGCGTGCCGACAAGGAAACCGCTTTGGTCACCTTGTGTGTCGGCGCCGGCATGGGCACCGCAACGATCATCGAACGCGTTTAAGGCATGGAAAAAGGGGCAGGCATTCCGATTGGGATCGGTGTTGGCGTCGCCATTGGCGCTGGCGTCGGGGCGGCCACAGGCGATATCGCCATCTGGCTCCCACTTGGAATTTCAATTGGTGCGGCGCTTGGCGTCGCATTCTCGGCCGCGGCCTCAGAGTCTGAAGAAGATAACTCTGACGAGGGCGAAACGCCCCGCAAGGAATAAGTAAAATGAACCTCGAAACATTCTCTTTCGATATTGATGCAGACGGCATCGCGCACGCGGTCTTCGATGTGCCCGGCCGCAGCATGAACACGCTGACGGGCAAAGCCGTCGCAGACATTATTGCGATCACCAATGAAGTGGCCAGCAATGACACGATTACCGGCCTGGTGATCTCGTCCGGCAAACCGTCCGGCTTCTGTGCTGGCGCTGACCTTGGCGAAATGAATGAAAGTGCTGGCGGTGGCAAACCTGCTGCGGAGCTTTCTGAAGCCGAACTCAAAGCTCAGCAATTTGAGCGTGGCTTTGCGCTCAACAAGACGCTGCGCGAGTTGGAAACCTGCGGCAAGCCAATCGCGGTCGCATTGGACGGCCTCGCGCTGGGTGGTGGTCTCGAAGTGGCGCTGGCCGGGCATTACCGCGTTGCGGCAAATGACAATCCGAAAATTCAGTTCGGCCTGCCGGAAGCCAAGATTGGCCTTCTGCCGGGTGCGGGTGGCACGCAACGACTGCCGCGTTTGATCGGGGTGCAGGAAGCGCTGCCGCTAATCCTGCAAGGCAAGAGCTTTAACGCTGAAAAAGCCCATAAAATGGGCGTTGTGAACGAACTGGCCGCCAAAGCGGACACGGTTGCGAAATGTAAGGCATGGATCAAGGCCAACCCGGACGCGAAAGCCCCTTGGGACGAAAAAGGCTTCAAAATGCCAGGTGGGGTCGTCCACCGTTCACCAGGTGCCGGACAGGTCGCGACTATGTCGAACGCCATGCTGGCGGCCAACACTTATGGCAATTACCCGGCTCAAAAGAATATCCTGTCCTGCGTCTATGAGGGCACCCAGGTGCCGATTGATGCCGGCCTGCGGATTGAAACCCGTTACTTCATCAACACACAGCAGCGACCGGAAGCGAAAGCGATGATTCGCTCGCTCTTCCTGTCGATGCAGGAATTGTCCAAAGGCGGCAACCGCCCAGCCGGTCATCCAAAGACCGAGTTCAAGAAAATTGCCGTTATCGGCGCTGGTCTGATGGGCGCAGGCATTGCCTATGTCCAGGCCAAGGCGGGCATTCCAACCGTCCTGGTCGACATCTCGAAAGAGAATGCCGAAAAGGGCAAAGACTATTCGCGGCGCCTGGTTGAGAAAGACCTGTCGCGCGGCAAGACCACGCAAGAGAAGGGCGACAAGCTGCTCGACCTGATCACCACAACGGACTCCTACGATGATATCAAAGGGGCTGACCTGGTTGTTGAAGCCGTGTTCGAAAATCCCGAGCTGAAAGCCAAGATCACCAAAATGGCGGAAGACGTGCTGAGCGCCGACGCGGTATTCGGGTCGAACACATCGACGCTGCCCATTACCGGTCTTGCAGAAGCCTCCGCGCGGCCGGAAAACTTTATCGGCATTCACTTCTTCTCACCGGTTGAGCGGATGGGTCTGGTCGAGATCATCACCGGCGAAAAGACCAGCGAAGCCACCCTCGCCAAGTCGATCGACTATGTTCTGGCCATCCGCAAGACGCCGATCGTCGTCAATGACAGCCGCGGTTTCTACACTTCGCGCTGCTTCGGTACCTATACCCAAGAGGGTATGGCGATGCTGGCGGAAGGGATCAAGCCGGCCATTATCGAAAATGTCGGCCGTCAGTCCGGCATGCCAATGGGCGCTCTGGAAGTATCCGACTCTGTTGGTCTCGATACCGCGTTGAAAGTCGGACGCCAAATGGCGCAAGCGGCCGGGATCGATTATGACTCCAATGAGCTTGGGCAGATGATGGCCTGGCTGGTCGAAGATCAGGGCCGTGTCGGTCGCAAGGCCGGTAAAGGCTTCTACGACTATAATGAAAAGGGCAAGCCATCGCGCCTCTGGCCGGATCTCAACACACGCATTGATGTCACTGTTGATGAATGCCCGCCTGAGCTGAAAAAGCACCTGACCAATCGCTTCCTGGTGCGCCAGGCGGTGGAAGTCGCGCGCTGTTTCGAAGAAGGCGTGATTACGGACGCCCGTGATGCCGATATTGGCTCCATCCTGGCATGGGGCTTTGCGCCTTATACCGGTGGCTGCGCCTCTTACATGGATTTGATCTGGGGCATTCCGGAGTTTGTCGCTGAGGCAGATGCCTTGGCCGAGAAATATGGCGACCGGTTCAAAGTGCCGCAGCTCCTTCGTGACATGGCGGCCCAGGGTGAGACCTTCTATTCACGCTTTCCACCCGGGGGCGTGAAGGAAAAAGCGGCGGCCTAAGCGCACTGCGAAAAATAGAAACAAAGGGACAAGATCTAATCTTGTCCCTTTTTGTTTGTGTTAACCGCGCGCGCGCATCTTGGGGAGACGAGGAGGGGCAATCCGGACTGAAGGGGAGTCAAACCATAGGAATGCTCTGATGAACCGCAAGATGCTAACCGTGACGCTCTGCGTCGCGCTGCCAATTTTGACGGCTTGTGCCACCATTAATCGTGGCACAAGCGAACCGTTTGAAGTCCAAACCACACCTTCGGGCGCCACAGTCACTACAAGTCTGGGGAAAGGCTGTGCGCCGACCCCTTGCATTATTCCCAATGTCCGTCGGGAAGCTGATTTCAAAGTCACGATCAAGAAAAAGGGCTATAAGCCGATGTCCTACAACATCACCCATGTCCGGGCCGACGGGGGCGGCGCCAATCTGGCGGGAAATGTTATATTCAGTGCCGGCATGGGCGCTGTCCTGGATGCGAATAATGGCTCCACACAGGCGCTCGCACCAAATCCGCTCATTGTTTCATTGGAACCCGTACACGCAGGACCAAAGCCGGTCGCTCAAATCGTTGATGATATTTACGATAAAGCGGTGGGACGCGAAAAATAGACGCTGATCCCAAACAAAAAAAGACCGGAGCCTGAGGCTCCGGTCTTTCCTGTAGCTTAAGCGCCCTCGTCAACAATAGGCGTGAGAAGGATCTCAACGCGACGATTGGCAACGCGGCCTGCTTCAGTGGCGTTATCGGCAATAGGCTGGGTTTCACCCATACCGATGGCACGCAGACGGACGGACTGCACACCACTGTTCACCAGGTAAGACTGCACCGAGTTCGCGCGCCGCTCAGACAGAGCCTGGTTATAGTCATCTGCGCCATCAGAGCTGGCATGCCCGACCACATCGACCGCAGTTTGCGGATATTCGATAAGGGTCGTGCTGACATCATCCAATGGAGCATAAAAGTCGCCTTTGATCGCAGCGCTATTGACATCAAAGGTAATGCCGGACGGCATTGTCAAAGCGATTTGATCGCCGACACGTTGCACTTCGATGCCCGTGCCTTCTGTTTGGCGACGCAACTCTTCTTCCTGCTTATCCATATAGACCCCGACGCCAGCACCCGCGAGGGCTCCAACGACAGCGCCAATGGCCGCATTTCGTTTGTCATCGCCGCCAGCCATCATACCAACGCCAGCGCCGATGATGGCGCCGCCAGCGGTGGTGCCGAGCGTACGATTTGAAACATTTTGACAGCCAGCAAGAAGCGCAGCTGCCGCGAGAACAGTGAGGGTGGTTTTCATGATGAAGCTCCCCAGTTGCGTGGCTAGAACGCCACTAGATGATGAATTCGCCAAGTGAATTAAATGCAATCCGAATGGGAGTTCGGTCTATTGCACGAGTCGGCGACGGTTTTTTGACTTACGAGTCAGGGCTTTATCCTTTTCAAACGTCTCGTGAAAAATTTTCCACAATATCTGTACATTAAAAGGGGCATTCTGAACCGAACGCAACTGAACCAAAGGCAACGAAAACAGGCGCAAATGCCTTGATTCAGCCCTGTTTTTGTTGCCCTAAGGCGCTTATGTGAAAGCCTGAAAGAGGAGTACTCTTATGGTTATGGGACTGGTATCGGCAGCGGCCATCGCCTTGGCGTTCGGACCGCAAATTCAACTCAGCCTGCAGGCTGTGGTCGATGATGCCGCTGGGCAAACACCGGCGATTGAAGAGGTGGTGACTGAGGCGTCGGAAACGACCGTGAAAGAAACACCAACCGTCTCCCTGCCCATCGAGACGATTGAAGAGACTGTGATCGAACAGGCTCCGATTTCCGAACCCGTTAAGGACGACCCGATGATTTCCGGGAACGACATCGCCGCCGAGGTCATACCGCAAGTTGACGATACCGTTCCGGTTCTTGCGACCAATGATTTCGTCCCCCAGAGCGAATGGCCAGCTATTTTAAGCGATGCCAGCGATGCTCTGGCCGCCGCCAGGACGGCGCGTGGGGATTTTATTCAGACCAATGCAGACCTCAGCGTTGTGAGCGGAACGTTCGCACTCAATCGGCCGGGGCGTATGCGGTTCGATTATGATGACCCGACACCGGTCTTGATCGTTTCCGACGGCACCACCGTTGCCATGGAGGATAGCGAGCTTGAAACCGTTGACCGTGGACCGATTGGATCGACGCCATTGGGTCTGTTGCTGTCCACGCGCCTGAATGTCGAACAGGACGTTGATGTGCTCAGGATTGCTCGGCGAGGCGAAGAAGTCGACATCACTGTCCGCGACACGAGCGGAGAACTCGAAGGCACCCTCACCATGGTGTTTGCGGGTGCGACTTATGAATTGATGGGATGGGTGACACGAGATGGCAACGACCAGAAAACTGAGGTCGATCTTATCAATGTCGAAACCAATATTCGCGTCGACCCGCGCCTGTTCCGCATCAATGAAGATGATAATGAGGAAGATGAGCGCTGATTGAGATCAGATCAGAAAATGCAAAAAGCCGGATCGTTTGACACGATCCGGCTTTATTTTGGTCCGCGCACGTCCCCACGACTCACGTGAACTTTGGTCGAAACCCCAAGCAACTGCGATTGCCCAATTGATCGGCTTCGTTGGTTTTTACATACCAGTGGTATGTGGTGGGTCAACTAGAAATCGCATACTGCAATGGCGAAACGATCAAAACTAGATGCAAAAAAGACACGCGAAGATTTGATCGGCGCGGCGATGAGACAGTTTGAACAGCAAGGTTATGCTGACACGTCTATCAATGATATTTGTAAAGATGTCGGGATCACAAAGGGGGCGCTGTTTCACCATTTCCCGACCAAGCGGGATCTGTTCCTCGAAGTTTGGACACGCCTGCAAGTTGCAATGGATACCGAAGCGCGCGCGGCCGCGATTGAAGCCCGCAGACTGACTGATCCGTACAGCGCCTTTTTGGCCGGATGCGGCGTCTATCTGAAATTTGCGACGCGGCGGGATTATCAGAAAATCGTCCTCATTGATGGACCGGCCATTCTGGGGCTGCAAGGCTGGTACGAAAGCGATCATGATCTCGGCACGCAAAATGTCGAAGCCGGTATCCGTTATCTTGCCAAGAAAGGCATCGTCGAGGAGTCCCGAGTGTCCGCTTTGGCCGTGATGATTCAGAGCGCACTGAACGGCGCTGGCTTCGCGCTTGCGCGTCACCAATCCGACGTCACGCCGGACGCAATCTATGATGCGTTCGAAGCGATGGTGAAAGGCCTGCGCTAGGCGCTCATCAAATCCGCGAACCGCTGAAACAGGTAGAAACTGTCCTGGGGACCAGGGCTGGCTTCCGGGTGATGCTGCACGGAGATGATTGGCTTCCCAGCCACCGCCAGACCCGAATTGGTGCCGTCAAACAGCGAGCGATGGCTTTCCTCCACCCCGTCCGGCAGGGTTGACGGGTCCACCGTGAAGCCATGATTCATCGACACGATTTCCACCTTGCCGGTCGCGAGGTCTTTGACCGGATGATTGGCGCCGTGATGGCCTTGCGCCATTTTCATCGTCTTGGCCCCGAGAGTCAGGGCAAGCAATTGGTGCCCGAGGCAAATGCCCAGGATCGGGATCCCGCTTTCGACCAGGGCTTGCAATAAAGGTCCGGCACGCTCAAACGTTGCTGCTGGATCGCCTGGGCCGTTGGAAAGCACCACGCCATCCGGCTTCAGGGCCTGGATCGTCTCGAAATCGGTATCACCGTTCACAATTGTCGCGCGGGCGCCGACATCGGACAGATTGCGCAATATGTTCTTTTTGACGCCGAAATCGACCACGACCACATGTTTTTCCGGGCTGGATTGTTCGGAGAACCCGGTGCCAAGCGCCCAGAGGCGCTCGGAATGATCGAATTTTGCATCGGCATCGACATTTGCGGCCAGATCCGCCGCTTCAAGGCCTTGCCAGGCGCGGGCAGCCTGAACCAAGGCCTCCGTGTCGATCTCGCCTTCCGGGGCATATTGGATGGCACATTTCTGCATGCCTTGTTCGCGTATCAGGCGAGTCAGCGCACGCGTATCAACGCCGGACAGGCCGACAATGCCCTTTTTTGCCAGCCAGGCATCAAAATGGTCCTCGGCTCGCCAGTTTGAGGGCGGGGTGATCGCGTCGCGAAATACCGTCCCGACCGCTGCTTTTGCGGCGTTTACGCTGGATTCTTCGTGATCTTCAGGGTTTGCGCCAACATTCCCGATATGGGGAAAGGTGAACAGAACGACCTGTTCCGCATATGAAGGATCGGTCAGAATCTCCTGATATCCAGTCATCGCCGTATTGAAACAAAGCTCGCCAACCGCAATGCCGACGGTGCCGGCGCCGATTCCGAGGAAAACCGTACCGTCCGCAAGGGCCAGGGCACCACTCGCCTGTCTGGTGAAACCGGATTGATTTTTGTCATTCATGCCCTTACCTCCGTCTTTCCGCTGGACTCATATCCACTCTGCTGCCTTAACGGTTTCTCAGGCAAACGGGTGGCAAATAGGGTGCTGCGGCCGGGACCGTCAAGCGGTTTTGGAGGAGAAAGCGGCTTTTTGAGGCGTTCATATGGGTCAATTGGATCAAACCGTCCAAATCACACTAAGAAATCGTATCAATTCTGCGCTCGACAAAGCCGAGGCGGACGATGCGAATGGTGTTGTTGCGCAGACATTGCGCCTGGTGAAATGCGCCATGGATGATCGCGACGTGATCGCGCGCAGCCGGGGTGAATGTGACGGATGCGACGATGAGGTAATTGTCGAATTGCTGGAAACCATGGTCGCTTTGCGCGAACAGTCGATCAAGCAATATGATGATGCTGGCCGGGTCGTCGATGCCGAACGCGAACGCGAAGAACTGGATGTGATTGCGAATTTCCTGCCGAAACCTCTGGCGGGAGATGCGCTCAACGTGGCGGCCGAAACCGTGGTGCGTGAATTACGCGCCCAGAAGCTCAAGGATGTTGGGCGCTGCATGTCCGCTTTGCGCGAAAAATATCCCGGCCAGATCGAGTGTGGCCCTGCCAGCAAAGCTGTTCGCGCTGCGATAGGCTAGACCTGACCCCCTGAAATGAAGCATGCTGCACCCAACCGAACGGGAGGGTGACAGAATGAAGTCGATTATTATTGCACTCGTGGCACTGGTCGCTGGCGCGTTTATTGGCGGCTTTACCTATTACAGCTTTGTACCACCGCCGACGGATGTCATGGCGCGGGCTGCGGCGTTTGAAGGCGATCAGGATTATTTCTTCCAGAATGCGAGCGAGCTTTATCCGACCCGGACCGTGGCATCGTCCGAAGACAGCGCCCCCCTGCCGCGCGTGGAGGGGCGTCTGGACGGATTTACCTATGCCTATGAGGGTGAAACGCGGCAGCTCGCCGATCTGTACACGGTTATGGAGACGTCCGGTCTGATCATCCTTCATGAGGGTCAGATTGTTCATGAATCCTATGGTCGGGGCGCAGATTCCGGCACGCGGTTCACGACCTGGTCCCTGGTCAAGTCGATCACATCGACCCTGGTCGGTGTTGCGGTGGCAGACGGTTTGATTGAAAGCGTCGACGATCAATTGGTCAAATACCTGCCTGAGATTGAGGGCACGGCTTATGATGGCGTGACCATCAAACAGGCATTGCAAATGTCGTCCGGCATTCGCTACGACCCGGATCTCTGGCAAGGCAAAATGGACGATACGATTGAGTTCATGACCCAGAGTGTCGTGATGGGCCGGACGCCGGCCTTTGATCTCGCCATTGCCTATGAACGTGAGCATGAGCCGGGGACCGTGTTCAACTACAATACGGCGGAAAGCCAGGTTCTCCTGGAACTGGTGCGGCGGGTCAGCGGCATGGATGCGGCGGATTATCTCGAACAGAAGCTGTGGCGACCACTCGGCATGGAACATTCCGGGGCCTGGATCATAGATCATCCGGGGTCAACCGGTGCTGAAGTGGGCGGCGCCATGTTCAATGCCGCGCTGCGCGACTGGGCCCGGCTTGGTCTGTTCATTGAACAGGGCGGCGTGTGGCAGGGAGAACAGATCCTGCCGGCAGACTGGGTTGATCGCGCCACCGTCTCTGACGAGGCGCACATTCTGCCCGGCGAAGTCCACCCCAATCCAAATCGCGGTTATGCCTGGCATTGGTGGACATATGCGGACGGCACGTTCACGGCGTCCGGTGCGAATGGGCAGACGCTCTATATCGATCGCGAGAATGACATTGTTGTCGCCCGCTCCAGTGCCTGGCCGGAAGGCTATGTTCGGGCGCATGACGATCAGAGCTTTGCGATGTACAAGGCGCTCGCCGACTGGTTCGCCGCGGCGGAGATCCGTCCCGGTACCGGTGGCGAAGAGATTGTTGCGGAAACGCCCTAGGCGGCGACCTGGAAGCGGTTGCGCCCCTGATCCTTGGCTTCGTAAAGGGCATTGTCGGCGCGTGACAGGACCGAGCTGACAGAGTCCCGCGGATGCGCGATCCCGACGCCGAGGCTAGCTGAGACGTGAATGGCCTTGCCCTGATAATCGCAAGGGGCAGAGGCGATGCGGGCGCGGATAATTTCGGCGCGCTGATGCAGGTCGGCAATGGTCTCATATGGCATCAGGACGGCAAACTCTTCCCCACCGAGACGCGCCACCAGACTGTCTTCAGGACAGGCTGCGACGATTTGCTGGGAGGCGTGGATCAACACTTCGTCGCCGGCATCATGGCCATGGACATCATTCACCTGTTTGAAGTGATCGAGATCAATGATCATCAGGGACAGGCCGGAATACTCAAAATCCGTCATGTCAAACAGTTCGGTCGCGGCATGCATAAAGGCCCGACGATTGGCGAGGCCGGTCATTTCGTCTGTGCGCGCCAGTTTTGAAATCGCCAGCATGCGCCGATGGTTGCGCACAGACTGATAGCCGACAATGCCCGTGCAGAGCGGTACGATGATCAGCGGCAGGATAATGGCCGTGCGCATCGCCTGATGATGGATCTGTGGATCATAGGCGCGGGTTGTGTACCAGGTTGTCAGGCCCGCAATTGCGACAGCAATGACAAGAATGACCAGGCTGGTCGTCAGCATGCTGGCCGCAAAATCGCGCTCCGACGGCACGTCATAGAGTTCGGGTCTTCGAGTCACTGATTTTTCCACCTGTGCCCAATTTACGCCATCAGCCCTAGGGGAGTGTTGAATCGATCGATGAAATTTGACCAAAATGTCGGTTTTTCACCCGATCCCAGCCTGGCGCTTCGCGCCGCGCCATCAACGCGCTATATACGAATCATGAGCGGCCCTATTCGCATTCCAGACGGCTTTGTCGATGAGCTGAAAGCCCGCATCCGGCCCTCGGATGTGATTGGCCGGAAAGTGAAGCTGAAAAAGCAAGGCAAGGAATGGGTGGGTCTGTCGCCGTTCACGAATGAGAAAACCCCCAGCTTTTACGTCAATGACCAGAAGAAAATTTTCAAATGCTTCTCCTCCGGGATAGGCGGAGATGTGATTTCCTTCGTCATGGAGACGGAACGACTATCCTTCATGGAAGCGGTGGAGAAGCTGGCTGACGAGGCCGGTATGACGCTGCCGAAGGCGACCCCGGAAAGTCAGGAACAGTATGATCGCCGGCAGCGGCTTTATGCGGCGTGCGAAGCCGCGACGGCCTATTTCGAGGACTGCCTGCGCGCGCCGGAAGGGGCGGAGGCCCGGCGCTATCTCGAAAATCGGGGACTACGGCCGGATCGCTGGAGTGCCTATCGCCTGGGCTTCTCGCCGGATGACTGGCGCAAGACGATTGAGCATTTGAAATCGAAACACTTTTCGATGAGCGAGATCGTCGAGGCGGGGTTGGCCGTCGAGAAAGACGGTGGCGGGGAGCCCTATGACCGGTTCCGTGGGCGACTGATGTTCCCGATTGAGGACCCGCGCGGGCAAGTTATCGCGTTTGGCGGCCGCGGCCTGCAGCCCGATGCCAAACCTAAATATCTCAACTCTTCCGACACGCCGCTCTTCCATAAGTCGCGCGTGCTGTATCGCTATAAGGCGGCCCGCGAAGCTTTTGGCGGCACCGAAGAGGGCGGGCTGATCGTGTGCGAAGGATATATGGATGTCATCGCCTTGAGCGAAGCCGGATTTGCCCATGCCGTGGCGCCGCTTGGCACAGCCTTGACCGAGGATCAGCTTGGTCTGCTCTGGCGCGCCGGGCCGGAACCGGTGTTATGTTTTGATGGCGACCGCGCTGGACTGGGCGCCGCCTATCGGTCGATCGAACGGGCTTTGCCCGGATTGCAGCCGGGGCGCAGCGTATTCTTCTGTCTTCTCTCTGATGGTATGGACCCGGATGATCTGATCCGCGAAAATGGCCCGGCGGCCATGGGCAAGGCGCTGGATGGCGCGTTGCCGCTGGTCGAAGTGCTTTGGCGCCGCGAGCGCGATCTTGAGCCAGTTGATACGCCGGAGCGCCAGGCTGGTCTCGAACAGCGTCTGATGCAGGCGGCGAGTACGATCCAGAATGGCGCCGTCAAATCTGCCTATGAACGGGAATTGAAAGCCCGGATGAAGGATTATCTCTGGCAGATCCGGTCGGCGAATCGCGGCAGCGGTCGACCGCCAGCACGTGGCGGTCAGGTCGTCGCGCCGGCTCTGCGTGGCGGCCCGCCGGCCAAGACAAGAGGGCTCGGCCTGGTTGTGCGGGCGGTCGACCATCACCACCTGGCCGAGATTGGGTTTGAGGCGCTGGCGGTGGCGGAGTTTCCCGATGCCGACGTTTCAGCCATACGGGACGCGCTAATCAGCCAAAATACTGCTGAATCAGGTGTTGACCGGGCGGCGCTCAGCCACCATTTAGATAGCCTTGGAAAATTGCGCGCTGCAGAACTGTTAACAAACTATCCCGACATCCCAGAAATCCCCCTTGGCGGGTCAGAGGAGCGGGATAGTTTGTTAACAGTTCTGCAGCGCGCAATTTTCCAAGGCTATCTAAATGGTGGCTGAGCGCCGC
>JBCBBC010000035.1:0-36181 GCA_038532145.1 Pseudomonadota bacterium | reverse complement strand
CGCTACGATCAGGCCCGCCGTGAGAGTGGCCGCTTTGGCCGCTACCTCTCCACTCGCTCACCAGAGACCTGGATGTTCTTTGTCGCTGGTGAGCGAGTGGAGAGGTAGCGGCCAAAGCGGCCACTCTCACGGCGGGCCTGATCGTAGCGAGTGTCGTCATAGCCTTTGTCGTAAGAGCGCTCGGTCATTGTTTTTTCTTCCTTCTAGCAAGCGACCCCTACGGCCGCTATGCCAAATATATTTCAAGGACCGTGCCAGTTTTGAATTAAATTCACAGTGCATTGTTTTTTATATGTATTTTATCTATTCGGGCAAATTTCCTTAATCTAATTTAGCATTTTTGACTAATTAATTTGGTTGTTTTTACCTACATATTAGTGTATTTTGACCTCATGATTGGTGAACAGACCCCGCAACTGATCGGCGAAGATCCGAGCTGGCTGGAAGCGCAGGAGCATGTCTCCCGCCTGGCGCCGCTGGATCGGCCCTGCCTGGTCATTGGCGAACGCGGCACCGGCAAGGAGCTGATCGGAGAGCGCATGCATTTCCTGTCTCGGCGCTGGGATGGCCCCTTCGTGAAGGTGAATTGCGCCGCCTTGTCTGAACAGCTGCTCGACAGCGAATTGTTCGGGCATGAGCGCGGCGCCTTTACCGGCGCCACGGAACGCCGTCTCGGCCGGTTTGAACTCGCAGACGGCGGCACGCTTTTCCTGGATGAGATTGCGACCGCCTCCATGCAAGTGCAGGAAAAGCTCTTGCGCGTGGTGGAGTATGGCGAGTTTCAGCGCCTCGGCGGCGAAAAAGTCCTGTCGACAAATGTTCGCGTCGTCGCCGCCACCAATGTCGACTTGCCCAGCCGGGCTGCGGCTGGCGAGTTTCGCGCCGACCTGCTCGACCGGCTCGCCTTTGACGTGGTCACCCTGCCGCCGCTGCGGGCGCGGCCGGCTGACATTTCCCTGCTCGCTGATTTCTTCGCCCGGCGCATGGCGCGGGAGATGGCCGAGGATTTTCCCGGCTTCGCGCCGTCCGCCATCGCAGCCATGGAAGCGCATGACTGGCCCGGCAATGTCCGAGAGCTGCGTAATTTCGCCCAGCGCATCACCTATCGCGCGATTGCCGAACACTCGACCGACCCGGTCCGCTTTGATCAGGACGCGCTGGATCCGTTCGACTCACCCTGGCGCCCGGCGGCGAGTTTGGCCGACCCGGCGCCACAGGCCCAACCTGACCGTTCAAGCCCTCCTGCGCCGCCCCCGCCTGTGCTCGATATTCCGTTCGAGGATCAGACCCGGCTGTTCGAAACCAGCCTGATCGATACCGCTCTCGCCGCCTTTGAAGGCCACCAGGGCAAGGCGGCCAAATCGCTCGGCCTGTCCTATCACCAGTTTCGCGGCCTGTTGAAAAAGCATGGCTATGGCAAGGGCGCTAGCAAACCGCAGGTCGAAAGCAAGGCGCCAATCCGGAGCATGTAGAATGGGTGTCGGATGATAACGCGATCTTTGCCAATACTCCTGGGTCGCAGCAGGTTGCGCAGTTAACATAAACAGAAGTCGAGGCCTCTCCAGTTCTGCATTGTACCGGATAGCCGCTTATGCGATAAATCTCACGGGGCCCCAAATACTCAAACCGGTTTTTTGCTGATTATGAGGTACGCTTTTTTATTTCTACTGGTGATGTTTGCATTGAACGGTTCATTCGCTGATGAATCGGGCGAAAACTCAAAACAACAATTGCAAGAAATCATAGGTCTTTTTCAAAACAACTTGTTTGAGGATGCGCGCTCCAAGCTGATGAATCACGAAAATGATTTCATCGCGGCGGTTGAGGGCGACGCAGCAGGACATTTGCTCCTGGGACGTACATATTTCTACGCTGAGATGGATGGAAAGGCGATCGCGGAACTCAATGCCGCCCTTCGACTTGATCCGGCTCTGGCTGACCCGCATTTTTTCATAGGCCTTGTTCAACGATATGCCGATGATCTTGACGGCGCAGAAGAGTCCTTTCGAACGGCCATTGAGTTAAATAGCGGCGATCGCAAACTCTTCTTGGAACTCGGACAGACACTCCAAATGAAGGGGGATCCAGACGCTGCAATAACCACCTATCAAAGCGTGCTCACAATAGATGAGGGTGACTATGATGCCCATGTCAATCTCGCGACCATCTATGCGGTTAAGGGCGAAACAGACGCAGCGGAGACGCACTTTCTGGCCGCGCTTGAACGAAATCCGGCGGATCTCAGCAGTCAGTACAATTTAGGCCAACTCTTTCAGGACACGAAGCAGCATAGTCGGGCAATAGAATGGTTCAATCGTGTTGTTGATGCCAATCCAAACGATTGGCGCGCGATCGCGAAACTTGTTCAAGAGAACGAGGCGATAGGCGACACGGTTGCGCGCGATGGAGCGATCGAGTCGATCTATGAGATCTGGGAGTCCGGTGCAGATGCAGAGCTACGCCAGCAAGCCTTCTATATCAGGGAGCAGCTTGAAACGGAAATTGGACGATTATTCGTTCTAGAATACTTCGAACTCATCGGACCTCGACCGAGAAAGTATGTCTTCAATTTGCAGAACCCGGAAACCGAAGAAATCGTTTTTGTTGTCTCTCTGGGCTCATATGACACCACCACCGAATTCGCCCAGGCCGCGGGCAACTTGGAGGCCGATGAGCGCCTGTTTCATTTAGATGGATACAGCCCAAATGGCAGCCATTTTACTTACGGCTTTTTCAATCCAATGCCGGCATATGATGTGGTCAAAGAGCTGGCTCTGGACGCGCTCAACGGGGAGTTAAAAACCGTCTCGAGTACAATCATCCCGGAATAACCACCCGCCAAATCCATCCCGACGCACGGATATTTTACCTCGCGTGTAGTGAGAGGGTCTGGCCTTCTCCGCCCTTGCGTCATATTCTCATGCAAACGCCATTGAGCGTCGGAGCTATGAGAAGACATGACCCAATTCCCTGCATTTGCCGCTGTGTCCCGGTCGTTCGGCTATTTGCGCGGCATGCGGATCAAAGACAAGATGCTTCATGTGCCGCATCCACGCGCGCGGGTTTCGCTCGACCAGTCCTTTTTCAAAAGCGTATTTAGCGGCGTTCAACTCTACGCATATTTCGTGATGGTCAGTTTCTCGCGCCTGTTCAAAAGCGCCCGACCGCGCCAGACCATCGCCTTCTATCCACACAGCGCGCCGCCCTGGTACAATATCTGGCTGGTCTCGCAGGTCAGTGATCTGAAAATCACCTCTGATATTGAGGCGGCGGATACGATCTTTGTGTTTGAAGACGAGACCTATACGAGTTCAGCGCGTCGGCTGACGCAGGACCAGCGCAGCCGCGCGCTCAATCATCGGATTGAAGACATCTCCAAGACGCATGTCGGCGCCGTGTTCGAAAAGGTGTTCGGCTATTCGCTGACCGTGGATCCGCTCACCTATGAAGGCCAGGCCGTCTGCAAGTCAGACCTCAATGGCACACATGATGGCAAGATCGTGGATTGCCCGATCCCGGCCCTGGAGATCGAAGACGGCGCCATCTATCAGCGTTTCATTGACAGCGCCAATGATGGTATCCGCAGCGAGGATCTCCGAACCGCGATCGTCAAGGGCGCCATCCCGGCTGTGTTCCACAAGTTCAAATCCCTGGAGGCGCGGTTCGGCACCAGCTATCTGCACACCGATGTCCGGACCGCCAATGAGGTCTTCTCTTCAGACGAACAGAAGCTGATCGCCGAATTCTGCCGCGAGATCGGGTTGGATTTCGGCTGTATCGATATCATGCGCGACATGAAAGATAACCGAATCTACATTGTCGACGTGAATAAGACTTGCATGCCTGTCCTCTCGCTCTCCTTCAACGAACAAATGCGCGGCCTGCGACTGATGGGCGGGTCGCTGCGAACCGCGATTGGGAACGCATAGATGCTGGCGGTCAGACATCACATTCAGGATTTCTTCTGTGCCACCTGGACCACGCGGCGCAAACTCAATCGCGGCGAGCTGACCCGGGCCCTCAATCATCGCAGCCACCGGGAATGGATGGTCCGCTATCTTGAGCGCAAATCCATGCTGGCACGTCTCAACCTGCGGGTCTGGGTCAGCTTTCTGATCTATTGGTGCGAGCACCATATGAATTTCCGTACACGGCAGACGCTGAACCAGGCCTGGCTGAGCGCTCCGAAACAGGCCCTGGACCATGCCCGCCAGGCCTTGCAGCACGAGGCCCGCGACGTCCGCGAAGATGGCCTCGCCATCCTCGCCTATTTCGAAGATGTCAGCAGTCTGCCTCTCATCCGATCACTGTTTGACCATCCGGACCCCCAGACGCGGTATAGCGCGCAGCTCGCAGCGCGGGCGATACTGGCGCATGAGCCGATTCTGTTTGTGGCGCCGCAGTTTTCGCGCCCAGCCTGAGTGGATTGGCCGAGTCTGAACGGGGATCCCGCGACGCCTGTTTCGGTCAGAATTAATTGCGCACCTGACTCAGTCTTCGTGATTCTCCGGGATCTTCAGTGCGGTTTCGAACAATTCCAAAGTCGCCCGCCATGTTCTGGACTGGGCTTTTGCCACAATGGGTCGCACTTCGTCTGCTTCGTATAGAAGGATGATCGGATTCTGCCCGTCACCAATCAGAGTATGGCCCGCATCCGGGAATACCAGCAATTCGGTGGCCAAGCCTGATTCAGCGCGGCGCTCAGCCATGTTCTGAGCCATATGGGCCGCTGCCCACAAATCGTCCTGTTCCCCGCCTGCCAGAAGAAGCGCGCCCGGGAATTGTTCAACCGGAATGCGCGCATCGACGACTCTCTCAGGATGCGCTCGGCGGCCTTCCTCCATGGGGGTCCGCAAACGGCCCCTTTCACCGCGGCCAAACTTCGCCGTTTCTCGGTACCAGTTGTCGCTATAGGGGACATAGGCGAGCGGTGTACCCTCCCAGGAATAGGACGATGTCGTGCCAAGTGTAACGCCATCTCCCCAACCTTCCCAGATCACGTCAGACGGGGCAATGGCGGCCACGGCATCGACCCAATCAAATCGGGTCGATGCCAGCAAAACATAAGCGGCATTGCGCGAATACCCGTACAATCCAATCCGGTCTTCATCGACGCCCGGTTGCTCCGCCAGCCAATCACGCACATTTTGAAGCTGATCAAGCGGGATATCGACATAGCGCGTCGGCAGCTCTTTCACCGATGGCTCAAAAGGGCCATAAATGATCTCATAGGTCGCGAAATAGAAGACCGAATACCCCTCCGAAACCAGCTGCGGCATGACCGTTTCACGGTTCAGTTTCAACTTATCGGCGCCACTCACGAGGATAATGACAGGATGGTCGCCCGGATTTGGATTCGGGGCGAAATAGGACCCCGGCAGCGACGGGACGTCCTGGACCGTATAGCCTTTTGGCGCTGGAACGAGATCAAAGGCTGTGGTGGCAACCGTTTCTCCATTGATCATGGCTTCGATCTCAACGCGCGGATCCGCGGTCACAGTCTTATCGCTGACAGGGCGCATCGACCAGAACAAACCATTCGGGTCGACACCTTCGTAAGACCCGCCAATCGCAGCGCTTTCAGAGACATCAATGCGGCCATCATCATCGACCATGAAGCGCGCCGAAGAGTCGTAAACCTGTATCGGCGCGCCCGGGGCATAGTGGTTCTTTAAAATCCGCCGCGCGTGCAGCTCGACTTCAGATTGCGGTGGCAATCCCGAAACGACGATATCGATCGGTTCACCCGCATACCGCGTTTGATCAGCGTCGATATCGAAACTCTGAGCCGACGCCGCAAACGCAAAAAAGGCGGATATGATCAGACACGTTAAGGGGATGGGCGAGATTGTTTTTGGCATGGGTTTGCATCTCCAGATTTCATCCATGCGGCCTGGACGAGAAATCCGATTTGACGATATTTTTTCTGTAAAACGACACTGGACTCCGGTGAATCGACAGCACACTCTTTGGTAGTGCTTGAATTGCACGACACAGCGTATACGATTTTCAGCCTGAACGAGAACGGGGAATCCGATTGGAGACGTCACAAGCGACAAGCCGCCCCTCAGCGCGATTTGGTCAATGGCCCCAAAAGCCCTTTGAGGCGATGTTGACGTGGCGAGCCTTCAAGTCAGAGACCACGCTCTGGTGTGTGGCCTTCATCCTGCTCGGCTTAGCGTACTTTATGCAATTTCAGGTGGTGAGAGACGAAACGATCCTCAGATCATTCAAGACCACGCTGGTGAATATCGTTCCGATTGTTCTGATCGGGGTGTCCATAAGGCTGCTGGTTCGTCGCTATCTCTTGCGATTGCCCTTGATTGGCCAAATCGGCGCCCACATCCTGTTGGCCATCGTGTTTACGCACCTTTGGTATCTTCTCGTTCTCGTCACCGCGGGTTTTCGCTTCAACTGGCTAACATCGGGGATCACACTTTCGCCATTCTACGCGTCCGCGACGCTTTGGCAGCTCTTGCAGGGCATTGTCATTTACGCAGCGATGCAGGGCCTGATCTATGGCTGGTGGCTGCACGAGCGGCTTCGCGACGCGGAGTTGAAGCTGCAGGACGCCCATCAGCGTGCCCCCCAGGGCTCCAGGCAAGAGACGGCGGCCGTATTTGTGAAAGCCGACGGAGAGTTCAAGCAGATCGATCTCAAGGACCTCATTCATATCGAGGCCAATGGCGACCAGGTGCTGCTACATACAAAACTTGGCCAATTCGCCTGCCATAAGGCGCTATCAGACTATGCAGAGAAGCTGGAGGAAAGCGGGTACATCCGGGTCCATCGATCGCATCTCGTGCGCGCCGCCGCGATACTCGCTGCCGAGCCAACTGGCGATGGACGCTTATCCATCCATCTCGAATCTGGAACGAGCATCATTGCCAGTCGATCAGGCACACGGGCGTTTAAAGCGTACACCAGATAATAGGGGTGAGCGGCGACAGGTTAGGCGGCTCACATGGGATCCGGAATGAAAATGCCAAGATCGCGAGTCTCGGAGTCTCGCTTGGCCCGCAAAAACGAAGAATTATGCAAGTCAGCGCCTGCATCTACGGAAGACAAATCCAACTAGGAGAGTCTGCTTTGGGTCAGAAGCGGACGGTAGCTCAGTGTGTTATTTGGGGCGGTTTAGGACGCTTACCAACCGACGCCAAAGCCAATCACCAACATTGAAACCGGACTCGCGAGATGCTACCGGAGCGATGCTCTTAGCCAGATCGGCGGGATAGATTTGGCGAGGGGATCAGCTAGGACTCAGAAAATTGAGTAACGGGGCTTCCGCCGCTCACCTAGCACCAATACCTCTTTCGACTCATGCCCGCTTTGACGCCGCAAGCGGACATACCGCTCCCTCCCCCAATCCCTGCCATGTCTCTCGGTCAGCGTGTCCCTCGTTCTGAAGGCGGCCTGGCTTGGACCGGGGGCAGATTTCCAATCATTCCGTCCGGCCGGGCAGCTGCCAGCATACGCTGATAGGCGGGGCGTGATTCGATTTTGGTTTTCCAAGCGGCGATGTGAGGAAACTTCGCCGCGTCGACCAAATTGAGGCCGGTCGCAACATTGAGTGGGAAGAACATCATGATATCGGCGGAGGAGAAGTCTTGCCCCCCGAACCAGGGATGAGTCGCAAGATGGTTCTCTGCAAACTGAACCACGGCCTCACTGTCGACAAACATTGAGCGTTCGGTGGGTGGATTGGTCCGCCAGGCCCGGTAATCGCTGAACAGCCGCGCCGCCAGTGACCCTTCGGCATAGTGCATCCACATCAGGTGTACCGGGTAGTCGTCGCTGGCCACGTCCGGGGTCAGCTCCCCAGTGGCATAACGCGATAGGATCAAATCAATAATGGCGCCGGATTCGACCAGGATTTGATCTTCGATCACAACGGTCGGCACCATTGGCATTTCATGCCCCAGGGCATGCACCATAGCCATCGATCCCCGCAAGTCACCGCGCACATAATTCAAGTCATAGGGCAGACCCAACTCTTCCATGAGCCAGACAATCCGCTCTGAACGGCGCCCTTCAAGGTGGTAGATCGCGACCATCGGCGCTGCTGACGTGTCCGTCACCTTCGTTGACACCTGTTCCACCGGGCTGGCGGTACAGGCGGCGATGGCCAGGGCGAACGCGGCGAGGACTAAAGGCTTTTTCATGGTCGTTCCTTTGCAATCAAGCACCAGTCAAATGCGCGATCTTTCGCTGCGGAAGGAAAGGGCTGTGCCGGGGTTCACCAAGAGTCAAACTCGATGACCCGATCTTCCGTCCGCTGTGACGCAGGCAGGAGACGTCACCTTCGATTCAGGAGCGGAGATTACCGCTTGGGCGTTCGCTCGGCGTTGACTAGGTTTGTTTTAGGGTTCCGAATTGAAGGTGATCGAATGAAATTCGAGCCGCTCTCCGAAGGAAAAATCGATAAAGCAAAGGTTAGTATCATAAATCGACTGACCACCTTTGTTTTTGTGCACGTAGCTGATAGCGACGATGGATGGCAGTCTTTGTACCGCGATCCGTTCTCGGGCGTTTACTGGCGGAGAGCGTTCGTGGATTCAGATTACCATGGCGGTGGTTATCCTACGTTAGACGAAGTGAATCCCGATGAAATTCAACGCGTTTTTGGAGTGACGCGCAATGACCGATGAAACTAAACCTTCAACGACGTCCATTTGTCCAGCCCCCAGTCTATGGGCCAATGAAATTGAACAGGCTAGAATTCAACCAGCCGATCATAATAAGAGGCATCTATTCATGAGATGTATTCTGTTCTCGCTCGCCGTCATCACGGTGGCGAACCATGCCTCCGCTCAGCCTGCTGCGGTACGACACGCAAAGCCCATGACGTCTGTTGAAGCAGAACAAAAGAAACAACTCATCAAGGCGTCCGCTCCGTTTGACGCCCTTCGTTACGCCTATTTCCTAGGCGTCACTCCATCTCAATGCCGTCAGCTCAGATCTGGCGTCAGCCAGAAGGGTGAGACCGAGCATCGTATGAAGTACAGCGCCGCCTACACACTGTGCTCAAGGATACAGCTTATGCCCCGAATCCCTGCGAACTAAGTCGCTCGTTGAATTCCGCTTTGACGCCGGGAGCGGACCGTCTATTTGCGACCTTCTCGGGACTGTGCTCTTGGTGAAAGATGAGTCCGACGACCAAATATTGGATTAGAACCACACTCGGCTTGATGGGATTTGGTGTTGTGCTCAAAGTACTTCTAGGAATAAACTTGATCGACCTCGGTCTCGTGATTTCTGGGTCGATGTTTTTCGGACGCTTGATTGCTCTCGATGATGAACTTCCCGGCGGTTTTTACAATCCGGACGGTGAGCTGCCATTTCCCAAATATGAGCTTTCGGGAATCGGACTTAGCTTCATTGGATTAGTGGTTTTGAAGGTATGGTTCACGGCCTAGCAACTTTCGCTTCGGCGCTGAAAGATGGCGAAGAGTTAAGCCTCAATCCGCGCTTTCGTATTCGCAGTGAAGCTCTGTATCCCGCTAGGATTGGCTGTGGCAAATCGGGGAGATGACCCCTGCTGCTATTCTGCCGGTTTTTGGCAGCGCATCGGATGCGCAAAAATGTCGGCGACCAGCAAGGTTGCAATTCCGCTCTCTCGATCAACAGTGACGACAATATCAGCCGTCGATTCCGGCGCGGTTGAGAATGGGAGATTTTCGGCCGTGAAGGTCTGAAAGCGGCGGCCCGCCTGTAAGACTGAGTCTGGCGGTCCTCGCCAACACCCGGAATAGCCGCAAACGCTGATCTCCCGGCGGCTCAACGATACGCTCATGGGCGTGTGCGAGTCAGACACCACACACCCCTGGTCATCACACGCAATCTCGACATCTGGATTTGAACAGCTCCAGTCTGGCAGGCCTTCCGGCTCACTGTCCGCCAGAGCTGGGCCAGACAAAGGAAGCGAAAGCAGGCCAACCAACGCGAATGCTCCAATGACTGTCTTTTTGGTTTTCATGCGATCAATTCTACGCGGAAAACGCGAGTAATTCATGACGAAAAAGAGTCGCTGTTTGGTCGAACGCGTGGACGCAGCAAGCAGACCTTCTGCTACGAGCATTTATGCAATCTCGATATTTGCTGAGGACGAACATCGATCATATCTTATCTTTATGTTGCCGCCAGAAGACGATCTTGAAGCAAGACAGAGCGCATGGGACGCGATGCATGTCCTGTTTCTGGATACGGACGTGGATGGCATCTACCTGGACGATGCAGCGCGGAAATGCGCAGAGACGCGATATTCTTTGGAAGATCTGGAGCTCATCTTTTGGCGTGAAGTGTACCCGACTATGCGGTCTAGCCTTCGGGAGGTTGCAGGCACATGGGCGCCATTTGATGGTCAAGATCTGAAGGCGGCGATCCTTAAGCGTCACAAGTTTGGACGGCGGATCTGGTTTCGCTCGTTGCGATCCTACCCGGCGGAATATTGGAGCAAGCTGAGCGCCAAAATCATTCAGTTGCGAGGCGTCGATTGATCACGGTCCCCCTTCGACGCCGACTGCAATCATCACCTCAATTCGCCCCTCAAATCCGCACTGGTCACCGCCCTGTCACAAGGCTGACAGGACGCTTGGCCTGCCTGACGCGCACGTTTCACGCCACGACACCCTTGGAAATCCGCGCCGCAAGGGTTACCTTTAACGTGAACGTCAGGAGCGCCCCATGTTTCTCAACTTCTTCAATGAACTCCGCGAAGCCAAAGTCCCGGTCACTCTGAAAGAGTATCTGGCGCTTATGGAGGCCATGGATAAGGGTGTCATCGACCGTGATGTTGAGGATTTCTACTATCTCGCCCGCACCGCGCTGGTGAAGGATGAGCGCAATATCGACAAGTTCGACAAAGTTTTCGGCCATGTCTTCAAGGGCCTGGACACGCTCGGTGACGCGATCGAGTCGCAGGACCTGCCGGAAGAATGGCTGCGCAAGATGACAGAGAAATTCCTGTCGCCGGAAGAAATGGCCGAAATTGAAGCCATGGGCGGGTTCGAGAAATTAATGGAAACGCTGAAACAGCGTCTCGAAGAGCAGAAGAAGCGCCATGAAGGCGGCAATAAATGGATCGGCACCGGTGGCACCTCCCCGTTCGGCGCCAATGGCTATAATCCGGAAGGCGTCCGTATCGGCCAGGATAAGTCGCGCCATCGCCGCGCCACCAAGGTCTGGGACAAGCGCGAATTCAAGAATTATGATGACAGTGTCGAGCTCGGCACCCGCAATATCAAGGTCGCCCTCAAACGGCTGCGCAAATGGGCCCGCACCGGCGCGCCGGATGAACTGGATCTGGATGCGACGATCAAGAACACCGCCCGACAGGGCTATCTCGATATCGAAATGCGGCCTGAGCGGCGCAATACGGTATCGGTGCTGCTGTTGATGGATGTCGGCGGTTCGATGGACCCGCATGTCAAAGTGATGGAGGAATTATTCTCCGCCGCGCGGACGGAGATCAAGAATCTCGAATATTATTATTTCCACAATTGCCCCTATGAAGGCTTGTGGAAAGACAATCGTCGGCGCCGCAATGATGTCATTCCAACCTGGGATGTGCTGCACAAATATCCAAGTGAATACAAGGTGATCGTGGTCGGCGACGCAACCATGAGCCCGTATGAGATTACCTATTCCGGCGGCTCAGTCGAGCATTGGAATGAAGAGCCTGGCGGGCTCTGGATCCAGCGCTTTGTTGAACAGTATCCAAACTTTGCCTGGCTCAATCCGGTCAAGTCCGGGGCCTGGGAATATACTGGCTCAATTCAGCTGATCCGTGAACTCATCGGTCCCGACCGGATGTTCGAAATGACGCTGGAAGGTCTGGACGGTGCGATGAAAGAGCTCGGTCGCTAACCGATCCTGATCGTCATTTTGGCGTTAATCCAAATTTGAGCCCACCGACAGACAAAGGGGAATCTCTCGGTGGGCAACGGGTTCCGGAGCGGTGTGGGGGTGCACCGGACAACCGTGACGGAATTCGTCACGAGACCAATATGGCGTTTGCGCGGCGGCGGAAATAATCAAAATTTGGTATATCGGACGCCAATTGCAGCCCCATCGCTTGCAAAAATGACGTGGGTGTCATTTTATGAAACTCGAAAACGGGGTCGATGTGTCCGAGAAAATGGACAAAAAACAAACCACTGGCATAGCAGCCGATCCGCGGGCAGAAGCCGCGCTCGAATTGCTCAGGTCGCTCGCCAATGCGGGCGATGATCCCGATCAATTTGCCCAGGCTTGCCTGGACTGGTCGCGCCTGTCCGATGATGCGACCAGTGTTCCCGACTTTCTATCCGTGCTCGCCCTGCTTTCTGAAACCCGGCCGCGCGTGCGCGAAGATGGAACGCGGTCGCCTGGCGAAGCGATCGATCCAGGCGCCGTGTTCAGCATCGATCTTCAAGGCGAAATCGCGCGAATCCCAAACGCGCTGTCCGATCAATTCGGTCTGCTCGAAGGCGATGTCATCGATACGATCTCAAACAACAAGCTTGTCGACGCGGCAGCTGGCGCCGCCTTCCTCGTCGAGATACCGGATCGGTTCGCCATCCAGCGGCAAGTCAAAGTCTATCCGGTTCTGAAGGAACAGGTCGTATCTGGCTTTCTGGGCTATGTGGTTCTGACCCGGCTGGCGCCCGAGGTTCGCACCTATCTTCACACGCACTATGCTCTGACGCAGAGCGAAATAGAGATCCTGCAATTGGTGATGCAACGCCATTCGCTCGAACAGGTCGCGAAGAGGCGCGGCAGCAAGCTGAACACGGTCCGCACTCATGTCGCACGCCTGAACGCCAAGTTGAACTGTCACAGTCTGGTTGAAACCGTCTCCACCACAATGGAAATTGCCAATGCCCTGAATTTGCGCGCGCCTGCCACAGATGAGGTCGCCGAGGCCGATGAAAACATGGCCCGGCGCATCGCCCTCGAAACCCCCGGGGCCAGCATCGAGTATCGCCGATATGGTTCATCCAGCGGACATCCCGTCCTGATGCTGCACTCCATTGAGTATGGCTATATGCCGTCGCAAAAGATGATCGAGGCGGCCCGGGCGCGACACTTGAATCTGATCTTTCCCGTTCGCCCTGGCTTTGGCGATACGGTAGCTACAGAAACCCTGGCCGAAGCAGCAGATCGACTGGCGGAGTTTATTCGCGTCCTGAAACTTGAGGATGTCACGCTGATCGGCCTGTCCACGGCGGCGCCGCTGGCGCTTCTGGTACAGGATCGCAATGCCCGTATCGGGCAAACCCTACTGGTCAATTACGGTCTGAACGTCGCCGACAAATTGAAAGGCATTCAGCCGCGTTGGATCCGCGGTCTGCTGCGAATGGCCCTGAACTCGCCAAGCAGTTTCACCTTTGGCGTGCGTACCCTGAACTCGATGCTGAAATCCTTTGGTGGCAGGCGATTCTATCGCATGCTCTATCGCAATCAGAGCAGCGATCTCGACTATGTCGAATCCCATCTGGACCAGTTTGATGCGATGGCGGAGTATATCGCCACCGCGGATCGCACCAATTCCCGGCTCGACATTCAATCTGCCTTTTTGCCCAATCCCGAGCTGGAGTCCTTGCTGGCCCGCGCCGGCTCGGTCCGCGTCATTAGCGGCGCCGATCAACATGGCGTAGGACCAGAGGAGACCGAAGCCGATGCCGCGCGTCTCGGCGTCGCCTTTCGACAGGTGCCGCATCCGGGACGCAACTGGATGTTTGAACATCCTGAAGCCTTGTTCGCCGAAATGTTATCCTAGCCACGCTACGCCCGGGCAAAATCGCGAACTCCCGCATGGGCACCCCTTCCCAGCGGGCACGAGCGAGATACACTGCGGCACATGGACCTTTCACCGAATCCCGCCCTCACCCCCTTCCGCGACCAAGTCCGCGCTTTCTTTGAATCCGAGTATCCACAGGACATTCGCGCCAAGGTGGCGACGGGCGCCAGCCTGACCACCGCGGAAGTTCGCAAGTCGGAAATGGCGCTTGGCGCCAAGGGCTGGCTCGCCAGCGCCTGGCCGACAGAACATGGCGGCCCCGGCTGGAGCCTGGAAGAACAATATATCTTTGACGAAGAGCTGGAACGCGCCGGCGTCCCAACCGTCACCCCCATGGGCGTGATTTATGTCGGGCCGATCATCTATACGTTCGGGTCGGAAGCGCAGAAGCAAAAGTGGCTGCCCGGCACGCGTGATGGATCGCTGGGTTGGGCCCAGGGGTATAGCGAGCCCGACAGCGGATCTGATCTCGCCTCACTGCAATTCTCGGCCAAGCGGGATGGCGACGAGTATGTGCTCAACGGCACCAAGATCTGGACCAGCGCGGCGCAGCATGCTGACTGGATCTTCCTGCTCGCGCGGACCTCGAAGGAAGAGAAGAAACAGCTCGGTATCAGTTTCATCTGCTGCGAGATGGAGCGTCCCGGCGTGACCTTGAAACCGATCATCACGATTGATGGCAAGCATGTGCTGAACATGGTGATCTTTGAAGACGTCCGGGTGCCCGCCGATTACCTGATTGGCGAGGAAGGCAAGGGCTGGACCTATAGCCAGTATCTGCTCGGCTTCGAACGCACCTCCTATGCCCGCATTGGCGGCAAGCGGAAACAGCTCAGCCAAATTCGCGCGCTGGCCACGGCGGAGCCAACTGGCGGCAATCGCAAACTGATCGATGATACGGCCTTCGCGCGCAAACTCGCGGACGCGGATATAGCGGTGGATGGCCTGGAGATGACCGTGCTGCGTGTGCTTTCAGCGGTGAAAGATGGCGGTAGTCCCGGCAAAGAGGCCTCGATCATCAAGATCCTGGCGACGGAAACAGCGCAGCAAATCACAACGCTTTATCTCGACGTCGCTGCGGCGCATGGCCAGCGCAAGTTTGATGACTGTGTCAGCCCGGACTGGACGGGCCATACCGACTATGCCGCGTCCGGTGTCTCAACCTATTTCGGCGCCCGCGCGCAGAGTATTTATGGCGGCACGAATGAGATTCAGAAGAATATCATTGCGAAACGGGTGTTGGGGCTTTGAGGCCATAGGAGCGGCTCTGGGTAAGAATAGCAGTCTTGTGAATATCCCTCACGGCTTGGGATTGACCACTCACAGACATCGCTCTTTGTCAGTGGCGATCTTACGGTTCCGCCCTTATCGGAACGCGCGAAAGCCTTTGTGACGGCGCCAAGCAACGCAGCAATCGCTGCCTTGTTGCACCCTGTTCATTCGAACTGGGTTTAGACCACAAAATCGATTTGTTTCCCAAGGTCGCCGACCGGCGTCTCTTTTGTGATCGAAGGATAAGTTCATGAAAAAGGTTCTCGGACTTCTGATCGTCGCGATGATATTTGGCAGCGTCTGGTTCTTATGGCCCTATTATGGATTTTTCTCTCATCGCGGGGAAGCGCCGACATTGCCCTTCGGCTGGATTGAAATGCCGCAAGACGTACCCGCGTCGGAGAAAGTTCATGATGCAAGGTTCGCAGATGCGGGCCGCGACGCCCTCGATGCGATGCGGCAGCACCGCGCCAATATAAATGCCCCCGCGATCACCGCTGCCGTCGCCATTGAAGGCGCATTGGTCTGGCAAGGCGCGGTTGGGCTCGCTGACATTGCCAAGGGACGCGCCGCCAGCGCGGACACAATCGTTCGCGTCGGGAGCACATCGAAAGCGATCACGGCGACGGCTCTGGCACGGATGGTTCAACGCGGAGACATCGACCTGGACGCGCCGATCAGCGCCTACATGGACGAGCTTCCAAATGCATCATGGGCTGAAATCACGCCACGCATGTTGGCATCTCATACCGCCGGACTGCCGCATTACGGGAACAATGATGACCTGGACGGGCTAATGCTCAGCATGCGGCTGAACACGTCATATGATGATATCCGTGACGCCCTCGGGCAAATTGACGAGAGCGCGCTGAGATTTCCGCCGGGTTCGGATTTCGAATACTCATCTCACGGCACAGTCCTGCTGGGCGCTGTCATGAGCAACGTGGCTGGCAAGCGGTACCGCGACTTGATCCAAGATGAAGTGCTGGTCCCGGCAGAAGCAGCTTCCACAATCGTCGCGCCGGAGCGCATACGCGCAGAAGGATTGGCCGTTCCATACTATACCAAGGGCGAAAAACACCGGCCGTGGCGACCCGTGGACCTGTCGCATCGATTGCCAGCCGGCGGATGGGCTTCCACCTCAACAGACCTGGTTCGAATCGGAAGTCTTTGGCTCGATGACACGTTCATTTCACCCGCGACGCGCGCGCTTTTCTGGACGCCGCAGACCCTCACGAATGGTGAAGCGAATGAACAGGACTATGCCATTGGGTGGAGATGGCGTGAGTGGGAAATCGAGGGCATCGGCGTGGCGCGAAATGCCAACCATGGCGGCGTGTCTCGCGGTGGACAGAGCTGGCTCCTGGTGTATCCGGATTTCGACATGGCAATTGCGTATAATATGAATGGCCGCACAGAAGACTTTGGCCCCTTTGCCGACTACCATGATGAGATCTTCGTGCCGTTCGCGCGCGCGATCGAGCGCCTTCGTGCAGACTAGCTTGAACAAGGAACAGTCGCATTGAACACGGTCACTGCCTGAGCAACGGGGCTCGAAAACCGAGCGAAGTGGCGTCTTTTCCACTTTGTCCCGGATCGGAGAGAGACATCACCACAGCTGCCCCTTAGATCACACAGATAGCTCGCATGATACACAGACGTGCACCCGGCATGACGACCGAATGGAGACGCAGATGAAACGCATTGCCCTGGTCCTGACCGCCTTGTTCCTCAGTGCCTGCAGCAGTGTCTCCACCCCCCCGGACCCGGAACCCAGCCCAACGGCCGAAATCCTCTGGGACGATTATGGCGTCCCGCACATTTATGCCGCACGCGCGGAAGATGTGTTCTACGGCTATGGCTGGGCCCAGATGCGCAGTCATGGCGACTTGCTGCTCGAACTCTATGGCGAGGCCCGGGCCAAGGGGGCTGAATATTGGGGCGAGTCCTATGAGGACACCGCCGTCTGGCTGATCCGGAACGACGTACCAGACCGCGCTGAGACTTGGTATGCGGCGCAGGACCCGGACTTTCGTCGCCTGCTGGATGCTTTTGCCGACGGCATCAATGCCTATGCCGCAGCCCACCCGGACAAGATTGATGACCGCGTCGAAGTGGTGCTGCCCGTCACCGGCGTCGATGTCATCGCGCATGCGCATCGATTGATGAATTTTATCTATGTCGCCTCACCCAGCCGCACGATTGGCGCTTCGGCGCCGCCCGTACCGGCCGGTTCGAACACGTGGGCGATTGCACCCAGCAAGTCAGAGAGCGGTCATACACTCCTGCTCGCCAACCCGCACCTGCCGTGGGCAAGCGGTTTTTTTACCTATTATGAAGCGCACCTGATCGGCCCGGACTTCGAAATGTATGGCGCCACCCAGATCGGGCTGCCCGTCATCCGCTTTGCTTTCAATCAGCGCATGGGGATCGCCAATACGGTCAATCGTATGCTCGGCGCGACGTCTTATCACCTGACGCTGGTCGATGGCGGTTATCTTTTTGATGGCGAAGTTCGGCCTTTTGAGGAAGAAACCGTCCGCTATCAGGTCAGACAAGAAGATGGCAGCCTGCTTGAAAAGACCCTGACCAAGCGCGCAACGGTCCATGGCCCGGTCTTCGAGCGCGCCGATGGAGAGGTAATTGCGCTACGTGTCGCCGGCCTCGACCGGCCGGGCATGTTGCAACAATATTTCGACTTGCTGCGGGCGGAGTCTTTTGAGGATTTCCAGACCGTCATGGCCCGCCTGCAAGTGCCGACCTTCAACATCGTCTATGCCGACCGGGACGGGCACATCCAGTACACGTCCAATGGCGTCCTGCCGAAACGCGCGCAGGGGGATCTTGCCTTCTGGTCCGGGCTCGTGCCGGGCGACAACTCGGACTATCTGTGGTCAGAAATTCATCCTCTGGAAGATCTGCCCATCGTCGCCGATCCACCTTCCGGCTTTGTTCAGAACGCCAATGATCCGCCCTGGCTGGCTACCTACCCGCCGACCTACAAAGCCGAGGATTTCCCGTCTTATGTCGCGCCAACGGGCCCATTTTCGCTGCGGGCGCAGAATTCGGTCCAGATGCTGCTGGACGAAGACAAACTCAGCTTCGAAGAATTGGTCGACTTGAAACTGAGCGCCAGGGTCACCGCCCTTGATCGCGTTCTGCCAGACTTGATTGACGCCACCGCGGATGAAAGCGATCCCGATATTCGTGCGGCAATGGACCTGCTGCAGGCCTGGGATGGCGAGGTCGATCAGGACGCGGACGCGGCTCTGCTGTTCGAGGAATTCATGCTCGAATTCACCGCCCCACAGATCGGTTTTCCATTCGCGCGTCAGGATGCTTACTGCGTGCCGTGGTCCATCGATGCGCCGCTGAGTACGCCATATGGTATCGCGGACAAGACCCGCGCCGTGGAAAATCTGCGCAGCGCGATTGCCGCGACACGGGACAAGTATGGCCAGCTGGATCGACCGTTCGGCGACGTCTCAAGGTTTCAGATCGACGATACGGATCTGCCGGGTCTTGGAAGCTTCGGCAATCTGGGCGCGTTCAATGTCATCACCTGGAGCGACTCGGACGGTGACCATATCCGTACACCGCGCCATGGCGAGACCTGGGTCTCCATGGTCGAGTTTTCCGACCCAATTAAAGCCTATGGTATAATGACCTATGGCAACTCAAGACAGCCCGGCACGCTCCATTATGACGACCAGGTCGAGATGCTGGCCGAAGGTAGATTTCGGGAGCTATGGCTGCTGCGAAACCAGATCGAGTCGAATCTGCGCGATCGCGAAGTTGTGCGCGTCGACGATGCCGACCCGCCTGCGCCTTGAATATGCGCGAAACTCGCGAAAGACCGGCGCAGAAATCGAGCCGGATCTATGCGCACGACCAATAAAACGCATCCGCCCTTCGTTTTCCTCTTGCCGGTCGTTGCGACTCCCCGCTATACGCCACCCGTTTGCCTAAGCCGCAGGACAAGAAGGAAAGCCAGATGCCAAAACGCACCGATATTCAGTCCATTCTTGTTATCGGTGCCGGTCCCATCATTATCGGTCAGGCCTGCGAGTTCGATTATTCCGGTGTTCAAGCGATCAAGGCCCTAAAGGGCGAAGGCTATCGGGTCATCCTGGTCAATTCCAACCCGGCGACGATCATGACCGATCCGGGGCTCGCGGATGCCACATATATTGAGCCGATCACGCCGGACTTTGTCGAGAAGATTATCGAGATCGAGAAGCCGGACGCCTTGCTTCCCACCATGGGTGGTCAGACCGCTCTGAATTGCGCCCTCGCCCTTGAACAGGCGGGGGTTCTTTCCAAGCACGGGGTAGAAATGATTGGCGCCCGCGCCGACGCGATCGAAATGGCGGAAGACCGCAAACTGTTCCGCGAAGCCATGGACCGGATCGGTCTCGAGAATCCAAAAGCCGAAATCGTCTCATCGCCGAAAAATGAAGATGGTTCGTATGACCGCATTACCGGTCTGAAGCATGCCATGAATGTGCTGGACCATGTCGGACTGCCGGCGATTATCCGGCCGGCTTTCACATTGGGCGGCACAGGCGGCGGCGTCGCCTATAATCGCGCCGAGTATGAACAGATTTGTCGCTCCGGCATCGCCGCCTCTCCTGTGGCCCAGATCCTGGTCGATGAGAGCCTGCTCGGCTGGAAAGAGTTCGAGATGGAAGTTGTGCGCGACAAAGCCGACAATGCCATCATCATCTGCGCGATCGAGAATATCGACCCGATGGGCGTCCATACTGGCGACTCGATCACGGTCGCCCCGGCTTTGACCCTGACCGATCGGGAGTATCAGGTGATGCGGAACGCGTCGCTGGCGGTGCTGAGAGAGATTGGCGTTGAGACCGGCGGCTCAAATGTGCAATTCGCGGTCAATCCGGAAGATGGCCGCCTGGTCGTGATCGAGATGAACCCGCGCGTCTCGCGCTCGTCGGCCCTGGCCTCTAAGGCGACCGGCTTTCCGATTGCCAAAGTCGCCGCCAAGCTCGCCGTCGGTTACACGTTGGACGAGCTCGACAATGACATTACCGGCGTCACGCCCGCTTCGTTCGAACCAACAATTGATTATGTCGTCACCAAGATTCCGCGCTTTGCGTTCGAGAAATTTGAAGGCGCTGAGCCGCTTCTGACCACGGCGATGAAATCCGTAGGTGAGGCCATGGCGATCGGCCGAAATTTTCAGGAAAGCGTGCAAAAGGCGCTGTGCTCGCTTGAAACCGGGCTGAACGGATTCAACGAGATCGAATTCAGCGGCGAAGGCGCCCTGCGCGAGGCCCTCAGCAAGCAGACCCCGGATCGCCTGCGCATTGTCGCCCAGGCCTTCCGGATTGGACTGTCCGTCGAAGACGTGCATGCGCTGACCAGTATCGATCTCTGGTTTCTGCGCCAGATTGCGCAAATCATTGCCCGTGAAGAGGATGTGCGCCGCGATGGCCTGCCCACGAATGCGCGCGACTTAACGGATCTTAAGGCCATGGGGTTCTCAGATGCGCGGCTTGGCGACATTCTCGGTCAGACCGAGGCTGAGATTCGCACTGCCCGACACGCGCTGGGCGTGCGCCCGGTCTATAAGCGGATTGATACCTGCGCCGCCGAATTTGCCGCCCAGACACCTTATCTCTATTCCACCTATGAGCATCCGGCCTTCGGCGCCGAGACGGCGGATTGCGAAGCCGATCCATCGGATCGCAAGAAGGCGATCATTCTCGGGGGTGGCCCGAACCGGATCGGGCAAGGGATCGAGTTTGACTATTGCTGCTGTCACGCCGCGTTCGCCATGGCAGATATCGGCATTGAGAGTGTGATGGTGAATTGCAATCCGGAAACCGTCTCCACCGATTATGACACATCCGACCGGCTCTATTTCGAACCGCTAACGGAAGAACATGTCTCGGAGATCATCCATAAGGAACAAGGCAAAGGCGACCTGGCCGGCGTGATTGTTCAGTTTGGCGGCCAGACCCCATTGAAACTGGCCCAGCCGCTTAACCAGGCTGGCGTGCCTATTCTTGGTACCAGCCCGGACAGCATTGATCTCGCCGAGGATCGCAAGCAATGGTCAGCGCTGCTCTCCAATCTTGGCATTCAGCAACCGCCCTCCGCCACGGCCCGCAGCCTGGAGGAAACACTCGAGAAAGCGCAGGTGCTCGGCTACCCGGTCATGCTGCGTCCCTCCTTCGTCCTGTCCGGCACGGCGATGCGGATCTGCCATTCGGATGAGGATGTGCGGGAATATGCCGGCTATGCCCTATCCGTGGCCGGCGATGGCTCTCTCTTCCTGGACCGTTATCTGTCCGACGCGATCGAAGTGGATGTCGACGCACTTTGTGATGGCACGAATGTGCACGTGGCCGGCATTATGGAACATATTGAAGAAGCCGGCGTCCATTCCGGCGACAGCGCGTGCGCCCTGCCGCCTTATACCTTGTCGCCGAGCATCATGGGCCGCCTCAGCGAGCAGACCATCGCGCTCGCCAAGGCGCTCAACGTGACCGGCCTGATCAATATCCAGTATGCGGTGAAGGATGATGAGATTTTCGTCCTCGAAGCCAATCCGCGCGCCAGCCGGACGGTACCATTTGTGGCCAAGGCGGTTGGTGCGCCGATTGCCAGTATTGCCGCCAAGATCATGGCTGGCGAGGCATTGACAGATTTTGATCTGCGCCATGCTGAAGCCAATCGCGTCGCGGTCAAGGAAGCGGTCTTCCCATTCGCCCGCTTTGCCAATGTCGACCCGATTCTGGGGCCTGAAATGCGCTCCACCGGCGAGGTGATGGGTTGGGATGATGATTTCGGCACCGCGTTCCTGAAATCCCAGATCGGCGCCGGCGTGACCCTCCCGACCAGTGGCACAGCCTTCATCTCCCTGCGCGAGGCAGACAAGTCCGGCATTGTCGAAGCCGCGCGGGATTTGATCGCTATGGGATTTGAGATTGTCGCCACGTCCGGCACGTCAGATTTCCTGGCCAAAGAGGGGATCGAAACCCGCCTGGTGAAGAAGGTTCTGGAAGGCAAACCGAACATTGAGGATGAGATCCTGAATGGCGAGATCGATCTTGTTCTGAACACCACCGAAGGGGCACAGTCGCGCAAGGATTCCAAATCCATTCGCCGGACCTCGCTGATCCAGAATATTCCCTATTTCACAACGCTTTCCGCCTGCCTTGCCGCGGTCAAAGCCATTCGCGCGATACGCGAAAAACCCCTCTCAGTCCGGGCCCTGCAGAAAGCATAACTTGCGAATCCTGCAATTTTAGACTACTTGACCCGCCTGCTTTTTGATTGTCCCTTCAAAGAGACAAACAAAAAGGCGTAAAAACCTAAGAACGGTACACATTCATGCAACGTACTCCTATGACCGCCGGGGGCTATGCCGCCCTCGATGAAGAATTGAAAAATCTGAAGTCCGTCGAACGCCCGGCCATTATCCAGGCAATTGCCGAAGCACGTGAGCATGGCGACCTGTCTGAGAATGCGGAATACCATGCGGCCAAGGAAAAACAGTCCTTTATTGAAGGCCGTATCGTTGAACTGGAAGACAAACTCTCGCGCGCGGATGTGATTGATCTCAGCAAGGTCAAAGGCGAAAAAATCGTCTTCGGCGCGACGGTCACGATCATCGATGTCGATACGGAAGATGAGTCTACCTATCAAATTGTGGGCGAGGATGAGGCCGATATTGCGCTTGGCAAAGTATCCAATACATCCCCGATTGCGCGCGCCCTGATCGGCAAGGGTGAAGGCGATGAAGCCGAAGTGGCCGCACCTGGTGGGGCCCGTGTCTATGAAATCGCTGAAGTGAAATTCGTCTAACCGTCCTTTCTTCTTCAACTGACAGACGAATTCTGGCACGCCATCCGGCATGGAAGCGTCTGATTCGTCTCTTGGGCCCTCGATCTGGGCGGTCAGTGATGGCCGTGCCGGAAATGCGGCCCAGGTACGGGCGATTCTGGCGGCGCTGGCTGAAACCCGTCGCTGGCTGCAGATCGGACATATTGCCGGTGGCGGCCATCGCTCCGAACCGCTTCTGCTCAGCCCGCGAGCACCCTGGACCTGGTTGCCGGGCGCCAGCTGGCCATTGCCCAGGCTGGCCTTGCCGGAAGCCCAACGGGCGGACCTGACCAGTCCTTGGCCAAGCCTTTGGATTGCCGCCGGCCGACGTAGCGCACCCTACTCTGCCGCGGTGCGTCGCTGGAGCGGCCATAAGACGCTGACCGTTCAAATCCTGGATCCCAGGACGGATCCCGAGAAGTTCGACCTGGTCGTCGTGCCGGAACATGACACCTTGTTCGGGGCCAATGTGATCCGAACAACAGGATCCCCCACACATTTTTCCGAGGATGCGATCGAAGAGGCCGGTCAAGCCTTTGCCGATCTCGCCGATAAACGCGGCAAAAGCGCTGTGGTTATTTTGGGCGGCCACTCTAAGGCGCACAGCTTCACCCGAGAAGCGGCGCGTAGCCTACTCGGAAAACTCGATCAGTCTGCGGCCAATGGATGGCGCCTGCGGATCACCTGTTCGCGGCGCACGCCGGTCTCGGTGGTGACGGAGATGCGCCAGTTTGCCGACCGGGTCGGGGCCAGTTTCTGGGCCAATGAACAGGATGGTCCGAACCCGTATCTCGCCTGGCTGCTATACTCAGACGCCGCCATCGTAACGGAAGACAGCGCCAACATGCTATCGGATGCGGCCTGGCATGGGCTGCCGCTGCATGTTGCCAGACTGAAAGGCGGCGCGGCGAAGTTCGATCGACTGCATCAAAGCCTGATCGATCGCGGCTGCGCGCGCTGGTTTGAGTCGCCGCTGGACACCTGGGAATATCCGCCTTTGCGAGAGGCTGGCCGTGTTGCGGATCAGATTATCGAGAAATTGCTCGAACGACATCCACAACCCGAGCTGAGCCAGCTCGATCCCAGCAAGACGGCCGCGCCGAACTGGCTTTAGGCTGTCAGGCTTTCCCGCGGTATAGTCAGGTCGAGGGCGTCCGCATCGGTTTCCCAGCACCAGGCCTGGGGATGTTCCAGCAGCGCGCGAACGAGCTTATTATTCATCGCATGCCCCGGTTGGCGCGCTTCATAGATACCCGCGATCGGAGCGCCGGCCAGCATGAGATCGCCAACCGCGTCCAGCAATTTATGACGGATAAACTCGTCATCGCTGCGCAAGCCTTCCGGATTAACAATCTGGTCGCCATCAATCACGACCGCATTGTCCAGCGATCCTCCGCGCGCCAGTCCCATGGCCCGCAAGGCTTCGACATCACGCGCGAACCCAAACGTCCGGGCAAAGGCAATATCGCGGGCAAACAGGCCCGGGATCAGGCGCATGGCCATTTGCTGTGTGCCGATCGCCTTGGAGTCAAATTCGATCTTGGCCTTGAGGGTCAGGATATTATCCTGTGACGGGCTTAGCCGCGCCCATTTCACGCCATCCTTGACTTCTACCGTCTCAAGAATGCGAATGCGGCGACGCAAGGCCGTCTGCTCTTTCAGACCGGCATCATGAAACAATTCGCAGAAAACGGCGGACGAACCATCCATGATCGGCACTTCAGGGCCATCAATCTCGATCAGCAAATTGTCCAGACCCATGCCAGCACAGGCTGCGAGCAAATGCTCAACGGTCGCAACGCTGGCGCCACTTTCATTGGTCAGTGTGGTGCCAAGCTGCACTTCGGTGACATGATCACCGCGGGCCAGAATGTCGGATTCAAAACTGGAATCGGTTCGTCGAAATCGAATTCCGGTATTCACCGCGGCGGGTTTCATCACCATGCGCGCACGCGCACCGGAATGAACGCCGATTCCGGCGCAGATCACTGTTGTATTCAGCGTCGTTTGATACTCTACTTTTCGCAAGCTTACTCTCCGTGTAGAGCCGCATAAACGCTCGGAAATTGGTTAATCTCAATACAAGCATTATTGCGTTTTGTTGCAAGTCTCCCGAAAAGCAAAGCCCCCCGGGCTCGGGGGGCTTTTGTGACTTATCTTTAAGGTTCTAAGTATTCGCCGAACGTCTCAGAAATGCGGGGATTTCGAGGTCCTCATCATCAAAAGCGGCAGGCTTTGGATGGTCATCCGGCGTCGACACAATGGCCGGTTTGTCCTCTTCGGAATCATTATCGCCGACAGCATCCTCGCGGCGCCAGCCAAACAAGTTCGAAAACCCTGCAGGGCTGTCCGAAACGGGCTTTGTGAACGCGGCATCGGCGCTGACCTGATCACTACCTTGCTGGCTTTCAACATGCGCAGCCGGTAAGGCTCGACCGCGAAAATCCGGGCGGTGGTCGGTTTCGATGTCTTCCATTGGTGCCGGCATGGGTTCCGTGGGAGTAGCCGCAGGGGCCGGTTGGCTCACAACCACTGGAATGTCTGGCATAGCCGGGGTCTCGATTGATGGCGCGATCGCCACGGCCGCCGCCTGCTCAGCGACACCGGCCGCAACCACAGACACGCGAATGCGGCCTTCCAGTTCCGGATCAAAGGTTGAGCCGAGAATGATATTGGCATTGTTATCAACTTCGCGGCGAATCTCGTTCGCCGCCTCATCCAGCTCGAACAGTGTCATGTCATAGCCGCCGGTAATATTGATCAGGACACCTTTGGCGCCAACCATGGAAACATCGTCCAGCAGTGGATTGTCGATCGCCGAGCGGGCGGCCTCCAGCGCGCGGCCTTCGCCCTCGCCTTCGCCCATGCCCATCATGGCGGTGCCCATGCCCTTCATGATCGTGCGAACGTCGGCAAAATCGAGATTGATCAGGCCCGGCATAATCATCAGATCAGTAATCCCGCGCACCCCGGAATAGAGCACATCATCGGCCATGCGGAAGGCTTCGGCAAACGTGGTACGCTCATTGGCGATGCGGAACAGATTCTGGTTCGGGACGACGATTTGCGTATCGACCACCTCTTTCATCCGTGCCAGGCCGCCTTCGGCGGTGTTCATGCGGTGGGCGCCTTCAAACCCAAATGGCTTGGTGACCACGCCAATGGTCAGAATGCCCTTGTCATGCGCGGCTTTGGCAATAACCGGCGCCGCACCTGTACCGGTGCCTCCGCCCATGCCAGCGGCAACGAAAACCATATGCGCGTCTTCCAGCGCTTCGAGGATTTCCGGCATTGATTCTTCAGCTGACGCTTCCCCGACTTCCGGCCGCGCCCCGGCGCCGAGACCCGCGGTGGTTTCCAGGCCGAGTTGAATACGGTTCTCTGTCTTGGACCGGCGCAAGGCCTGCGCATCCGTATTGGCGACGACGAACTCCACACCTTGCAGATTGGCTTCGATCATATTGTCGACAGCGTTACCGCCAGCACCACCAACGCCAATGACGACTATTCGTGGTTTGAGTTCGTTAGTCATGCCCTGTTCCCGGTCTCTATATTCTATGCGCTTTACACTGAGTCTTGCATGTAAAATGAACTGCTTCGCCTAAAAGACTCTTAAATGATTGTCATCTCGCTCAAAAATTTTCGCGGATCCAATTCAAGACTTTTGCAATCACTCCACGCCCGGACTCAGATCCGGCCAGCGCCGCCGCACTCCCAGCCTTTGATGCGTCGGCAAAACCCCTCAATTCATAGCTTATCAGACCCGCCGCCGTGGAAAAGGCCGGATTACCGTAATTGTCACCTAAAATGTCAGCGTCGATCGGACGTCCCAAGCGCACCGGCTGCTTCAAGACGTCAACAGCCAGCTCTCTGACCCCCGATAACTGGCTGGCACCGCCGGTCAGGACGGTGCGTCTTGGCATGATCGGTCGCAGTGGGCTGGCGGTCAGGTGCGCCTGCACCATTTCAAACAATTCCTCGATCCGCGGCGCGATAATGGCGGTCAGCTCTCCGCGGGTCATACGGCTGGCCTTTAATCGCCCATCATCGCCTAGACGGGGCGCTTCAATACGTTCGGCCATGCCCGGACCATCCTTATCGGCCGTTCCGTGCAAGGTCTTCAGGCGTTCCGCCGCCGCGAAGGTCGTACCAATGCCTTGCGCAATATCGCTGGTGACACGGGCGCCGCCAACTTTCACCAGATCGAGCCAGGCCGGCGCGCCATTCATGAATACGGACACCGAGGTCACTCCGCCGCCAAAATCGATACAAATGGCGCCATTATCGATCTCGTCCTCGATCAAGGTGCCGGATCCGCTTGCCAAAGCTGATGGCACGATCCGTTCAACGCCCAAATGCGCCCGCATGACGCATTCCTTGAGGTTTTTGACCAGCGATTTGGGCGCCGTCACAACGTTCAGCAGGACGCGGACGCGATCGCCAATCATCCCAACCGGATCACGAATATCATCCTGGTCATCAACGCCGTACATAACCGGATAGGCGCCTAGGAGCTCACGGTCCTTGGCAACAATCTGGGTCAACGCTTCCGACCAGACTTTTTGCACGTCCTTGCTGCTAATCTCGCGTTGTCCAAGCTCAATTTCCGCGTCCGCCAACTGGCTGTCGACCTTGGGGCCGGTAATGCCGAGAATGACACGATCAATCCGTTCGCCCGCTTCACGCTCGGCGTCCTCGACCGCAAGTCGAATGGAGCGTTCCAGCGCTTCGATGTCCGTGATCGCCCCGCCATTGAACCCACGGCTTTGCTGGCGACCGCCGCCCATGAAGGCGAACCCGGCCCGGCTGCCAGGGTCGACCCGGCCAATCAGACAGGCAATCTTGGAACATCCGATATCCAGCGCGGCCACGACTGTGCCGGCTTTTCCAACCTGTCTCGGTTTTAGTCGGTGTTCGCTCGTTGCCATCAGGCAGCCCCTCCCAATTGATCAGATTTCGGTGTCAGAAAAACGCGACCTGCGACACGCAGATCGATAATGCTCAAAGGCCGCCGAGCGAGCTCCGCAGCCGGTTCCACATTCGCGAAGAAGAGCAGGCTCGCGGCGAGACGCTCATCCGTTGGCAATTTCATCACTGCGCCAGATTTGAGCACGAGATCCCAGCGTCGACCGGCGACGCGGCGCGCATGATCGACGTCATCACGCAGGCTTGGCGCCAGCGCGAACGCTTTTTCCAGCACCGGGACAGCTTCCGGGCCGCCGGCGCCTGTGGTTTTGGTCAGGGTGCGATAGTCCGCGGCTCGCAGTTTCGGCATGACCTGGCCAAGGTTATCGATGACGGTCCAGCGGGTGCCATCATTCCATAACGCCGTGGGTTCAGCGGCGCTGGCATAAATCATCACAGTGTCAGGCCACAGACGATAGACCCGAACCTTGGTCACAAGGCGAGTCTCCTCAACCCGTCGCCGAATCAGATGCGGGTCGGCGCGAAACATGTTTTCGCCGGGCTCGATCATTGCCGCCGCCTTGATCTGTCGCGCCGTCGCCGGAACATGTTCCAGTCCGATGACTTCGACCGTACCGACTGACAGGCCGATCGAACGCGAAGCGCCGTCCATGGCGCTGCCCCAGCGTTTGCCAATCTGCGACATCGATCCACCGAGCAGCGCGGCGCCGGCGACGATCAGCGCCACAACCATGACCAATCCGAAAATGACAGACGAAATCTGGGTATTGGCCAGCACCATCTCTGGCTCGGGGGCTGAATTTTTGCCTTTGGCCCGGGGCATGCTTCGTCCTTAAGTCGTGTCACCATCATGACCGAACCCCGTCGAAACAGACTACCTGCAACGCTTGATGCGCATTAATCGCTGCTCTTGAGGCAGCTTTCCCAAACACCATCAAACAGATCGGCAATCACCGCGCGGCGCGATCCACTCGCCGTCAATTTTGCAGGAAAGTCGTAAAACTCTCTTAAGGCATGCGAGACTCTGCAGATGAATTATGGGTAAGGCCATAAGTATCGGATTCGGACATCGCGCTTGCGCCCTCCGCCCCGACAAGAGTCTGGTCATTTTGCCATATTTCGAACAAAAACATTTACAAATGTCACAAACGCTTGGAGCAGATTGCTCGGCTTTCCGAATAATTGGGAAAATAATTTCCCCGCAGGGGTTGTAGCTGCTCGTTACATGTGTAACACGACGAGTGTCGGGATCGTTCTCTTACTGGGCGTAAAACATGAAATACACATTCCTCGCTGGGCTGCTTGTCGGCCTACCTCTCCCCCTATATGCACAAACGTCGTCAGTGCCTGGCGAGGATACCCGCACCTTCACCATCGCCGATTTCGAGCAATTCGCACCGCGGACGGCGCTGGACATGGTGTCGCAAATCCCGGGCTTCAGTATCTCCGGAAGTGACGGTCAGCGCGGCTTTGGTCAGGCGCAGGAAAACGTTCTGATCAATGGGCAGCGAATCTCATCCAAGTCGACCAGTGCGAGGGATGCGCTGGATCGAATCCCCGCAACGAATGTCGAGCGGATCGAGATTGTCGAAGGCGCAAACCTGGACATACCGGGCCTGAGTGGGCAGGTCGCCAATGTCATCGCCGAGGCGAATGGCATTAGCGGCACCTGGACCTACCGCCATCGCTACCGGGAAAATCTACCCCCAGCTTTGGATTGGTTCGATGTGTCGATAAATGGTCAGTCCGGAACGCTGAGTTGGAATCTTGGCATCGAAACCGAGCCTAATCGCGGTGCGGCGGCCGGTCGCGAAAATATTTTTGATGGCGATGGCAATCTGACTGAGTTTCGCGAGGAGCAAGGCACCTTTGTCGCTGATTTTGTCGGCTTCAATGGCGGTCTCAACTGGAAACCGGCCAACGGACACATCGCCAATCTCAACGCTGAATACAATCTCTGGGAGCCGGATGAACGCGAAACAAGCGACATTTTCAACCCCGACGGGGACCTCATCCGTCAAACCATCTTTCAGTTCAAGGAAAATGAGTGGAATAGCGAAGTCAGCGGTGATTATGAGCTCGGCTTTGGTCCCGGTCGCCTGAAATTCATCGGTCTGCAACGCAACGAGCACAGCCCGACGCGGGCCAAGTTCTTCGGGGCGGATCTTGATGGTCAGAATGTCCGTAATCAGATTTTTGATCGCGTCGTGGATGAGAGCGAAAGCATCCTGCGCGGTGAGTACAATTTGACCGGCCAGAACAATAGTGATTGGCAGTTTTCGTTGGAGGGCGCGTTCAACTCACTGGAAAGCGAAGCCATGCTGTTTCGTGGCGATACGCTGGAATCCGTTGCACCGGTCGGCATCGGTGATGATGGCGTTCGGGTCGAGGAAAAGCGTGCAGAAGCGTTTGTGACGCATGGCCGTCAACTGACCAAGGATCTGCGCCTGCAAGTCTCACTCGGCGCCGAGCAAAGCGAAATCATGTCAGATGGCGTGAATGGCCAGACCCGATCCTTCACACGCCCCAAAGGCTCGGCCTCCCTCGCCTGGACGGTCGATGACAAGACCAATGTGAATATCTCACTGTCCCGGCAGGTTGGTCAGCTCGACTTTTTTGACTTTGTCTCGAATGTCGATCTCAACAATCAAGGCGAGGATCAGACCGGAAATGTGCAAATCGTCCCGGATCAGCGCTGGCGATTGGCCGTTGAGGTCGAGAAGGATTTTGGCAGCTGGGGCGCCGTCACATTCGAACTGTTCGGCGATGAGATAGAAGACCTGGTCGACCAGGTCCCAATTTTCGATCCAATTATGCCAGACGTGGTGGTTGCGGAAGGGCCAGGCAATATTGAATCTGCCTCGCGTATCGCGCTCGAAATCGAGGGCACGCTGAAACTGGATAATCTTGGTTGGAAGGGAGCCCAGCTGGAATACGAAACCTTCCTTCAGGACACATTTGTCGACGACCCACTCACGGGCATCACGCGCGACTTTAATGACAACACAATCCACTATTTCGAGTTCAATTTCCGGCACGATATTCCGAACACGGACTGGGCCTGGGGTCTGAATTACGAAAAGTTTCTCGAGTCTCCAACGTTTCGCAGTGATGTTCGGGTCGACTTTATTCAGCCACAGGGCTTTGCGTGGGGCTTCATCGAGCACAAGGACATATTCGGCATGACCGGAACTGTCTTCCTGGCCAATTTGCTGGACAGCGATGAAAAACTGAAACGTCTGGTCTACGAACCAGATCGCCGCGGCGACATTGTCCGAATTGAAGACCGGAATCGGAATTTCGGAAATATTGTGACCTTGCGCCTGAGAGGCACCTTCTAGGCTGGCTTCCAGGCCATCCAGATCGCCCAGGGATACGTCAAAACAATCAGCGCAAAACTAACCGAAATTCCCATCGGCACCGCGCTCAGACTCCCTTGCCTGACGAGTGGTGCGATGACGATCGCAAGAAACAGCGATTTGTAGATCACCTGCACCAGAAGCAGGGGAACGAACAGTCGCGGCCAAACGAGACCGGCAAAGGATGCGACGAGGATTGCCGTCCAGAGCGCTGCGACCAAGCTAGCCAGATCATCGGACCAGTTCACCTTGCCTTCAAACACAGCCGTCCTTCCGGTTCCGGAATACATGGCCCAGCAGACAGGTACGAGAATGAGAATGTTCAGCAGATATGGAAGGCGCAACATGCCCTCAATACGCGGGCTTAAGACGATTGGATGCGTCCGATCCGCCGGATCTCCCAGCGTAAATCGACCCCGGAATGATCGAGCACCCGGGCCCGAACCAGCTCGCCGAGCGCCTCAATGTCAGCCGCACTCGCCTCGCCCGTATTGATCAGGAAGTTACAGTGTTTCTCACTGACCATGGCACCGCCAACGCGCAAGCCACGGCAACCGGCCGCATCAATGAGCTTCCAACTGGATCGCGCGTCCGGCGTACCGGGCGGGTCCGGATTGGCGAAGGTCGACCCGCCCGTCTTTTCCTTGATCGGCTGCGTCTCGGCGCGGCGCGCCTGATGCGCCGCGATGTCTTCGGCCAGGGTTTCCGGATCCTCACCAGCCTCCCCTGCCAGGTGCAATTTGGTGACCACGATATTGGCAGCGAAATCCGTATGGCGATAGGAAAAGCCAATATCCTTGCGCGTCAGCATGATCGGTTCGCCAGACCGTGAAATGCCCTCAACCGCAGTGACTACATCGCTCAGCTCACGGCCATAGCAGCCGGCATTTGTGCGCACGGCGCCGCCAATCGATCCCGGAATGCCGGACAGGAAGGATAGCCCGCCAATACCGGCTTTTGCCACTGTCTTGGCGACATTCAAATCCAGCGCGCCGGCCCCCGCCTGAACCTCTCCCCCGCTGATATGGATCTGGCCCCAATATCCGCCCATCAATCGAATCACGACGCCCTCAATGCCGCCATCGCGCACGATCGTGTTCGAGCCAACGCCCAGAACGGTCACCGGCACAGATTCTGGCAAAGCCTTCAGAAAACTCGCAAGATCGGCTTCGTCGGCCGGCAAAAAGAGCATATCTGCTGCGCCGCCAACCCGAAACCAGGTATAAGGCGCAAGTGATGCATCCTTCATCATTTTGCCGCGAAGTTCAGGCATATCTGTCAAATCGAAAGTCATACGCTCGCCTAACGCTTGTCTGTCGCGGCGAAAAGGGGCGATGTCACCGATATTGAGCCTGAAATGCTCGCGGAACCGTTGATAAGATTGAGGATTTGCATGGATATCACTTTGCCTCAGGCCATTCTCCTTTTGTCATTGAATGATGAAACGGGCAAAACTGAGGACGGATATTATCAGCCGGCCCTGGCTGGCGCAGCCCTGGCAGAACTGCTGCTGCGCCGTACGATTGAGCTACAGGACTCGCCTGAAGCCGTCATGCCGTTGCGCCACCGCGAAACGCTCGGCGTCTTCCTCTCCATGTGTGATCAGGAGATTGGCGGCGCACCGAAACCACGAGACCTGAACTACTGGATCGCACAACTCGCCAATCAGAAAGACTTCATCGCGACGCTGGCGGACGAATTATGTCATCTCGGCGCGCTGAGCCGGGAAGAGACGCGGGTCTTTGGCCTCTTCGCCCGCACCGTCTGGCCCGAGGCGTCCCCAGACCTGGAAACGGCACTGAAACAGGACATGGCACACGCCATGTTTGAAGATACCGGACCGGTGAATGAGGAACTCTGCCTGACCATTGCGCTTGCCAACGCGGTTGATTTGCTGAGCCATAATTTCCCGGCAGAACTGTTGGCAAAACATGCGGATCGGGTGGTTGCAATCTCTGCTGGCAACTGTCTCAGCACATCCAGCTCCGAAGCGGTGATGGACGCCGTGAACCGCGCCATCCGGGCCGCAAATGCGGCCGCCGAAAGCGCCAGCGCGTCGATCCTGAACTAAAGCCTAGAACCGGTAACGCACGCGCACATTTCCGCGCGCTTCGGCCTCATATCCATTTGGAGTGTCCGTATATCCCCAGTCGGTCAGGCGCCCGTGCTCGGCAGCATTTAGAAGGCCCGCTCCGACGGTCGCGTCGACGGCCCAGCCCCGATCTTTATGGCCAGCACGCATGCCGAACCCGATGAAAGGCGCGCTATCCTGCTGCATCGGATAGAGGCGGTTTTCCGGGGTCAATTCGATCATGGCGCGGTCAATTTGGCGGCCAAGTTCTGACCGGTCCTCGGTCGCGCCCACGGCGATAACGAGGTTTGGATGCGGCGTCGAAATGTAGGCAAAATTTCCGATCCGCCCGGCCTTTTCGACCGAAACGGCGGGCATCGGCACGGGTGCGGGTGCAGCGGTAACATTATCGCTGAAGCGGGGGCGCAGAAATGGCTTGGGGGCCGCATCCAGCAGTGGATCGCTTAATCTCAAGCGCAGAACAGGTTCGGAATCCGCAATTTTGCTGGCCAGGACGGGCGCCGCCCCTGCCATACATACGAGCACAAATGCAAAGCCCATCCTTGCAAACACGCTGAATTCCCTATGACCACCTGCAATAGAATATGCCAGAAAGACTTTTACAGGATCACAGCGAAAACCATGAAATTTCGGCGCGTTGATTCACTATAAACGGTCTCGAAGCAGACCGGAGCTCGACAGGAGAGCCTCTTGGATGACCTACGCCATAAGAGCTTCTCCAATACCGATAGGATTAACAGGAAATCGACCGAACAGCGCCCCAGGTCCGGCATTCATGTTGGGGTAAGACGTCGCGGTACTCAATCGAACGACAGCCATTATTGTTGAACGACGTTCCCTTCATCACGAGGCGTCGGCGATGATCCTCGTCCTCGCCGGAGCTTGGCTCAACCGAGTCATTGTTCGGAAAATTGGTGCTATCGCATCTGACCCGCTCGCCCCCTGCTATATGGGCGACTATACGGACCTCATCGCCCTCACCGAATACTGGCTCATCATTGTCATCCTTGATCCCGGACACATCGATACATATCGCGCGATCGGTCGCCACATCCTTCGGGACGAGATAAACCGATTTCCAGTTGCCATTGGTATCATCAGCGCGCCGTTCGACTCCAAACCTCTTGATCGAATATGCACCACAGTTCGCAAGATCGAATTGCTGGGCATAATTCGTCGCGGCGGCAGTTTGGGTCAAAGACATTGCCATGAAGCCAGCAATAAAGAAGGGTATCGCACCTTGTCTAAACCAGGGTTTATTGATTCTCGATTTCATTACATATCTCCACCACTTGCAGTTTAGATATGTAGTGCACTAATTAAAATTATTGTCTATATTTATATTTTACTTTGTAATCACAAATGAATTAGATTAATTATTCATATCAATTTAATTTAATTCAAATTTATACTTCTATTCTAAGTATTCAGCTTTTCAATCAGCGTGTTGGCGTGCCCTGAAATGCTGCCCGCACCCATACACACGATCATATCGCCGGGTTCGGCCAAGTCGCGGATGAGATCCGGCAAGGTTTCCAGATCTTCAAGCGTTTGCGCCTGTTTGTGGCCATGACCCTTCATGCTTTGCACCAGAGCCGCGTGATCAACACCCTCGATCGGCGCTTCACCGGCCGCAAAGACCGGCGTAATCACAGCCACATCAGCCTCGCGATAGCATTGCGCGAAATCCTCGAACAGGTCGTTCAGCCGGGAAAAACGATGCGGTTGCGAGATGGCGATGACCCGCCCCTGCCCCTGGATGGCCCGCGCCGCCTTCAGGCAGGCCATGATCTCAACCGGGTGATGGGCGTAATCATCAATAATTCTGACACCCTTCCATTCGCCGACGAGGGTGAAGCGCCGCTTGACGCCACCAAAGGCTTTCAGACTGTCGCGAAGCTGGTCATTGGTGGCCCCCAATTCGACCGCCACCGCGATCGCGGCCAACGCATTGGAAACATTATGCTCCCCCGCCATGGGCAGGAAGACCTGTTCGATGACCCGCTCGGACGCATTGATCTGTGCCCGGATCATAACATCAAACGTCACGCCATCCCTGGAAGGTTGCAGATTGACCGCCCGGACATCGGCTTGCCGGTTATAGCCATAGGTGATGATCCGCCGGTCCGAAACGCGTGCCACCATGGCCGCCACTTCGGGGTGGTCCGTACACAGAACGCCAAAACCATAGAAGGGAATATTGCCGACATAAGTGTCGAAGGCATCGCGCAAGGCATCCATAGAGCCATAATGCTCCATGTGCTCCGGATCCATGTTTGTGACGATTGCAATCGTCGGCCGGATCTTCATGAACGTGCCGTCGGATTCATCGGCCTCTAGCACGATCCAGTCGCCGTCGCCGGCCTTGGCGTTTGAGCCATAAGCATTGATGATGCCGCCATTGATCACGGTCGGGTCGATGCCAGCACCATCGAGCAGCGCGGCAACCATGGTCGTGGTCGTCGTCTTGCCATGTGTGCCCGCAACCGCGACGGTCCATTTCAGGCGAATGATCTCGGCCAGCATATCGGCGCGTCGCACAACCGGGATACCCGCCGCGCGGGCCGCTTGGACTTCGATATTGTCATCCTTGATGGCGCTGGAAATGATCACCGCGCTGGTTCCAGCCACGTTCTCCGCCGTGTGTCCGATATGGACGACCGCGCCGCGTTCGCGCAGGCGTTTGACATTGGCGCTCTCGCTGACATCCGAGCCTTGGATCTGATAGCCGAGATTCATCATAATCTCGGCAATGCCCGACATGCCAATGCCGCCAATGCCTACAAGATGGGCAGGGCCGAGCGGGAATGGGGTCGGTGAAGGTTTCATGGGCGTCCAATGGCAAACGCCTGCGCGAACGCGGCGCGGTCGTCCATATCGGACACACGGCGGAGAACG
>JBCBBC010000034.1:0-36467 GCA_038532145.1 Pseudomonadota bacterium | reverse complement strand
GTCAGGAAAATGGAGGCTCCGGCCGGAATCGAACCGGCGTACACGGATTTGCAATCCGCTGCGTCACCACTCCGCCACAGAGCCTCACCGCAGAAATCATTGACGGTCTTAGCGGGATCAATCTAACCGTTAGACACATCGACGCTTCCGTTAGACAAATTGAACCAAGGTGGCAAGCGTTGAAGTGCGACGCGCGACAGGAGCGTTTGCGTGTTCGTGGCGCCGAGAATGGCAATCGCCGCGTTCATCCACGCGGCGCAAAAATCCGTTCGATCTCGATATCGGGCACCCCCGCCATAAACATGCCGATTTCGGCGACGACGAGTTCGATCGCGCGCTTCTTCGCGCCATTGAGATTGGTCGATACATATCGTGATCGATTGCCGTAAACACCAAAAAATTCGGAGAATAAGAACACAGATTGCCCTTCGGTGACGGACGAGACCTCGACAATAGGAGACAGCGCACGAAGGACGTTCCCGAAACAGTCGGAGAGCTCTGTTTCGATCGTGAAGACATCTGTAGCGGAACCGGATTGATGAGATATGTCGAAACCGAGATCATCATCTTGCACATAGGGTGAGGCGCCCCGATTTCGGCGCCGCACACCTGGGTCATAATTGCTTACATAGGTTTTTAATAAAAAGACTCGGGCGCCATTCGTTGCGTTTTGACAGTCCAAACGCATATCCGCAGAGAAGTGACCGGGGTCGATCACACGCAAACCACTATCGCGATATTGTTGCGACGCTGCAATTCGCGCTGTTGGCGCTTCAGGACCGCCCATATCGCGGGTGAAAGAAGTTGGCGTGTCGACGAGGTTCACCGTGTTCAATACGTAAACCAGGGTCACTGGAGTCCCTTCCGGGTGGGCCTCGGAAATCAGTGTGCTCGCCAGGTCGAGCTTTTGATCAAAGGATTCATGCACTTGTGCGGCGGTTTCATCGACGCTGAATCCCGCATGGGAATACCGCATGGCTGAGGCCCGATCGGTGTCGAGACCGGAAGCGCATCCAGCGGCGAGTAACGTCAATGAAAACAGGATCGATCGCATAGCTTAGCGTCCTTGTATCGTGGTCTTTTGAGACACGCGATTGGGCGCGCGTCTCGCCAGACGAAGGTGATTGAGGTTGATGGGTTCGGAACTCGGCGGTCCGGCCTGTAGGATTAACGAAATGTCGAGGTCCACGTGTCGCACGTGGGCGGGAAGATCTATGGCGTCGAAATCCGCGCCGTGTCTTGGACTGGCGATAATCTTTATGCGATTTTTGACCATCGCGCTCGAAGCGTCGGTGCCGATCGCTTCCGCATAGGCCTGTTTAACTTCAGGCGTGAGTCCGTTGCGGGCATCGATAAGGGTGAAACGCGCAGACTGAGCGTGACCGAACCCGGGCAGGATCAGCGTCGCAAGCGCGAGCGGAACAAACCAAAAGGTCCGGATCGGGGTGGGGATGTCTGCGCGTTTCATTTCGGCGACCTAGCGAATGGAAATCGTATTCGCTGCGATCGACGAATTCACGGCCGACATTTTACGGACCGTGGCGTCTTGATCGATTTCAGTCGTGACCGAGCGCGCCCGGGTCATGTCGACTGAATTGAGGACCATAGACGAATTGGTCATTGCCGTTTGCCGAACAGTCGCATCTTGATCTGTGTCGAGGTTTGAAATCAGGGAGTCGTCGACGTGCAAGCCATTGGCGCGGATCGAGCTGTTCAATGCTGCGACTTCAGTCATCGTGGCATTCTGATCTGCATCGAAACGCAAGATATTGCTGCCATTGCGATTCAACCGCGCCTGCGATGCGTTTTGCATGGCATTCTTGTACTGTTTGGCGTTTTGCGGTGCCGCGTGTGCGCTCAGTGGCAGAAGCAGGCCAGCAGCGAAAGCGGTTGCTGTGAGAAGTTTGAGTGTTTTCATAAGTCACCTTTTTGAGTTGTTTCCACTTCCGGCGCTATGAATGGTGGCCGTAAGCAGGAGACACAGCGCAAGTTCGGCTCCAGATGCGAAATCACTGATATTTCGCTGTTTTTGGCGTGATTTGACGGGGTTTGCCGTCTTGACTCGCCCTGCACGCACGTCGCGTTCTCTGAAGGTCCTGCACAATGCGATGCAGTTTGCGTGAAATGTGTTGCGCCTCGCAAGACTGGAGATTGAGATCGCCTTCGGGGCCAGTTTCTTTTTCCAACAGATCATTTCGCCCGTCGCATCGGTTGCAAAATCCGGTCACGCAAATCGCGAATGCGGTCTCGCAAAATGCGAAATCATCCCTGCATTTTGAGAGAGGGAATTTTCGAGAAATTCATAACACACTGAATTAAAACAATAAAAATAAGCGCTCGCATCTTGCAATCCTGAAAGCCCAAACAGGAGGCTTTTATGGCATGCGTTCATATATTCATTGAGAATGATTCCACGCTGGATCGGTTCCAACGCACGCTCGATCATGCTGGCACGATTGCTAGTGACATGATCGCGGTGAACACCAAGATCCTGAATGGCGACGTGCTGAAAGTCGTCCGTACGGATTGTCCCTGGGCGATCGCAGTGTTTCGATCCTTCCGGGTCCTGGATGGCGCCCATGACTAAATTCGTCCAGGAGCTCATCCGCCTATCGGTCTTTCTCGTCATTTTCTTCATGGTGGGGTGTGCCGGGTCGTTCGAACGCCCCCGCAATCTCGCTGGCGCGATAGATGGCCCTTATCAGGTGCAGCGGCAATCCATGTCGGACGCCAAAGAGAACCCACTGTTTGCGGCGGCATCGTCGCAAAATCTCGGGCGGTGTCAGGATATGGACCTCGCCTTGACGGGACCGTCCGTGACGACGGGTCTCGGCGCGGCGTTTGAAGAGCCAGCCGTGTTGTCACCTGGAGATCTCATTCAGTTGCAAATCGTTCGAGGCGAAGGGTTTGACGGCGATTTCGTCATCTCACCGATCGGATATGTACGTCTGCCTTTCATCGGCGACATCCCTGCCGCCGGCACGACGGTGACACAACTTGAAAACACAATCGCGCGTCTCCTGGTGACCGGCGGATATTACCGGCCAAACTTCGTCCAGGTTTCAATTGACGTTCTGCACTGGGCGCCGATCCAGGTCTCGATCTCGGGTGCCGTGTTCCAGTCCGGCGATGTCCTGATCAATGAGCGCGGCGCAAATTCAGATCCCGTGGCCAGAGTTGAAGCCGCAGGCGATTTCACCACACAACGCCGTCTGAGCAAGGCCCTTTCGGCTGCCGCCGGTGTGCGTCCGGATGCTGACATTCGCAACGTGGTCCTGATCCGCAATGGTCGCCGGCGCGTGTTCGACATGACCGGCGCAATTGATGGTGGTCCGGTTGATGATCCGCTCCTCGTCGCGGGCGACCGCGTACACGTACCGTCGCGGGGCTGTTTTCAGATTGCTTTGGCGCGCCCATCTCGCATTACGCCGCCCGGTATTCGTGTCTATATGTCCAACCTCACCCGGCCAGCTGCGTCGAATGCGGCTTCGGCGATTGGGGAGCACGCGACCAAGCTGCCTTATGGGACCCGTTTCCTGCAGGGCCTGGTCTCAGCCAATTGCGTTGGCGGCATCCAGGCCACCAATGCCCGCCGCTGGGGCGTGCTGATCTCGCGCAATCCAGTGACGGGTGAAAGCGAAGTGGTCGCGCGCTCGATTGAGGATCTGGTGCGCCGCGGCGACCGCGATGACTTCAATCCTGTATTGCTGCCAAATGATGCGATTGCCTGTTACGACTCGCACGTCACCAATGTCCGCGATGTGATCGCCATGGTGTCTGAATCGGTGTCTCCGCTGCTCAATGCCGCTCTGATCGGGGGGATCGTCCGATGACCGGCAATTGGAGCTTCTTAAAGGGCGGCCGGCCCCAGGGACGGTTTCTGAGATATAGTATGGTCCTGGTGGCCGGATGGATTGCAATAGGCGTTCTTGCCCTTGCATTCCTAACCCTCTCACCAAAGACCTATAGCAGCGGTTTTACACTGATTTTACCAGGGGCAGGGTCCAGCGTCTCCGTGAATCTGGACTCGCTTGGTCAGGCCACCAGCAACACGGCCTCGCCCTTTGGCAGCCAGAGCCTCAGTCCAACAGAGAATTACAAGCGTCTCCTGCAATCCTATCGGTTGCGCGGCCGTGTGGCTGGCAAACTCGACTTGCCGCTGACCGACGTACCCGCGCCAAGCATCAAGCTGGCGAACCAGACCAAGCTTATGTACGTCTCCGTCAAAGCAGATAGCCCGGACGCCGCGCATCAATTGGCGGACGCCTGGTTGGATGTCTTCGAGACAGAACTCGCGGCTTTGCGGGCAGAAGAACAAAGCCTGCGCGAGGCGGCGTATCGCGACACGCTGGCCGGCTTTGAGGAGGCTGTGCGGCAGACGCAGGCGAAGATTATCGCCTTCCAGACAGAGCATGGCTTAATCTCTGTTGAGCAGTTTCGTGACCTCGTGGGGCAAACCGAAACCCTGCGGATTGAACTGGAACGCGCAGACGCGGAACGGCTGGTTGCGCTGAGTGAAGTCAAACGACTGTCGGGCATTCTGGGGGTCTCTGCGGAGCAGGCGATCGACATATTGGCCCTACTTTCCGACAGCGCGTTTCAGGCAATGCTGGAAGCGCAATCAAAAGCGATCACCACGCGGTCGGAACTGACGGACATGTTTGGTCCGAACCATCCAGACGTCATCGCCGCCGCGCGTGAACTGTCCGGTTTGAATGCTGGGATATTCGATCGTGGCCGAATCCTGATCGGGTTCGAAGCATTCGCAGAACTGGATCGCGCCTATTACACATCGCATAGCGAGCGGTCGGCGCTGATTGCGCAATTGGTGGCCGCAACCGTCAACCTGGCGGGTGTTGAGAAGCGCCGTGACGCCATGCAGACCCAGCTGCTCGATACGCAGGATCGGGTTGAGCAATTGGCCGCACCGGCAACTGAGCTGGATGGTCTTCTTCGCGATCATCAAGTCGCCGAAACGGTTTTTGCGTCCGCGCTGGCGCGGATCGATACGAACCGAACGGACATGTTCGCGTCTTATCCTTTGACGCAAACTGTAGAGGCGCCCGCGCGTCCGCAGTCACCTGCGACCCCGTCTAAGAAATTTATCGCCCTCGGCACCCTGGCCGGGATGTTCTTCTACGCAATTGGATTGGCCTTGCTATGGATCAGACTGCCCATCATACGCGCGCTCCTGAAGACCTTATAGTCGCCTTCGCCCTCGCAGCGACCTGGTTCGTCTATCTGTTCGGCGGCCTCTATGTGTTGGGCCCAGTGCTGGGTGTGGGGCTGACGGGGCTCCTGTTTGCCCGGTCATATCTGGCCGACGACCAGATCGCGATGCAATCGGTTCCTGTCATTCCGAGCGGTGTCTGGGTCTGGATCCTAGGCATGCTGGTCATGTTGCTGGCGCTCGAGGTCGGGCACATGAACCAGAATTTGGGGCTCAGGCAGACGATCAAGTCAACCATTGGGTGGGCCAAGGGGTGGGCCTTGCTTGCCTTATTCCCGCTGATCGGCGCGTGCATGAATATTCGCGTCGAAACGATCATCCGCGCCGCTGGATGGGTGGCCCTGGGAACCCTGATTCTGACGCCGGTCTTTTTGGTTGCGCCCATGGTCGGTTTGCCGGAGCGGCTCTTCGTCTCGCCGCTCAAGCTGGTGGGCGGCCCGGGCCCGGAATTCTTTGCCGTTCAGCTCTACTCATATGAACCGATGGATGGCTCGACCCGCCTCAGATATTTTACGCCCTGGTCGCCTGCGGCGGGCATGATTGGCAATATGTACCTGATCTTCGCTCTGTCGGACAAAAGACGGTTCTGGAAGTGGATGGGCGTTGTTTCGGCCCTGGCGATGATTGTCACCTCCAAGTCACGGCTCGCTCTGGCGGCGGCGATGTTCATCTGGCCGGTAGTGATTGCCGTCGGTGAAAGCAAACGTCCGCTAATGTGGTTCACCGCGACGCTTGGTTTGCTCATGTTGACCCCGATGGCTCAGAATATTTTGGACTGGATCGACGCGACGCTAAACTCGGTCAAATCCATGCGCGCCGACTCGACGCGGGTGCGGGAACTGCTTGGCGATATCGCGATCACCCGCTGGTGGACGGAAGCGCCGGTCTGGGGGCATGGCATTGTCGAACGCGGCCCGCACGCCGTCGAATACATGCCGATTGGTAGCCATCATACATGGTACGGATTGCTGTTCGTGAAAGGCGCAATCGGGGCAATTGCGCTCGCGATCCCGCTGGTCTGGAGCCTGGTCGAGTTTGCTCTGCTGGCGGTCACACGCTCCAAGGCTGGGCGCATCGCCTTTGGCATGGTGCTGCTCATGGCGTTCTATTCGATCGGTGAGAATCTGGAGATCCTGGCCTATCTGATCTGGCCCGGATTGATTGTCATGGGAATCGCCGCGAAGGAGTTGCAGCAGGCAAGCCAGGCGGAACCAGCGTCCCCCGCTTTAAGCTCCTAATCGATAGGCTTATGCCTCAGCCAACGCTTTGGAAGTCGCCATCCAAATTCACGTTTGAACACCTGGCGCTGCTCGATTTGATCGTAGAACAGGGTCAGGATGCAAACCAGGGTAAAGAGCGCCAGCACGCTGCCCCAAAGACCGAACATGCCGATCCACGCTTTAGGTGCGACATAAGCCAGGATGTTGCCGATCCCGAACGCGAACAGGCTTCGGCGGCCGAACACTTGAAGGCTGCGTCCAATGCCGACTTTCAGGATGTCATTCAAACCGATGAAGATCCAGGTCACAATGATTGCGCCCAGAATCCCAATGCTGAAATAAAGCGGATGACTGCTGATGCGCAGCTCTGCGCCGACCAGGCTTTGCAAACTCACCCTTGGCGACTGCCAGTTGAAACTTAGCCCAATGACGACAAGACAGGCGCCCGCCATCAACAGCGAAACGCGCGGCGAGAGCGTGCGGGTGCCTGCTGTTTTCTGCGAGGGTTTCAGTCCATGTCCGAACAGCATGCCGAAACAGACCAGCGAAAGCCCGTGAATGAGCGACGGGCCGATAAAGTCGACTCCCTTGCCATAAAGAAACCCACTCATGTGTTGCAGGTAATCGCGCCCGAACAGTTCCGGTGCAGCGGGCAGCAATGAAAAGAGCGGGTGTGCCAAATGGATCAATGAAGCCAGGCAGATGAGCTGCCTCAGACCATAATGGATGCGGACCCAAATCAGCAACGGGGCAAGCGCGAGGGCCGCGGTGTAAAACGCCAAAAGGTGGGAATAGGGCACGCTGATAAAGCCGGTAAAGACAAGCGGAAGGGACATCCAGGAATAGGTGCCCATGACCCCGAAAAACACGATAATGGCGAGCGCATAATAGCCGTAGCATTGCAAGGCGCGCTTAAATAATCGACGCGACGTCGCGCGCACCAGGCCACGTTCAAATCGCGGCCGATAAACCAGCTCCAGCATGGCGCCGAAGAGTAGCAGAAAGATCGGTGTCGCCAATTGCATCAGGACTTCAAGACTGTAATGCGCCCATCCATCAAGCACGCCGCGTGCGCCAAAACTGGCCATACTGTGTTTCCAGGTAACCAGAAGGATCGCGACCGCGCGGGCAATGTCGATGCCGATGATGCGGGTGCTCATGGCGTCATGTCCGGCTTAGCAGCGCACACCAATTGCTGATCATCCGATCATATTCAACGGCGGCGCGGTCTCTTGAAGACCGGCCGCGCTCATTGATGTTGGCCGCGTTTACAGAGCGATATATGGCGCTGACAATGCTCGAGACGCTACCCGGCGCATGCCCGAACCCGTCTGCATCCAATTGATCGCGCAAACCGTCGACTCGCGCGGCAAGGATGGGGCGGCCTGCCGCGCGAGCTTCAGTGCCAACCAGTCCAAATGCCTCCCAGCGTGACGGGATAGCGACCAGGTCTGCTTCCGACAGAAACGATTCCGGCGAGTCGAATGGTGGGCAGATATCAACGTGATCGAGTCCGTGTGCGAGCGCTTCCAGCTGATCAGCATCCGGACCCGTGCCCGCAATCTTGAGCGTTGCTAGATCTGCGGGGACACGGGCCATGGCCTTGATCAGAAGGTCGAACCCTTTCTGTTTGTGGAACCGGCCAAAAGCCCGAATCTGCAATGGACCTGCGTCGCGGTTGCAGGGGGTCATGGTCAGCAAGTCTGTGCAAATGCGAGATTGCGGAATGGCGATGATTTTGTCGGGCGCCGCGAGCGTGTGTGCGATCATCCATTCACGTTGTGTCTTTGAGACCGCGACCACTTCGTCCACGAGCCTGTATGCCAATCGCAGCATTTGCCGGAAACGCCGCTTCGGTAAAACCTCGCTGCTTTCATATCCCTGGGTGTATGAATGCTCGATCAGCATGATGCGCTCGAACCCGCCGCGCAGACGCAGATCCAGCAGCCAGCCAAGCTTTTTCCAATTGGCTGTAAAATGGATAATTGCGATGTCATCGGGCCCCGATGCGCGGACGCGCCCTTGTCGAATGTCGATCGTCTTGTGTTCGCCCATGGCAGCGAGCTCTGGGTGTTCGAAATTTTTCAATGCGCGCGTGACCCCGCCCATGGCGAGATCATCGAGCACGTGAACGATCTTGCGGTTCGCCAGCATGTCCTACCCCTTTTGAATGAGCGCTTGCAGCGGCGCGTTGAAAGAACTTGGCAGAAAGCGAAGCACGGATGCGGCCGCCAGGGTCGACAGCGTCTTGGCAGGCTCTCGAAGGATGATCCGGGGACAGAGTTTCAGCGCATCCTTCATCAAGGACCAGGCCAAAGCGCCTTCGCCCATACGGACACAGCGCCGGGCAAGATAACGCAACTGGAACGCTTCGGCATAAGGCGACTAGCGGGCCGCAAAATGAGGATCAAGCTGCGCGACACGGTCTTTTACGCGGGACCATGTCGCGAATTGTTTGACGACATTCGCCGACAGACCGCCTTCATTGATGCGATAACGCGTATAGGTGCCTTGGATTCCTTCAAACCCCCAATCGGTCGTGAGCGCGATCCGGCACCAGCATTCAATGTCCTCAGACTGGCGAAACGTATCGTCGAAATAATCATGCTCATCGCGATCCCGATTGAGGAAGGCTATGTCTTCAAAGACGGCGCGGCGGAGCACGGGCGCTGAACCATTACCGATCGGGTTGCGCAGGAAAATGTCCTGCGGGCTGACATTGTGCAGTTTCGGTCGCTGCACGATGCGCAGCATCTGGCCATTATCATCGATCAATGCGGACGCGGCATAGCTCACACCAATATGCGGCGCACGCCGCAAGTGTTCGATATGCTTTTCGAGTTTCTTCGGTTCCCACAAATCATCGGAATCCAGCAGCGCGATAAACTGACCGCGCGCATTTCGGATGCCGGTATTTCTCGCGCCCGCCAGGCCGCGATTTGCCTGCGAGATAATCTGAATGCGGGGGTCATCATACGCGCGGCACAACTCGATGGACTCGTCCGTCCCTGCATCGTCAATGATGAGAAGCTCAAAATCGGCATAGGTTTGAGCCAGAACGGAGGCGATGGCGGGCTCGACATATTTCGCCGTGTTGTAAACCGGCATGATCACGGAAACGATAGGGGGTTTCATCGGGCAACGAGCTCCTTCAGGGCTTGATTGGGAATGAGGGATAGCAGCGCGCCAGCGAGCGTCAGGCCGGTGCGTCTCGGCTGGCGCACCAGCATCATTGGATCGTGCTGCAAGGCGAGTGTCATATAGTTGAGGGCCAGGCGTGGCCTTGCCATTCTCAGGGCCCGCCGGGCCAGTTGTCGGTGAATGGGACCATAGGCGCGCCGGGCTGCAGCAGGAGCTGTGTCGGGAAAGTTCAAGCAGGCGCGACCCACCATTCGAAGCCAGCCGTCTCGCATCGCGTCCAGATCAGCCGACTGGCTTTGCCCGGATGAGCGATAGAAGAACAATTCCTGGTCGAGGCCGACAATATGCCAGCGATTGTCGAGCGCGACGCGCAGCAACCAGTCCTGATCCTCGGCATAGTTCAAGCCTGTCGTGAACCCGCCTGTCGCTTGAAACGTATCATTGCGGCAGACCATATTGGAGGTGCTGCACAACGCATTTTCAGACATCAGATCAGCCGGACGAAGGCGTGACCGATGCGGGGTTAGGGTTCCGGGCTTTAGTGTGTCGGCGTCGACAAAGCGGGTGCGGCTGAACAGGACGCCAGCCTTTGGCAGGACGCGAAACGCCTTGACCATGGTCGACAGGCGTTCAGGCGCCCAAAAGTCATCGGCATCCAGAAAGGCAAGGATGTCTGCGCGGGCAACGCTTGCGGCGCAGTTTCGCGCGGCCGAAGGGCCCTGGTTTGAGCGTTGAAGGACACAGATGCGGGGGTCCGAACGCGCTAGCCAGCGCGCAACCTCAGCGGTGTCGTCGGTCGACCCGTCATCGACAATGATCAGCTCCCAGTCTTGCAGGGATTGCGCTTGCGCGCTGCGAACGCTCGCTGTCAGGGTCGCGCTGGCATTATAGGCCGGCATGATGATTGAGACGGTTGGTTTCGGGGTCATGATGTTGCTCCCATGGTGTGGATCTGATTGGGCGTCGATGCGCGAACGCTCTGCTGCGTGACGGCGATCGCGAACACGGTTGCGCAGGTCACGGAAATGATGGCGGCGACGGCCAGGCCCTGTTGCGCAAAGAGCGCGAAGGGAAGAAGAACGCTGAACGTCAGCCCGATCGAGATGCGGAAGTCCCGTCCCGACCTGCCTTCTGCGCGTGCCTTGATGCGCGCCGCATCGACAAGCAGTCTGGCGGGGCCGCCAAGGCATAGAATGGCGACGAGTGGGGCGGCCGGGGCCCAGGCTTCGCCAAAGATGATGGGCACATAGACCAGGGCCAGAGCGGCTTGAGCGCCATAGACAATGATGAATGGAATACCGAGATTACGCAGCGCTTTCCGGTACGCGCCGAGTTGATCCCCGGCCGCGCAGAGATGCGGATATACGGCATTTGAGAAGGCGCGATTCAAGGCCGTGGAGACGCCGAGGCCGGCATTGAAAGCGAAATAGTAGAGGCCAAGCGCTTCAACACCGGACATAAGGGAGACGATGAACTTGTCGAGTTGATCACGGCACGCGCACATCAATTCTGAACCCAGCACGGGCCAGGAGAATTTGAGGATTCCGGCAATCGGTGCAAAGCCAGCCGACAGGTTCGGCGTCCAGGCTTTGGTGCGCAGCATCCCGACCAGCCAGATCGGCGCGGTCAGCAATTTCGGCAGGACAATGGCCCATGCGCCGAAGCCCAGAATGGCCAGGACAGCCGTCAAAACGTGATCGCTGGCGACTTGCGCTGTGTTGATCGCGGCCAGCTCTTTCATCCGCTCGGCGCGGAGCAGGGCATAAGCGTGCATGACGCAAAACGGCATGATCAGGAAGACCAGACCAAGCATCGCAACCATCACCCCGGCCTGGCGCCCGGGCAGGATCCATTCGACGATGACGCCGGCAACGATCTGTATAACGGCCAGGGCCAGGCAGACGCCCCACATTAGGCGTCGCGCGGTATTGGCCGTACGATTATAGTCTTCGTCGCGGGCGCGGACCACAGCGGCGCCAATTCCGTTTTCTGTGAAGACTCGGGTGATTTCAAAAATGGTTAGAGCAATCGCAGCGATCCCGAACGCCACCGCATCCAGCTGGCGCGCAAGGATGATGGCGGCGATGATCCGGCCAAAGCGGCTGATGAATTCCGCGCCTGTTAGCCAGCCAACATTCCGGCTGAGTTTGTGCTCAACCATCGCTTGGACTTTGGCACGCAGAGTCTTTGATAGGGGCAGGGTCATGCGACCTCTCCTCGAAAGATTTGAAAGAAGAGGTTCAAGAATCGCTGCGTTTTGGCCCCGTGACGCGGTGCTCTCTTAGTGCCCTGTTATTATTGAATAATATTATTTCGCTTGCCGAAATTCGCTGTTTGCAAAATGCAAAGCGCCTTGCAAATTGCGAGGAAAACCTGATGCGAAATGCACGCTCGAGGGATCGTAAAAACCTCCCTGTATCAGCTCAGCGCGCTGTATTTATTGGAGAAAATTGAGTCCAAGATCGCCCGGAACGTATCCTGCCACTGACCCTGTGTAATTTCCAACGCAGGAGCGCCGCGATGCAAACGCTTTCATCTCGCCCAATCATGACTGTCCATCCCGCTCCGTTCCGTCGGCCGCGAATTGGTCCGGAACGGACTTTGAAAACAGAAATCGTACTCGGCTATGACGTGGTCAAAGCCGGGATGGCTGAAACGGTGTACTGGATCGCAGACCGCGCCCAGTCACGGACACCGACCCAGATTGCTTTCCTGAACGCGCATTGCGCCAATGTTGCGCGCAAGGACTGGCAGTATCGCGACACGCTGGAACATGTCGATGCGTTGCTCCCTGACGGATCGGGTGTCGCGCTGGCGGCAAAGATGGATCGCCAAACTCTTGGCGATAATCTCAACGGGACGGACCTGTTTGGCCCGCTTTGCCGTTGCCTGGCATTTCGTAACATCCCGGTCTTTTTCCTCGGCGGCCGGGAAGGGGTCGCGGAAGCGGCTGCCCAGAACACAATGGCGGAGTGCCCAAACCTCTCTGTCGCGGGCACGCATCATGGCTATTTCAGTCCGCGCGAAGAAGATGAGGTGATTGCCAAGATCAATGCTTCCGGCGCGCGCGTGGTCTTCGTCGCGTTTGGGGTGCCATCACAAGATACCTGGATTGCGCGTGTGCGTCACCGCCTTCACGCGCCGGTTATTCTGGGCGTCGGCGGATTACTGGACTTCGCCTCGGGCCGTATACCCCGCGCCCCGAAATGGATGCGTCAGTCCGGAACAGAGTGGCTCTATCGTCTGAAATGCGAACCGCGCCGCATGTGGCAGCGCTATCTCATCGGCAATATTACGTTCACGCTTAACGCCGCGAAATATGCGTTCGGTCGTCGTAAGCGAAAAGTGGTGCAGTCGATTGACCGCGCTTTGGCACGCAGCATGGACATTGTTGGTTCGGCTGCCGGGTTGCTGGTTTCGTCTCCGCTCTTGCTCGGAACGGCATTTGCGGTTCGCCTGGAAAGCAGGGGCTCTGCGCTCTACCGTCAGACCCGTGTGGGTGAGAATGGTAGGGAGTTCGAGATTTTCAAATTCCGGTCTATGCGGATTGATGGTCCGTCTCAGGCAGAACTGAGCCAGCAGAAGCATGACCGCGACGATGGCGTCACGTTCAAACTCAAACGCGATCCCCGGATCACCCGTGTGGGTCGGTTCATCCGCAAATTCTCAATCGATGAGCTGCCGCAGCTCTGGAACGTGTTGATAGGCGACATGTCTCTGGTCGGACCGCGGCCTGCTTTGCCGGTGGAGGTGGCGAAATACTCCTCTGTTGAGCGCCGTCGCCTGCGGGGTAAGCCCGGGATCACCTGCTTCTGGCAAATCATGGGGCGGGCCGATCTCGCCTTTGATCGCCAAGTCGTCCTCGATGTCGCTTATTTGCAAAAGCGCTCCATCTGGATGGATATCGCGATCCTGTTTCGAACGCCTCTGGCCGTTCTGACAGCGCGCGGCGCTTACTGAGGTGCAGGGAGTGTTGCAAATTGCAGTGCTCTCATTTGCATTTTGCAAATATTCATGTGGCATACTGCAAGCTGACACTCAGAAGAGCGCAAAGCCGATCCATTAGGTGTCAGAAAAATAAAGACATTTTCAAGCGGGCGGGTTTGAATCGAAAATTGCAAGGCTGCAGCAAAATGCAAGCAGGCGAAGCAATGACGAAACGAGACCAAACACGTGCCAAAGGGCACGACGGAGCCCCGACGATGGCTGAAAAGACACTGGTTGCGATCGAGCGAGATAATGCGCTGCGCAACGCCGTCATCGACGCAGCGCTCGACTGTATCATCATGATGGACGAAGACGGCATTGTGGTTGAATTCAACCCGGCCGCTGAGCAGGTCTTCGGCTACACACGCGAAGAAGCTGTCGGCGCAGTCCTTGCCGATCTTGTGATCCCGGAGAATCTGCGCGGGGCGCATCACAACGGATTGGTACATTATCTTAAAACCGGTGAGCATGCGGTTCTGAACAAGCGCGTGGAAGTGCCGGCGACGAACAAGGCGGGCGATGACCTGCTGGTCGAACTCGCCATCTCCCCGGTCGAATTTGGCGGAACGACTTTCTTCTCAGCCTATCTGCGCGACATTACCGAGGTCAAAGCGGCGCAAGACAAATTGCGCGCCTCGGAAGAACGGTTCCAGAGCCTGTTTGAATTATCGCCAGACGCCATTGTGGTGATCAATGCCCGCGGCGAGCTTCTGGACGCCAATGACCTGGCCTGCCAGCTCGCGGGATATAGCAAAGAAGAAATGCTCAAGCGGCCGGCCATAGATTTCGTCGCGCCTGACAATCTCGCCGAGGCGCTGTCCGGAATGAGCCAGGCCGGCAATGGCGAAACGGTGCGGGTTCAGATCGAGTTTCTGAATGCCAAGGCGGAGCGCGTCCCGACCGAGTTGCTCGGTCGTCGTATCGAAAGTGCCGATGGTGAGCTCTATTATGGCGTGATCCGCGATATTTCCGACCGGCTCGCGAAAGAGCGGCAATTGCGCGACTCCAAGGAAGCGGCCGAGAAGGCGAATATCGCGAAATCCGACTTCCTCGCCAATATGTCTCACGAAATGCGGACTCCGCTGAACGGCGTGATTGGCTCGCTCTCCCTGATTGAGGATGACAGTGTTAGCAAACAGACGGCAGACCTGGTGAAAGCGGCAGAGCGTTCCGCCGAAACCCTGCTCACGCTGATCGATGACTTGCTCGACCTGTCGCGCATCGAAGCGGGTGAAGTTGATCTGGAGCTCTCCGTCTTCGATCCCACCGAGTTGAAAACCATCGTCGCAGAAGTCTTCAAGCCTTTGGCCGAGAAGAAAGGCCTGACCCTGTCGACGGAATTGAACACGCCGGGCGGCCAGCTGAATTCCGATATCGGGAAGATCCGCCAGGTTCTGATCAATCTGGTCGGCAATGCGATCAAATTCACCCAGCGCGGTGTCGTCGCTGTAAACATTGATGTCGCAGATGTGGGAGAGCGAACAGAACTGGTTCTGGAAGTGCGCGATACCGGGATCGGTATTTCAAAGCAGGATCAAACCGTGCTGTTCGATCGGTTCAAACAAGCTGACTCGTCGCGGTCAAAGACGCATGGTGGTGCCGGTCTTGGACTGGCGATTTGTCGCCAGCTCTCCAACATCATGGATGGATCGATTTCTGTCAGCAGTGCCCCTGGTGTGGGGTCGACGTTCACGTTCAGAGTGCCCGTCGAAAAAGCCGGACCGAGCACGGAAGATGTCGAAGATCGAACCACGGAACCTGAATTGTTGAGCGGCCGCATCCTCATCGCCGAGGACTCCGAGACCAATGCCATGGTCGCCAAAAAAATGCTCGATCGTCTCGGTCTCGACTATGAGCACGTTCTGGACGGCGCCGCCGCGGTCGAAGCTGCGCTGGACGGCGACTTTGATGTCGTTCTCATGGATGTCTCCATGCCCAACCTGGACGGATTGGAAGCCACGCGAATCCTGCGCCAGCGCGGCTACACCACACCGATTGTCGCGATGACCGCGCACGCGCTCAAAGGGGACCGCGATCGCGCCTTCCAGATCGGATTTTCAGGATACATCACCAAACCCGTTCGACCGAAAGCCATTCGCACTGAACTCGAAAAATGGCTGGGCGGCACAAGCGCCCCGCTTGCAGAAAAGAAAACCGCCAAGGAGAAAGCCATGAGCGCGCTCGACAAAGATGCCATTGATGAAGTCTGGGAAGGTGATCTCGAAACCTATGCCGAGATCGGTCGGATCTTTCTGGACGAACTGACCTGGCGCATTCCAGGATTGAAAACATCCGAGCAGACTGAGCTTGAACATCACGCGCACTCACTGAAGGGCGCTGCCTCAAACATTGGGGCGACAGAGCTGAGCCGACTGGCCGCGGAACTTGAGCAAATGGCCAAGATTGGCAAGACGGAGCGGTTCGAGCCCCTCATGGCGAGCATCGAGTCCGAAGCAAGTTCGGTCACTGCGGCTCTCGAAAAAGACTATCTGGGAGCTTGATCATGCCTGACCTTGGACGACTTCTCATTGTTGAAGACACGCCATCTCTGGCGCGGACCTATCAAGCGCATTTGCGGCATGATTTCAGCGCCATCTCAATCGCCGATACCGGCGCCACGGCGATATCTGCCGTTGAAGCAGAAACCCCGGACTGCATCCTGCTTGATCTCAAACTGCCAGATGCGAATGGGCTGGATCTACTCGACCGCTGGACGGCTGCCGCTCTCAATTGTCCGGTGATCGTGATCACAGCGAATGGCTCCATGTCCGTCGCGGTTGATGCCATGCGCCGGGGCGCTGTCGATTTTGTCGTCAAACCGACGACGAAAGACCGGCTCCGGCTGACCGCACAGAATGCGGTCGAGGGCTTCGAGCTCAAGGAAACCGTGAAACGGGTCGAGCCGACGGTGAGTCGATCCGACTTTTGCGGGATCATCGGCAAATCGCTGGTCATGCAAGGCGTGTTCAAATCGATAGAGGCGGCCGCTCCGTCAAAAGCCAGCGTTTTTGTCACGGGTGAGACCGGCACAGGTAAGGAATTGATCGCCCGCGCGGTGCATGATCTCAGTCCGCGGCGCAAGGCCAAGTTCGTCGCCATCAATTGCGGCGCCATCCCGCGTGACCTCATCGAAAGCGAGATATTCGGGCATGTCAAAGGCGCGTTTACGGGCGCCACCTCAGATCGCGCTGGCGCAGCGGAGCTGGCCGAAGGCGGGACACTCTTCCTGGATGAGCTTGGCGAAATGCCGATCGAGCTGCAGCCGAAACTGCTGAGATTTTTGCAGTTGGGCGAGTATCAGCGTGTTGGCGATAGCGTGACCCGCAAGTCCAATATTCGAATTGTCGCGGCGACCAATCGCGATGCGCTTGAGGCCGTGCGCACGGGCAAGCTTCGGGAAGACTTGTACTATCGCCTACACGTAATCCCAGTGGCGCTTCCGCCATTGCGCGATCGCGGGGCTGATATCCTCTTGCTGGCAGAACGATTCCTGGCGCGGTATGCTGGCGAAGAAGGCAAAGACTTTGATGGATTCGCGCGGGATGCGGAAGAGTGGATGGTTTCGCATGCATGGCCTGGTAACGTGCGCGAACTTGAAAATCTTGTTCGCCAGATCGTTGTACTGAAGACGGGGGGGACGATCGCTCGTTCAGATCTTCCGACTCAGCAACAGGGCCGAATTTCAACGCCCACACAGTGCAGTGCCGATGCCGAGGCGACAACATACAACTTGCGTGCGCCTGCCGAGCCTGACTATGGCGTGGAACCGCTTTGGGTCACTGAGAAAAAGGCTATTGAGCGGGCGATCGCATTGTGTCGCGGAAACATCGTTGCCGCCGCAAAACAGTTGCAGATCAATCCTTCGACGATCTATCGAAAGAAGGCGTCTTGGGGCGAGAGCTAATCGAGTTCTGCGCTTACTCGATATACGCACCGCATCTTTTCTAGGTTGGAGATGTAATTTATCGAAGTTCCGTTTGTCCCTGTGGATAACTCCGTGGATTTCCCCTCTGCACCGTTAGACATTGTCATCGCCCGTTTGGCTTGCGTTCGTCACATGTGCGCCTGCTTTTAGACAGGTAAGTGTCTGTAATTGTTGAAAGGGGGTCGGATTTGCAATCCGCTGCGTCACCACTCCGCCACAGAGCCTCGCAGCGACTTTTCGGACATGCATTCGGGTAAAGTGCATTGGGGCGCATTGGTCGTATTGCGACGACCGCAACCTGTGCTATGGCCGCGATACAAAACAGAATCTCTGGAGAAGGGGCGCCCTATGGACTTCGCGCAAGCTCGTAAAGTGATGGTCGACTCGCAAGTGCGGGTGAATGATGTGACATCTTCAGAAGTGGTCGGCGCTTTCTCGACCATTCCACGCGAAACATTCGTCCCAAAAGGCATGCGTGCCAGCGCCTATGCGGAGCTGGAAATCGAGACCAGCGAGGCCCGCGCCATGTGGTTGCCCCGCGATCTGGGCAAGTTGCTGGTTGGACTGGAACCCGTCGCGAGCGATGTCAGCCTCGTCATCGGGGCCGGGGCCGGCTATAGCGCGGCGCTGCTTGGGTACATGACGGAGGCCGTGATCGCCCTGGAAGATGATGAGGCTCTGGTGGACACCATGGCCGAACGTTTCGCCGCCATCGGAATGGATGAAGCTGTCGCCGTTCAGGGCGACTTGTCTGCAGGGCTCCCCGATCAGGGACCGTTCGACATTGTCTTCATCGCCGGCATGGTGGAAGACGTACCGCAAGCTTGGCTGGGCCAGCTTTCTGAAGGTGGCCGCCTCGGCGTTGTCGTTGCGACTGGCCGCGGTGTTGGGGCCGCCCGTATATACAAGCGCGCGGGCGACACGTTTGCGTATCGCGAAGCGTTTGAATGCTGCCCACCCGTATTGCCCGGGTTCGAGGCCACCAAAGCGTTCGTGTTTTAGCGTCTAGGTCGTTTTCGCCAGTTCCGCATTCGGTTTGCCGACGGTGCCCTTGTCCGGATCGGGCAACAATTTTGTCGGTTCCACCGGCTTGCCCGTGGCTTCGGCGATCAATTCTGCCGATCGCGCTTCGACCGCGTTTGTGAGGCGTTCCATGGCTTCCTCTTTTGGCAGGCCAGCGGGGATGGGATCGAGAAACTCGATGATCGCAGTACCGGGTCTCTTGAGGATTTCTTCCTGCTGCCAGAAACAGTTCAGATTCGTTGCCACCGGCACGATCGGGACATCCATCGCCATTTGCATGTGCCAGACGCCGGGCTTGTAACGGAAGTGGTAACCCATCGGGGCCAGATGACCTTCGGGATAGATCAGAATACGCCGACCGTCTTCGCGCGCGCGGGCCATGCCTTCGCTGAGTGACGCCGCCTTGCGCTCGCCGCCGCCGCACGTGTCGATGACGATCGCGCCGAGCTTGCGCAAGATGCCGCCAACCAGCGGGAACCGCTCCAGATGATCTCCCGTCACGAAGGCCAGGTTTTTGACTTCCGGATAGATCATGAAGCCGTCCCCCCAGCTGGCATGTTTGGGGGCCAGGATGAAGGCCCCTTCGGGCAGGCGATCGCGACCGCGCACCTCTTTCTTGATTCCCCCGATCCAGTGCAAGGCGATATTGATCGCTCGCGTATAGGACCGAATGATGGACGTCACTGGACCCCGCCCGGGCAAGGCCAGGAAGGGCAGGGAGATGAGAACATAAAGAACGGACAGAGCGTAATAGACGCCTGTGAACAAAACACCGCGTATCATGGGAAGTCTCCTGGAGGCTTATTTCTGAAGCAGTATGGCCATTATGGTGCGTGTGAACGTGTCGACATGCTGGCTGAAGGGGCCGGGCAAACGACTATAGATCTTGTTCAATCCGGACTGCATGACGATGCCGAGGCTCATCGCAGCCAGAATGGCCGGATCGCCGTTCGGGATCTCGCCGGAATCGATCAGGTGTTGAATCAGTTTCTCGACCACCGAAACTGGATCATCCTCGCGTTTGGTATCATGCGGCAGGTATCGGTTCAGCGAAACGAGATGATAACTGAACGAGAGCCAGTCTTCGTCGGCAAAGGCGCAATAGGCGGTCACCGCGCGGCGGACCTTTTCCTCAATCGTGCCGGGCTCCGAAAACGCCGCCAGCATCATCTCACCCAGACGGTTATGAGTTTCCATGAACAAAGCGAGGGCGAGTTCATCCTTGCCTTTATAATGACGGTAAAGCGCACCTTCAGAGACGCCGGCATGATCAGCGATATTGCGTGTCGTCGCAGCATCCACGCCCTCGCGAATGAACAGCTCGAGGGCGGCTTTTTCAATTTTTGGGCGTGCATTGCGGGCGCGGGGGCGTTTCGGTTCAGCAAGAGTCATGGGTCAGCCTCGGGTTTGTGAGCGCTTGCTAACATAGCAAAAAATACTTTGCAAGTGATTAATTGCTCACTTTTTTGATTTGACCGGACTTCGCGTCAAGGCACAATCTATGTCTATAGACAGACCGGGAGTGAAAAATGGCAGACGGACACGCGCCAGTTCAGGCGAAATTTCGCGAAATGCTGGAAGGCACGAAAGAAGACTGGGACATTATCGCCGAACATTCCAAGGGCTTCAACAAGGGCCTGGCCAAACGGGTGCTCGATCATTTGCGCCTGCTGGATGGCGACTATGGTGGATTTCCCGTCGATAGGCTGACCCATTCCCTGCAAACCGCGACGCGGGCACATCGCGATGGCCGAGACGAAGAGTACGTGGTCTGCGCGCTGCTTCACGATATTGGCGATACGCTCGGCAGCTACAATCACCCGGATGTGGCCGCCGCGATTCTGAAACCGTTTGTGTCAGAGCAGAACCATTGGATGGTGGCCAATCACGGCATGTTCCAGGGCTATTATTTCTTCCACCATCTCGGGCTCGATCGCGACATGCGGGATCAGTTCAAGGATCATCCCTATTACGAGTATACGGCGCAATTCTGCCACCTCTATGATCAGTCGGCCTTTGACCCCGAGTATGAAAGCGAGTCGCTGGACTTTTTTGAACCCATGGTCGAGCGGCTTTTCGCCAGTCCGAAGAATTCCATGTACCTGAAAGCGCTCGAATCCGAGTGAGTCTGTCCTGACAAGATTCGCCTCAAGCGGGTCTTGAATCCTGTTCGAATTGAGGCGAAGTGATCGGACAAGGAACGCACCCGTGCGATTGCTAAAGCGCGGGGGCATGGATATACGGGCGCAATTGATTTCACGAAGGTAGATCTTTCATGCGGAAATTTATTCCCCTGACTCTCGCATCAGTTCTGATTGCGCCTCTGGCCATGGCTCAAGACGCCGCTGCCGGCGGTGGTTTGATGTCCAGCCTGATCATGTTCGTTCCTTTGATCCTGATCTTCTATTTTTTGCTGATCCGGCCCCAGCAACAGCGCCAGAAAAAGCATCGCACGATGCTTGAGGCGATGAAAAAAGGCGACACCGTCGTCACAGCGGGTGGCCTGATCGGGAAAGTGACCCGCGTTGCGGACACGGAAGTGACGATCGAACTGGCAGATGGCGTTCGCGTGCGGTCCTTGAAGGGCATGGTCGCGGACGTTCGAGACAAAAACACTCCGGTCGCCGCGAACGACTAAAACAAGGGCTTTGCCGCCATGCTGAATTTTCCGCTGTGGAAAGTGGGTTTAATTGTGGTCATCCTGCTTTGGGGGACCATTCTCGCCATTCCGAACATGTTCTCTGACGGGTTTCTCGGAATAGAGCCGAGAGAACCGTCTGATACGACCAATCAAGCTGCAATGGCGGCTTATGAGCAACAGCTCCAGGAGGCGGAAGATTCCTGGTGGTTTTTGCCAGCGGGCAAGCTCAATCTCGGGTTGGATTTGCAAGGCGGTGTTTATCTGTTGATGGAGATCGACCCAGCTGAAATCGCCGCTAACCGGCTCGAAACCGTTCAGTCGGATATTCGCTCCGCCCTGAATCGCAGTCCTTTGGTGGAACGCAATCCACCGGTCCAGAATGAAGATCGCCTGACGATCGAAATTCTTAACCCAGAAGAGGATATGGCTGAAGCGATCCGACGTCTGAACCGGATTAATCCGACCATCGGCACCACCCAGACGGAGCTTTTCACGGTACGCCAGACCGGCGATCAATTTATTCAACTGACCGTGCCGAACAATGCCCGTACAGCACTGGCAGCTGACGCACAGTCCAAAATGATGGAAATCATTCGCCGTCGGATCGACCCGGATGGGGTGGCAGAAATTTCAATCACCCCTCAAGGCGACAATCGGATCATTCTCGAGGCGCCGGGTGAGGCTGACCCCAAGCGGATCAAGGAAATTCTGGAGCAGGCCGGGCGACTGACCTTTAACATGGCCAGTCTTGACCAAGCCGCGATCCGCGTGGCCGTTACATCGGGACGTCCCTCGCCGCGAGAAATGCTGGTCGACTCGATTGATTATGGGCAAATCCTGGTCAACCGAATTCCCGAACTTACAGGGGCGGATATCGCCACCGCCAATCGCTGCTTTGATGAGGCCAATTTCCCGGCCGTTTGCTTCCGATTGAACTCATCCGCTGCGACCAAGTTCTACAATCTGACGCGTAGCAATATTAATCGCAATTTCGCCATCGTCCTGGACGGAACCTCCATGTCCTCGCCGACCATTCGCAGCCCCATTCCGGGCGGCAATGTGATCATTGAAGGCCGGTTCACGATTGAAGAGGCGGAAGATCTCGCCGCAATCATCGAGGCGGGCGAACTGCCCGCGAAGCTGAATTTCCTGGATGAGCGAACCGTCGGGCCGACGCTCGGCGCAGAATCCATCGCCGCGGGCTCCCGTGCGAGTATGATTGGTCTGGCTTTGGTCGGCGTCTTCATGGTGCTCGCTTACGGGTTGGTCGGCGGCTTTGCTGTCGGCTCTCTGATGGCCAATATTGTCATGATTATCGGCGCCCTGTCCGGATTTGGCGCGACGCTGACGCTGCCCGGAATTGCCGGGATCATCCTGACCATCGGTATGGCCGTGGATGCCAATGTGATCGTCTTCGAGCGCATACGCGAAGAACAGGCGAATGGGCGATCGCCGGCAACGGCCATCCAAGCTGGGTATGAGCGGGCTTTGTCCGCGATTCTCGACGCCAATATTACCACCTTTATCGCCGCGTCGATCCTGTACATGGTCGGGTCCGGGCCAGTGAAAGGCTTCGCGGTCACGCTCGCCATCGGGATTCTGACCTCGGTGTTTACGGCCTTCGTCGTGACCCGCTGGTTTACCGTGCTTTATCTCCGCACATTCCGCCCCAAGCGGCTGGCAATGTAGGCAAGGAATAGATTTATGCTGCTTCGTTTATGGCCTGAGAAAACCAAAGTTTCTTTCATGAGCTTTCGCATGATCGCCCTGGTGATCTCTGTTGTCGCCTTGCTGGCATCGGCGGCCACGCTGGGGACGCGGGGCCTCAATCTGGGGATCGATTTCGCGGGTGGAGCCGTGATCGAAATTGATAAACCAGAGGATGTCACCGCGGACCAGATCCGCGCCACGGTGACCGGATTGGTCACCGGCGATGTTCAGGTCAATTCGGCCCGTGGCACTGGACCGAATGCGCCTGAAATTGCCGTCATCCGATTTGAACCGCAACCGCCCGTGGGCGATGAAACGCCGGACGAAGCCCAGAACAGGGCTGGCGATATCGTGAGCGCCGCCTTGCGCGATCTGGTCGGGGCGGACCGTTTCAATTTGCGATCAGAAGCCTCTGTGGGGCCGAAAGTCTCTGGTGAGTTGTTCCGGTCCGGTATCATCGCCCTGACGGTCGCCTTGGCCCTGATGATGGTCTACATCTCGTTCCGTTTCCAATGGCAATATGCTCTGGGCGCGGTGGCCGCGCTATTTCACGATGTGATCCTGACTATGGGCATGTTCGCGCTGACCGGATTTGAGTTCAATCTGGCGACCATCGCGGCGCTTTTGACGATTGTCGGTTACTCAATGAACGATACAGTGATCGTCTTCGACCGCGTGCGAGAAGAGGCGCGCAAATACAAGAAGCTTGAATTGTCCAAAGTGGTCGATCTGGCGATCAATGCGACCATGTCCCGGACGCTTCTGACATCGGGCACCACACTCCTGGCCCTATTGTCGATTTTCGTGTTCGGCGGACCGGTTCTGCGCGGAATGAGTTTCGCGCTTATCTTTGGTGTGATTGTCGGGACCTATTCGTCCATCTTCGTTGCGTCAGCGGTTGTGCTCTTGCTCGGCATTGATCGCGGCGACAAGCCGAAGCGCGAAGTCGAAGGATTTCAGGGGGTCGGATAGACCCTCGGCACCTTAGCCAATCAGACGCATGCCGACCTGATATTCAAGGGCTTCACAGACCGCGTCCGCGACGTCCTCAGCACTGTCCCCAAAACAGGTCGCGCGACACGCCTGAACGTGCAAATTGATCAGCGCCGCCTCAATGTGAAGATCTTCGACGCCAGAGACCAATTGATGCAATGAGCCGGTCAGACGGGTCAACGCGCCGCCGCCATAGGCCCCAGACGCCCCATGCAGGTTGTGCAATGCATTGCGGAAAGCTGTCCCGGACTCTTCATTCTCGGGACTGTCGCAGGCCGCCAGCCAGGTCATTTGCAGGAGATCCAGATCGTTCTGTTTCCAGACTTCGATGTTCGACTCCCGATCTGTTTCCTCAACAGAATCTTGTTCAGGGCTGTTTTCAGCCTCTTCCGATGCCCCAACGACGCGCGAAATGTCGAGCTCGGTGAGGAGTTCCTTGCCAGAATTTGGCGATTTGAACATTTTGAATAGCGACTTAACCATATTCACTGTGTATCAGATTAGGCTTAACAAACGCCTGAACGAAAACAGGAAACTGGTTAATATCAGAACGCGAACTGTTCACGCAGGATGCGCTCGTCCAGCGCATGGCCTGGGTCAAATAGCATGGTCAGATGCTGCGAACGGTCGGCATGAATGGACACGCGCGTCACGTCCCGCACTTCCTGATTGTCGGCAGCCGCGGCCACCGGCCGTCGTTCCGGGGCAATGATATCGATATCGACCCGCGCATCCTGTCTGAGCAGGGCGCCGCGCCAGCGTCGCGGGCGAAAGGCGCTGACCGGTGTCAGGGCCAGCAAATTGGCGCCAATTGGCAAGATCGGACCATGGGCTGACAGATTATACGCCGTCGATCCGGCAGGCGTGGCCACCATGATGCCATCGCAGGACAGGGCGGCGAGCCGTTCCTTGCCATCCACGATGATGCGAAGTTTCGCGGTTTGTGCGGTCTGCCGCAACAGGGAGACTTCATTAATCGCGAGGCGGTCATGGGTCTGATCGTGAATGTCCGTCACCATCATCCGCAAGGGGCTGACCGTGGCCCGCTCAGCCCGATCGATGCGCGCAATCAGGTCGTCCTCGTCATACTCATTCATCAGAAAGCCGACCGTGCCGCGATTCATGCCATAGACGGGCTTATGGTCGCCAAATCGGCGCCGCATCGCATCCAGCATCGCACCATCGCCGCCAAGCGCGACAATCACATCGGCCTTGTCTTCTTCATATTGCCCATATTTCTGCGTCAGCCGACGCAGAGCTTCCTGGGCCTCGGGGCGCTTTGAGGCGCTGAATGCAATACAGGTCGTCATCGGGTCCCTATGTCGGTGGCATCGAACGCGGGGTCAAGCACCCGCATGAATTGCCCAAACGGAAGCTTCCCTGTACTGTCATCACAAACATAATCCGGGAGACTCGAAATGGCAGACGGAATGCAGATCACCAGCCTGAAAGGTCAGGTCAGTGAAGAAGAATGGAAAACGCGCGTTGATCTCGCCGCGATGTATCGCCTGACGGCGCTGTATGGCTGGACCGATATGATCTTTACGCATATCTCCCACCGCGTGCCGGGGCCCGATCATCACTTTCTGATCAACCCCTATGGCATGTTCTTTGAGGAGATCACGGCCTCATCGCTGGTCAAGGTCGATCTGGATGGCAATGTCGTGCAGGAAACACCGTATTTCATCAATCCGGCCGGCTTCACGATCCATTCTGCAATCCACGCGGCGCGCGATGATGCGCATGTCGTCATGCATTTGCACACGGATGATGGCGTCGCGGTGTCCTGCAATAAGGAAGGCTTGCTGCCCCTGTCGCAAACCGGGATGTTGATCCGCCATGACCTTGCTTTCCACGAATATGAAGGCGTCGCCCTCGACCATGGTGAACGTGAGCGTTTGGTCGCTGATATGGGCAAAAAGAACAATATGCTGCTTTACAATCACGGCACGCTGACGGTTGGCGGGACCGCTGCGGAGTGTTTTTTGCGGATGTTCCTGTTCGAGCGCGCCTGTTCCATGCAAGTGCGGGCCTTGACCGCTGGACGTGAAAACATGGTCATTCCGTCGCAGGACGTGCAGGATGTGGTCAAGAGTCAGTCCAATCCCGAAGGGACCAAAACACTCGCAAATATGCTCGCCTGGCCAGGACTGCTGCGGAAACTGGACCGTGAAAGTCCAGGCTATGGGGCCTAGAGAAATCCTTTATACGGGTTCTCCCGTATAGGATTTTACACTAGTGCGTCCTTTCATACCGTTTCAAATCTGAGGGATTGCCCTTACATCGCGGTCGAACGGTTACGGATTGAAGTTGCCATGAAACATTTGAAAGCCTTTGAGAATGCGTTGGATACGATCCACAGTGAGGGTCGGTATCGCGTATTTGTTGATCTGCATCGGCATAGGGGCGAATTCCCGAAGGCGACGGCTCGTTTTGAACATGGCGAACGTGAAATCATTGTCTGGTGTTCCAACGACTATCTTGGCATGGGCCAGGATGATGATGTCACCAATGCCATGCATGAAGCGATTGACAGTTTCGGTGCAGGGTCTGGCGGCACACGCAATATATCCGGCACCACGCGCTATCATGTCGACCTGGAAAAAGAACTTGCAGACCTGCACGGCAAGTCAGGTGCGCTTCTGTTCACCTCTGGCTATGTGTCGAATGATGCAACCCTGTCGACCCTGGGCAAGATCCTGCCCGGCCTGATCATTTATTCAGATGCGTTGAACCACGCGTCGATGATTGAAGGCATCCGGCGCTCACAAGCGGACTATCGCGTCTTCCGTCACAATGATGTCGAGCACTTGCGCGCCCTCATGGAGAATGATGATCCAGCGCGTCCAAAAGTGATCGCCTTTGAAAGCGTCTATTCCATGGATGGCGATATCGGACCGATCGAGGCGATTTGTGATCTTGCCGATGAGTTTGAAGCGTTGACCTATCTCGATGAAGTGCATGCGGTCGGCATGTATGGCGATGAAGGTGCGGGGGTGGCGCAGCGCGACGATGTCATGCATCGCGTCGATATTATCGAAGGCACGCTTGGCAAGGCGTATGGCGTCATGGGCGGCTATATCGCAGCGCACGAGACGATGATTGACGCCATTCGATCAACGGCATCCGGCTTTATCTTTACAACATCAACCTGTCCGGTCATGGCGGCAGGTGCGTTGGCCAGCATCCGCAAGCTGCGTACAGATGAAGGGCGCGCGCTGCGCTTAACCCATCAGGCGCGAGCGGAGCTGCTGAAGCAGAAGTTCCGGAATGCCGGACTGCCCTTGATCGAGAGCGAGACCCATATTGTTCCGCTACTGGTTGGTGACCCGGAAAAGTGCAAGGCGTTGTCCGACACGCTGCTGTTCGATTTTGGAATCTATGTCCAGCCAATCAATTACCCCACCGTTCCCAAGGGAACAGAGCGTCTGCGGTTCACACCGGGCCCGGTCCACACCGAAGAAATGATGGATGATCTGCTGACCGCAATCCTGGCCGTCTGGAAACAGCTGGGTCTGGACGAACAGGCCGCTTGATCAAAAACATCTGAAGCAAGAAAAGGCGCGGCCAATGAGACGCGCCTTTTTGGTTATTGCACTAAGTTTCTAATTACCCCGCGCGCTTGCGTCCGAGGCCGATTTCCTTGGCGAAAGCCGATCGCTTCTTGGCATAGTTGGGCGCTACCATCGGGTAATCGCTCGGCAAACCCCAGCGGGCGCGATATTCATCTGGCGTCAAATCATAGCGTGAGCGCAAATAGCGTTTCAGCATTTTCAGTTTGCGGCCATCCTCGAGGCAGATGATATGATCCGGTGTGATTGATTTTGAGATCGGAACCGCCGGGTCCGGGCGCGGCGCAGCGACGGGTTCATCACTGGCCAGGGCGTGAACGGTCTCGTGAACGGTTTTGAGGAGGTCTGGAAGTCCCCCCGTCGGGACAGGATTATTCGCCACGAAGGACGAGACGATATCCGTCGTCATCTCGAGCAACTCTGCTTTCGAGTGATTGGTCATGTTTTAGCTCTTGTATTTTATATGTTTACCCGTTCTGAAGACGAGATTGTTGCCATGTAAAACATGAATTCGGGTAAGAATTCAAGTTTGGTTGTAAATATAGCAAATAGTTTTCGCATAGCGTGTGCGACACAGAGGGCGAAATTGACGGCTTGCGAGGCGCTGGCACTCACCGTACATGAACTCGAGCTTTAGGAATCACGCCATGCCCGATACCAGCCTTCCATCCCGGTTTGACACCGCCACATTCTTCTCCGAAGCGCTCGCAGATCGCGACGCTGACGTTTTTGCCGCGATTGCCAAGGAACAGACACGCCAGCAATATCAGATCGAGCTGATTGCGTCTGAAAATATCGCCTCCCAGGCCGTGCTTGAGGTGCAAGGAACCGTGCTGACGAACAAATATGCCGAAGGGTATCCGGGGCGACGCTATTATGGCGGGTGCGAATATGTTGACCTGGTCGAGGATCTGGCGCGCGACCGCGCGAAAGCCCTGTTCGAGTGTGCATTTGCCAATGTCCAGCCCAATTCCGGATCGCAGGCCAACCAGGCCGTGTTTCAGGCACTGCTACAGCCCGGCGACACCATCCTGGGCATGAGTCTCGATGCCGGCGGTCACCTGACGCATGGCGCACGGCCAAACCAGTCAGGCAAATGGTTCAATGCCATCCAATATGGCGTGCGCGCCGATGATCACTTGATCGATTTTGATCAGGTGGAAGCGCTGGCGAAAGAGCATAAGCCGAAACTGATTATTGCCGGCGGGTCCGCCTATCCGCGCCAGATCGATTTTGCGAAATTCCGCGCCATCGCCGATTCGGTGGGCGCTTTCTTCCTGGTCGACATGGCGCATTTTGCCGGACTGGTGGCAGGCAAGGCGCACCCCAATCCGCTCGACCATTGTCACGTCGCCACGACCACGACGCACAAGACTTTGCGTGGTCCGCGCGGCGGCATGGTGCTGACCAATGATGCCGACATTTCCAAAAAGGTGAATTCCGCCGTCTTCCCCGGCATCCAGGGCGGGCCACTGATGCATGTGATTGCCGGCAAGGCCGTCGCCTTTGGTGAGGCGCTGACGCCCGAATTCAAGCAATATGCAGCCGACGTTATCGATAACGCGAAAGCCATGGCGCAGGCGGCTAAGGATAGCGGACTGGACCTCGTTTCTGGCGGGACGGATACGCATGTCGCTTTGATCGATTTGCGTCCCAAAGGGGTTACCGGGCGCGATGCCGAGCACGCACTGGAGCGGGCTTACATCACTTGCAACAAGAATGGCGTGCCATTCGATCCGGAAAAACCCATGGTGACCAGCGGCATCCGCGTCGGATCGCCGGCGGGGACTACGCGCGGATTTGGTGTTGAAGAGTTCACACAAGTCGGAAAATGGATCGGCGAAGTCGTTGATGCCGTCGCCAGCGGTGACAGCGCATCAACGGAATCGAAAGTTCGCGCAGAAGTTGAAAAGATGACAGCTAAGTTCCCGATTTATAATGGGTTAGGAGCCTAGGCGTTTGCGCTGTCCCTTCTGCGGATCTGAAAATACGGCGGTCAAGGATAGCCGCCCCGCAGAAGATAATACCGCTGTGCGCCGACGCCGGGGCTGCGATAATTGCGGCGCCCGATTTACGACATTTGAACGGGTGCAATTGCGCGAGATCACGGTCGTGAAACGAGACGGCAAGCGGGTGCCGTTTGAGCGCGAAAAGCTGGCGCGTGTCATCGGAATTGCTCTGCGCAAACGCCCGGTCTCAACGGAGCAAATCGATCAGATCGTATCGGCGATCGCACGCAAGCTTGAAAGCAGCGGGGAAACCGAAGTGGCCTCGCAGGATATTGGCGAACTTGCTATGGAAAGCCTGCGCGTCGTCGATCCGGTGGGCTATGTCCGCTATGCCAGCGTCTATCGCGATTTCGATGCGCCATCGGACTTTGCCGCCTTTATCAAACAATCCGAGTTTGACGAGGACTGAGCCGGAATGTCTCGACCGCAAGTCACCCTCAAGATTGCCACCAGCATGGACGGTCGTATCGCGCTGTCGAACGGGGTCAGTCAGTGGATTACCGGATCTGAAAGTCGTGCCCGCGTGCATGAAATGCGGGCGGCGCATGATGCCGTCCTGGTTGGGGTGGGAACCGTGCTTGCAGATGATCCGCTCCTGACCGCCCGCACCGTGCCGCCGCCTGAACAGCAACCCGTGCGCATCGTTGCCGACAGTTCGCTGCGCACGCCGCAGCATGCCAGACTGCTGACGTCGCAGGGACTGGGCAAGGTTGTCCTGGCCAGCGCCGTGGAACCCAAGGGCTATCCGGCGGACGTGCTGTCCGACCAGCCGGAAATTTGGACCGTGCCGGGGAGAGATGGCAAAGTCTCGCCCAAGCGCTTGCTGGATCGCTGTGCGGTGGAAGGGTTGAACAAGATTTTTCTCGAAGGGGGCGGACAACTTGCGGCCAGCTTCATTCAGGCCGGGCTCGTCGATACGATTGAATGGTTTCGCGCCCCCATCCTGATTGGCGGGGACGGATTGCCGGCCATCGCCGCCCTTGGGCTCGATGAAATGGCTTCGGCGCCGCGCTGGCGGGTCACCACGGCGCAGTCGATTGATGGCGATGTGCTTACAAGCTACCAACGCGCCTGAGCGCGATCAGGACGCATTGGCCATATGTAGAACGATCAGCTCGGCCACACCTTTGCTGAGCGCAACCGGATCAAGCACATTGAACCCGACATCATAATCGGTGCCACCAATGGTCAGGAAGCCGCGATAGGTGCCAGCCTCGGCAATATAACCAACGCCGCCAATACTGGGCACGGCATCGAAACTGTCATCGACCTGATCTTTGACATTTTGCAGCACTTCATTTGCCGGGATGGCATCGATAATGGCCTGCGCCTGGAGATAGGTCTGGCTGGCGGCTGGGATGTAATCGACATAGTCGCGCGCATCCAGAATCGTTTTCTGCTGCGCCGCATTCATGATCTGTCTTTGCACCGTCGTTGTATAAATTGTACGCCGTCCGAAGACGCCGCCGAAATCATGCTCTATGCTGATCTCCCGGGACAGATTGCGTTGCTCATATGCTTTGGTGAGCGCGTTTTTCAGGGCACTGCGCAAGGCGTCATCATCGCCTTCCAGGGCCTGTTTCTTCAACTCGGCCATCACTTCTTTAGGGGTTTCAATCGCGTCCACGACTTCTTCGCGTGCATTCGTGCCGGCAGAGGCGACGATGCTGTTTTGGGTGCCGCGGGGGAGGACATTTCTCAAGCACACTCTGACCGCGACGGTTCGGCAGGTATTGTTGATATAATCACGCGTCTGGGTCTCGGCGGCATTCTCCACCGTGTCCGGCAGCGAATCGAGCAAAGTTGTCACCGAGTCGGCAATGACGGGAAGCTGCGGCCGCAACCCCCGCAAGCTGGCTTCGAATTCATAATTGGTTTTGGCATCCTCCAGCGCCGCCACTTTGTCCTCGGCGCCATTCATCATATTGTCGACTTCGAGTCGGACCTGGCCATGAATCTCGTCGACAAATTCCTCCGGAAAGCTGACCCGCCCCGTGGTACGCTCATTTTCAAACGTGATCGACGCTTCCAGGGTCTGACCCGCATTGAGGGTCGTCCCGGTCAGGGTGGTGGACTCATTGTCGACGGACATCGTCCCGGCGAGATTGGCTTCCGGAATCGTGCTCTTGTAGCGGCTGGTCAGATCCAGGGCGAAGCTCGTATCTCCATTCACGAACAGGCGTCCGGTTGCCTCGGTCTCGGGCACGAAATGGAACCAGTCAGGCACCCAGCTGACATCCGGTTGGATGCGGAGGTCAAAGGCGGCCTGTTGACGATCAAAGCCGAGATCGATCGTGCCGCTTGTGTCGACCAGATCGAAGGCGAACACGCCAATGCCCAGCACACCGAAGGAAAAGTCGAGCCCGCCATTGATTCCGGCTTTGGCCTCGATTTTCGATGCGAACGGGTCGTCCCAGTTAATGTCGCTGAACTGAGGGTCCTTGATCACGCGTGTGCCTTCAATTTCAAAGAAATCAAAGACCTTGAACCCAATGCCCATCGCGCCGTTCTCCAGCCTGTGCCCGGTGAAGCTATCCAATTCGCCGAAATCTAGCCTTGGCGAAAAGGGCAACAGACCGTCGGTCGATTCACCCCAGCCATAAGAGGCGACCAGCGCGGTCGACCCGAACCGATAATGCATCGGATCCCGCGGATCGACCAGAATGAAGGCCTTCGAGTCGAGCGGTGAAGAGAGGGTGATGTCCTCAAAAGTGCCGGGCGTTTGGCGGTTCTCGATTTGCAAATTCGCATCGCCGCCAAGATAGAAAACGAGATAGTCGCGGTCTTCCAGCAGCTGAATGCCAAAGTCTGGATCCGCGTTGATTTCAGTGCCCGTGCGGAAGCCGACTTCTGTTCTGACCCGTGAGGTCACGGTCAGCGTGTCTGTCAATTCGCCTTCCAGCGATGCTTCACCGCTGACATCGATCAGCTTTCCAGCTTCGTCGAACAGCATATCCAGGTCGGAATCATCAATCTCGAACGTCGACTCATCTTCAAGCTGGATGGTGACAGGCCCGTCAATATTGATCCCGCCATCGATTTCGGTCACCGTCCCCGTGGTGCTGATATCGTCGCGGTCAAAGCGTTCCGGTGTGTTAGCGCCGCCGCCACAGGCGGTCAGTAGCGCAAATGCACTGACACCGGCGGCGAGATTTGCCCATGGGCAAGTCATTGGTTTACTCATTATGCGTCCCTCATATTCCAGGCGCGACGGTCCGCTCACCCAAGCGGCTTATGATCGTGTTCGCGCTGAACGCTATTAGCCTGCAATGATCAGTGGGACTTGGCAACGAAATACCGAATCCGCAGCATACGATTGTTGTGACTCGCGTCAGGGAAGCATCAGTCTACTGCTACACAGCGTCACCATTGCCGTGGGGATAGCACTTGGGATTACCAACAATTCCCTTAAATGAGGGAAGCTTTAAAAGGATTGAGCATGTTCACGGGTCTGGTCACTGATGTTGGCACCATCCGCAAGGCGGAAGATCGCAACGGTTTGCGCCGGTTTGAGGTCTCGTGCGCTTATCCGGTCGAGAGTATCGAAATGGGCGCCTCGATCATGCACGCCGGGGTCTGTCTCACGGTCGTCGACTTTGGCGCGCAGGGCGATGGCAGCTGGTTCGCCGTCGAGGCGGTGCCGGAAACCTTGTCGCTTACCGTGCTGGGCGACTGGCAGGAAGGCAGTGAGGTCAATCTCGAGCAGAGCTTGAAACTGGGTCAGGAACTGGGCGGACATTTTGTCTTCGGCCATGTTGATGGCGTCGGTGAAATCGTCTCCGTCGAGCCGGAAGGCCAGAGTTACCGGATCACGATCCGGCCACCGGCTGAGATCGCGAAATATTTCGCCAAGAAAGGCTCAGCCGCAATTAATGGCGTGTCCCTGACCGTGGCAGACGCCTTGCCGGATGGCGACTTTCAGGTGGCGATTATTCCGCATACCTGGGAGGTGACAACCCTGCGCGAATTGCAGCCCGGCGCCCAGGTCAATCTTGAGATCGACATGCTGGCGCGTTACGTCGCACGCATGATCGGCGCGGACGCGCCTGTCCCGCATGATCCGCAAGGAGCCAAAAATGGCTGAAGACTTCTCCGCCGCAATTTCCAGTATCGATGAGATCATCGAAGATGCGCGCAATGGCAAAATGTATATCCTGGTCGATGCTGAGGATCGCGAGAATGAGGGTGATCTGATCATTCCCGCCAGTTTTGGTACGCCTGAAGCGATCAATTTCATGGCCAAATATGGTCGTGGCTTGATTTGTCTTGCGATGACCGGCGAACGCGGACGCGCCCTCAATCTCGACATGATGGCGCGCGAGAACCGCGAGAGTATGGGCACCGCCTTCACCGTCTCGATCGAGGCTGCCGAGGGCGTGACAACCGGTATTTCAGCGCATGACCGCAGCCACACTGTACAAGTCGCCATTGATCCCATGTGTGACGCCGATGACATCGTTTCGCCGGGACACGTATTCCCATTGATCGCCAAGGATGGCGGCACGCTCGTGCGAGCGGGACATACCGAGGCCGCGGTCGATATTTCGCGCATGGCAGGATTGTTCCCGGCTGGCGTGATTTGCGAGATCATGAATGATGATGGCTCTATGGCGCGTCTGCCAGAGCTCGTCTCGTTTGCACAGCTGCATGGCTTGAAGATCGGTACGATTGCCGACCTGATCGAGTATCGTCGCAATCATGACCGCTATCTCGAACGCCGAGTCGAGTCGGATCTGGAAAGCGCCTATGGCGTTGGGTTCAAGACCGTGATTTTCCGCAATGCGATCGACAATAGCGAACACATTGCCATTGTTCATGGTGAGATTGAGCGCGATAGCACCACCATTGTCCGGGTTCACCGCACAGACGTATTGTCTGATATTCTCGGCGAAAAAGGCCCGCGCGAAGGCTTGGTCGAGCGGGCCATGAAGATTATTGCGGATGCGGAAGAGCCGGGCGTGGTCGTCTTCGTCAACACGATGCGACCGAACGCGCTGGCGGAACGTCTTGGCATGAAATCGTCCGATCCAAAGGATGCCCATGCGCCGCTTCGCGAGTATGGCGTTGGTGCGCAAATCCTGCGCGAACTGGGCGTACGAAAAATGATTTATCTCTCTGACACCGAACCCACGCGCGTTGCTGGCCTCGACGGCTATGGCCTGACCATTGAAGGTTGGCGACCGCTCTCAGACAAGGACTAGACCCGATGCACCGTATTCTCATCGTCAACTCTCCCTACTATGCGCACATCTCTGAAGAGCTGGAAAAGGGCGCGCGCGAAGCCCTCGAAGCCTCGGGTGAGCCGTGCGAAATCGAAACCATCATGGTGCCAGGCGCCTTTGAAGTCCCGGGCGCCATCGCCATGGCGGCGGATAGCGCCAGATATGATGGCTATATCGCGCTGGGCTGTGTCATCCGCGGCGAGACCTCGCATTATGATTATGTCTGCGGTGAAAGCGCCAAAGGCCTGATGTTCCTGACCACAGATCGGCGCCTGGCGATCGGCTATGGCATCCTCACCGTCGAGAATGAAGCCCAGGCCCTTGCCCGTGCCGAACGCGCGCAAAAGAATAAGGGCAAGGATGCTGCGATGGCCTGCCTCGAAATGCTGAAACTGCGCAAGAAGTTCGTGCGCTAGCGCTGCACCGCGAAACGCAGTCCGAACGTCCAAAGGGCATGGCCTTTTGTGGCCACTGGTGGCAAAGGACCCGCGATGAGCGAACAGAAAATCCCATTTGAAGTGATCCGCGCCCGCCGCGCCGGCGCCCGTCTGGCTGCCGTCCAGGCGCTGTATCAAATGGAGCAGACCGGTCAGAGCGGCAAAGCCGCCATCCGCGACCTGATGGATGACCGCCTTGGCCTCGGCCCGGACGAGGATCCGGTTGAAGAGGCTGACCCGGACCTTTTCAAATCCATCGTGAATGCCACGATTGAACATCAAACCACGGTCGACACAGCCATTCTGGCGCGGCTGTCAAAAGGCTGGAAACTCTCGCGGCTGGATTCCACGACACGGTCCATCTTGCGCGCGGCGGCGGCAGAGCTTGTGGCCCATCAGGAACTGTCGCGGCGTATTCTGCTGGATGAATATGTCTCTCTGGCGCACGATTTCTTCGACAAGACGGAAGCCAATTTCGTCAATGCCGTGCTCGACAATGTCTCGAAAGACTTGCGGCCCGAGGAAGCTTAGGTCTTAGTCCGGTTTCGGAGGCCTGATGCGCGAATCTGACTGGATCCAACGCTATATTGTACCCCTGGTTCACGCCCCGGGCGCGGCGCGATTGCAGGATGATGTCGCAATACTGTCGACCGATGGCCCGACCATCGTGAGCATGGATACCCTGACCCAGAACACGCATTTTCTGGTCGATGATCCTCTTGATACCGTGGGTCAGAAGCTGGTGCGGGTAAATGTGTCCGACATCATCGCCAAGGGCGCGAGCCCCGTCGAGGCCCTCCTGTCGATTGCCTGGCCCGAAAACAGGGGTGAAGCAGAGTTTTCAGCCCTGATGCAGGGGGTTGGACGGGATCTCGAGACGTTTGGAATCGCACTGATCGGTGGCGATTTGGTCGGCACATCAGGCCCATTGACCCTGACCCTGACCTTGACGGGACGGTGTCTGCGCGATGGCCCCGTGCGCCGGACCGGCGGCGAGGCGGGGCAATCCCTGCTCATCAATGGCGAAATCGGCTGGGGAGGGCTGGGCCTGAAAGCTGCAAAAAAAGGCGGTTCGCCAGATCTGGCAGACCGCTATCGCGTGCCTCAGATCAGCCCGATTGCGGCGGCGGGGGTGATTGCCGAGTTTGCGACCGCCAGCATGGATATCTCAGATGGGTTGTTGATGGATGCCGCTCGATTGGCCGCCGCATCGAGCTGTGGCGTGCAGATCCATCTGGAGTCTGTTCCATTGGCGCAAGCATCAGAAAATACTGAAAAAATTATCGCGCAATGTGTGTCTGGCGATGATTATTGCGCCCTGATCAGCGCCGAATCAGGTACCACCATTCCGGGTTTT